>CAVPBY010000088.1:0-70631 GCA_963702225.1 uncultured Solirubrobacteraceae bacterium | reverse complement strand
CGGTGCGCATTCGAGAACGGTGTCGACGGCGGCCGGATCGACTTCGGTCGCTTCGACGCTCCGGTCACGCTGCGGTCGCCGGCGCACTCGGTGAGCATCTACTCACTCTGCGGGATAGCCTGACCGCCGCTCGTCGTCGCCGGCCAGAACCGGGGCCCGCGCCTGCGAAAGTGTGTGGCAGCGATGAGTGCTCGGGAGACGTCGAGGTCGGTCGTCGCGGCGATCAGGCGGGCGCTGCGCTGGGTATGGCGGCGTATCCAGGGGCGGGTCGTGCACGTCGTCGGCGGGCCGGCCCGCACCCGGGTCGTGGTGCTCTTCGCCGGCGTGCTCGCGCTGTCGAGTGCTCAGATCGCGACCGTCGGCGCGGTCGCCCCGCAGCTGCGAGTCCTCGCTGCAGCTCGACACCACCAGTCGGACTGCTCAACTCGGTGACGCTGATCGTGGCGGCGGTCTCGGTCGTCCCGGTCGGGATGAGCGTCGACCCGGCTGAAGCGGATCCAGATGCTCTCGCTCTGGATCGTGCTGTGGTCGGTGGCCACGATCCTCGGCGCGCTCGCGCGACACCTACAGCACGCTGCTGCTCCCCGCGTCGTGCTCGGCATGTCTCCGCGTCCGCGGGCCCGGCGATCGCCTCGCTCACCGGCGACTACTCCCCTCCGAAGAGCGCGGCCGTGTGTATGGCTACATCCTCACCGGCGAGATCCTCGTCACCGATGGCTTCGTCGTCGGCAACGTCGCCGGCGCGTTCGGTGGCGGCCTCTCTGGGTGTCGGGATCCCGGGTTTCTTCCTCGCGCGCGCGCTGTGGCGCCCCGCCCTGAGCAGCGGCGCGGCGGGCACGACCGTCTGGAGCGCGGGGTGTCGACCTCTCGACCACGTCCGAGGCCACGCCGACCGAGGTCCGCCGAGCCCGGCGCCGGCGGCCGGCCCGACCTCGCCTACCAGCTCGCCGAGGACCAGGGCTACCGGCCCGACCCCCGGCTCGTGCTGCAGCGTGACCCCGATCGGATGTCGCTGCGCGATGCCGTGCGCTACATCCTCTCGATCCCGACGAACATGTGGCTGATCGTCAGCTCGTCGCTCGGTACTTCTTCTTCGCGGGACTGGAGACTTCGCGACCCTGTTACGTGCTCGGCCGCTCCGCGCCGGCCAGGCCGAGGCGACGCTCGTGCTGGGCGTGCTCGTCATCGGCGCGATCGTCGGACGCTCGCCGCCGGCCGGTCTGCGATGTCCTCACCCGGCACGGCCGGCTGTCGGCGCGCGTCGGGTTCCGGCCGTCTGCAACGCGGGCGCCGGACTGATCTTGATCCCGGGATTCTTCGCCCCTCGCTGTCGACCTCGGTGTTGTTCTGCTTCTTCGGGACGGCGCTGATCGCGGCCGCCAACCCGCCGCTCGACGCCGCCCGCCTGGACATCATGCCCTCGGGGCTGTGGGGCCGGGCCGAGTCGACCCGCACGTTCCTGCGCTCGATCGGCAGGCCCTGGCGCCGGTCGCGTTCGGCGCGTTGGCCGAGCTGATCGCCGGCTTCCAGCCCCACCAGGCGCCGGTCGGCACCCACACCGGCAAGATCGCGTCCGGCACCGGCCGGGGCTGCAGGTGTGCTTCCTGGTCATGCTGATCGCGCTGTTCGCGGGAGCCTGGTTCCTGTGGCGCGCGCGGGCGTCGTACCCGACCGACGTCGCGACCGCCGCCGCCGGGTTCTCGCCGATGCGCGGCGGCGCCGTGGGGGGGACCCCGGACTCGCCCCTCGGCGGGCGTGGCCACCGGCAGTCGCGCGCCGCCGCACGCGACCGGGCGCAGGGCGATTGGGCGCAGGGCGACCGGGCGCGGGACGACCGGGCGCAAGGCGATCGGGCGCGGGACGACCGCGCCGGGGTGGTCGTCACCGACCTGCGCGGGGGCGAGGACCCGACCGTCGTGCAGCGGTCCGGCGGCGCCGAGGATCCGACCGTCGTGCAGAGGCCCGGCGGCGACGAGGACCCGACCGTCGTGCAGCGGCCCGGTGGCGGGGAGGATCCGACTGCCGTGCAGCGGCCCGGTGGCGACGAGGACCCGACCATCGTGCAGCGCGGCGGCGACGAGGACCCGACCGCCGTGCGGCGCCCCGGCGACGGCGAGGACGACACCGAGCCGCTGATCCGCCCCCGCTGACGCCGGGCGGCGCGAGGCCGCGCTCGTCAGCGCTGGCCGTAGACGTTCTGGTAGCGGTCGTAGAGCTTGTCGATCGCCTCGGAGGGGATCGGCAGCGGCTCGCCGAGCTGGCGGGCGATATGGACAGTGCGCGCGACGTCCTCGCACATGACCGCCGCCTTCACCGCCTCGCGGGGGTCGTCGCCGACGGCGAACACGCCGTGGTTCTGCATGAGCACCGCCCGCGAGCGGACGCCGTGCAAGGTGTCCACGACCGCCTCGCCGATCTCCTCGCCTCCGATCAGCGCGAACGGCCCGACGGGGATCGGCCCCCCGAACTCGTCGCCCATCGCGGTGAGCACGCACGGGATCGGCTCGCCGCGGGCGGCCCACGCGGAGGCGTAGGTGGAGTGCGTGTGCACGACCCCAGCACCTCCTCCATCGCGCGGTAGACGAAGGCGTGCGAGGCGGTGTCACTCGACGGCGCGTAGTCGCCCTCGATCACCTTGCCGTCGAGCGAGCAGACGACCATCGACTCGGGGGTGAGGTCGTCGTAGGCGACGCCGCTCGGCTTGATCACCATCAGGTCCTTGCCGGGGACCCGCCCCGACACGTTGCCCGCCGTCCAGACGACGAGCCCGGAGCGGACCAGCTCTCCATGCAGTGCGCAGACCTCGCGCCTCAACCGCCACACCGTGTCGCGCAGCGACGGGGGCACTCTCCTCATCCTGATTCACCTCCGCGCACCCGGCCGCGGATCGCGTGCAGCCGGTGCATCACCTCGTTCGTTCCACGCCCGAAGTAGTCGTACAGCGTCGTGTACTCAGCGTAGAGCTCATCGTAGGCGGCCGCGCGGCCGGCGTCGGGGACGTAGGCGCTGCGACGCAGCCGGCCCATCGCCGCCGACGCCGACGCGACGTCGCGGTGGACGCCCGCGGCGACGGCCCCGTGGATCGCCGAGCCGAGCGCCGGGCCCTGATCGGACTCGAGCACGCTCAGCGGACGCCGGCACACGTCGGCGTAGATCTGCATCAGCACCGGGTTGCGGAGCAGGCCGCCGGCGGCGACGAGATCGGTGACCGGGACGCCCGAGCGCTCGAAGTTCTCGATGATCTCGCGCGTGCCGTAGGCGGTCGACTCCAGCAGCGCCCGATAGATCTCCGGGGGCCGGCTGGCGAGGGTGAGCCCGACGATCACCCCGCTCAGGGTGTGGTCGACGAGCGTCGAGCGGTTGCCGCCCATCCAGTCGAGCGCCACCAGCCCGTGGCCGCCGACCGGCTGCCGCGCGGACTCCTCGGACAACAGCTCGTGCACGGAGATCCCGCGCGCCGAGGCGCGCTCGTGGTAGCGGCGCGGCACGCCCTGCTCGACGAACCAGCCGAAGATGTCGCCGACCGCACTCTGCCCGGCCTCATACCCCCAGTAGCCGCTCGTGATCCCGTCCTTGACGACGCCGCACATCCCGGGCGCGTCGGCGAGCCGCTCGCCGTTCATCACATGGCAGGTCGAGGTGCCCATCACCGCGACGAGCATCCCCGGCTCGATCGCCTGCGCGGCAGGCGGGGTGACGTGGGCGTCGACGTTGCCGACCGCGACCGCGATCCCCTCCGGCAGGCCCGTCCACGCGGCCGCCTCGGCGGTGAGAGGGCCGGCCCGGTCGCCCAGCTGCGAGATCGGATGGGCGAGCTTGGACTCCGCGAACTCCGCGAACCCGGGGTTGAGCGCCGCCAGATACTCGCGCGAGGGGTAGCGGCCGTCCTGCAGCAGCTCCTTGTAGCCGGCGGTGCACGCGTTGCGGGTCTCGACCCCGCACAGCTGCCAGACGATCCAGTCCGCGGCCTCGATGAAGCGCTCCGCGGCCGCGTAGACGTCCGGATCCTCCTCCAGGATCTGCAGCCCCTTCGCGAACGTCCACTCCGACGAGATCAGCCCCCCGTAGCGCCCGATCCATGGCTCTCCGCGCTCGTGGGCGAGCTCGGTGATGCGGTCGGCCTGCGGCTGGGCGGCGTGGTGCTTCCACAGCTTGACGTAGGCGTGGGGGCGCTGCGCGAACCGCTCCAGGCGGCACAGCGGCGTCCCGTCGCGGAGCGTCGGCAGCACCGTGCAGGCGGTGAAGTCGATCCCGACGCCGGCGATCTCGCGCGCGTCGACCCCGGCCGCCCGCACCGCCGCCGGGACGGCGTGACGGAGCACGTCGAGATAGTCCTCGGGGTTCTGCAGCGCCCAGTCGGTGCCGAGCCGCCCGCCGCCCACCGGCAACATCTCGTCGATCACACCGTGGCGGTACTCGTGCACCGCGGAGCCGAGCTCCTCTCCGTCAGAGGCGCGGACGACGAGCGCCCGCCCGGACAGCGTCCCGAAGTCGATGCCGATCACGTATGCGTCGCTCATGGGCCGTCTTGCGCCGAGCGCCCGGCGGCCGGGGCGGGGATGCCGCCCGCGCGGGTGGTGGAGGCCCTGACGACGAGCTCGGTCTCGAACGCGGGCGTCTCGGCCGTCTCGCCGATCGCGCGCTGCACCGCCGCCTCGGCCATGGCGTCGACGGGCATGCGCACCGTGGTGAGCGCCGGGACGGCGGTGGCGGCGAGCGGGATGTCGTCGAAGCCCGTGACCGAAAGGTCGTCGGGCACCCGCAGCCCGCGCGCCGCGGCCCGGTGCAGCACCCCGAACGCGAGCACGTCGGTCGCCGCCGCGACCGCCGTCGGCGGCTTCGGCCGGTCGAGCAGCACGTCGAGCGCGGCCGCCCCGTCCTGGGGCGTGTTGCGGACGGTGACGACGTCCTCGCCCCACTCGCGGTAGGCGTGCAGCCGCTCCGCGACGTCGGCCTTCTCCGGGTCGCCGACGAACGCGATCCGCTCGTGACCGAGCCCGGACAGATGGCGCAGCGCCACGCGCATGCCGCCCGCGTTGTCGACCGAGATCGCCGGAAAGCGGCCGTCGCCGGCGCCGCGCCACAGCTCGACCACAGGGCCCGCGACCGCGGTGAGATCCGCGAGCAGTCCCGGCTCCTCGCGCACGTCGCCGAGGAGCACGATCGCGTCGCACTGGCGGGCCTCGAGCACCGCCGCGAGCGCGACCGCCTCCTCGGCCTGCTCGCGCGCGTGGCCGAGCACCACGCTGTAGTCGCGGCGCCGGGCGTGGCGGGAGAGCGCGTCGATCGCGACCGCGAAGAACGGGTCGGTGACGTCACGGACGATCGCGCCGATCAGCATCGTGGGCGCGCCGCGCAGGCCGCGCGCGAGCGGGTTGGGGCGGTAGTTGAGCCGGGCCGCGGTGTCGAGCACGCGCGCGCGTGTGCGCGCGGAGATCGGCACCGCCGGCGGGGCCCCGGACAGGACCCGCGAGACGGTGCTCTGCGAGACCTGCGCGACCTCGGCGACGTCCTTCATCGTGACGTGCCGCGGACGCTCGCTCACGGTTCACAGTCCCCGGGCGAGGTGGTGGTAGGCCATGTTCCAGCGCAGCTCCTTGGTGAGCTGCGCGATGCGGGTGCTTGCGTCGATCGTGATCAGCTCGGTCCCCAGGATCTCGGCGAGGTCGGTGAGCACGTCGATCCCGAGCGCGGCGGTGTAGGCGGTGTGGTGGGGGCCGCCGCTCAGCAGCCACGCCTCGGCCGCGGTCGACAGGTTCGGCTCCGGACGCCACAGCGCGCGCGCGACCGGCAGCCTGGGCAGGTCGTGCTCGGGGGTGACGACCTCGATGGTGTTGGCGACGAGCCGGAAGCGCTCGCCGAGGTCGAGCATCCCGATCACCACCGCCGGTCCGGGCGCGGCGGTGAACACGAGACGCACCGGGTCCTCGCGGTTGCCGATGGAGAGCGGGTGGATCTCGCAGCGGACGGTGCCCGCGGCGATCGACGGGCAGATCTCGAGCATGTGGGAGCCGAGCAGCGTCGGCTCGGCGGGAGCGAAGTCGTAGGTGTAGTCCTCCATGAACGACGTGCCGCCCGGCAGCCCCTCGGCCATCACCTTGAGGATCCGCACGAGCGCCGCGGTCTTCCAGTCGCCCTCGCCGCCGAACCCGTACCCGTCGGCCATCAGTCGCTGGGAGGCGATGCCCGGCAGCTGCGTGAGCGGGCCGAGATCCTCGAACGTGTCGGTGAAGGCGGTCGCGCCGCGCTCGTCGAGGAACGCGCGGATGCCGAGCTCGATGCGCGCCGCGTCCCGCAGCGACCGGTGGCGCTCGCCGCCGCGCCGCAGTGGCTCGGCGACCGCGTAGGCGGACTCGTACTCCGCGCACAGCGCGTCGACGCCGGAGCCGGCGACCGCCGCGACCGTCTCGCCGAGCTCGACCACCCCGTACGTGTTGACCGTCATCCCGAAGCGCAGCTCGGCCTCGACCTTGTCGCCCTCGGTGACGGCGACGTCGCGCATGTTGTCGCCGAAGCGGATCACCCGCAGGTTGCGGGCCTCGTCCGCGCCGGCCGCCGCCCGGCTCCAGCCGCCGATCCGCTCCTGCACGTCGGTCTGCGACCAGTGGCCGACGACGACCTTGCGGGGCATGCGCAGCCGCGTCTGGACGAACCCGAACTCGCGGTCACCGTGTGCGGACTGGTTGAGGTTCATGAAGTCCATGTCGATCTCCGCCCACGGCAGCGTCCGGTTGAACTGCGTGTGCAGGTGCAGCAGCGGCTTGGTGAGCGAGCCGAGCCCGGGGATCCACATCCTCGCCGGGGAGAACGTGTGCATCCAGGCGATCACGCCGATGCAGCGCGCGTCGGCGCTCGCCTCGACGCAGGCCTGCCGGATGTCGGCGGCGGTGGTGAGCACCGGGCGGTGGACGATTCCGACCGGGATCGCGGCGGACCCGTCGAGCGCGGCCGCGACCTCGCGCGACTGCGCGTCGACCCGCGCGAGCGTCTCGGCGCCGTACAGGTGCTGGCTGCCGGTGAGGAACCACAGCCGCTTGTCGGCGAGCCCGCTCATCGTCCGGCGTCCGTCCCTTCGCGATGCATCCTCGTCCTCCCCACGTCACTGAGCATACGATTGTAGGCATTCGTATGCCCGTCGCCGGTGAGGCCGCGTGGACCACCTCATCCGGCCACGTGCGGGACGCGCTCGTGCAGCCAGCGGTTGGCGAAGCGCCCGGCCGGGTCGAGCTGAGCGCGCAGCGCGAGAAAGTCCGCGAGCCGCGGCGGCGTCCACGGGACCCGCCCGGGGGAGAACAGCTTGCCCCAATGCGGTCGCGGCGACAGCGGCGCGAGCGCCCGCTCGATCTCCGCGCACACGCGCGCGACCGGCTCGGGCTCCAGGCGCCAGGTGAAGTGCAGCCCGGCGGACTCGCGGCCGTATTGGGGGCTCATCCACAGCTCGTCCGCCGCGATCACCCGCAGCTCTGCGATCTGCAGCACCTTGCGGATCTCGGCGCCGAGCGGGCGCAGCGCGTCGATGGCGGCGAGGCCGTGCTCGCGCGCGACGAACCATTCCGACTGGATCTCCTGCCCGGAGCTGGGGGTGAACCCGGAGCGGAAGTGCGGCAGCCGCTCCGACCACGGCCCGGTCGACCCGAGCTGCGCGGTGCAGTTCTCCGGCAGCCCGCCCGGGACGGGGTTGTGCGCCGCGTGCGCCGGCAGCGCCCCGTACAGCTCGGCCGGCGCCTCCCGATCGGGATTCCCCTTGACCCACACCTCCCGCGCCCGCTCGCCGAAGTCGTGGAACACGCTCACGCTGCGGCCGGCCGACATCACCGCGTCGAAGTGCTCGGCCAGCGCGTCCCAGTCGAGCCCCAGGTAGACGTCCTGGCGCAGCTCGTAGTACGGCTGCACGGCGAGCGTCACCGCCGTCACCACGCCGAGCGCGCCGAGGTGGACGGCCGCGCCCGCCAGTCGCCGGTCCCGGTGGTCGAGCGTCACCCGCTCGCCCTCGCCGCTCACGAGCTCCAGGCCACGGACCGAGGTGGCGAGGTTGCCGAGGGCGGTGCCCGAGCCATGGGTGGCCGTGGCGATCGCCCCGGCGACCGAGATGTGGGGCAGCGAGGCCATGTTGGCGAGCGCGAGGCCGCGCGCGTTGAGCGCGGTCGCCAGCTCGGCGTAGGTCACCGCCGGGCCGACGGTCGCCGTGCGTGCGGTCGTGTCGATCTCGATCGCGTGCCCGCCTGGCAGCCGATCGAGCGAGATCAGCGCGTCCCCGTCGCCGATCGCCGAGAACGTGTGGCGCGTGCCGAGCACCTGCAGCGTTCCGGGCGCGCCCGCGACGAGCGCCCGCAGCTCCTCGATGGTCCGCGGAGCGTGCAGCGCGGCGGCCGCGTAGCGATGGCTGCCCGACCAGTTGACGAGTCCGTGTGGCGCCTCCGCGATCACCCGGCGGCTGATACCCATATCCGCGCGCCCGGACACGGGTGGGCCGCTCCCTGCTCACCGTGTCGTCGTGGTCAGGGGGCACGGGGCGGGTCGTGGGGTAGCGCACCGGGTCGTCGGCCGTCAAGCAGCGCCCGCCCGCGGTGGGGTTGCCGTGGGCGTGGTGGGCCCGCGCCGCCATGGTCCGCGGCCGTGGATCGCAGGCGGATGTGTCACCAGCGTCGCGCTCACCGCGACGCTGGTGACAGACCCGGCCCCACGCCCCGCGATCCGCGCCCCCAGGGTGGTCCCGCCCCCGTGCCCGGCGGTCGGGCACGCGAAGCGGGGGCGACCGGGCGTGCTGCCTGGCGAACGCACCCGCCGGCCACTGCGTTCGCCATGCCACCCGCCGCCGTGTCCGTGGGGCGGTCGTCGATCCGAATGTCGTCCGCCGTTCATGGGAACATACGTTCGCTCATGCTCCGGACGGAACCGACGATCCTCCACGCCGACCTCGACGCGTTCTACGCATCGGTCGAGCAGCGCGACGACCCCCCGCTGCGAGGCCGTCCGGTGATCGTCGGGGGCGGGGTGGTGCTCGCGGCCAGCTACGAGGCGCGCGCGTGCGGGGTGCGCACCGCGATGGGCGGCGCCCGCGCGCGGGAGCTGTGTCCGGAGGCGGTCGTCGTGCCGCCGCGCTTCAGCGCGTACTCGGCCGCCAGCAAGGTCGTGTTCGAGATCTTCCGGCGCAACTCGCCGCTGGTGGAGGCGCTGTCGATCGACGAGGCGTTCATCGACGCGCGCGGACTGCAGCACATCGGCGGCACGCCGGTGCAGGTCGCCACACGGCTGCGACGGGAGGTGCGGGAGCTCGCCGGCCTGGCGCTCACGATCGGGATCGCCTCCACTAAGTTCCTGGCCAAGGTGGCCAGCGGCGTGGCCAAGCCCGACGGCCTGCTGGTGGTCCCCGCCGGGAGCGAGCTCGCGTTCCTGCACCCGCTGCCGGTGACGGCGCTGTGGGGCGTGGGGAAGGTGAGCGCCGGCAAGCTGCACGGCGCCGGGGTCACGACGGTCGCGCAGGTGGCGGCGCTCGGCGAGCCGGGTGCGGTCGACCTGCTCGGCCGCGGAACGGGCCGCCACGTGTACGCGCTCGCGGTCGGCCGTGACTCCCGCACGGTGCGCCCGCGGGTTCGCAGGCGCTCGATCGGGGCGCAGCGCGCGCTCGGGCGGGCGGGGCGTAACCCCACCGAGGTGCGGATCGCGCTGGCCGCGCTGGTGGACCGCGCGGCCCGGCGGATGCGCACCGCGGGGCGGGCGTGCCGGACGGTCGTGCTGCGGTTGCGCTTCGCCGACTACGAGCGGGCGACCCGCTCCCGGACGCTCGCGGAGGCGACGACCCGGACGGCGGTGCTGCTCACGGTCGCACGCCGGCTGCTCGCCGCGGCCGGGGAGCTGATCGCGCGACGGGGGCTGACGCTCGTCGGGGTGACGCTCACCAACCTTTGCGACGCCGGCGCGGTGCAGCTCGCGCTGCCGTTGGACCGGGGGCGTGGGCTGGACGCGGCGCTCGACGCCGTCCACGACCGCTTCGGCTCGGCGGCGGTGCGGCGCGGGATCCATGTCGGCCGGCCGCCGGAGGAGGGGGTGCCTCTGCTGCCCGACTGAGCGCATCCCCTTTGCACGTCCCTCCAGCTCGCGGTTGCTTGCGTCTGATGCGGCCTTTGCGGCGCCAGCGGGGGTCCGGCGTGGAACGCCGAGAGCGAGATGGGGATCGTGTCGCCGATGCCGTCCGGCGCGCCGTCGAGCGGCTGAGCCGGCGCTCAGGCGGCCGGCTCGCGCCCAGGCCACGCAGCGAGGATGTGCTCGCGCAGCGACTCGTCGCCGGCGGCCGTCCTGAGTGCGGCGAACTCGGGCGCGGTCACCCAGCGGGCGGCGAGGATCTCCTCGCCGGGGGTGATGGCCGGAGAGTCGAGCGTGGCGTGGACGGTGAGCTTGAGCCGGTGATAGCGGCGCTGGGCGCCAGGGCTCGTCCACGCGCGCTGGGTGGTGGCGTCGACCGAGCGCAGGCGGGCGCCGAGCTCCTCATGAAGCTCGCGGGCCAGGCACTGCTCGAGCGTCTCGCCGTGCTCCCAGCCACCGCCGGGCAGCTCCCAGTGCCCGGCCGGCTCCTGCACGACCAGCAGCCGCCCGCCGGAGTCGAACACGAGCGCCTTGACGGAGACCCGGTAGAACGGGGTGGGGACTTCGGACGTGTGGACCACCACGCCGGTCGATCCTAGGCGGCCGCCCGCGCCACCCGGTGGCACAAGCCGCGCGTGTCCGGCTAAGACGACGTGATCGTCGGCGCCGGCTCGGCCGGGTGCGTGCTCGCCAACCGGCTGAGCGAGGACCCGGGGTCGCGGGTGCTGCTGATCGAGGCCGGCGGCCGCGACCGCTCGCCGAACATCAAGATCCCGGCGGCGTTCGGCAAGCAGTTCCACTCCGCGCTGGACTGGGACCACTGGACGAGCCCGAGCCGCACCTCGACCGCCGCTCGCTCTACATCCCGCGTGGCCGAGCCTCGGCGGCTCTAGCTCGATGAACGCGATGCTCTACGTCCGCGGCCGGCCGCTCGACTACGCCGGCTGGGAGGCGCAGGGCGCGCCCGGCTGGGGGTGGGAGGACGTGTTGCCGGCGTTCATCCGGGCGGAGTCCAACTCCCGCGGCGCCTCGGAGTGGCACGGCGCGGACGGCCCGCTGCGGGTGACCGATCCGCGCTCGCCGCGCCCGATCGACCGGCTGATCCTCGAGGCGAGCGCCGCCGCGGGCATCCCCTGCACGCCCGACTGCAACGGCCCCGAGCAGGACGGCGTCTCGCTGTCCAGTTGCTGCAGTCGGGCGGCCGCCGGTTCAGCGCCGCCGACGCCTACCTGCATCCTCCAGGATCGCCCCGCGCCCCGAGCTGCCCGGCGTCGGCTGCAACCTCCAGGATCACCCGGTCGTCGCCGCGCTGTTCGCGGTGAGCGACACCGGCACGCTCGCCACCGCCGAGCGCCCGCGCTTCCTCACGGTGATGATCGCCGAGCGGGCCTCCGACCTCATCCGCGAGCGCGCGCCCGCGGCGGCGTGACCTGCCGCCGCGCCGACGGCACGTGACGGACCGCATCGGGCAGGAGCGGCAGCAGGCCGCGCCGCACGTACACCGCCCCGCCGCGGACGAGCAGCTTGCGGGCCACCCCCGGCACGAGCGGTGAGAAGCCGTACTGGCGGCGGATCTCGTCGGGCAGCAGCGCGATCGTGACGAAGTTGACGGTCTCGAGCACCGGCCGCATACGGGCGCTCACCGGCGGCTGCAGCACGATCTCCCGGGCCCGGCGGCGCGCCCAGTCGCCGACGCACAGAGCCTCGCCCGCCAGCATCGTCCGCCCGTAGTCGCGCAGGTCGTCGAGCGTGTCGGGCATCTGCTCGGGCCGCAGGCCGAACAGCTCGCCGACGACCTTGTAGTCCTCCCACAGCGCCCGCCGCTGCAGGCGGCTGAGCCCGCCGACGTACACCGAGTAGAACAGCGTGGCCGAGTCGACGAGCGTGTAGAGGATCCACATCAGCAGCGCGGGGTCGTCGGCGCGATACGGCGTGCCCGCCGGATACGGCCCGACCGTCTCCGGCAGCTCGCCGCGGACGCGGCGGTGCATCGCGCGCACGCGCGCGGTGAGACGGTCGGCCTCCGCGCGTGAGCCGAACGTGATCGCGTTGAGCACCCGGGCGGTGCGGGCGAGCCGCTCGTACGGGGCCTCGAGCGAATCGGTGTGTGCGAGCAGGCCCGCCACCGCGAGCGGATGGGCGGCCTGCATGAGCAGCGAGCGGCCGCCGGAGAACGACACCGCCCGCTCGCCCGTCACCCGGCGGATCATCGAGCGCTCGCCGAAGTAACTCGCGCGCGAGGCCGAGGACGCTGCGGCGGGGGTGGGCGGGGGGGACCGCATCATCCCGCCGCCACCGCCGCGGGCTGGGGCGCGGCCTCGAGCCAGTCCGCGATGTCGAAGCGCACCAGCGACGGGCAGGCGAGCGCGATCAGCGCGACCCCCGCAAGGCAGGCGAGCCCGCCGGACACGACTGAGATTCGGGCCCCTCCCACCCCGCCGATCGCCCCGGCCACGCCGCCGGACTCGATGTCGCCCAGGCGCGGCCCGCCGGTCACCACCAGCCCGAACACCGCCGACATCCGGCCGCGCATCGCGTCCGGGGTGACCGTCTGGTTGATCGTCGAGCGGCACACCGCGCTCACCGAGTCCGCGCCGCCGGCCACCGCCAGCAGCAGCGCCGCCAGCCAGATCGAGCCCATCAGCCCCGCGGCGGTGATCGCCACCCCCCAGGCGGTCACCGCCCAGATGCAGATCACGCCCAGCCGGCGGGCGTGCTTGATCCAGCCGCTCAGCACCGCCGCCACGGTCGCGCCGACCGCGACCGCCGAGTAGAGCAGGCCCGTGCCGCCCGCGCCCGCGTGGTAGACGGACACCGCCAACACCGCGAACAGCGCGCGCGGCATGCCGAAGGTCATCGCCACCAGGTCGATCGCGAACGAGCCGAGCAGCGCGCGGTTGCCGCGCACGTAGCGCAGCCCCTGCGCGATCGAGCGCGGGATCGACTCGCCGGCCGCCGGCTCCGCGTGCGGCGGCTGCGGGCCGATCCGGAGCACGAACGCCGCCATGCAGCCGCAGGCGGCGACGTCGACCAGGTAGGCGCCCTTGGGTCCGGCGGTGCCGATCAGGACGCCGCCGAGGCCGGGGCCGAGCACCATCGTCAGCGACGACAGGCCGTAGCCGGCGGCGAGCGCGGGCCCCAGCAGCGCCCGGTCGGCAACGAGGTTGGGGATCATCGCCGAGAAGGCCGTGTTCTGGAGCGCGTTGAAACCGGCGAGCAGCCCGCCGAGTACGTACAGCGTCCACAGCGCCGGGTGGCCGGCGAACGACACCGCCGCCAGCCCGCCGGCACAGGCGGCCACGCCGATCTGCACGATCAGCAGCAGCCGGCGGCGGTCCATGCGATCGGCGAGCGCGCCGCCGAACAGCGACATCGCGATCAGCGGTCCGAGCTCCACCGCGCCGAGCAGCCCGACGAGCAGCGCCGAGCGGGTGACGAGGTAGAGCTGGTAGGGCAGGGCGACGAGCGCCGCCTGTGCCCCGAGGTTCGAGATCAGCTCTCCCGAGACGACGAGCCGCAGGTCGCGGCTGCGCCGAAATGGGGTCAGATCGGGCAGCAGGCGCGCGCCGGACACCGTTCGAGGCTAGCCCCGGGCGCCTCGACGATGTTGATTGAGCTTCATCGGTGGGGGTACAAACCGCGCAATGACTCCTTCAACGCTCATCCCCACGTCGCGACGGAACGCCGGTGGGCAGGCCACAAGCCGCACCCGGAACGAGGAACTGTTCGTGCGGTGGCAGCAGCATGACGATCACGCTGCACGCGATGAGCTGGTCCGCCGGTTCCTGCCGCTCGCGCGCAAGCTCGCACGGCGCTACAACGGCGCCCGTGAGCCGTTTGACGACCTGCTCCAGGTCGCCTGCCTCGGCCTGGTCAAGGCCGTCGACCGCTACGACCTGCAGCGCGGGACCGCGTTCTCGTCGTTCGCGGTGCCGACGATCCTCGGCGAGCTCAAGCGCTACTTCCGCGACCTCGGCTGGGCGGTGCACGTCCCGCGTGGCGCGCAGGAGCTCGCGGTCAAGGTCGAGGAGGCCCAGCAGCGCCTGGCGACCCGCACTGGCCGCGCGCCGACGGTGCCGGAGCTCGCGCAGTACCTGGAGGTCGATGTCGGCGACGTGCTCGACGCGCTGGAGACCGCGCGCGCCCACCACGCCTCGTCGCTCGACGCGCCGCATGACGACGGCGAGGGCGAGAGCGGCAGCGTCGTGGAGACGTTCGGGTCCGAGGACCCCGAGCTGCTGCTCGCCGACGAGCGGCGTCACGGTCGGCGAGGCGGCCCGCCACCTCTCCGAGCGTGAGCGCCAGGTCCTTCATCTGCGGTTCGTCGACGACCTCACCCAGACCCAGATCGCCGAGCGCATCGGGGTTTCGCAGATGCAGATCTCTCGCATCCTGCGGCGCGCCGTGGCGCGGCTGGGTGAGCTGACGGAGAGCTGACCGGGGGCCGTCGGCCCGGCCGGTGTGGTGAACGGCCCGGTCGGGCAGATGGTCGAGCGCCGATGAATGCTGCCGAAGGACCGATCGTCGCCCTGGCGCTGCGCTCAAGGCCCCAGACCCTCACGATCGTGCGAGGGATGTTGAGCGGCCTGGCGGAGCTGCTCGAGATGGACGCCGAGCTGCTCGACGACCTCAAGACGTCGGTCTCGGAGGCGTGCAACAACGTCGTGCTGCACGCGTACGGCTCCGAGCCCGGGCCGATGGAGGTCCGCGTCCACGCCGACCCCGACGCGCTGCGGGTCACCGTGCTCGACGAGGGGGTCGGCCCGGCCGAGCTCGCCGCCGAGGGCGAGGGCGCACACGGGATCGGCGTCTCGGTGATCGAGGCGCTCACCCGCGAGGCTCGCTTCGCCGCGCGCGAGGGCGGCGGGACCGAGGTGACGATGGTGTTCGACGGTAGGCGTGACGGGCGGCCGCTGTTCGCGGTCCCCGGTGCCGCGGGCGCCGAGCTGCCGCTCGCGCCGCTGCCCGACGGGGAGATCGAGCTGTCGCTGTCGCCGGTCTCGCTGCTCTCCGGCGTGCTCGGACGGCTCGCGCGGACGCTCGCGGCCGGCGCCCACTTCTCGCTCGATCGTTTCTCCGACGTCTACCTGGTCACCGACACGCTCGCCGCGCACGCCACGCGGGCGGCGGCCACCGACCGCGTGCTCGTCCGGATGTCGGCCGGCGAGCGGCGGCTCACCATCGAGCTCGGGCCGTTCCGGCCCGGTGCCGGCAGCTCGCTGGTCGGCGCGGCCGGCGCGGACCCGGCGCGCGACCGGATCAGCTCGCCGCTGGTGCTGCTCGCCGACGAGGTCGGGATCCGCGAGACGGCCGACGGCGAGCTCGTCGACGTGGTCGTCATCGACCACCGCCAGTAGCCGGCCGGCTCAACCGCGCGGGGCGCAGGGCGAGCGCGGCGACGTCGTCGGTCGCGTCCGCGCCGCGGAACCGCTCGAGCTCGGACTCGAGCGCGTCGAGCAGCGCCTGCGGGGCCTCGCCACCCCGCTCGGCGACGAACCCGCGCAACCGCTCGACCCCGAACCGCTCGCCCTCGCCGACGGTCTCGGTGACGCCGTCGGTGTACAGCAGCACGGTCACCCCGTCGGCGACCGGGACCCGCTGCTGGTGCCAGGCGCTGTCGGGGAAGGCGCCGAGCAGCGGGCCGGAGCTCGGCGCCTCGGTCGTCGTGCCGTCGCGGCCGACGATCAGCGCGGGCGGATGGCCCGCGGAGCACAGCAGCACGCTGTGGTCCTGGAGTGCCGCGCACAGCGCCGTCGCCATCATCCCGTCCGCCGCGCCGCCGCAGCTCCTCGTCCAGCCGCCGGACGATCGCGGCCGGGTCGGGCTCCAGATGGCTGGCGAAGCGCGCGCCGTGGCGCAGCAGCGAGGTGACGGTCGCCGCGCGCACGCCATGGCCGGTGACGTCGCCGATCGTCGCGAACGCGTTGCCCGCGGTGTCGAACACCTCGTAGAAGTCGCCGCCGACGTCGATCCGCGCCGCGCCGGGCGCGGGCCGGTACAGGGCGCCGATCTCCCAGCCGGGCACCTCGGGGACGGGGGAGGGGAGCAGGCTCTTCTGCAACGTGTCGGCGACGTCGGCGAGCATCGTGTACAGGCGCGCGTTCTCGACCGCGACCGCCGCGCGGCGGGCGAGCTGCTCGCCGACGCCGCGGTCGTCGTCGGTGAAGCGCCGGCCGGACGTCGAGGTGAAGAACGACATCGCCCCGATGATCCGCGCCCCGACCCGCATCGGCGCCACGATCGCCGACCGGATCTGCAGGCGCCGGTAGACCTCGAGCTGCTCGGGCGAGACCGCCACCCGGCGCAGATGCTCGTCCGAGATCTGGCGGAACAGCTCGGAGTCGCCCGTGGCCAGGACCCGCCGCAGCGCCGACTCGGCGGTCGGGGCGGGTCCCTCGAGCTCGCGCAGCCGGGCCGCGTGCCGGCGCATCCCCGGGTCGATGTGGGCGACGACGACGTTCCGGCGCACGGAGTCCTCGACGAGCTCGACCAGGCACCAGTCGGCCAACCCCGGCAGCGCCACGCGGGCGACGTTCTCAAGCGTCTGCTCGTAGTCGAGTGAGGCCGCCAGCTGCCGTCCGGACTCCGCGAGGATCCGGGTGTGCACCTCGGCCGCCTTCACCGCCGTCACATCCTCGATCACGGTCACGGTCGCGATCACCTCGCCCTCCCCGTCGCGCAGCGGGCTCGAGGACAGCCGCCGCCAGCTCACCTCCCCGGTCTCGCGATCGATCGCCTGCACCAGCAGCGGCTCGCTGCCCTCCCCGGTCTCGAGCAGCCGCACCGACGCCAGCGCGTCGGCGGAGACCGGCTCACCGTGCTCGTCGCACACGAGGTAGCGGTCGAACACCGCGCCCAGCGGCGCGCCGGTCAGGTCGGCCGCGCGCGGGTGGTTGAAGCTGCGGAGCGCCGCGCGGTTGGCGTAGACGACGCGGCCCTGGCGGTCGCGCACGACGACCGCCTCGCCGAGCGTCTCCAACAGGTCGGCGAACTCGGGGCCCTGTCCGGAGAGGATCCGCGCACCGAGCTCCGCGCGGCCGCCGTCCGTCACCCCGGCCGGCTCCCGCGTCCGGTGGGGCCCATCAGTCCCAGCTCGGGTCGGAGGGTGGGGGGTCACTCGTGGCCGCTGAGCAGCTCTTCGGGCGCCTGGACCAGGCGCACCCGCTCGGCGACGCCGGTGAGGTCGAGCAGGCGCTGGACCTGCGGCGAGCCGCGTACCAGGCTGAGCTCGCAGTCGTGCTCGGCGAGGCGCTGATGGGCCCGGACGATGATCGACAGCCCGGTCGAGTCCATGAACTCGAGCTGCCGCAGATCGACGACGACGAGCGTGATATCGGAGTTGAGCGCCGCGAGCTCCTGCTCCAGGCGCGGACCGGAGGCGAGATCCAGCTCGCCGCTGATCGCGATGACCGCAGCCGACCCCTCCCGGCGGACTTCGACTTGAAACTCTGCGTTCACGCTGGATGCGAGCCTATCGGCTCGCGCGCCGGAATGGCGGCGGAGGCGACCACCGCGGCGGTCGGCCGGGCTGCCTTCCGTTTGGAACGCGTCGAGGTTGGTAACGAAGCACGTGTAGCCCATTTTCGGCCCATGACCTCACCATGACGACATCGATGCGAGGCGGCGGCACCCTCGTTCACGCCGCACTGCTCTATCACCGCCCGGAACAGCTCCGGATCACGCTCGAGGAGTTCGTGCGCGACGCCGGCCGCGCGGGCGAGCCGTGCCTGGTGGCGATGCCCGGCCCGCATCTGGCCCAGCTCGGTGACGCGCTCGACGGGACGGGCTCGGCGGTGCAGGTGCACGACATGGCCGAGGTCGGCCGAACCCGGCCCGGCTGATCCCGATGCTGCTCGACTGGATCGGCGACCAGCCCGGCCCGGCGCGCGGTGGTCTCCGAACCGATGTGGCCGAGCCGCAGCTACGCCGAGGCGGGCGAGTGCCTGCGCCACGAGGCGCTGCTCAACGTCGCGCTCGCCGACCGGGACGTGAGCGTGCTCTGCCCCTACGACGCCGAGCACCTCGACGGCGAGGTGCTGGCCGGCGCCGAGCTCACCCACCCGCATCTGATCGACGAGGTCGGCCCGCGCCCGTCGATGACCTACGGCGATCCGGTCGAGGTCGCGCGCGGGAAGGGCTGGCCGCAGGCCGAGCCGGCGCCGCCGGTCACCGAGCTGGCGTTCGAGGGCGACCTCTGGCAGCTGCGCCACGCGCTCGCCGCCGACCCACTGCTCGCCGGCCTGGACCCCGCCCGCCGCGCGGATCTCGTGTTCGCGGTCAACGAGGCGGCGAGCAACGCGGTCCGGCACGGGGACGGCGCCGCCACGGCGCGCGTGTGGCGCGACGGCGACGGTGTGATCGGCGAGGTATCGACCGCGACCGCGATCGACGACCCGCTCGCCGGCCTGCACACCCCCGATCCGGCCGACACCGGCGGCCGCGGCCTGTGGCTGATCAACCAGGTGTGCGACCTGGTCGAGGTGCGCTCCGACGGCGAGGGCGCGTCCGTCCGCATGCACGTCGGGCCGGATGGATGACCGCCGCGCCGAGCTGCCGGCCTGACCGAGCGGACATGGCCGCGATGTTCCTGGCCACCCCCGACCACGAAGGAGCCGCGTGATGGGCGACAGCGAGTTCGAAGCCGAGCAGGAGAAGGAGGCGGCGGCCGAGGCCGGCGCGATCGGCGGGCGTGTCTCCGACGAGCCGCCCGGCGAGTACGAGCGCGAGCTGAGCGACGCCGAGCGCCCGGTGATCGAGGGCGGCGAGGGCGAGTCGGAGGGGTTTGAGCTGTCCGAGCATGAGCTGGAGGAGCACGCCTCCCACGGCGACGAGCACGCCGCCGGCCGGATCATCGAGGACGCGGCGCTCTACGACGAGAACGAGCAGTCCGAGCGCGGCAGCTACGGCGAGGGCGACGCGGAGCGCGACCCCGACGCGTGACCCCGTCCGCGCCCGCCCTCAGACGGGCGGGTCGCCCACCGGCGCGACGACTCCTGCAGCCTTCGCACCGATTTGCGCAGCAGCCGCGAGACCTGCATCTGCGAGACCCCGACGAGCGCCGCGATCTCGGCCTGGGTGAGATCCTCGCCGAACCGCAGGTAGAGGATCGTCCGGTCGCGCTCGCACAGCTGCTGAGCGGCCGCGAACACGGTCGTCTGCTCGTCGATGAGCTCCAGGCGCACGTCCTCGTCGCCGAGCGTGTCGAGCCGCCGGTCGGCCTCCCCGGCGTCCGCCACGGGGCGCGTCGAGCGAGACCGTGTCGTACGCCTCGGCGATCTGCAGGCCGTCGAGCACCTCCTCCTCGCTGCACTCCAGGTACACGGCGAGCTCGGGATCGTCGGGGAGCGGCGATGGCGGACGCCGACCTCACGCCGCGCGTCGGTGATCCGGCGGGCGCGCTCCTGCGCGGAGCGGTCGACGTGCAGCGCCCACGCGGTGTCGCGGAAGTAGCGCTTCAGCTCGCCGACGATCGTCGGGACCGCGAACGAGGTGAACTGAAAGCCGCGCGTCGGGTCGAACCGCTCGACCGCCTTGACCAGCCCCAGCGACGCGACCTGGACGAGGTCGTCGTAGGGCTCCGACGAGCCCGAGTACCGGCGCGCGAGCTTGCGCGCGAGCGGCAGGAAGCGCTCGATCAGCGCATCGCGCGCGCGCACCTCGCGCTGTGTGAACCAGCGTGTGAACAGCTCATCGGAGCTGACGGTCGCAATGGGCGCAGGGGCCTCCTCCATTGCCGACCCTCCCTTGGTCGTCGCAGACGCAGAAGGTTCTACCCATTGCACAGGCCCTGAGCGCAAGGGTTCGCACTTCCGTTGCGCCGGCGGCGCCGGCCGTCAGACGAGGTGCTTGATCCGCTCGATCACGCTCTCCGAGCGCGAGCGCTTGGAGCGGCGGTGGGCCGACGGGCGCATCCGCTCGAGCTCGGTCGCGGCGCGGCCGGCGAGGCCGGAGAGCCGGCCCTGCCCGGTCGTCGAGCGCCGCCCGCCCGGGGCGGCCCGGCGGCTCGAGGTTCCTCGTGCGCGTGCAAGGTCCATGCTGAACAGCTACCCGCCTGGCGAAGCTCCAACCAGGGCGCCGGCCCCCGTCATGCCACACTGGGGCGCATGGATGGATCGTCATTCACCTCCGAGCTCGCCGCCGAGCTCGCCGAGGCCCTGCTGCAGCGCTTCACGCGCTATGCCCGCGTCGATACCCAGTCCGACCGGGCGCACGCGTTCGATCGCGTGCCCTCGTCCGACAACCAGCTGAAGCTCGCGCGGATGCTCGTCTCCGAGCTGCGCGACGCGGGGTTGGAGGACGCCGAGCTCGACGACCAGGGCGTCGTGATGGCGACGCTGCCCGCCATCGGGATCGCCGATCCGCCCGGCCCGGTGATCGGCATGATCGCGCATATCGACACGAGCCCGGACGCCCCGGGAGCGGGCGTGGAGCCGATCGTCCACCGCGGCTACGACGGCGCAGTGATCGAGCTGCCCAGGGGAGGGACGCGCCTGGACCCCGAGCCATGGAGGCGCTGCGCGGCGCGGCCGGCCAAGACGTGATCACCTCCAGCGGCGACACGTTGCTGGGCGCCGACGACAAGGCCGGCGTCGCGGAGATCGTCACCGCCGTCGCCTATCTCGCCGCCCATCCCGAGCTGCCGCGGCCGACGATCCGCGTCGCCTTCACCCCCGACGAGGAGGTCGGCCAGGGCGGGCACCGGGTTCGCTCGAGCGGTTCGGCGCCGACTGCGCCTACACGCTGGACGGCTCGGAGATCGGCGGGCTGCAGGACGAGACGTTCTCCGCCGACGAGGCGACGGTGACGGTGACCGGCGTCGACATCCACCCGGGCTCGGCCACCGGCAAGCTCGTCAACGCGGTGCGGATCGTGGCCGAGATCGTCGCCGCGCTCCCCGCCGACCGGCTCACGCCGGAGACGACGTCCGGCCGCGAGGGTTTCCTGCATCCGTTCGAGGTCACCGGCTCGGCCGGCCGCGCGAGCGTCTCGTTCATCCTGCGCGACTTCGACGACGGAGGGGCTGCGCTCGCACGCCGAGCTGCTGCGGCGCACCGCCGAGCGAGGTCGCCGCGCGCGAGCCTCGCGCCCGGGTCGAGGTGACGATCCGCGAGCAGTATCGCAACATGCGCGAGGCACTCGACCGCGTGCCGGGCGTCGTCGCCGCCGGCGAGGCTGCGATCCGCGCCGAGGGGCTGGAGCCGGTGCGCGAGCCGATCCGCGGGGGCACCGACGGGTCGATTCTCACCGAGCGCGGGCTGCCCACGCCGAACCTGTTCACCGGCGGCCACGAGTTCCACTCGACGCGCGAGTGGGCCTCGCTGCAGGAGATGGCCGCCGCGGCGGCGACGATCGTGCGGCTCGCCGGGATCTGGGCGTCGGGGGAGCGGGCGGTCGACCCCGGTGCCCCGCCGCTCACCGGTGCGTCGCGATGAGCCCGAGCGGCCCGCACTCGCTCGCCTCCCTCGACGGCGAGATCATGCTCGCCTCCGAGGCGCTGATCCCGGCCACCGACGAGGGGTTCGTGCGCGGCGACGGCGCCTTCGAGGTCGTGCGCGTCTACGACGGGGTCGGGTTCGCGATGGACGAGCACCTCGCGCGGATGGCGCGCACCGGCGCCAACCTGCGGCTGGAGGTCGACTCCGAGGCCGTCCGCGCCGACGCCCACCGGCTGCTCGCGCAGGCGTCCGCCGATCCCGATCACGCCGACGACCACCGGCTGCTGCGCATGATCGTCACCCGCGGCGGCCGCCGGGTGCTCATCACCGAGCGGCTGCTCGACTCGCCCGAGCGGATCCGGCTGCTGTCGACGACGTACGCCCCGACCCGGATCCTCGACGGGGTCAAGTCGCTGTCCTACGCGGCCAACATGCTCGCCACGCGCCTCGCCCGGGAGGCCGGCTTCGACGACGCGGTGCTCGTCACCCCCCACGGGCGCGTGCTGGAGGCGCCGACCCGCGCGATCTTCTGGGTGACCGACGGCGAGCTCTGCACCACGCCGCTGTCCGAGCACATCCTCGCCTCGATCACCCGCGCGATCGTGATCGACGTCTGCGACGTGCGCGAGCGCTCGATCACGCTCGAGCAGCTGTACGAGGCCGACGAGGTGTTCCTCGCCTCGACGACCCGCGAGGTCCATCCGGTGGCGGCGGTCGACGATCACGAGTACGCGGCGCCCTCGCCGGTCACCGAGCGCGCCGCCGAGCGTGTGATGGCGCGGGTGCGCGAGCGCCTGGCCGGCGCGTGAGAGCCCTCACGGTCATCGGCAACCGGCCGCAGTTCATCAAGGCGGCCGCGGTCACGCCGCTGCTGCGCCGCTCCCACGAGGAGATCCTCGTCCACACCGGCCAGCACTTCGACGACCGGCTGTCGGCGATCTTCTTCTCCGAGCTGGGGATCCCGGCGCCCGACCGCGAGCTCGGGGTGTCGCTGCGGCAGTGCGAGCTCGCAGACCGCGCGCATGCTCGAGGCGCTCGAGCCGGTGCTGCGCGACGTCGCGCCCGACCTGGCGATCGTCTATGGCGACACGAACTCGACGCTCGCCGGCGCGCTCTGCGGCGCCCAGTGCGGCGTGCCGGTCGCCCACGTCGAGGCGGGGATGCGCTCCTACGACATGACGATGCCCGAGGAGCTCAACCGCGTGCTCTGCGACCACGCGTCCGCGCTTTTGCTCTGCTCGTCCGCGAGCGCCGCCGCGAACCTGGCACGGGAGGGGATCCGACCCGCCCGGGCGCGTGGAGGTCGTCGGCGACGTGATGGTCGACGTGGCGCTCGCGGTCCAGCCGCGCGCCTCCGAGCGCGTGGACCTCGTGCGGGCGCGGGGGATGGAGCCGGGCGAGTACCTGCTCGCCACCGCGCACCGCGCCGCGAACGTCGACACCGCCGCGCGGCTCGGGGAGCTGGTGGAGCTGCTGTGCACCATCGGGGCGCCCGTGCTGCTGGCGCTTCATCCGCGGACCGCCGCGCGCCTGGACACGTTCGGCCTGCGCGATCGACTCGAGGCGTGCCCGTCGGTGACGACCTGCGAGCCGCTCGGCTACCTCGAGCTGACCGCGCTGCTCTGCCACGCGCGGGCGGCGCTCACCGACTCGGGCGGGTTGCAGAAGGAGGCCTACCTGGCGCGCGTGCCGTGCATCACGATGCGCGACCGGACCGAGTGGACCGAGACCGTGCAGACCGGCTGGAACACGCTCGTCGGGCTCGATGCGCACGCCGCCCGGGCGGCGCTCGCGGCGCCCGCGCCGGCGGCCCATCCGCAGCTCTACGGAAACGGCGACGCCGGCGAGCGGGTGCTCGCCGCGCTCGAGGCGTTCGCCGGCTGACGGGGCGGCGATCGCTCGCGGCCGACCGTAGACTGAGCCCCGTGACCGCCGCCGAGAGCCACGACCGCCCACCCGAGCCGGTGGCGGGCGGCGCCTTCGTCTCGCCCGACGCGCGGCTCGCCGCGGACGTCGTGCTGGAACCCGGCGCGGTCATCCATGGGGGCGTCGAGCTCGCCTCGGGCTGTGTGGTGGAGGCGGGCGCCGTGCTCGGCAAGCGGCCGCGGCTGCGGGCCGGCTCGAGCGCGGCCGCGGGCGGGACCGAGGCCGCCGCGGGGACCGGGGCCGGGGGGCCGGATCCGCTCACCGTCGGCCCGGGCGCGACGATCTGCTGCGGCGCGGTCGTCTACGCGGGTGCCGCCCTCGGCGCGCACGTGATCGTCGGCGACCAGGCCCAGGTGCGGGAGCGGACGGTGATCGGCGAGCGCACCGTGATCGGCCGCGGCTCCACCGTCGACTTCGCCACCCACGTCGGCGACCGCGTCTCGATCCAGACGCTCGTCTACCTCACCGCGGAGGGCCTCGTCGAGGACGACGTGTTCATCGGGCCGGGCGTGACGACGACCAACGACGACACGATGAACCGCCACCCGGCCGGTGAGCGGCTGCGCGGACCGGTGCTGCGCCGCGCCTGTCGCGTCGGCGGCGGCGCGGTCCTCACCCCGGGCCTCGAGGTCGGCGAGGAGGCGTTCGTCGCCGCGGGCGCCGTGGTCACCCGGGACGTGCCGGCGCGCGCGGTCGTGATCGGCGTCCCCGCCCGGGTCGTGCGCGAGGTCGCCGCCGCGGACCTGCTCGAGCACTGGCGCTGACCCGCTGGGCATCACGCCGGCGCTGACCCGCCGGGCATCGGACGGCACCAGGAGTGCCGTGTGATGCCCGGCGGGCTCAGACCGCGACGCTGCGGACCACGGAGCCCTCCGCGGCGCCGGTCCAGATCACCTGGACGCGGCCGGGGCCGACGCCGACGAGCACGATCGGGACGCCCACGTGGTCGGAGATGAAGCGCAGGTAGTCGCGCGCCGCCTCGGGCAGGTCCTCCTCCGAGCGCGCCGCCGAGATGTCCTCGATCCAGCCGGGGAGGTCGTGGTACTCGGGCGAGGCGTGGTGCAGGACCGTCTGATGGAACGGGAAGCGCGTGAGCTCGGCGCCCTCGGCGCTGCGGTAGCTCGTGCACAGCCGCAGCGTCTCCAGGCCGGAGAGCACGTCGAGCTTGGTGATCGCGAGCGCGGTGAGCGAGTTCAGCCGGGCCGCGTAGCGCAGCGCGACGAGGTCGATCCAGCCGACCCGCCGCGGGCGACCGGTCGTGGTGCCGAACTCGCCGCCGGCCTCGCGGATGCGGTCGCCGAGCTCGTCCTGCAGCTCGGTGGGGAACGGCCCGGAGCCGACGCGGGTCGCATACGCCTTGGCGACGCCCCACACCTCGTCGATGTCCTTGGGCCCGACGCCCGCGCCGGTGCACGCCGCGCCCGCCACCGGGTTGGAGGAGGTGACGAACGGATACGTGCCGTGGTCGATGTCGAGCAGGGCGCCCTGCGCGCCCTCGAACACGACGAGCTCGCCGTTGTCCAGGCGGTCGAGCACCAGGTTGGAGGTGTCGGCGATGTACGGCTCGAGCACGTGGCCGTAGGTGAGGTACTCCTCGCTCATCGACTGCAGGTCGAGCGACGGATCCTTGGCGTACGGGCGCAGCGACAGCCGCTTGGGGTCGATCGCGGCCACGATCTTCTTCTTGAGGATCTTCTCGTCGAGCAGGTCCTGGACGCGGATCCCCAGCCGCGCCGCCTTGTCGGCGTAGCAGGGGCCGATCCCGCGCCGGGTGGTGCCGATCTGCAGCTTGCCGAGCTTCGCCTCGCCCGCGTGGTCGAGCAGCATGTGATACGGCATGATCAGGTGCGCGTTGGCGGAGATCCGCAGCGAGCGCGTGTCCACCCGCCGCCGGCGCAGGTCGTCGAGCTCGTCGGTGAGCACCTTCGGGTCGATCACGGTCCCGTTGCCGATCACGCAGAGCTTGTCGGGGTACAGGATCCCGCTCGGCATCAGGTGCAGCTTGAACACCTCGTCGCCGCGCACGATCGTGTGGCCGGCGTTGTTGCCGCCCTGGAAGCGCACGACCGCATCGGCACGCTCGGCGAGCATGTCGGTGACCTTGCCCTTCCCTTCATCGCCCCACTGGGCGCCGACGACCACGATTCCCGGCATGACGCTTTCAGTGTACGGCGGGGCGAGGCCGTCGCCGGCGCGGACCGGGCGCCGCTCCCGGACCGCGTAGGGTTGTCCAATGCTCTGGGACCCGACCCAGTACGGGCGCTACGCCGGGGAGCGGGGACGGCCGTTCTTCGAGCTGGTCGCCCGCGTCGACTGCGCGACGCCGGAGAACGTCGTCGACCTCGGCTGCGGGTCGGGCGAGCTCACCGTCTCGCTCGCCGAGCGCTGGCCCGAGGCGCTCGTGCGCGGGATCGACCCCTCGGCGCAGATGATCGAGCGGGCGCCCGCCGGGGGCGCGGTCGAGTTCTCGGTGGGGTCGGCCGAGGACTTCTCGGCCGACGGGGTCGACGTGCTCGTCTCCAACGCGGCGCTGCAGTGGGTCCCGACGCATCGCGAGCTGCTCGTCCGCTGGGCCGGTGAGCTGAGCCCCGGCGGCTGGCTGGCCTTCCAGGTCCCGGCGAACTTCGACGCGCCCTCGCACGCGCTGATGCGCGAGCTCGCCGAGTCCCCGCCCTGGCGCGACCGCCTCGGGGGCGTGCTGCGCGGTCCGGTGTCGACCGCGCCGCCGCTGGAGTACCTGCGCCTGCTCAGTGACGCCGGGCTCGACGCCGACGTCTGGCAGACCGAGTACATCCATGTCCTGCAGGGCGAGGACCCGGTGCTCGAGTGGGTGCGCGGGACCGGCCTGCGCCCGGTGCTCGCGGCGCTCTCGGCCGACGACGGGGCCGGGTTCAGCGCCGAGTACGGCGCGCTGCTGCGCGACGCCTATCCGCGCCGCTCCTACGGCACCGCGTTCCCGTTCCGGCGGACGTTCGCGGTCGGCTCACGCCGCGACTGACCCGGTCGGGATGGTCGGGTCAGCGGCCCGGATGGACGACGAACGCCGAGCCGCCGTACAGCCGGTAGGGCTCGGCGATCGACTGCACCCGGCCGCCGCCGAGGATCTGGACCGCGGTCGCGTCGCCCGGATAGTGGTCGAGCGGCAGCAGCGGGCCGGTCGCGAGGCTGAACGTCTCGCGGTAGCGCCGCTGGAGCGTCCGGCGCATGGCGCTGTGGTAGAAGCGCGGCTCGGCCAGCGTCGTCGGCGAGTTCGTCTGTGCGATGCGGGGCGCCGCCAGCGCCTGGGGCAGGCTCATCCCGAAGTCGACGTGGTCGACGAACGTCTGCAGGATCGTCTCGGGGATCGTCGAGCCGCCGGCGGCCCCGATCGACAGCACCGGCCGGCCGTGGGCGAACGCGATGATCGGGCCCATGCTCGAGCGCGGCTGCTTGCCGGGACCGGGCAGGTTCGGGTCAGGGACGCCGTGCTTGACCGGCGCGAAGTCGAAGTCGGTGAGCTCGTTGTTGAGCAGGAACCCGTAGCCGGGCACGGCCTCGCCGCTGCCGCCGAAGAAGTTGATCGTGTTCGTGAACGCGACGACGTCGCCCCAGCGGTCGGTCGCGACGATGTTGTTCGTGTGGTGCGCCTCCGGCGAGGCGCTCGTCGCCAGCACGGAGGGCTTGTGCGCGACCTTGCAGCCCGTCAACCGTGCGAACGGGTTGCCGGGCGCGAGCGGCGAGGTGAGCGCGGTGCCGGTGATCAGGCAGCGGCGCGCGGAGGCGAACGAGCGGCTGAGCAGCTGGGCGACCGGTACCTTGCTGAAGCGTGGATCGCCGAGGTAGCGGTCACGATCGGCGTAGGCCAGGCGCGAGGCCTCGATGTACTGATAGAGCGCCTTCGCCCGCGGCTCACCGGCGAGCGGGAAGCCGCCGAGGATGTTCAGCGCCTCGCCGATCGTCGTGCCGCTGCTCGACGGCGGGCCCATCCCGTCGACCTTCAGGCCGCGGTAGGTGACCCGGGTCGGGGGCCGCACGCGGGCGCGGTAGGCCCGCAGGTCCGTCAGCGTCATGCGAGCCGGCGTGGTGACGACCTTCTCGCCCGGCATGAGCACGGGGTCGTCGATCGCGCTCACGACCGCCTGGCCCAGCGGCCCGCCGTACAGGTAGGCCGGGCCGTGGGCGGCCAGCTCCCGGTAGGTGTGAGCGAGGTCGGGGTTGCGCAGCACGTGCCCGAGCGGCAGCGGATTGCCCCGGGCGGTGAGCAGCAGCGCCCGGCTGGCCGGGTAGGCGCGGAGCGTCTGGATGCCCGCCTTCGTCAGCTGGCGGAAGTCGCGATTGACCGCGAAGCCGTGGTCGGCGAGCCCGATCGCGGGGCGCAGATCGGCGCCGAGGCTGCGGCGCCCGAACCGCTTGACCGCGAGCGCCCATGCGGCCACCATCGACGGCACGCCGGTCGACAGGGGCTGGTCGGAGGCGGCCACGTAGTCCATCGGCTTGTGCGTCTTGGGGTCGAGGAACAGCGTCCTGGTGCACGACGCCGGGCACGTCTCGCGCCCGTCGATGGTCGTCACGGTGTGTGTCGCGCGCGTCGTAGATGACCATGAAGCCGCCGCCGCCCGGACCCGCCACGAACGGCACCGTCACCCCGAGCGCGCCGGCGGTGGCGACGGTCGCGTCGACCGCGTTGCCGCCGTGCTTGAGCACGTCGATGCCCGCCCGGCTCGCGCTCGCGTCCATCGAGGCGACCGACCCGCCGCTGCCGGTGGCGGTCGGGTGCGCGGCGGGGATGCGGGCCGCCCGCGCGGCGCTCGCGACGCCGGCGACCGCGAGCAGCGCGGCGACCAGGGCGACGAGCGTCCGCAGCGCGGCGGGTCGGCGGTGGCGGTCGGCCATGCACGCGTTCATAGCCACAAGCGTCCACTCGCAAACCTCCGTGCGCCGAATCGGCTCGATCCGGGTCTGGAGCGGACCGAGGTCGAGGTACTCGCTCCGCGAGTCGGCGCAGGCCACTACGCGCTGCGCAGGTCCATCCGATGGTCGTGGCCGAGCAGCGGCAGCTCGTCGCACATCTCGGTGAGCCGCGAGACGGTGCGCGGCGTGATCTGCTCGCACAGATCGTCGCGATCCATGATGTTCGTCGTGATCAGCATCGAGCGCTGCTCCTCGTAGCGCGCGTTGACGATCGAGTAGAGCTCCTCCAGGACCCACGGGGTCGTCTGCTCGGCGCCGATGTCGTCGATGTGCAGCAGGTCGACGGCCGCCAGGCGATCGATCAGCTCCATGTGCGAGCGGCCCTCCCGAAGCTCTCGCGGATCGTGTACAGCAGCCGGGGCAGCGGGTAGATAGCGACGGTGTGACCGGCGGCGAGCGCCGCCTTGGAGACGAGCATCGCGAGCGTCGTCTTACCGGTGCCCTGCGGGCCCATCAGCCACAGGCCGCGGCCGGCGGTCAGGTGGTCGTCGACCCGGTCGGCGTAGCCGCGCACGATCCGGACCACGCTCGGGTCGATGTCGGTGACCGGCGGCCGCTCGAAGGAGACGTCGCGGTAGCGGCGCGGGATCGCCGCCGAGAGCGCGTTGGACTTGGCGCGCGAGATCCGCTGGGCACGGCAGCGACAGTCGCTGGCGGTGTTCGTCGCCAGGTCGTAGACGAACCCCGAGCCGTCGCAGATCCCGAACTGGCAGTCGCTCACTGGAACCGGTCCCTGGCGTAGCTCATGAACTTGGGGAAGGTGTGGTTGAAGGTGAGCACGACCTCGCCGATCGGGCCGTTGCGGTGCTTGGCGATGATGATGTCCGCCTCGCCGGGCCGCTCGGAGTCCTTGTTGTAGTACTCGTCGCGGTAGATGAACATGACGAGGTCGGCATCCTGCTCGATCGCGCCGGACTCGCGCAGGTCCGACAGCACCGGCTTCTTGTCGTTCTGGGCGCGCTGCTCGACGGCGCGCGAGAGCTGGGAGAGGGCGATCACGGGCACGCCGAGCTCGCGCGCGAGCCCCTTCAGGCCTCGGCTCATCTGCCCGACGGCCTCCACGCGGCTCTCGATCCGGCCCTCGGAGCGCATCAGCTGCAGGTAGTCGATGATGATCAGCCCGAGGCCGCCGTCGAGCTGGGCGTGCAGGCGCCGGCACTTGGCGCGGATCTCCAGCACGCCGGTGTCCGAGGAGTCGTCGACGAACAGCGGCGACTGCGACAGGCGCTCGGCCGCCTCGACGATCTTCGGCCACTGCGCGTCGGCGACCTTGCCGCGCCGCAGCGACTCGCCGGGGATCCCCGCCTGCGAGGCGATGAAGCGCTGGGCGAGCTCGGACTCGGACATCTCGAGGCTGAACAGCGCCACGCCCCGGCCCCCGAGCGCCGCGTTCTCCGCCATGTTGGCGACGAGCGCCGACTTGCCCATCGACGGACGGGCGGCGAGCACGACCAGGTTGCCGGGCTGGAAGCCGCCGGTCTTCTCGTCGATGTCCTTGAATCCCGAGGGGGTGCCGGTGAGTGGGGTGCGGGAGATCGAGAGCTTGTGCAGCTTGTCGGTCTCCTCGACGAGGATCTCGCGGATCGAGCGGATCTTCTTCTGGCGCTCGTCGGTGGTGATCTCGAGCACGAGGCGCTCGGCCTGCTCGATCAGGTCGCGGGCGTCGGCGCGACGCTCGTGAACCGAGGCCTGGACGGTGTAGGTGGCGGTGAGCAGCTGGCGCAGCTGGGCCTGCTCGTGGACGATCTGGCCGTACTCGCGCGCGTGGCCGGCGGCGGGGGTGTAGCCGGCGAGCTCGTCGACCGCGCCGACGCCGCCGATCGCGTCGAGCTTGTTGTTCTGGCGCAGCTGCTCGGCCACCGTGAGGTAGTCGATCTTGTGGTCCTCGCGGTAGAGCTCGAGCATCGCGCCGAAGATCGCGCCGTGCTGCTCGCGATAGAAGTGCTCGGGCCGCAGCTGCTCCTCGACGATCAGGCCGTGCAGGTGGCGCTCGTCGAGCAGCACCGCGCCGAGCACCGAGCGCTCGGCGTCGAGGTTGTGCGGCGGCAGCGCCATGTGCGCCGCCGAGGATCCGGAGGGGCGTCCGTCGGCGACGGTGGAGGAGTACTCGACGGCGCTCACGCGGGGGATGAGTCTAGGTTCGCGTTCATGGGCGAGCAGTCGATCATCCCGCTCTGAGCGGACGTTTCCCGAACCGCCCGGCCACGGACGCACGACCGGCCGGACCGCGGGGCGGCCCGGCCGGGAGCGGTGCGCTCGAGGACTACTTGAAGTGCACCGAGGTGCCGTAGTTCGGGCCCCTGACCCCGAACCTGTAGGCGGTCGTCGATGAGAACGTCTGACCGGCCGGCAGGACCACCGACGGCCAGGCCGCGTTGCCCTGGTGATTGGGGCTGTCGGGATAGTGCTGGGTCTCCAGCGTGAACCCCTGACCCTGGCGGTAGATGTGACCGCTGGTGCCGACCAGGTCGCCCACGAGGTAGTTGCTCGTGTAGACCTGGACGCCCGGCTGGTCGGTGTAGGCCCACAGCGTGATGCCGTTCGCCGGGTCCTCGGCGACCGCGGCCAGACGCGACTTGCCCTGGCCGTTGAGGACCCAGTTGTGGTCATAGCCGTGCGCGTACTGCAACTGGCGGATCGGGCCGCTGGTGCCGTCGCCCATTCTTCCGTTGTAGAGGTACTTCGCGATCGGGTGTCCGTTGAGGAAGTTGAACGGCGTCCCCTTGACATTCAGGAAGTACGGCGAGTCCGGGATCTGGGTCGGATCCGTCGGCTGATACTGCTTGGCGTTGATCGCCAGGTCCTGGCTGTAGACGTTGCCGCTCGCCTCGCCACCGAGGTTGAAGTACGTGTGGTTGGTGAGGTTGATGACCGTCGACAGCGACGAGGACTCGTTCGTCGCCGAGTAGGCGATCTTCAGGGCGTTGTGCTTGGTCACGGTGTACGTGACCGTCGCGTCGATGGCCGTCGGGAAGCCGGTGCATCCCGGAGTCAGCGATGGCAGGCAGCCCTGGTTGGCGGGGAAGTTGTAGCTCAGCGCCAGCGACGCCTTTCGGGCCGTCACCGACGGCTTGGCCGCCCACACGTACGTGTTCCAGCCGTAGTAGCCGCCGTGCAGGCTGTTGACGCCGTTGTTGATGTCCAGGGTGTAGGTCTTGCCGTTGAGCGGGAACGTGCCCTTGGCGATCCGGTTGGCGTACTCGCCGACCGTCGCGCCGAAGTACGTGTCGCCCGATCCCCCGGCGATCGGCCACGGCGTCTGGGTCGCGCCCTGGGTGAAGTCCTTGACGTAGTCCTGCAGCGTCGGGAAGCCGAGCGCGACGTTGACGAGCCGCCCGCTGTGGTCCGGCACGCGGATCGACTGAACGTCCGCGCCGAACTGGGAGATCTTGACCTTCATCCCTCCGGCGCCGCGCAGCGTGTACAGGTTGACACTCTGGCCGCTGCTGGGGCCGACGTTGACGGTGCCCCACGGGATCGACGTCACCCGCGGCTTGACGTGCATCGTCTTGTGCGTCTTCTGTGTGTGGCCGTGATGGCCGTGGTGCTTGTGGTGGGGCGTCGCCGCAAGCGCGGCGCCCGTGCCGATCGTGAGACCTGCGCACGATGCGACCGCCACACCAGCCGACGCGAGCACACGCGCACGCCGGAAGCGCTGTCCGTTGGTAGGCAACCTCTCTCCTTCTGCTCGTGTCCGGCGCAGACGCGCGGGACGGTGGTCCGACCGCAGGACCCCTCATACCCGCCAATCCCGATTTGTTAACGCTCACATGGCGGTCGCGGCGCGGGCGGCACGCGGACCGGCCGGCGGCACGCGGACCGCCGGCGTCGAGCGTGCGCGGCGACGCGCCCGCGGATGTCGGGCAGGACCGCTCCGCCTGGTGGAGGTGTCCGGAAATTCTGCGAGCTATTGACGAGTGGCTGGGCGTGGCTGAGGCCGCACGTGGGATGAGTCGATGCTGGAGCATCGGCGATTCCCACGGGTGGCCTCAGGCGCGTCCAGACGCCGTCAAGAGCCGCAGAATTTGCGGACGCCGGAACTAGCCGGCGGTGACGATCGTCTTGACCGTGGCGGTGACCCCGTCCACGACCTCGACGACGACCATGTACGTCCCGATGTTCTTGATCGGTTCCTCGAGGTGGATGCGGCGCCGGTCGACGCGCAGCCCGCGCGCCTCGCGGATCGCCTCGGCGATGTCCTGCGTCGTCACCGAGCCGAACAGGCGACCGTCGTCGCCCGCCTGCTGGGTGATCGTCAGCACCGTGCGGCCGAGCACCGACGCGCTCTCACGCGCCTTCTCCTCGGCCTCGCGCGCCGCCTTCTCGGCATGCTCGCGCCGGCGCTCCGCCTGTTTGATCGAGGCCGACGTGGCCGGCTCGGCAAGCTTGCGGGGGAGAAGGAAGTTGCGCAGGTAGCCGGCCGACACGTCGACCACCGTCCCGCGCTCTCCCAGCGACTCGACGTCCTCGATCAGGATGGCCTGCGGCACGCGTGCGCTCCTCGTCGGGCTCAGCGGTCGCGGTCGCGATCGCGGTCGCCACGGCCACCGCGGTGATCGCCGCTGCCCTCCGCCACGTACGGCAGCAGCGCCAGCTCGCGGGCGCGCTTGACGGCGCGGGCGACCTGGCTCTGGTGGCGGCGGCACGCCCCGGTGATCCGACGCGAGCGGATCTTGCCGCGGTCGGAGATCATCCGGCGCAGCATCGAGAGGTCCTTGTAGTCGACCTGCTCGATCTTGTCCCGGCAGTACGGACAGGACTTGCGACGGCCCGTGGAGGGGCCGCCCTTGCGATCGCGCCGGCGCACCGGACGTCTGCGTTGCTTTGCCACGTTGACCAGCCTAGCTCAGGTTCGGAAGTTAGAACGGGATGTCGTCGTCGGATCCGGCGGTCACGGGGGTACGATCGAAGTCGCCGGTGTCGATCGGGACGTCGCTCTCCGCGGCGCGCCCGCTGCTCGAGAAGCCGTTCCCGCTGCCGGGGCCGGCGTCGTCACGCCCGCCGAGGAACTGCACGGATTCCGCGACGATATCAACTGATTGGCGCTTGTTGCCCTGCTGATCGGTCCATTCGCGCCACTGCAGCCGCCCGTCGACGGCCACGCCGCGGCCCTTGGACAGGTACCGGGCGCAGTTCTCGCCCTGCGCGCCCCACACCGTGACGTCGAAGTAGTTGGGCATGTCCTCCCACTGCTGGGTGTCGCGGTTCTGGCGCCGGCCGTTGCAGGCGACGCGCAGCGAGCACAGCGACGTGCCGCTCGGCAGCGACCGCGTCTCCGGATCGCGGGTCAGGTTGCCAGTGATGATCACCCGGTTGATGTTGCCTCCAGCCATCTCGATGGCTCCTTTCGTGACGTTTGAGAGCTCGTGATCGAGTCTATGGGCGGGCAGACGGCAGCCCGGGCGCTCCCCGGAAAATCCGCAAAGTCGTGACGCAATCGGCACGAGGCTGTGACGATGCGTGGGTGGGCCGTGACCTGTGGGGGAGGCTCAGGCCTCGACCGGCGCCGACGCTGCCTCGCGCGAGGCAACCGGGGGGGCGTCCGGGACCGGCGGGGTGCCGGGCACGTTGCGGATGATGCGGTGCGCAGCACCGCGTCGTCGATGCGCAGGTTGTACGACAGCGACTCCAGCAGCGACGGGTCCGCGCAGGTGAACTGGAGCAGGTGGTAGTGGCCCTCGGCCTGGTGGTCGATCTCGTAGGCGAGCGGCCGGGCGTGCCAGTCGTCGTTGCGCTCCATCGCGCCGCCGCCGTTCTCGATCTGCGCCTCGCGTCGGTGAGCATCTTGGCGGCGCGGTCGTCCTCCACGGTCGTGGAGATGACGATCATCAGGTCGTAGAGGCGGGTGTCGGAGGCCATGGCGATCGGATCGCCCGGATCGGTCTCCGGGCCGCGGCGACTATAGCGGGTGGTCCGGGCCTCAGCTGGCGGACCCGCGTGCGTCAGCGGGGCGGCCGCTTGGAGCGCGACCGGCGGCTGGCCTTCGAGCGCGTCTGGCCGACGGGCGTGGGACGGCGCACCGATCCACCGCTCGCGGGCGACCTGGCCGCCGCGGCTCCGCGGCGCTCCGAGCGTTTGCTGTCGACGGCGGCCGGCCGGCGCCGCGACCCCTCGGCCCGGCGCTCCGGCCCCGGTAGCGGACGGTCCCAGAAGACCCGCGGCGGCGGTTCTCGCGCAGCACCGGACCGACGCGGTTGCCGATCCCGCGCAGGATGTACGCCTCGCGTGCGTAGTCGAAGGCGAGCACGGGTCGGCACAGGATGAGCGCGCCCGGGGAGAGGTAGTGACGGGTTCTCGGGGCGGTGCGCACAACCAGAAGTACAGCAGGCCCGCGGCCCCGCGCTCTCGGTAGAAAGTACGGTTCTGCACGGCTCTTCGATGTTCTGACCTTCATCCCGATCGCGCCGGCGCGAGCCTGAGACCGGCCGCGTAGTCTGCTCGCGATGAGCCCCGCGCCCGTGCCCGAGTCGGCGATCCTGCAGCCCGCAAGCGAGGCGGAGTGGGAGGCGTGGCTGCAGGACCACGACGGCGCGACCGAGGTCTGGCTGAAGCTCGGCAAGCGGGGTGGGGCGGGTGGGGTCGTATCTTCGATCACGCACGCGCAGGCGCTCGACGTCGCGCTCTGCTTCGGTTGGATCGACGGCCAGATCCGCGGGCTGGACGAGCAGTTCACGCTGCGCCGCTTCACGCCGCGGCGGCGGCGCTCGAGTGGTCCCAGGTCAACCGAGAGCACATCGAGCGGCTCACCGCCGCCGGCCGGATGCGGCCGCGCGGCCTCGCCGAGGTCGAGGCCGCCAAGGCGGACGGCCGCTGGGACGCCGCCTACGCGCCCGCGTCGACGATCACGGTCCCCGACGACCTGCGCGCCGCGCTCGACGCGCACCCGGCCGCCGGGGCGTTCTTCGCCACGCTCACCGGCTCAGACCGCTACGCGTTCCTCTACCGCCTGCACCACGTCACCGACCGGACGCGGCGCGCCCGACGGATCGCCGACTACATCGAGCGTCTCGCCGACGGCCGCACGCTCAGCTGACCGCGCGCGCCGCTCCGCGCCTCAGGCCGGGATCCGCCCCTTGGCGTGGATGTCGGCGAGCTGATCGTCGATCCAGTCGCCCGGATCGCGGGCGGTGACGATCGAGACCAGCCCCTCGTGCCGACGCTGGCGCTCCTCGTAGGACATCGTCAGCGCGGCGTGGATCGAGTCGGCGAGCTCCTGGATGTCGAACGGGTTGACCGACAGCGCGTACTCGCCGAGCTCCTCGTGGGCGCCGGTGTTCTCCGAGAGGATCGAGACGCCGGCGCGCTCGTTGACCATCGGCCCCTCCTTGGCCACCAGGTTCATCCCGTCGAACATCGCGTTGACCATCAGCACGTCGTAGTGCTTGTAGGAGGCGACCGCCTCCTCGAGATCGTCGCGGAGCTTGAGCTGGATCGGCATCCAGTCGGGCGAGCCGTGGCGGTGGTTGACGACCGCGACCACGGCCTCGATCCGCTCCAGGTACTCGGCGTACTCGGCGACGTCGGTCCGCGACGGCATCAGCTGGGCGATGAACGTCACCCGCTCGCGGAACTCGGGTGCTGCTCCAGGAACGTGTCGAAGGCGCTGAACCCGCGCAGCACGTTCTTGGACAGGTCGGCGCGGTCGACGCGCAGGATCAGGTGGTCCCGGCGGCGGCGCAGCAGCTCGCCCTCGAACTCGCGCACCCGCGGGCGGCGCGCCACGGCCTGGATCGCGGTCGAGTCGATCGGCAGCGGGTAGGCGCGGACCCACACCTCGCGATCGCCGACCCTGACGACCCCGCCGTGGTGGTCGACCTCCAGCCCGATCAGGTCCTCGCAGCACTGCAGGAAGTTGCGCCGGTAGGAGCGCGTGTGGAAGCCGATGATGTCGTTGGCGAGGATCCCCTCGTAGAGCTGCCGGCGGATCTCGGAGGGCAACACCCGCCAGGAATCCGACTGGCTCCAGGGGATGTGGACGAAGTGATGCAGGAACGCGTCCGGGCGCGCGCGGCGGATCATGCCCGGAACGTGTAGAGGTGGTAGTCGTGGACCATCACCACCGGCTTCTCGATCTCGGCGACCTCCTCGAGCATCGCGCGGGCGAGGTCCTCGTTGACGGCGTTGTAGCCGAACTCGAACGCCTCGGTCTCGTTGCGGCGGATGTCCGGCGCGTTGGACAGGTCCCACAGGTAATGCTGGATGAACCACAGCATCGGGTTGGCGACGATGTTGTAGAAGCCCTCGTAGGCCACCGGATCGGAGGCCACCAGCTTGACCAGGTACTCGCTGTCGCCCTCGGGCGTCTTGACCGGGAACGGCCGCCCGCCGGCACGCTCGGACGCGTGGACGTCCTCATCGGACATCGCCGAGGCGACCCAGGTCACGGGCCGGTGCGAGGCCAGCCCCATCAGGGCCGTCACCAGGCCGCCGGTGCCGCGCTTGACCTCCCCGCCTTCCTGGAAGGTCACCGGCCCCCGGTTGGAGACCAGGACGAGGCGCGTGTCGTCAGCCATCCGGGTCCACGATAACCGCTCCGCCCCAATCGCTTCGATAAACCCACTTGACTTTGGGTTGCGGTCGCCCGAGCCTCGCCTCATCCCGAGCCCAAGGAGCGCACCCGTGAGCAACACCGACGACCTGCTCGCCAACAACGAGCCGACTACGCCCGATCGTTCGACCGCCGCGACCTGAAGCCACCGCCCGCGCGCAAGGTCGCGATCGTCGCCTGCATGGACGCCCGGCTGAACGTCTACGGCGCGCTCGGCCTGCGCGAGGGCGACGCCCACGTGATCCGCAACGCCGGCGGCGTGGTCACCGACGACGCGATCCGCTCGCTGGCGATCTCCCAGCGGCTGCTCGGCACCGAGGAGATCGTCCTCATCCACCACACCGACTGCGGGATGCTCACCTTCCACGACGACGAGTTCCAGGCGTCGATCGAGCACGACACGGGTATCAGGCCGCCGTGGGCCGCCGAAGCGTTCTCCGATCTCGACCGCGACGTGCGCCAATCGATCGCGCGGATCAAGGCCTCGCCGTTCCTGCCGAACAAGGACTCGATCCGGGGCTTCGTCTACGAGGTCGAGACGGGCCGCTGCGCGAAGTCTCCTGACCGCCCGCCGCGACGGCGCCCGGTTCACCCATGAGCGAGCACGACGTGATCGTGCTCGGTGCCGGGCCGGCCGGCGAGGTCGGCGCGGGCTGCTCGCGGGCGAGGGCCTCGACGTCGCGCTGGTCGAGCGCGAGCTCGTCGGCGGCGAGTGCGCGTACTGGGCCTGCATGCCCTCCAAGGCATTGCTGCGGCCGGGCGAGCTGCTCGCCGAGGACCGCCGCGTACCCGGCGTGCGAGCCTACCGGGGAGCTCGACGCCGCCAGTCCTCAGCCGGCGCGACCAGGTGATCCACGACCTCGACGACGCCGGTCAGCTGCCGTGGCTCGAGGACCGCGGCATCACGCTCTACCGCGGCCACGGCGCGGCTCGACGGCCCGCGCCGATCGCGGTCGAGCGCGGCGACGCTCCACCGAGACGCTGCGCGCGGCGGGCGGTGATCGTCGCGGTCGGATCGGGCGCCGCGATCCCGCCGGTGCCGGGGCTGCGCGAGATCGCGCCGTGGACCAACCGCGAGGCGACCACCGCCAAGCGCGTCCCGGGTCGACTGATCGTGCTCGGCGGCGGCGCGGTCGGCTGCGAGATGGCGCAGGCGTGGTCTCGCTCGGCGCCCGGTGACGCTCGTCGAGGCGATGGCCGGCCTGCTGCCGAGCGACGAGCCGTTCGCCGGCGAGCTCTCGCCGAGGCGCTGCGCGAGCAGGGCGTCGGACGTCCGCACCGGGGTGAGCGCGACCGAGGCGGCGCGGCGTGACGGGGGCGAGTTCCGCTCGACGCTGCAGACCGGCGACGAGCTCGCCGGCGACGAGCTGCTGGTGTGCCTCGGGCGCCGCCCGCACACCGGCGACCTCGGACTGGAGACCGTCGACCTGCAGCCCGGCGAGACGATCCGCGTCGACTCGCGCATGCGCGTCCCGACCACGACGACTGGCTGTACGCCATCGGGGACGTCAACGGCCGGGCGCTGCTCACCCACGCCGGCAAGTACCAGGCGGCGATCGCCGCCGCCACGATCATGAACCGCAAGGCGAGCGCCGACTGGGACGGGCCGCTCACGCCCGCAGGTCGTGTTCACCGAGCCGCAGGTCGCCTCGGTCGGCCACACCCTGCGCCGCGCGCTGGAGGCGGGCATCCGTGCCCGGGCGGTCGACGGCGACCCCGGCGCCACCCCCGGCGCGAGCTTCATCGGCAGGGGCGGGCGCAGCGGCGCGCGGATCGTCGTCGACGAGGACCGCGAGGTGATCGTCGGGGCGACCCTCGTCGGGCCCGAGATCGCCGAGTCGCTGCAGGCCGCGACGATCGCGGTCGTCGGCGAGGTGCCGTTGCGCCGGCTCGCGCACGCCATCCCCGCGTTCCCCACCCGCGGCGAGATGTGGTTGCGGCTGCTCGCCGACTGGCGGCCCTGACCGGGGGCGAGTGGCGGACGCGGCGGCGCCGCGGTTAGCATCTCGCCCATGCGGTGGCTTAGTCGCTTGGCGGCGCTGGTCGCGTTGGGCATGGTCGGGGCGGCGCTGGTCGCGTCAGGCATGGTCGGGCGGCGCCCGCCGCCGCCCGGCCCGCGCGGCCGCACATCATGGTGATCGTGATGGAGAACCACGGCGCGGGCGCGATCATCGGCAACCGGGCGGCGCCGTTTCAGAACTCGCTCGCCCGGCGGTACATCACGCTCACCAACTGGACCGGCGTCGATCACCCGTCCGCGCCGAACTACGTCGCTCTGGTCTCCGGCCAGGACAACCACCGGGCCGGGAACGGCGACTGCACGCCGTCCTATCCGGGGGGCAGCTCCTGCGACTACCGGGGAGCGAACCTCGGCGTGCAGCTCGCCGCGGCCGGGATCCCCGCGCGCTGGTACGCCGAGGATCTGCGCGGTGGCGGCTGCTCGATCGCCAACGCCCAGAGCGGGCTGGGGGACGTCAACCACGAGCCGTGGGCCTACATGACGACCTGGCAGGCCGACCGTCGGGCGTGCGCCGAGGCCGGGCTGAGGACGCGGTCACCGGGCGACTCTCAGGTGATCGGTGCGCTGGACGCGGCCAGGCCGCCCGATTTCGTGTGGCTGACGCCCAACCTCCGGGACGACCGCACAACGGCAGCATCGGTCAGGGCGACCACTACCTGAGGGGCCTGATCGGCGCAGTGCAGAAGACGTCCTGGTATGCCCACGGCGGCACGGTGATCGTCACCTATGACGAGGACGAGGGTGAGGCGAACCCGCGGGGATCTGCACGCATCCCGTCCAGATCGCGGCGGTCGGCCGCCACTGCATCCCCACGTTCATCGTCAGCCGGGCCGACAAGGGGGTCGGCCGGGTCTCGACGCCGGGGGGACCACTACGGCATGCTCGGCTCGATCGAGCGGGCCTACCGGCTACCGCCGCTCGCCAACGCCGCCAATCGCAGGTATGGCGACATCAGCCGGTGGGTTCGTCCCCGCTGCCGCACGATCGGCGCGAGCCGAGACGGCGGCGCGAGCCGGACCCGGCGGCGCGAGCGGACCCGGCGGCGGGGCCGCTCGGAGTGTCCGGTCGCTGGCGACCCGTGTTCGCCGACGATTTCGCCGGGCGCCGCCTCGACCGCTCCAAGTGGAGCACCGGCTGGTTCGGCTCGGGACTCACCGTCGGCCCGGCCTCCGATGAGCAGGAGTGCGAGGACCCGCGTCAGGTGCGCGTGCACGACGGCCTGACGATCACCGCGGTCGCCAGGCCGGAGAGGTGCGGCGGCGCGCTGCACCCCTACGCGTCCGGCCTGGTCAGCACCCGGGGCAGGTTCTCCTTCACCTACGGCCTGATCCAGGCCCGCGTCGAGCTGTCGGCGCCCGCCGGCCGGACCACCGACTGGCCGGCGGTGTGGGCGGACGGCGCGAACTGGCCCAAGGACGGGGAGATCGACGTCCTCGAGGGGCTCGATGGGGAGGCCTGCTACCACTTCCACTACGCGGGCGGCCGCGCGGGCGGCTGCGTCACCCGGCGCTGGCGCCCGGGCTGGCACACGGTCGCGGCCGACTGGGAGCCGGGGCGGATCACGTTCCTGTACGACGGCCGGGTCGTCGGGACCGTGCGGCGCGGCGTGACCGCCCGGCCGATGTACCTGATCCTCAACCTGGGCCTCTCGAACGTGATCTCGCCGCCGGACGTCACCCCGGCGCGCCTCCGGGTGGCGTCCGTGCGGGTGTGGCAGCACCCCCGCACGACCACCTGATCGGCTCAGCCGGTCGCCGGCAGCTCGAGCGTGAACGTCGTGCCCCGCGACCGGTCCGCGGCCACCGACAGGCGCCCGCGCATGCGGCCGGCGAGCTCGGAGGCGATCGCCAGGCCGAGGCCCGAGCCCGGCGTGCCGTCGCCCCCGGTGTAGAACGGCTCGAAGATCCGCTCGGCGACGCCCGGCTCCATGCCCTCGCCGTCGTCGGCGACCGCGATCTCGATCGCGCCGTCGGCCCGCGCGGCGCGCACGGTCACGAGCGTGCCCGCCGGGGTGTGGGTGAGCGCGTTGTCGATCAGGATGCGGACGATCTGCGCCACTCGCACCGGGTCGCAGGTCGCCTCCAGGCCCCCGGGCAGCTGCAGCTCCAGGCGGGCCTCGCGCAGCGCGATCGTCGGCTCGAACTCGCCGGCGACCGAGCCCGCGAGCTCGCCGAGGTCGACCTCCTCGGGGCGCAGCTCCAGCGATCCGGCCTCCAGGCGCGAGAGGTCGAGCAGGTCGACCGACAGCTTGCCCAGGCGCCGCACCTGGTCGCGGATCTGATCGAGGAAGCGCCGCCGCGTCTCGGCGTCGAGGTCCTCGTCCTCGAGCAGCTCGAGAAAGCCGCCGACCGAGAAGATCGGGGTGCGCAGCTCGTGCGAGGCGGTCGCGATGAACCGCTCGCGCGCGTTCTCCATCGCGAGCAGCTGGGACTGCATCTCGTTGAACGCGGCCGCCAACTGCCCGAGCTCGTCGGCCGAGTCGACCGGGATCGGATCGCCGAAGCGGCCGGCCGCGACCTGCCGGGCGGCCCGCTCGAGCCGTCGCACGCGGCGTGCGAGCGCCCCGGCGACCGCCATCCCGGCGAGCAGCGCGAGCAGAAGCGCCAGCCCGCCGGCGATCAGGATCTGGGTGCGGACGGTGGTGACCGTCCGCAGCACGTCGGCGACCGGGGTGGTGAACACGATCGCGGCCACGACGCGCCCGCGGATCTGCACCGGGTCGACGGCCTCCGCGACCTCCGCTCCGCCCGCCCCGACCGTGCCCGTCACCACCTTGCGGGTGCGCACCGCGCGCAGCGCGAGCGCCATCGCCGCGGGCGAGCTCAGGCCGCCGTGGCTGCCGGCGTGCATCCCGGCCATCGAGTCCATCTGGGTGACCAGCTGCGGCCGGCCGTCCACCTCGTTGACCGACAGCAGCATCACGCGGTTGCTCGTCGAGGCGGCGATCGCCGACACCATCCGCCGCACCCGGGGCAGCGGCGTCGAGCTGCCGACCGACGCGCGCAGCTGCGCCGTGCGCGCGGTGGCGGCGTGCTGCAGCTCGGTGAGCTTGGAGTCGATCAGCCGGGTCTGCAGGCCGGGCGCGACGTACAGGTAGAGCGCCGCGATCGCCAGCAGCGGGATCGAGAAGAAGACGAGCGACAACTTGCCCGACAGCGACAGCGGGGGCCGGCGCGGTCGGCGTCCGCGCGCCGGCTCAACCGCCCCGGCCACCTGGCCCCGCCCGGTCAGGAATCGGTGTCCCGGAACCGGTAGCCGACGCCGCGCACGGTGAACAGATACTCCGGCTGCTTCGGATCGGACTCGAGCTTCTCTCGCAGGTGGCGGATGTGGACATCGATCGTGCGCGGGTCACGATAGGCCGAGTCCCCCCAGATCCGCGCCAGCAGCATGTCGCGCGTGAACACCCGTCCCGGCGACCGCGCGAGCGCCGACAGGATCTCGAACTCGACGTACGTGAGCGGGGCCTCCCGCTCGGCGACCCTGACCAGGCGCTTGGGGAAGTCGATCCGCAGCTCGTGGACGCACAGCGGCGCCTCGTCGGGGTCGGTCTGCTCTGGCCGCGACAGCTCCGCGCGCCGCAGCGCCGCCTTGATGCGGCTGGAGAACTCGCGCAGCGAGAACGGCTTGGTGATGTAGTCGTCGGCGCCGATCTCCAGCCCGACGACCTTGTCGATCTCCTCGGACTTGGCGGTGAGCATGATGATCGGGACCGCGCTCTTGCCCCGCAGGCGCCGGCAGACCTCGAGGCCGTCGATCCTGGGAAGCATCAGGTCGAGCACGACGAGGTCGAACTCCATCTCGTCGAAGCGCTCGAGCGCCTCGCGGCCGTCGCTCGCCTGCACGACCTCGTAGCCCTCCTTGCGCAGCGGATAGGAGAGCAGCGTCTGGATCGACTGCTCGTCGTCGACCAGCAGGATGCGCGCGGCGCGGTCGTCCATCGAACCTCTGATGAGCAGGCTAGTTGCGCAGCGTGCGGCTTCGTACACGTGCCCGGCCCCCTGGCCCCGGTCGTGGGTGGGCGGGAGCAATAGCATGGCCTCGATGTTGGACGGCCGTATCTACCGGATGAGCCTGGTCATCCCGGCGCTGGCGTTGCTCGTGCTCGCGTTCTCGCTCACCGCTCTCAGCCGTCCGGGTTGCACTCGCGGCTGTCCCCGTTCGCGTTCGACGGGACGGCGGTCAACTCGATGATGCGCGGGCTCGCAGACAGGTACCCGAACCGCACCGCCGGGTCGTGGAGCGACCGGCATCTCGCCGACCGGGTCGCGGGCTCGCTCACCCGCAGCGGCTTCTCGGTGTCGACCGACCAGTTCGCGGGCGAGACCGTGCACGGCCAGCGCGTGCTGGAGAACGTCGTCGCGACCCGGGCCGGGGCCGCGACCGGCGCCGGCTCGGTCGCCGTCATCGCCCCGCGCGACGAGCCCGGGGTGGCCGGCATGTCCGGGTCCGCGATGCTGCTGGAGCTCGGTCGCGTGCTCGGCGGCCAGGCGCTCGACCGGCAGATCGTGCTCGCATCGGTGAGCGGCGCGCAGGGGTCGGCCGGCGCGCTGCGGCTCGCGCAGCGGCTCCCGCGGCCGGTCGACGCGGTGATCGTGCTCGGCGACGTCGCCTCCGTGCACCGCGCCAACCCGCTGCTCGTGTCCTGGGGCTCGAGCTCCTCGATCGCGCCGCCGCGGCTGCGCAACACGCTGTCGGCGGCGCTGTCGGGCCAGAGCGGCGTGCATGCCGCGCCGCCGCACGTGTTCAGCCAGCTCGCGCATCTCGCGTTCCCGCTCACCGTCTCCGAGCAGGGCCCGTTCGTCGCCCAGGGGCTCCCCGCGGTCGAGCTGTCGCTCTCGGGCGAGCGCGGGCCCAGCGCCTCGGCGCCGGCGCTCGGGGCGGGCGCGCTCGGACCGATCGGGCAGGGCGTCCTGGCGGCGATCACCGCGCTCGATTCCGGGCGCGCCGTCGGCGCCCCGACCTCCGACGTCCTGTTCGACTCAGAGATCGTCCCGAGCTGGGCGATCTCGCTGTTCGTGCTCGCGATGATCGTGCCGGTCCTGCTCGTCCTGATCGACGGCCTCGCGCGGGCGCGGCGGCGGCGCTACCCGGTCGTCCCGGCGATCGTCGCGATCGTCGCGGCGGCGGTGCCGTTCATCTGCGCCGGCGTCGTGCTCGTGATCGGCTCGGCGCTCGGCGGGCTGCCCTCGCCGCCGGGCCCGGCCGGGCCGGGCGCGGTCCCGCTCTCGGGCGGCGCGATCGCGGTGATGGCGGTGGCGCTGCTCGCCGGCCTCGGCTCGGGCGTGCTCACCCACGCGGTGTTCGTCTGGGTGAGCGCGATGCACGACACCCGCGCGGGACGCGAGCGGCGCCCGGCCGGCGCGGCCGGCGGGGTTCGTGTCCCGCGCCGCGGGCCCGACCGCCCCGACGACGGCACCGCGGTGGCGATGGGCCTGGTGCTCGTCGCGGTCGCGCTCGTGCTCTGGTACGAGAACCCGTTCGCCGCCGCCCTGCTCGTGCCCGCTCTGCACCTCTGGATCTGGGGCGTCAACACCGAGCTGCGCGTCCCGGGCGGCGCCTGGACGCGAGCGCTGATGCTGTCGCTCGGCGTGATCCCGACGGCCGCGGTCGTCGTCTTCTACGCCCAGGGGCTCGGCTTCGGCGCCGGCCAGCTCGGGTACGAGGCGGTGCTGCTGCTCGCCGGGCATGTCGTCTCCTGGGTGGCCGCCGTCGAGTGGGCGCTCGCGCTCGGCTGCCTGGTCACCGCGGTCGTGCTGATCGTCGCCGAGGCGCGCCGGCCAGCGCCGGCGCCCGCGCCGATCACCGTGCGCGGCCCGCTCGGCTACGCGGGCCCGGGGTCGCTCGGCGGCACGAAGTCGGCGCTGCGGCGCTGACGACCGTGCGAACATCCAGGGACCGATGCGCCGAGTCCTGCGCGACATCTCATCGATCCTCATCCTCTCCGGCCTACTGCTGCTGATCGACGGCGGGGTCACGCTCATCTGGCAGGAGCCGGTCACCGCCGCGATCGCGCTGCTGCGCAGCGCGAACGTCAACCGCCGCTTCCTCAGCTACACCTCGGCGCCGCTCACGCGCTCGGAGACGAGGACGCTGCGCACGATCAAGGTGAGCCGCCAGCGGATCGCCTATCTCGCGCGCGAGGATCTCGCCCGCATTCCACAACGGCGACGCGATCGGCCGGGTCGACATCCCCCGGCTCGGGAACGCCTACAACGTCATCCAGGGGACCGACGAGGGCGATCTGGAGTCCGGCCCCGGGCACTACCCGACGACGGCGCTGCCCGGGATGGGGCAGACGGTCGGGATCGCCGGCCACCGCACGACCTATCTCGCGCCGTTCCGCTTCATCAACGACCTGCGACCGGGCGACCGGATCGTCGTGACGATGCCCTACGGCGTCTTCACCTACGCCGTCACCCGCCACCAGATCGTGCTGCCCACCGACGTCGCGGTCGTCCGGGACGTCGGCTACGACCAGCTCGTCCGTCGGCCTGCAACCCGATCTACAGTGCCGCCCAGCGCTACATCGTGTACGCGCGGCTGCGCCGCGTCGTTCCCAACGGGCCAGCGCTCGGCCGATGAGCCGGCCGGGGTCGCCCGGTCCGAGGACCGCACGACCATCCGTCGAGCCGCCCGCGACCGCGGGCAGGACGTTCGTCCACTGGTGCCGGGGTCCGTCCAGACCGCCCCGCCGCGTGCCGACACAGACAGCGTGATCGGTCCGATCTCGACATCGCAAGGACGCAACAGCGAGATGCGAATGAACGAACTCCAACAGCTCATCGACCGCGGCGAGTACCGGGTCGACACGCACGCCGTGGCCGACGCGATCCTGCGCCGGATCCTGGCGGGGCATGGTCGACTCGACACCCTGCGCGGGCCTCACTAGTCACTCACCCCCATGCTCCAGCCTGAGAGCTCACCGGCGGTGTCGGTGAACTCCAGGCCGGGGTGGGTGAGTCCGGATCCGATGCCTCGTGCACCTCGCCGATCCAGGCGAGCGGCGCGAGGCCCCGCGCATCCCACTCGCGCTCGAGCGACGCGCGCGACGCGGCCGGCACGCACGCGCACAGCTCGTAGTCCTCGCCGGCGGTCGCCGCGAACACGCCGGGCCGGACGCCAAGCGCGGCCGCGACGGCGTCGACCCCCGCATCGCGGGGCAGCCTCGCAGCCTGCAGCGCGATCACCACGCCGCTGCGGCACGCGAGGTGACGAGCGTCGGTGGCGATCCCGTCCGAGATGTCGATGAGCGCGCTCGCCCCCAGCTCACCGAGCGTCTCGCCGGCCCGCAGCAGCGGCTCGGGACGCGCGTAGCGGCGGTGCAGCTCGACCGCCTCGCCGGGGGCGAGGGCCTCGCGGTCGACCCGGCCCTCGAGCAGAGCGAGCCCCGCGCCGGCCCCGCCCAGCGGGCCGGTGACGGCGACCAGGTCCCCGGGCGCGCCCCGTCGCGGCCGACCAGCCGCCCGGGGTCCTGCGCCCAGCCGACGACGGTGACCGCGATGGTGAGCGTGCGGGATGCGACACGTCGCCGCCGCACAGCGCGACCCCGTGGCTTTCGGCGACGGCGGCCGCGCCCGCGATCAGGTCGAGTCCCTCGCGCAGACCGAAGCCCGCCGGCAGGGTCACCGCCAGGTACGCCTCGCCGGGCCGGGCCGCCATCGCCGCCAGGTCCGACAGCGCCGACGCGAGCGCGCGGTGGCCGATCTCGTGGGGGGTGAGCTCGCCGAGGCGGAAGTGGACGCCGTCGACGAGGCTGTCGACCGAGATCACCGCCCAGGCCTCCCGCCCGCACTACCGACGCGTCGTCGCCGGGGCCGCGGGCGACGCGCCCGGGCGTGGCCGAGCGGAGCGCCCGCTCGATCTCCGCGATCAGCTCGAGCTCGCGCATCGCGGGCCGCGGCCGGAGCGCGGGCTCAGCGGTGGCGGTAGACGATCCGCGCGCGGTCCAGGTCGTAGGGGGAGAGCTCCACCCGCACGCGATCGCCGGGCAGGATGCGGATCCGGAAGCGGCGCATCTTGCCGGCCACGTGACCGAGCACGACACGATCCATGTTGTCGAGCTTCACGCGGAACATCGCGTTCGGCAGGGCCTCCACGACCTCGCCTTCGAGCTCGACCTTTTCTTCCTTCGGCATTCAGTCAGCAATCCTTCATTCAGTCAGCAGTCCTTGTGTGACGGGCGCGCGTGAGTGCGGTGCCCGAGGACGACGAGGCTACCAGTCCGCGGGCGCGCGCCGGGATCGATCGCGCGTGGCGACGGGCGCTCAGTGATCGGCGCGGCGCCGCCGGTGGTGCCGGTTCCGCCGCCGGTGGTGCCGGTTCCGCCGCCGGTGGTGCCGGTTCCGCCGCCGCCGTTCCCGTTCCCATTGCCGTTCCCGTTGCCGTTCCCATTGCCGCTGCCCGTACCGGTGCCTGTCCCCGTCCCGGTGCCGGTGCCCGTCCCCGTCCCGGCGCCGTTGCCCGACTGCTTCTTGGACGGGGGCGGGGCGTAGCTGGGCGGCGGCGGCGGCGCGGCCGCGTGCGCACCGGCGTACGCGGACCCGGCGAACGGAACGGCGGGCGCGGTCCAGTTCCCGCAGTAGCCGCCGGAGGTGTCCTGCATGTACTGCTTCCACACCGGCGCGGCGAGCGTCCCGCCGAACGCGCTGGGCCCCATCGCCACGTTCCCGCTCGGGTTGCCGACCCACACCGCCGTCGAGATCCGAGGGGTGTAGCCGACGAACCAGGCGTTCTCCAGGTTCTCGGCGGTGCCCGTCTTGCCGGCGGCCGGGCACCCCCACGACGACCCGTACGCGGTCGCCCCGGGATGGGTGAGGACCTGCTCGAGGACCTGGTCGGCGGCGTAGGTCTCGGCGTAGGGGAAGACCCGATGGCCCTTCGGGTTGCCGAAGCGCCGCACCGATCCGTCGGGGAAGACGATCTTCGAGATGATCGTCGGGGCGTGATGGACGCCGCCGTCGGCGATCGTGGCGTAGGCGTCGGCCATCTGGAGCGGGGTGGTGCCGTACTTGAGGCCGCCGAGCACCTCCGAGGCGTTGCCGGTGAGCGGCGAGGTGATGCCCATCGCGTGCGCGAGCGCGTCGAGCTTGTCGCCGGACTGGGTGTTACCCATGTCGGCCGACAACTGCGCGAACACGGTGTTGTCAGACAGCCAGGTGGCGGTGGCGATGTTGATCGAGCCGTTGTAGGTGTAGCTGTCGGTGTGCACCGACCACGTCGGGTCGGCGGGGAGCCAGCCCGCGGCGAGCGGCCGGGACGGGTAGTAGGTCGTGTTCGGGTCGCCGTTGAAGTCGTGGATCAGCTCCATCAGCGCGAACACCTTGAACGCCGACCCGGTCTGGCGGCTCGCCGACGTCGCGTAGTTGACCTTCGTCCGGGCGTAGTTGCCGGAGGTCGCGATCGCCTGGATGTGGCCGTTGGTGGCGTTGACCGACGCGAGGCCGCCACCGACCCCGGGGCCCCCGATCGCCGCGAACGTCGACTCGTGGTCCTTGATCGCCGTCGTGGCGACCGCCTGGTCGTGGAGGTTGATCGTCGTGTCGATCTTCAGCCCGCCCTCCCTGAGCGTCGGGCAGTTCCCGGGTGCTTGGGGCAGAGGTCCTGCGCCGCCTGCTGCTGGATGAAGTCGAACACGTAGGGATCGAGGTGGCGCGTGATCGGGGCGTCGTGCTTGACCTGCAGCCGGCCGCGGTCGGCGCGGTTGGCCTCGGCCTGGGTGATGTAGCCGGAACGGACCATCGAGCCGAGCACGTGCCCGCGACGGGCCCGCGCCTGGCCGGGATACAGGAACGGGTTGTACTGGGACGGCGCCTGTGGCAGGCCCGCGAGCAGCGCCGCCTGATCGAGGTTGAGCCTCCAGACCGGCTTGTCGAAGAACATCCACGAGGCGGCGGCGGCGCCGTACGCGGTCTGCCCGCCGACGGTGCCGTACGGGACGTCGTTGAGGTAGCCGTCCAGGATCCAGTTCTTGGAGTGCTTGGCCTCGAGCTGCTCGGCGAGCTTGGCCTGCACGATCTTGTAGGTGAGGTCGTGGTTGGCGCGCTGGGAGCGGTACTGCGCGGGAGGTACTCGTTGTCGACGAGCTGCATGGTGAGCGTCGAGGCGCCCTGCAGCGCGGCCGACCCGTGCAGCGCGTCGCGGATCGCGGCCCGCAAGATGCCCTGATAGTCGAGCGCGCCGTGCTGGTAGAAGCGCCGGTCCTCGGTGGCGATCGTCGCCTGCTTGAGCCGCCGCGGGAAGCGGTTGGACGCCGTGTGGATCGACGGCGAGTGAGCGAGCCCATCAGGGTCCCGCCCGCGGCGTACAGCTTGGATGGCGCCCCGTGCCTCTCGGGCTTGATCTGGCTGAGGTTGGGCGCCGAGTGGGCGACCTTGATCACCCAGCCGGCGACCGCGAGCCCGCCGACCGCGAGCACGCACAGCAGGAGCATCGTGGCGAGGCCCATCACCCTCCGGAGTGGAGAGCCACGGTGGCGTCGTCGGCGCCGGTGTCGTTCGCGTCGGCTCATGGGAAGTCGTCCAGGCCGCGCCCCCAGGCGCGCTCGCGCACCGCTGCCAGGGGATCGAGTCTAGCCTCCGGCCTGTTTCGGCCCGCCGGTTCGGGGTCCTGCTCCAGACGACGGCGCGTGCGAGGATCGCATGCGGACATGCACCGCCGCACGCTGCTCCTCGACGCGATGGGAACGCTGGTCACGCTGCAGGCGCCGGTCGCGCGGCTCGTGTCCGCGCTGCGCGAGACGCTCGGCGTCGAGCTGACCGCCGCGGAGGCCCGGGCCGCGCTCGGTGCCGAGATCGCCCACTACCGGTCGCACATGCACGAGGGGCGTGACGCGCGCTCGCTCGCGCGGCTGCGCGCCGGGTGCGCGGCCGTGCTGTGGGACGCGCTCCCGCCGCGGCCCGAGCTGTCCGCCGCCGACGCGGACACCCGGACCCGGGTGCTGCTGGCGGCGCTGCACTTCGAAGCGTTCGCAGACGCGCGCGGGCTGCTGGCGCGGGCGCGAGCGGCGGGGGCGCACGCCGTCGCGGTCTCCAACTGGGACGTGTCGCTCGCCGAGGTGCTGCAGCGCACCGGCCTGGCGCCGCTGCTCGACGGCGTGGTCGTCTCCGCCGCGGTCGGCGCCGCCAAGCCCTCGCCGGTCATCTTCGCCCGCGCGCTCGAGGTCGCCCGGGCGCGCGCGGAGGACTGCCTGCACGTCGGCGACTCGCCCGCCGAGGACGTCGCCGGCGCCCGCGCGGCCGGGATCGAGGCGGTGCTGCTCGACCGCGGCGGTGCCGGCGTGGCGACCGACGGCGTGCGGGTGATCGCCTCGCTCGACGAGCTCTTCGTCGAGGGCCCTAATCTCGGCCGGCGATGAACGACGACCCGTGTGACGACATCCCGCCCTGGCGGCTGTGGGCCGCGCCGGTCGCGATCGTCATCGGCTTCCTGCTCGCCGAGCTGTTCACGCTGATCGTCTACGGGATCGGGTCCTCGCAGGGGGCGTCGATCTCCAACCCGACGCCGGCGATGCAGATCGTCGGCTCGATCGTGTTCGACGTCGGCTTCATCGTCGCGGCCCTGCTGATGGCGCAGTTCTCGGGCGGGTTGCGCGCCGCCTGGTTCGGGTTTCGCCGGGTGCGGCTGCGCACCGCGGTCACGGCGGTGGTGCTCGCCGCGGTCGCCTACTACGTGCTCACCGACGTGTACGCCTCGCTGTTCGCGCTGCACGCCAAGGACAACCTGCCGAGCGGGTTCGGGCTGCACCGCAGCCACTGGGCGGTCGTCGGCACCGCGCTGTTCGTGTGCGCGATCGCGCCGATGTGCGAGGAGACGTTCTTCCGCGGCTTCCTGTTCGGCGTGCTGCGGCGGTTGCCGCTGCGCATCGGCAGGCACGAGCTCGGCCCGTGGGTGGCGGCCGTGATCGTCGCGATCCTGTTCGGGCTCGCCCACGCCGGCTCGGCCAACCCGGAGTACCTGGTCCCGCTCGGCTTCCTCGGGTTCCTGCTCTGCCTGGTGCGCTGGCGGACGCGTTCGCTGTACCCGGGGATGGTCCTGCACAGCGGCAACAACGCGGTCGCGCTCGCCGTCCAGCTGCACTGGTCGGCCGGCGCCGCGGCGGCACTCGCGGTCGGCTCCTGGCTGGTGATCGCGGCGGTCGTCGGGCCGATCGGCGCGCGCCGCCCCGCGCTCGCCTGAGCGCGATCCGGCCGGTCGCGCGCGCCCGGCAGTCCCGTGTTGGCGATTTCGGTGTTTACTTGCCCGTCATGCGTCGCCTCAGCCTCTCCGCCATCGCCGCCGCCGCGGCCCTCGGCCTGTCCGCCGCGCCCGCGCTGGCGAAGACCGCGCCGTCCCACGTCCACCACCCGGCGCGCGGCGCGCACGCCACCGCCCGGGTGTACCTCCACAACGCGTTCTTCGTGCGCCACGGCACGGTCGACGTCGCCCACCGGCCGATCGTCGTCAGCGGCTGGCTGAGCCGCTACGCGCCCCATCAGAAGGTGACGCTGATCGCGCGGCTGGGCGCCCATACCCAGACGCTGCAGCTCAAGCTGCGGCCCAACCCCGGCGGGCGGACCGGCCGCTTCGGCGCGACGATCAGCGCATCGGCGACGGGCATCCTGCACCTGCGGGTCGTCCATCACTCCAGCGCCCGGCTGGCCCCGTTCCAGACCGGCCGGGGCGTCCACATCATCTCGGAGTCGACGAGCAACCCGCTGTTCGCGGCCCTCGTCCAGCAGCGGCTGCTCGCGCTGCACCTCTACATGCCGCAGTCGGGTGTGTGGGACCTGCAGACCGAGCTCGCGATCGAGGCCTATCACCGGCTGCTCGGCGCCGGCACGTCCTCCGCGCTGGACCCGGCGACGCTCACCGACCTGCTCGACGGCAAGGGCGCGTTCCCGGTCCACTACCCGCACAACGGCCGTCACGCCGAGGGCGACCTCACCCTCCAGCTGGTCGCGCTGATCGACGGCTCCAAGGTGCAGGACATCTATCCGATCAGCTCGGGCAAGCCCTCGACGCCGACGATCCTCGGCAACTCCGCGTCTACTCGCGGGTCCCCGGCTACCTGCCCGACGGCATGTACTACTCGGACTTCTTCATCCGCGGCTACGCGCTCCACGGCTACGACCCCGCCCCCGACTATCCGGCCAGCCACGGCTGCATGCGGCTGCCGATCGTCGACGCGATCCCCGCCTTCAACTGGATGGAGCTCGGGGACTGGGTCGACACCTACGGAACCCCTGAAGCCAGCCGTCGAGCCCTCGCCGCGACGCCCGCGAGCGGCTGCTGCGCGAGCTGCGCGCCCAGGCCCTCGTGATCGGCGAGGTCACGCTCACCAGCGGGGCCATCGCTCCCTACTTCGCTCGACGTCAAGCGGGCGATCCTGCTGCCCGGGGGTTCCTCGCCCTCGGCGAGCTGGTGGCCGCGCGGGCCGCCGACTGGGGGGCGACCGCCGTCGGGGGATGACGATGGGCGCCGACCCGATCGCCTGCTCGGCGCTCGCCGGCGGCGCCAACGTCAAGGCCTTCTTCGTGCGCAAGGAGGCCAAGGCGCACGGTCTCGCGCGGCGGGTCGAGGGCCCGCTGCTCGACGCCGGCGACCGCTGCATGCTCGTGGAGGATGTGGTGACCACCGGCGGCTCGACGATCCGTGCGCTCGAGGCGGTGCGCTAAGAGGGCCTCGAGATCGTGGGCGTGCTCGCGATCTGCGACCGGCTGGCGGGCGGCGGCGACGCGATCCGCGCAGGCCGCGCGGGGCCCCCTACGCCGCGCTGACCACGATCGACGAGGTCTACCCGGAGCGGCCGGACCGCTGAGCGCATGGCGGTCCCGCCAAGCCTGCGGCGGGGCGGCCGGCGGGGTGGGGGGGCGCGGATCGCCGCGGTGAGGCCGGGTTTGTCACCAGCGGGGTGAGGCCGGGTCTGTCAGCACCGGGGTGAGGCCGGGTTTGTCACCAGCGGGGTGAGGCCGGGTTTGTCAGCACCGGGGTGAGGCCGGGTTTGTCACCAGCGTCGCGGTGAGCGCGACGCTGGTGACACATCCGGCTCGACCCGCCGCCCCGCGCCCGGCGCCCGGCCACGGGTGGTCACCCCCCCGCGGTCTGAAGCCCCCGGCACCCTCGCGCCGTCTGCCGCAGCGCCCGCACCGTCCAGCCGGCGCCGCGGGCGCGCGGATGGAAGACGACGATCGGGTTCCGTGGGTGGCCGGGCTGGGGGAAGATGTAACCGACGCGGTTGACGTTCTCGCCGACGTCGAAGGCGAGCGGCGTCTGCCCGCCGAGGCCGACGCTCGCGTGGCGCCGGGTGCCCGGGCCGGGCCCGGCGGAGATGACCTCCCCGCAGCGCCGCAGCCGCGCCGGGCCGCCGAGCCGGTCGATCGTCCGGGCGAGCGCGTCGAGCTGGGCGGTCCGCGCGTGCTGGGCTCGCAGGTCGTGCGCCTCGCGGCGGCCGGCGTCCACGAGCGCCGGCGCCGTCCACGCGATCACGCCGGCCGCCGCCGCGAGGACGAGCGCAGCCCGGCCCGCGCGCCGCCGCGGCTCCCCGGCGAGCGAGCGCCCCGTCGACGACGCCCCGACCGACCCCCCCGCAAACGACGCTCCGAGCGACCGCCCCGCAAACAACGCCCCGAGCAGCCGCCCCACCAACGACGCCCCGAGCACGACCACGATCGCGCTCGGCTCGAACATGTAGCGTCCGAGCGCCGGCCAGCCGTGGACGCCGAAGGCGACCTCGACGGCGATCCAGAGGATGACCGCGCCCGCCAGCCCGAGCGTGCCCCGCTCGCGCCGCCACACCGCCAGCGCCACCGCCCCGGCCGCGGCGGCCCAGATCGCCCACGGCAGCTGGAAGACGAGACGGCCGAGCACGGTGATCGCACGATGCAGCGCATCGCCGTGCGGCGCGTAGCCGGAGGCGCCCGCGTTGTCGGCGGAGACCAGCCATGAGCGCGAGCTGACCGCCGGGACCCCGAACCACAGCAGCGCGACCGCGGCGCAGCCGGAGACGACGGCCCAGCGCCAGGCCGGCCGCGCGCGCCACAGCCACCAGCCGCCGGCGAGCAGGAACGGCCACGCCTCGGGCCGCCCGAGCGCGGCGAGCAGCAGCAGCGCGAACGCGGCGCGCGGACGTCCGAGCCGCCGGCAGTCGGCCGCGCCGAGCATGAAGGCCACGATCATCGGGTCGGTCTGGGCGCTCAGCACGTAATGGGCGTAGCCGAACGGGTACTGGTCGTGGACGGCGAGCAGCCCGAGCACCGCGAGCGCCGCGGCGACGGCCGGCGCGAGCCGCCACAGCGACCCGCCGGCGGTCGTCCGAGGGCGACGCTGGGAAGATTCTTGGCCGCCAGCCCCAAAAACCTTCCCAGCATCGGCCGGGCCCGTCGCCCCGGCCGGGCCCGTCGCCCCGGCCGGGCCCGTCGCCCCGGCCGAGCCCGCCGCCCCGGCCGGGCCCGCCAAACCCGCCCCCGCCAGCGCCCAGGCAAGCCGCCCCGCCCACGCCAACCCCAGCAGCGAGACGAACGTGACCGTCACCATCCACAGCCAGAGCTCGGGCCCGCGCCCGAGCAGCCCGTAGACGACCGTGAACAGCCAGGGCAGCGGCTTGAACGACGGCGCGGCGTTCGTGTCCAGGCCCCCGTGCAGGGTCATCCGGCCCCAGTCCAGCCAGCCGTAGGCGTCGAAGCTCGGGCGCGTCCCGGCGGCGACGGTCACGACCACGGCGATCGCCAGCCCGGCGACCACCAGCCCGGCTGCGCGCGCCCGGTCAGGGCGCGGCGGACGACGTCGGCCGTGGGACCGGGGAGCAGGGGCGGTGGCGGCACTCGACACGGGATGCACCGGCGCGACGATCGCCAGGCCTGATCCCGCCGCCAATCCATGCTTCACCGACAGGAGGGACGCTTCGCGAACGCGCAGCAGGCCTCGGAGCCTGACACCGACGTCAGGCGTCAGAACATAGCGGTACGGCGGGCCCGGGCGACCCCCCGGTCAGGTCCGCGTCCGGCCCGGCACGCCTGAAGAGTCGCATCGTCGGCTCCGCGGGGCTATGATGACGCCGCCCGTCAGTCGCGCCGGTCGTCAGCCTCGGCCAACCAGCGGCAAAGATGCACGCGGAGTCGTGCGCGGATATGACCGGCGATTGATCGGTGGGAGGAGAACCAATGCCAATGATCGGCCGCGCAGCGGGCGCGGGAGAGGGTGCGCCAACCGGGGAGGATGGCGTGACGCCGCGATGAGCATCGGCAGCGGCGCAGATCTGCTCCAGGAGGGGCCCGGCCCCGACATCGACGTCGTCATCACGACCGGCGAGGTGAAGGCGCGGTCGCCGCGCGCGCTGTTCTGGCGGCGCTTCCGCAACGACCGGGTCGCGATGGTCTCGGCGGGGGTCGTGATCATCTTCGTGATCATCGCGGTCGCCGCTCCGCTGGTCGTGTCGATCATCGGCGTCCGGGACCCGAACGCGCAGGACCCGACCCTGCTGGGCGTCTTCGGCCAGGCCACCGGCCCGTCCGGCGCCGATCCCTTCGGCGTCGACGACCTCGGCCGCGACGTGCTGTCGCGGGTCATCTACGGCCTGCGGATCTCGCTCGAGGTCGGGGTCTTCGGCACCGCCATCGCGGCGGTCATCGGCACGGTGGTGGGACTGGCCGCCGGCTTCTACGGCAAGTGGGTGGACACCATCCTGATGCGCCTGGTCGACGTGTTCCTCGCCTTCCCGGTGATCGTGCTCGGCCTCGGCATCGCCGACGCATGCTCGGCGGACGGCTGCTTCAAGGTCGGTCACACGGCGCTGATCCGGCCGGGGCTCGGCACGGTCATGTTCATCATCGCGCTCTCCAGCTTCACCTATATCGCTCGCATCGTGCGCGGTCAGGTGCTCTCGATCCGGGAGAAGGAGTTCGTCGAGGCGTCGAAGTCGCTGGGGGCGTCCAACCGGCGGATCCTGTCACGGGAGATCCTCCCGAACCTGACGACACCGCTGATCGTCTACTCCAGCCTGCTGATCCCCACGAACATCCTGCTGGAGGCGGCGCTGTCGTTCCTCGGGGTGGGCATCCAGCCGCCGACGCCGAGCCTCGGCCAGATGATCTCGTCGGCCGGATCTGACCTGCTCAACGGTCAGCCGGCGTGGTGGCAGATGGTCTTCCCCGGATCGGTACTGCTGTTGCTCGTCCTTGCGTTCAATATGCTTGGCGACGGGCTTTTGGACGGGCTCGCTTCTCGAGGAGGATAGGTGAGCGGCGTCGAAGCGCAGCCGGAGAGGGCTGCGAAAACAATAGGAGGTACATCGCGATGATGAGGTACAAGGCGGTGTCGACGGCGTGTCTCGCCGGCGTCGCCGCGCTGGCGGTAACCGCCTGCGGATCGAGCTCGAACGGGAAGTCGTCCACCAAGGGCGGCAAGTCGTCTTCTGGGGGCAGCACAGCGGCATCGACGCCGAAGATTCCGCTGAAGCCTGGGGAGAACGCCGCGGCCGAGACGCTCACCGGCGGCAAGAAGGGCGGCACCCTCACCGTGCTGTCGTCCGAGAGCTTCCAGCACCTCGACCCGGGGCAGGCGTACTTCTCGCTTGACTACGCGCTCGCTTACTCGATGCAGCGGCCCCTGCTGAGCTACATGCCGAACTCGCAGACGAAGCTCGCGCCGGATCTCGCCACTGCCGTCCCCAGCACGTCCAACGGCGGGATCACCAACGGTGGCAAGACGATCACCGTCCACATCGAGCCGAACGTCAAGTTCGCCCCACCCGTCAACCGGGCGGTGACGAGCGCCGACGTCAAGTATGCGATCGAGCGCCTGGCCAACAAGAACGTGGCCAACGGCTACTTCGGCTCGTACTTCAAGAACTTCGTCGCCGGTGCGGCGAACGCCACCGGGGGCAACATCTCCGGCATCGTGACGCCGAACAAGACGACGATCGTCTTCCATCTCACCTCGCCGGCCGCCAACACGGTCGTGCAGGCACTGTCGCTGCCGGGCATCGCGCCGGTTCCGAAGTCGGTCGTCGCGCCGCTGGACAAGTCGGCGCCGACCAAGTTCGGCGTGACGCAGATGACCGCGACCGGCCCGTACATGATTCAGGGATGCAGAGCGGCAACAGCATCACCTCGGGGTTCAACCCCGGCAAGTCGGTGACGCTCGTCCGCAACCCGAATTGGAGTGCCAGCTCCTACGCGGGTCCGTACAAGCCGCCGGCGCTGCTCGACAAGATCAGCATCCAGAACGGCGGTGACCCGAGCGTCATCGGCCCGCAGGTGCTGAAGGGCTCGTCCATGGTCCAGCTCGACACCCCGAGCCGCGGGACGGTGCAGGAGGCCTACACGAAGTATCCGTCGGAGATCATGTTCGCGACCGGCGCCGGCGATCACTACCTGACGCTGAACAACGCCCACGGCATCTTCACCAACGTGAACATCCGCCGGGCGGTGTACGCCAACCTCGACCGCTCCGCGATCATCAAGGAGAAGGGCGGCGCGCTGACAGGCTCGCCCGGGTCGCACTTCATCACCCCGGGCACCGCCGGCTTCGCGCAGGCCGGGGGTTACGCGGGCCCGAAGGTCCCCTGGAACCAATACCCCAACGGCAACCTGAGCGTTGCCATGACCTACATGAAGAAGGCGGGGTACAAGTCCGGCAAGTACACGGGCTCCAAGACCGCCGAGATCGTCGGCTCCAACAACGGCGCCGACGAGTTCGCGATCAACCAGCTCGTCGTCAAGGACTTCAACGAGCTGGGGATCAAGACCCATCTCATCCAGGTCGACCAGTCGGTCATGTACGAGAAGTACTGCCAGGTTCCCAAGGCCGAGGTCGACGCCTGCCCGAGCGGCGGCTGGATCCGGGACTTCAACGATCCCTTCTCGATCCTCTACCCGACGTTCAGCAGCAAGGTCATCACGCCGACTGCCAACCAGAACTTCGGGCAGATCAAGGACCCGGTCCTCGACAGCCTGATGGCGAAGGCGCAGACGACCGTCAACCCGACGCAGTTCGCGCAGAACTGGGCGAAGGCCGACACGCGGATCGTCGACCAGGCCGAGACGGTGCCTGAGGACTTCGACATCCAGCCGAACATCTTCTCCAAGAACGTTCACGAGGTCGGAGACCTCTGGAACGTCGGTTCGGTCGACCTGTCCTACACCGGGCTGAAGTAAGACCGCAGGGCACGGCCGGCTCCCGCTCCGCCACGCGCGGAGCGGGAACCGGCGTTCTTCCCGCAGACGATTAGGCACACATTTTGTTGGCTTTCTTCATCCGCCGTGTCCTGTGGGGCATCGTGACGCTCATCTGCGTCATCTTCCTCACCTTCCTGATCTTCCGCATCTTCCCGGCGGCGAACCCGGCACAGCTGCTGGCGGGCAAGGGGGCGACGCCACAGCAGATCGCCTACATCAAGAAGGAACTCGGCCTCGACCATTCCTGGGTCGTGCAGTTCTGGCTGTACCTCAAGAACATCGTGCTGCACTTCAACCTGGGCACGAGCTTCTACACCGACCGGCCGGTGCTGCACACGATCGCGGGATCGCTGTCCGCGACCGTGTCGCTCACCGTCGGCGCCGGCATCCTGTGGCTGCTGTTCGGGATCCCGGTGGGGATCATCTCCGCGATCAAGCGCGGCACGTTCATCGATCGGGCGGCGATGTCCGCGGCGCTCACGTTCGTGTCGATGCCGTCGTTCTGGTTCGCGCTGATCGTGATCTACCTGGTGGCGAAGTCGGTCGGGCTGATCTCGTTCCTGCCGGGACCGGGGTCGTACGTGGGCCTGACCGCCAACCCGGCGAAGTGGTTCACCTCGCTGATCCTGCCCTGGCTGGTGCTGTCACTGACCCAGGCGGCGATCTACTCGCGGCTGCTGCGGGGCAACCTGCTCGAGGTGATGGGCCAGGACTACATCCGGACCGCGCGCGCCAAGGGACTGTCGGAACGGCGGGTGATCTGGCGCCACGGCGTCCGGGCCGCGATCACGCCGATGATGACCGTGCTCGGGCTCGACCTCGGCGCGCTGCTCGGCGGTGCGGTGATCACCGAGAGGATCTTCGAGATCCACGGCGTCGGCCTGCTCAACATCACGGCCATCGGGTCGTCGGACTTCCCGATCGTGCAGGGCACGACCCTGCTCGCCGCGATGTTCGTGGTGCTCGCCAACATCGTCGTCGACGTGCTGTACGCCTATGTCGACCCGCGGGTGAGAGTCCAGTGAGCGCGCTCTCGCCCGGCGCCGACACTCCGCTGCTCGAGGTCGACGGTCTGCGCGTCAGCTTCGACACCGACGATGGCGTCGTCCACGCCGTCGACGGCACCAGCTACTCGATCGGGCGCGGTGAGACACTCGGCATCGTCGGCGAATCCGGCTCGGGCAAGAGCGTGTCGTCACTGACGGCGCTGGGGCTCACCCGCGGCCGGAACGCGAAGATCTCCGGGACGATGCGGTTCGAGGGCAGGGACCTGCTCGCCATGTCGGACGACGAGCTGCGCAGGGTGCGCGGCAATGACATCGCGATGATCTTCCAGGACCCGCTGTCGGCGCTGCATCCGTTCTACAAGGTCGGCTTCCAGCTCATGGAGGCGGTGCAGGCGCACAACAAGGTCTCCAAGCGCAGCGCGCGCGAGCGTGCGATCGAGCTGCTGACGCTGGTCGGCATCCCGGACCCCAGGCGCCGCATCGACAGCTACCCGCACGAGTTCTCCGGCGGCATGCGCCAGCGCGCGATGATCGCGATGGCGCTGGCCAACGAGCCGAAGCTGCTGATCGCCGACGAGCCGACCACCGCGCTCGACGTGACCGTCCAGGCGCAGATCCTGGCGCTGCTGGGCGACCTGCAGAAGCGACTCGGAACGGCGATCATCATCATCACCCACGACCTCGGGGTGGTCGCGGAGATCGCCGACCACATCGCCGTGATGTACGCGGGCCGGATCGTCGAGCACGCGCCGACCCCAGATCTTCACCGCGCCCCAGCACCCCTACACCTGGGGCCTGCTGAAGTCGATCCCGCGGCTGGACACCGCGCGGGGCTCAAGCTCGAGCCGATCCCCGGGCGTCCGCCGAGCCTCATCAACCGGCCATCCGGCTGCCGCTTCCATCCGCGCTGCGCGTTCGTGCGGACCGCCCACCGGCAGATCGATCCGGAGCTTGTCGCCGCTGCCGGCCGCGCCACAGCACCAGGTCGCCTGCCTGCTCAGCCCGGCCGAGCGCGCGACGGCGTGGCAGGCGCTCGCGCGGGGCGAGACGCCGGCCGACGTGGCCAGGCGCATCAACGTGACGGACGGGCAGCGCACGGACACCCGGGCGAGGGGACGGAGCGGTGAGCGAGGCCCTCATCCAGCTGCGGGGGGTGGAGAAGCACTTCCCGATCACGAAGGGGATCGTCATCCAGCGCCAGGTCGGAGCCGTCAAAGCGGTCGACGGCGTGACGCTCGACGTGATGCGCGGCGAGACGCTCGGCATCGTCGGCGAGACCGGGTGCGGCAAGAGCACGACCGCCCGGCTGATGATGAACCTGATGTCGCCCACGGCCGGAGAGATCCGGTTCGAGGGGACCGACACCGCCAAGCTGAGGGGCGGCGCGCTCAAGGCACACCGCCGCCAGATGCAGATCATCTTCCAGGACCCTACTCGTCGCTGAACCCGCGGCGCCGCGTCGGCTCGATCATCGCCGAGCCCTTCGTGATCCCCGGCCTCCATGCCGAGCAGGGCGAGCGCAAGCGCCGGGTCCAGGACCTGATGGACCGGGTGGGCCTGAACCCCGAGCACTTCAACCGCTATCCGCACGAGTTCTCCGGTGGGCAGCGGCAGCGCATCGGAGTGGCGCGCGCGATCGCGCTGGAGCCGAAGGTCCTGATCGCCGACGAGCCGGTCTCGGCGCTGGACGTGTCGATCCAGGCCCAGGTCCTGAACCTGCTCGCCGACCTGCAGCGCGAGATGGGCCTGACCCTCGTCTTCATCGCCCACGATCTCTCGGTCGTGCGCCACATGAGCGACCGCGTGGCCGTGATGGTACCTCGGCAAGATCGTCGAGGTTCGGCACCAGCGAATCCCTCTACACGCGGCCACAACACCCCTACACGGGCGCGCTGCTGTTCCTTTTCGGTGCCCGTTCCGAGAGCCCGCGCAGGAGGGCGAGGAACGCCAGCGTCACCTGCTCTCCGGCGACGCCTCCCGAGCCCCGCCAACCCACCCCGAGCCTGCCGCTTCCACACGCGCTGCCCCAAGGCCCAGGAGCGCTTGCTCGACGGTCGAGCCGCACGCTGGCGCACGCCGACGGGACGGCCGAGGGCTCGATGGCCGCCCTGCCTTACCCGCTGACGCCGGACGAGGTGGCGGCACGGCTGCCGAGCGCCCCTGCGCCGGGAGGCGAAGGCTCACGTAGACGAGCCCGGCATTCGAGACGGCGCCAAACCGAGCCCGGCCGGCGCGAGGCGTCCGGCCCAGAGCTCAGACTCGGCGATGCCCCCGGCAGGAATCGAACCTGCATCCCGCGCTTAGGAGGGCGCCGTTTGCTCTATCCGTTGAGCTACGAGGGCGCAGTGCGACGACGCGAAGACTACCGGCGCCCCGGAGGCGCTACTCCAGAACGAGCGAAACCTTCCTTAACCGCATCTCAAGTTACGCTCCTTGACAGCGGACCGGAGGCGTGTTGAACTCGAGGCGCCTCGCCTGGACCCTGGCCCGCACGGAGGGCCTATACAGGCGTGGAGGAGACATCAACTGCTATGAGGCGGTGCAAATCGAGGACGAAAGGTCGGCGGGTGCTGGGGCGACCCGCTCACGAGTTGCATGCTTGCGGGGGCGGCAGCGCTCTCGATCGCGGCATGCGGGGGGAGCGGCCACAAGAGTGGCGGAGGGGAGGAGGCGGTGGTAGGCGGCTCGACGTCGACGATCGAGCAGCAACACCGAACAACGCCGGCAAGATCGAACAAAGGCGCTCGGCACGTCGGTGTTCAGGCACCCTGCCCCCGTCCAAGAAGCTCGAGCGACCTACCGGCGGGACGATCACAGGTCAGCCAGCAGACGGACGCACGTGCCGACGTTCATCTTCCCGATCATCGAACGGGCGCGCATGTGACGACCGGCACGATCGCCTTCGTGGCGGGCAGCTGTTCATGCCGCTGTACGCCGGTCCGCCGCCGCCGGAGATGAACAGCACCTGGTCCGCGCCGGACCGGGCGGCCCGCAGGCTGGCCGGGTCGTCGTAGTCGGCGGCGCGCACGGTGACGCCGCGGGCGGCAAGTACGGCGGCCTTGTCCGGGTTGCGCACGGCAACGGCGATCTGCTCAGCCGGCACGCTGCGCAGCAGGCCGTCGACGACGAGCTGGCCGAGCAGGCCGGTGGCGGCGGTGACAACGATCATCGGGCTCTCCTCACTGGAACCTATTAACTTCCCCCAAAGTTAGCACTAACTTCTAGAAAGTTCCAATCGAGTGGAGCCGAGTTCAGCACGATTTTGCTGGCCTATTTGGCGTTGACCAAGCCGCGAGTCATCGAGCTGTTGCTGGTCACGGCGATTCCGGCGATGTTGCTGGCCCACCGCGGCAGCGTGAACCCGCTGCTGATCCTCAACACGTTGATCGGCGGGATGCTGGCCGCCGGCGGCGCGAACACGTTGAACTGCGTGGCGGACGCCGACATCGACAAGAAGATGAAGCGGACCGCGCAACGCCCGCTGGCGCGGGCCACGATTTACATCGGGGTGCGCGCGCGCGATGATCCCGCGCACGTCGTCCAGCGGCGAGATCATCTCCGTCCGCGCGCCGGTCCGCTCGAGCAGCGCGTTGAGGCGCACCGCCGGCTCCACATTGGTCAGCACGATAGCGACGTTCATCGCCGACCCCTCCTCCCTTCTGGGGGGGAGCCTCGCTCGCCTTGGCCCCGGCCGCCGGCCGATCGCCTCCGTGCTCGCTCACGACCCCGCGCAGGATGTCGACGCCATGGTTCACGATCGGCTCGAGTGCGGCCAGCGCATCCCGCACACCGCTGGGCGAGCCCGGCAGGTTGATGATGAGCGTCCGATGCCGAGCCCCAGCCACCCCGCGCGCGAGCGCAGCCCGCGGGAAGGTCGTCAGACACAGCGCCCGGATCCGCTCGGCGATCCCCGGCGCATCCCGTTCGATCGCCGCCCGGGTGGCCTCCGGCGTCACATCCCGCAAACCAATCCCGTTCCCCCGGTCGTGAGTACCAGGTCGGCCGCATCCTCGTCGCTCCACGCCACGAGCCGCGCCACGATCTCCCCCGGTCTCGTCAGGCACCACCTCGCGCAGGACTACGACATCCCCCGCCCCTCGCCCCACGCCACGATCGCGCGTCCCCCGAGGTGTCCGCCCGCTCACCCCGGAATCCGGCGTCGGAGATGGTCAACACGGCGATACGCATGGCGGTCGATGGGGTGGATATGGGAACGACCTACCAATATGACGCCCCCTGCGCCGATTTGGCAGGTGCGACGGCGACGCCGTCGCACCCGTAGGGGCGAGGCCATGCCTCGCCCACCGTTGGGCCGACGCCGTAGGCGCCGCCCGCCGTTGTCAGTGCCCGTTGCCATGGCCGTTGGGCCGACCCCCAAGCGTTGCCCACGAATCCCGGCGGATCCCGCCAGTGCCACGGGCGGCACGGGAACAGCGGGCGGGCTGAAGCCCGCCCCTACGTGTTAATCGTAGCCGCGAGAGGCCGTGCGGCCCGCACAGCCTCAGTCGATCAGCGTCGTTCGCCGGCAGACGTCGCGCTCGCGTCGCATCCCCGCTGCCCACACGGCGCGTCGTGGCCACGACTAACATGTAGGGCGAGGCATTTCATGCCGCCCGCTTTTTTTCCGCCCGTCCACCACGACGGTCGCGTCGCCCGTCCTAATCGTCGGCCGATGGCTCGAAGTAGGCGTCCAGGGCGATGTCGATCGCGCGAAGGAGCGCGTGTTCCGTTGCCGCGCCGACCAGTTCCGCGCGCGCCGCGGCAGGTCTCCAGAGGCTCGTGGATCGCCATGGCCATGTGCTCCGGCTTTTATTCCCCCGCGGCGCGCCTCGCGCGCACAGCATTCAAGTGCGTCGAACCCCGCCGGCGACACGGCAATGCACCGGTCGATCGCCGCCCTTAGCGATGCGACGCGCTCCGGCGTCTGGAGAAGCTCTCGTACCAACGTTCCGCTCGTGGGCGCGCCCATCGGCTGCGAGCCCACGACGATGGCACGCCCGCGCGACCGATCCAGTCTGCCCGCGCCATTGGCGGAGTAGCTACTGGGGTCCATGGGTCACTCCTGTGGAGTGATGCCGCGTGGGCTCTATCAGCGTGAGAGCCGATAGAGCGTGTTCAGACCGAAAACGAACGGGCCGTACAGTAGGGTGATGCCGCACCAAACGCCAGGCTCAAATGGTGGCGTGTTTGGATCGCGTCAGGTGTTGTGGCGGCGTCGCGTTTGCGGGACTCGGCGCCGTCACCCTCCGACCGAGGCGTCGCGCATGGTGGTTCGTCAAGCCGTCCAGTCGTCCAGCATCCTGTCAGTTGGCTACGACCCCGCCTCCCGCACCCTCGAGGTCGAATTCCATAACGGGCACGTCTACCGCTACGACGACGTGCCGCCGGACGTCGCCGACGGCCTGCACCGGGCGACATCGCTTGGCGCCGATTTCAACCAGGTCATCAAGACGGCCGGATACACGACCTGGCGCCGCGTCGGCTGACGCCCGCCGTGATCCGGAGTCGCCAGTCGCGCCTGCGGTCGGTGTCGCTACTCGCCCGTGCTTATTGATGAGATCCAACGCGGCATCCCGGATTTGCTGGAACGCCGACGGGTGCGGGCCCGGGGGCAAGTCGCTCGCCGTGTTGAACGCCGCGACGACGCCCGTCCCGGTCGCGGGGTTGAGGTAGAGAAAGGCGTAGAAATCCGGCCTGGGCTCCCCGTGTGTCCCACGAAGGTGTTCCCCCGCGCGACACGGTGAAGAATGAAGCCCCACCGAGTCGGAGGCCGTCGACGTGCCGTCCTCTTTGATACCGTACAGCGGCCGCCACATTCGGTGAGCGTCGCGTGGGGCAGCACCGTATCGTAGAGCCGCGCCGTCGCGGCGTCGCCATGCGTGGCGTCGGTCAAGAACGCGAGGTAGGTCGCCAGGTCACCGAGCGGCGCGTTCCACCCGCCATTGGGAATCGTGATCCCCGGATCGAAATCCGCCCCGTTGTCCTGCACGTGTTCCTTGCCGGTCAGTCGCTAAGGAGCGTGTAGTTGTGCGAGCGGTCGGCCGCGAGGTAATAGGGCGTGATACCGAAATAGCTGTGGGCGAGTCCCAGCGGATCGAAGATTTCTTCTGGACGTAGCTCTCCCAGGGATCGCGGCTCAACTGCTCGATGATGCGCCCCAGATAGATGAAGCCCGGGTTGGAGTAGCTGTAGCGCGACCCGGTTTGAACAACAGCTCCTGGTACGGCATCATCGCGACGAGTTGGTTCCACGTCGTGGGCTCGAATGGCTCCCAGGGTTTCCCCTGTTTGTATGGCCACGTCGGATCCTGAAAGCCCGCCGAGTGCGACATGAGCATCCGAATCGTGATGCTGTCCATCGATCCGTACGGGTCGTGGACCTGACGGAGCTGGGGATGTAGCTCGTCACGCGGTCATCGAGCGACAGCCGGCCGCGGTCGCGGAGCTGCATGATCCCGATCGCGGTCAGCGTCTTGGTGATGGAGCCGTAGTGGTAGATCGTCTGTGGCGTCACGCGCACGCCTCGCGCCCGATCGGCAAACCCGTGCTCGTGGTGGACCCCGATGTCGCCGTCGCGGACGACGACGATGCCAGCGCCGACGTGCTGTCGCCGATCGCCAGTCGGTCGAACGCCTGTGTGAACGCACCCCACCCGGCTGGTGGCCCAGGCGCCTGCGCGCCAAGCGCCGGTGCGATCGTCATGACGAGTGCGACCAGCGGCAGTACGGCGGATCCAAAGAGCGACCGATGACGGCTCATGCACCCTCTGAGGGGACGGACCTCGCGTCCGAGATCATCACGCGCGTCGCAATTATAACCCGCGATCACCCCGCGTGCCGACCCCGTCCGCGATACCCATACACGGGCACCACGCGATGTAGGGGCGAGGCCCGAGCCTCGCCCGCCGTTGTCAGCACCAGGCGATGTAGGGGCGAGGCCCAAGCCTCGCCCGACGTTGTCGTGCCGTCCCCATTGGTGATGCATGTAAGGGCGAGGCCCAAGCCTCGCCCGCCGTTGTCACGGCAAAGCGACGACCGTGTTCTCCGCCGGGATCGCGTTATGGCGCGGATGTCGGGGTGCTTGTTCTCCTCGAACTCCGAGCCGGGACCGAGGAAGCGGTACGCGTCGAGCACGTACGGGACGCCCTCCGACGCGAGGAACGACGGGCCGTCGGTGACCTGGAAGTGGAGGTGTGCGCCGTCGCCTGCCCCGAGTTGCCAAGGCGACCGAGCACTGCGCCTGGTGCCACGCGCTGGTGTGGGTGCACACGCACGCTGCCCCGCTCGAGGTGCGCGTACGTCGCGTAGCGTCCCGGGGCGATCCGGATGGTGACGTAGTTCCCGCCGATGTTGGCGAGCGTGATGCGCGGGAGTGGGGCGTGGGGGGTGTTGTCGGCGATGCTGTCGACTGCCGCGACCACTTCGCCAGCGGCCACGGCGTGCACCGGGCGTCCAAAGCCCCAGTAGTCCTCGTTTCGGTGCTCGTCATTGTGATAGGTATTGCCGTTGGGGCCCACCATGTCCCAGTTGATCGCGAAGCGCTGCCCGATCGCGGCGCGCCCGTCGACGGCGGTGAGAGACCGCCGGTGATCGGACGTGTTCGATGGCCCGCTTCCCGCCAGCCATTGACCCGCGTCGACGGGCGGCCGCAGCACGAGCGGCGCATTGTGCGTGACCGACACGCGGATGCTGTCGATCGCCGACTGCGTGCCCAGGTCGCGCCAAGCCTCTGCCGAGTCGAGGTTGTCGAAGAGGAGTCGATGCCGCAAGACGCGGGGGATCGCGGCGTGCAGCGGGAAAGTGAGCCAGAGGTACACGACGGTGCGGGTGCCGGGATCGAGACGCCTCGTCGTCGAGTCGCGCATCATCATCGAACCGTTCGCGTCCATGCGTCCCATTGTCCCGACCGGCTGCAGCACCGCGTCGAGCGCACTGTCGCGGTACGCCGCGATCGGCGTCGCCGGTGCCGCGTCATCGAGCACGTCGATCGCATGGAAAGCGAGCGCGCCTCTCCCGAAGTTGGTGACGTGCAGGTCCATAGACGAGCACCTGCTGGGTGTCGACGACAACCGGCTCGGCGGCTTCGGGATGACGACCTCGACCCGTGCCTGTCGCGCCGACAGTGCGTCGGCCGGCTGGCCGACCAGCGCCATTGCGAGGAGAACCAGGACGCGCCGCCCGTGCCGCGCCGCGGCCGACGGCTGATGCTGGCCCAAACTGGATTGAAAGCGCAACGGACTCTCCCCCGGATGACGGCGCGTGGCCCCCGCTGCTGCTGGCCGCGGTTCACGCCCATCGGAGTCTGGGCAGACGCCGTGTGGATGTCCAATATCTTGATCGGCGCCCAGTGAGACGTCACAGATATCAATCGCCATTGCCCATCGCGCTACCCCGCCCCGAGTGTTCGCCCGCGTCCCGGTCCTTTTCATTTGTGCTTTTCGTTTGTGCCTTTCGTCTACTTTCTACTTTCGACTCTCTACTTTCTCGCCGCGCAGCGGCGCGTCTACTCTCTACTTTCTGTTCTTCTCTACTTTGTCCCCCTGCTAGGGCGCGCGGCGTATCCCGTTGACTGAGTGCGTGATGCGCGGGTGATGGAGCGCTTCGCGTCCGAGCGGTCCGCACCTTGCCTTGATACTCACCATGACGGTACCGAAGCTCGGCGTGCCGAGGCCCAACGGGTCGATCGCATCGCGTTCCCGGAATCGGTTGCTTGCGACGCTCGCGGCGATGGATGATACGCTTGGCGAGAGTGTCGAGCGTGTCGATCTCCCCGTGGGAACGCTCCTGACCGAGATGGACACGATCGCGCCGTACGCGTACTTCCCCGAGACGGCCGTGATCTCGCTCGTCACGCTCATGAGCGACGACACGAAGATCGAAGAGCTGCCACGGTCGGCAATGAGGGGTTCGTCGGACTCGCCCTCGTGCTCAGCGGAAACGCACACGCCGATCGCCGCGCAGTCGTGCAGGTGCCAGGCTATGCCCTTCGCGTGCCGTCGACCGTGTTGCACGTCGCGCTGCGGGACGAGGGGCTGCGGACGAAGTGCTTACCTACGCCGCGGCGCTTTTCTACCAGGTGACCCAGATGGCGGCGTGCAACCGGTTGCACTCCATGGAGCAGCGCTCGCGCGATGGCTGCTCATGACGTACGATCGCGCCGGGTCTGACATGTTTTTCTTGACGCAGCAGTTCCTGGCGGTCATGCTCGGCGTGCGTCGCGCTACAGTCAACGCCGCCTCGGGCAAGCTTCAGCGCGCCGGGCTCATTCAGTGGAGACGGGGCCGCATGTTTGTGCGCGACCGGGCCGGCCTCGAGGGCACGTCCTGCGAATGCTACCGGTCGATCCGCCGCGTCTACGAGCGCGAGCTTCCCTGGTCCGCGGCGCCTGACGTCGGCGCATCCGGTACCGAGTAGTACTCCTTTACGCACGTCGTCACGAGTTGCGCGAGACGCTTGGAGCGCTGGTCGACCGAGGCCAGCGTTGGCGGCGGGGTCAGCCCGTCAAACACGCGTTTGAGCGACGCCACGAGCTGCTCGGCCCGCACACCCTTGTCACGCGCCTCGATCGCGATCCCTCGCAGCGCCTCGCTCAGCGCCGCCTCATTTAGCCCCGCGCCCGCGCCGTGCGCCGCAAGTACCGTCCGGAGGCGTTCGACGAGAGGTTCCGACACTTGGCGAGCTACGGGTCGGGAGGCGCGTGGTGCACGCTCGTCCGGCATTGTTTGCCCTGTTCGGAGGTTAGCGGATCCTTCCATACAACCCCTCGGTGCGCACCGCTCTGTGTCGAGCAGGCCGCAAACCCGTTTCGTTGGCAATGTCTAACGCATTTTCGAGGCAGTCAAGGCACAATGTGTGCACTAAGACTGCTTTTTTTGCGCTAAGTACGTTACCGTTCAGCCTGGATGCGCGGTAGGCCGTGGCCACTCGCCGATCGCCCCTACGGCGGTCTAACGCGCCGGGGACCACACGATGGGTACCCGGCAGTAGCAGCCTAGGTCCCGCCTCTACCCACCCGCGGGGTTGACGCCGCCGGCCGGCCCTCCCTCCTCCCCCCCTCCCCCCTCCCCCTCTCCCCGTAGCTAGCCCGCCCGCGATCGGGGGTCCCTCGTACGGCCGGCACCGTCCGACCGTCTCGTAACAGCGGGCGAGGCTTTGGCCTCGCCCCTACTTTCTGTCCCTCTGCTTTCTCGCGCGCGGCCAGCGCGCCCGTCAGCCCCCGCGGAACGCCGCGGCCGGCGCCACGCGTATCGCTCGCAGCACGGGCAGGAGGCTTCCGGCGAGCGTCATCACGCAGCGCAAAGGCCGGTCGCGATCAGAAAGGTTGGCGCGTCGTTCGGCTTGATCCCGGCCAGGAGACCACCCATTGCGCGCCCCGCCAGGTACGCCACGAGGATGCCGGGCGCGACGCAGGACCCCCGTCGTAAGTCGCGCGCGCTGAGCGAACAGCGCCACCATTCCCCCACCGTACTCGTGGCGGAAGGATGCCGGATAGAGGTGCAGGATCGCCCGGTAGAATCGCATCAGGTGATCCGGGACGAATCCCTGCTTGCGGGCCATGTGGACGAGTGCGTCAGGCGCCGCGTCTCGGCGCGCGCAACCGCTGCGCCAAACCGCGTGATCCGGTAATACCGCCGCCGCTCATCGTCGAGCTCCGGCGCCGGTCGGTCACGCGTCTCGACGATCAGCCCCTGCTCGAGCATGCGCTGGATCGATCGATACAACGTCCCCGACTACAAGCTCGCAGGCCCGCCATCGGTTCGCTCGGCCACGTCCTGGATGATCGCGTAGCCGTGACGGTCCTCCTGCGCAACCGCCAGCAGGAATGTGAAACGCGGCCGGCGGCAGGGGGACGAAGGCGGCGACGTCATTGGGGTCGTAGGCCACGAAGGCATGCTATATCCACGTCGGAGAGACCGTCAACGGCGACATCCGGCTGCGCGAGCGTCGGTTAGACGGACTTGGCGATCGTGATCCGGTCCACCTCGGCGCCGTTCTCATCCACTTGACGCAGCTCCAGCCGCCGCCCGTCGATCTCAATGGTGGTGAACGAGTGCCGGTCCGTGAACATTCCAGGCGTTGTACGCGACTTCTTTGACCTGTCTTCATCGTGCAGCCACTGGTCCGGCGCGTTCGTGAAGCCCGCGTCGTAGAAGCTCTTTCCCTCCGGCGCCGGTCGTGACGTAGATGATGCCCCGCGGCGTCGTCACCGACTTACCGTCAAAGGCCGTGTCGACGGTCAATGTGCCCGGCACGAGGCGGTGACCGCTCCCGACCGTCGGCGCCTGACCGGGGCCGGCCGGGACGAAGGTGAACGGGCGCGTGCGCTGATAGACGTGCTCGTGGCCCGACAGGACGAGCGAGACACCGAGCCGCTCGAACTGTGGCGAGAGCACCCGCATCTGCTGCTCGGCATAATGATTGTGCCCGACGTTGAAGGCCGGGTGATGGGGGGCACCACGATCTTCCACGGCGCGCTTGGTCTGTGTCAGGTCCTGCTCGATGAAATCTCG
>CAVPBY010000087.1:0-6835 GCA_963702225.1 uncultured Solirubrobacteraceae bacterium | reverse complement strand
GCACCGTGTGCATCGTCAGATCCACCCCGACGTCGATTTTACTTGGCGGATGGTTTCCGCGAGTTGCTCATGAACGGCCAAGCATGTTTCGCCACGCATCGGCCAAGGCGTGGAAACGCAAGGTAATTGCATCCGGGATGTAGATCGACGCATTCCTACGCCGAGCTGCGGATCGCCACGCAGGCGCTGCTCTCCGGGGCGGAGCTGGTCGCCGCCGGCCACGACGCGACCTACCCGACCGCGACGGACCGTCCCCGGGCACCGGCATGCTCGTCACCGCCTTGCAGTTCGCGACCGGATGCGCGGTCCGCAACGCGGGCAAGCCGGACCCGCTCGATCTTCCGCGCGGCGCTCGACCGGCTCGGTCCCGGGCGCGCGGTGATGGTCGGCGACCGGCTCGACTCCGATCTCGCGGGCGCGGTCGCCGCGGGGCTCGACGGAGCGATCGTGCTCACCGGGGTGACACTCGCGCCGAGGCGGAGGCGGCCAGCGACCCGCGCCGGTCGAGATCGCCGCCACGCTCCACGACCTCGTCATCGCGCCGGATGAGCGCCGCTCTGCCTGATCGTCAACGCGCTCGCGGGAGGAGGCCGCGCCGGGCGGGCGCTGGACTCGGTCCCGGCGAGCTGACCCGCCTGGGGCTGCCCATCGGGTGGCCGAGACCCGCGATCTTCCACACGCGCGCGCGCTCGCGCGCGAGCCGCCGCGGCCGCGGGCGAGATTTCGGTCGCGTTCGGCGGCGACGGCCTGATCGGCGCCGTCGCCGACGCGCTGCGCGGCACCGACGGCGTCATGGCGTGCTGCCCGGGGGCCGCGGCAACGACTTCGTCCGCGCGCTCGGGATCCCGCTCGACCCCGTGCAGGCCTGCGCGGTGCTCGCCTCCGGACAGCCGCGCGCGCCTCGACCTTGGCGAGGTCGACGGCCGCGCTTCATCGGGATCGCCTCGTGCGGCTTTGACTCCGACGCCAACCGCATCGCCAACCAGGCCCGCCTGATCCGCGGCAGCCTCGTCTACGCGTACGGTGCGCTGCGCGCGCTCTCGCACTGGCGCACGGCGACGTTCACGATCGCCATCGACGGCGGCGGCCGCGGACGGTGAGCGGCTATACGGTCGCGGCGGCGAATTCACGGTCCTACGGTGGTGGGATGCAGCTCGCCCCCGCCGCCGATCTCGACGACGGCCAACTCGACGTGGTCATCATCCACGACCTGCCATGGCGCACGGTTCCTCACGCTGATGCCGACCGTCTTCACCGGAACCCATGTCAACCAGGCGGTCGTCGAGGTCCTGCGCGCGCGGACGATCGAGATCGCCGCCTCGCGCCCGTTCCAGGTCTACGCCGATGGCGACCCGATCGCAGGCCTGCCGGCGCGGATCTCGGTCTTCCCGGCGCCATGCGGGTGGTCGTCGCCGCCGTCGAGCCGTGGAGCGCGGCGGCTCGGCAGCCGCAACCGCGACGGACCCTCGAGCCGCTGGACGTGAAGGTGGAGGCCGCCCGCGCGGCCGGGCGCCTCGCTCGCTTCGCCGGGCGCGGCGGCGGAACCAGCCTGCCCGGAAGCTGCTCATGCGGATGGACCCGGACGCGATCTCCCGCCTCGCGGCTCGATTGCCACAGGGGAGCGTCGCGATCTCCGCCACCAACGGAAAGACGACGAGCGCCGCGATGGCGGCCGCGATCCTCGAGCGCACCGGTCTGCGGCTCGTGCATAACCGGGCCGGCGCCAACATGGCCTCCGGTGTCGCCTCGACGCTGGCCGCCGCGGCCGGCCGCGGCGGGCGGATCGACGGCGAGCTCGGGCTGTTCGAGGTCGACGAGTTCTGGCTGGACCGGGTTGCGCCGGCGCTCGCGCCCGCGGTCGCCCTGCTCGGCAACCTGTTCCGCGATCAGCTCGACCGCTACGGCGAGCTCGAGACGATCGCCGATCGCTGGGCGGCGATGGTCGCCGGCATCGACGGGGCCGCGGCTCGCGCTCAACGCCGACGATCCCCTGATCGCCGACCTCGGCCGCGAACGGGCCGGCGTCGTGTTCTTCGGCGTGGAGGACCGCTCGCTCGCGCTTGCCGAGATGCAGCACGCCGCGGACTCCAAGCACTGCCGGCGATGCGGCACCGCATACGAGTACGACGCGGTCTACTTCGGCCATCTGGGGATCTACCGCTGCCCCGGCTGCGGCGCGGGACGCCCAGAGCCCCCGTCGTGAGCGCCACCAACGTTCGGTTATTCCGCACCGACGCCGCATCGTTCGACTTGCGTACCCCGACCGGGACCGTCGAGGTCTCGCTGCCGCTCCCGGGCCTCTACAACGTCTACAACGCGCTCGGCGCAGCGGCGCTGTGCACGACGCTCGGGATCGCGCCGGACGCGATTGCGGCGGGACTCGGCGCGGTCAGCGCCGCGTTTGGGCGGGCCGAACGGATCGTCATCGGCGAGCGGAGCTGTCGCTGCTGCTGATCAAGAACCCGGCGGGCGCCAACGAGGTGCTCCGCACGCTCCGCCTCGAGGAGGAGGAGCTCGACCTGCTGGGCGTGCTCAACGACCGCACCGCGGACGGCCGCGACATCTCCTGGGTCTGGGATGCCGACTTCGAACTGCTCGCCGGCCGGACTCGGCGGGTCACCTGCGCCGGCACTCGCGCGGCCGAGCTCGCGCTGCGCTTCAAGTACGCGGGCATCGACCCCGACGCCTGCACGTCGTTCCAGCTCTGCCGGCGGCGCTGGACGACGCGCTCACCAGCGCTTCCGGCGGGCGGGTGTTCGCGCTGCCGACCTATACGGCGATGCTCGAGCTGCGCGCGGAGCTCACCCGCCGCGGTCATGTCCAGCCGCTTCTGGTCCCGGGAGCCCGACCGCCGCCGATGTCATCTGGCACGACCTCGAGTGCGGCTCCTACGACGAGGACCTCGCGCTCGCGCGCCTCGCCGCCGCCACAGCGGTCCCGTGCTCGACATCGGCGCGGGCACCGGGCGCGTCTCGCTGGATCTCGCCCGGGCCGGCCACGGGTGATCGCGCTCGACCGCGATCCGGTGCTGCTCGGCGCGCTGGAGGAGCGGGCGCGGGCCGCACGCCTGGCGGGCGTCGCACGATCTGCGCCGACGCGTGCGAGCTGGCGCTCGCGGACCCCGTCGCGCTTGCATCGTGCCGATGCAGACGATCCAGCTCCTCGGCGGACCGGGCGGTCGGCGCGCTTCTTGCCCGGGCGCGGCGGCAGTCGGCCGGCGGGCGTGCTGGCGCTCGCGATCGCCGACGCGCTGGAGCCCCTCGAGGTCGCGACCGGGCCCGAGCCGCTGCCCGACGTCGGCGAGTTCGACGGGGTCGTGTACTCGAGTCGCCCGCTCGCGATGAGACACGACGACGGCCACTTCGTACTCGAGCGCCGCCGTGAGACGGTCACCCTGTCGGGCGAGCTGGCCGCGGAGACCGATCTCGTGCGCCTGGAGGCGCTCGACGCCGACATCCTGGAGGCCGAGGGCCGGGCGGCGGCTTCACGCCGGCGCCCCGGAGGCGGTGGCGACGACACCGGACTACGTCGGATCGACGGTGGTGATGCTCGGTGGGTGAGGGGACGCGAGCCCTGCGGGTGTGCGCGCTGTACCCGGATCTCATGAACATCTACGCCGACCGCGGCAACCTGCTCCTGCTGGAGCGCCGCTGTGCCTGGCGCGGGCTCGGTTTCGAGCTCTCGGCCTCGCACCTGGGCCAGGAGCTTGACCCCGACTCGGCAGATCTCTTCTACATCGGCGGCGGCCAGGACCGCGACCAGTCGCTGTGTGCGCGAGACCTTGCCTCGGTCAAGCGCGACGCGCTGCACGCCGCCGCCTCACGTGGCGCGGTGATCCTCGCCGTCTGCGGCGGCTACCAGCTGCTCGGACATTCCTATCAGCTCGGCCACGAGTCGCTGCCGGGCGTGGGCCTTGTCGACCTGGAGACCGTCCGCTCCGACGGCCCCCGCCTGATCGGCAACGTGGCGATCGAGGTGGAGCTGTCTCCGGGAGCGACGCGTGCTGGCGGGCTTCGAGAACCATGCCGGGCGCACGGTGCTCGCATCGGGCACCGCGCCGCTCGGACGGGTCCTGCGCGGGCACGGCAACAACGGCGGCGACGGCCACGAGGGGGTCCGGGCCGGCTCGGTGATCGGGACCTACCTGCACGGGCCGTTGCTGCCCAAGAACGCGTGGTTCGGCGATTGGCTGATCCGCACCGCGCTCCGTCTCTCCGAGCTCGCCCCGCTCGAGGACCGGCTGGAGGAGGCTGCTCACGCGGAGGCGCGGCGTGCCGCGGGCGTCTGATCTTCGAGAACAATCCGCTTCGCCACCTATCATCGGCCAGCCGTCGATGGATCCGCTGCCCCCTCCGTCTCGCCCGCGGCGCCGCCTGCCCGGTCTCGCCTCGCTGCTCGCCGCTGCCGCGCTCGGCCCGGCGATCGCAGGCTGCGGCGGAGGCGCCACCACACAGCCCACGACGACGTCACGCACGGTGACGTCCACCCCCACCAGCACCGCGACCGAGCAGGGAACCACGACGACGACCACCACCACGGTGTCGCTCCCGGGAACCGGGCGGCCGACGGTGACGATCGGGGATAAGAACTACGCCGAGCAGTTCGTGCTCGGTCAGCTGTATCTCAAAGCGCTGGAGGCACAGGGGTTCAAGGTCAACATCACCCAGAACATCGGCCCGCCGAGCGTCGTGCTGGGCTCGCTCAAGGAGCACCACCTTGCGATGTACCCGGAGTACCTCAACGTCGTCGACGGCACGCTCGCCCACGACCGGCACTCGTTCAAGACGCTGAACGCGCGGACGCCGCCGGCACTGGGCTCGAGCGCCAAGGGCTTCGGCTGCTTACGCCGACGCCGTTCAGCGACACGACCGGCGTCGCGGTCACCGACGCGTACGCGGCCGACAACCATCTGCACAGCCTCGCCGACCTGCTGAGCGTCGCCAACACGCTCACTATCGGGGGGGCCGTGCAGTTCAAGACCAACCGCTCGGGGGTCCACGCGCTGGAGAACGGCTCGGCGTCGAGCCGGCGACGTTCACTCCCCTGGCGGTCGGTGACGAGTACACCGCGCTGGACACCAACGCCGTCCAGGCCGCGTTCATCAACACGACCGACGGACAGCTCGCCACCGGTGACTCAAGGTGCTCGCGGACCCGCAGAACGTCTTCGGCTACGGCAACGTCGTCCCGGTGATCACCCAGCAGGCGTACGACCAGGAAGGCCCCGCGTTCGCGGCGACGATCGAACGGGTCGACCGAACCCTCACCCTGTCAGCGATGCGCGAGCTCAACAACGCCGTCAGCGTCGCCCAGCTGCCCCCGGCGACGGTCGCATTGCAGTACCTGCAGACGCACGGTCTGCTCGGGCCGCTCACGCCCGCGGACTTCTGAGCCGCCTTCGGGTCAGGGCGCGGGGAGCGTGAGCACGGTGGCGCCGACCCGGGCCCGGGCGCGCTGCGAGCGTGCGTCCCAGGCCAGCGAGACGGTGATCGGCGCCAGATGCGCCGCGCGGACGGTGAGCGTGCCCGCGGTGGCGCCGTCCGAGGCGCGATAGCTCCCGCGACCGGTGACGCTCGAGTCGGTGGTGAAGCGGATCCCGTCCAGCACGTAGCGGTCGCCTCCGGTTGCCGTCCAGGTCCCGCCGTAGAGGCCGACTCCGTGGCTGGGCTGGAACGCCTGGAAGCGGATCGTCGCGTCGGCCAGCGCGCCGGCGGCGATCGTCACCGCGCGGCGGTCGGCAAGGGTGAGTGCCGGACCGGAGACGATCGATGCCGCCCGGGCGCCGGCGAGCGTCCACGGATACGCGCCGGGGGTCTGCAGCGGGGGGATCCGCGAGGCGCAGCGTGTGCTCATCGTCCGCAGCGCCCCGGGGGCCAGCACGAAGCGGTCGATGATCGACCGCGCGCAGCGGGCGCCCAGGTCCAGGAAGGTGTCGCCCTCGGAGGTGACGTGCACGGTGTTGTGGAGGTCGACGACTCGGACGTCGCGGCCGAGCGTGGGGCCGAAACGGAGGGCGTCATGCAGCGGGGTGAGATCGTCGAGATCGCCGCCCACGATCAGCACCGGCACCGACGCCGGGAGGCGACGGGAGCCGACCGGGGCGATCATCGGCTGGGAGTGGGCCGGCACCGGCCAGTCGAGGCACGCGTCATATGTCTCGGAATAGCCCGACATCGTCACCCATTCGGCAGCAGTGAACGGTCGGAACACACCGGGCGGCGCGGTGGCGATCGATCTGGCGTACTGGCTCTGGCGTGCGGCGCTCGGAACATCCAGGCTGAACAGCTGCGGGTAATCGGTGCAACTGACCGCCATGTAGTCCCCGTCGCCGAAATCGAGCGGGTCGGCAACGCCGCCGTTGTCATCATCATCAACGATTGAGCGGAGCATCGGCGTCGGATTCCCGGACAGCGCCGCTCGCACCGAGGCATCGAACACCCGCCACGGATACGGGTCCGAGCCGCCGTCCTGGAACAGGTTGACGAGCGCGGTCGGCGTGATCGCAGCCCGCACGCGGCCGTGGTTGGTGAGCACCGTGCCCCGGATCGGATGGCGGCGGACCCGCGCCAGCAGGCTCGCCAGCCGGCTCACCGGCGACCCGTCGTGCCGGGAGTTGACGCGACAGGCGAGGCTGCGCAGACAGACGCGGTCCATCGCCGCACGCCCCGACAGGCCCGACGAGGCGTACCAGGGGTCGAGGTCATGGATGGCGTAGGTTGAGTCGAGGATCACCGCCGTCAGCTGGTCCGGGTAGCGCGCCATGAACGCCTGGCTGAACCAGGAGCCATAGGAGTCGCCGTAGAGGGTGACCTTGCCGGTGTGCAGGCGGTCGAGCC
>CAVPBY010000086.1:0-3529 GCA_963702225.1 uncultured Solirubrobacteraceae bacterium | reverse complement strand
TACGAGGGCGCGACACTGCGGGATCACCTCGGCCTGCCGCGGCCCGGCGTGCCCGCCGGCTGATCGGGCCCGAGGTCACGCCGGCTCAGCCCGGTGGCGGGACTCGGTCCGGCGGCGGATCGACTTCGGGCTCGATGCGCTCGAGGCAGACCGCGGTGGCGAGCCGGTAGAGCCAGATCCGCACGGGCCCCGGCGGCGCGCTGCGCTGCACCTCGTCCCAGCCGCGCAACAGCGCCTCGCCGACCGCGTCGTGCGCCGCGAGCGGGCAGCCGAGCATCAGCCGGCAGTAGTGCTCCAGCCCGGTGCGGTGGCGTCGCGCCAGGCGGCCGAACGCCCGCTCGTCGCCGGCCCCGGCCGCCAGCAGGTCACGGCGCTCGTCGGCGGCGACTATCGCACCACCTCCGCTCGGAAGCGTGGCACCAGCCCGGGCTCGAGGAACGCGTCGATCGTCGCGATCTGCGTTCCCTCGATCACGAGCACGCTGATCCCCTTCTCGACCCAGGTCCCGTCATCGGCGCGCAGCTCGATCGTCACCGCCGGGGCGCCCGTTGGCCCGGGTCGGCGTGCCGGATCCGCGTCAGATCGCCCCCGGTGACCGTCTCGTGGAAGAACCGCGCGATCCGCAGCCCGCCCGTGACCGACGGCTGCGGCGGCATCCGCAGGGTCGCGTCCTCACGCAGCAGCGCCACCAGCTCGCTCATGTCGGCCTCCTCGAAGGCGCGCACGTAGCGGCCCAGCAGCTCGCGCTCGGTGGGATCCGCGGTCGCCGGCATCGTGTCGGGGAGCCGCTGCTCGATCGTGCCGCGCGCGCGCTGCAGCGCGCTGTTGACCGAGGCGACCGTCGATCCGAGCACCTCGGCCACCTCCGGCGCGGTCCAGCCCAGGACGTCGCGGAAGATGAGCACCGCGCGCTGGCGGCCGGGCAGCTCCTGGATCGCGCGCAGCAGCGCCAGCTCCATGCCCTCGCGGATCGCGTAGCGCGCCGCCGGATCGAACGTCGGCGACACCGCCTCGTCCCACGGCCGGTCCGGGAACGGATCGACCGGCTCGGGACGGCGGGGCCGGCGCTGGAGACTCGTCCAGGCACGCGTTGGTCGCGATCCGGTACAGCCAGGTCTGGAACTGCGCGCGCGGCTCGAAGCGCTCGAGCGCCCGCCAGGCTCGCAACAGTGTCTCCTGCGCCAGGTCCTCGGCGTCCTGGGCGGATCCGAGCATCCGGTAGCAGTGGATCTCCAGCGCGCGCCGGTAGGGCTCGACGAGCCGGCGGAACGCCAGCTCGTCCCCGGCCTGGGCGCAGGCGAGCAACAGCTCGCGATCCGGGTCGTGGTGGAGGGCTGTCATCACTCAGCTGCGGTCGTACTCGTCGTGGCGACGGATCCACAGCTCCAGTCGTCGTCGCCCTCATTCCGGCCTCGGGGCGCCCGGTCCAGGAAGCCGTAGCACGGCATCAGGAACTCGACCCCGCGGGCCGGTGGTCACGTACGTCTGATACACGGTTCGCCCTCTCGCGCAAACGCGGTGAAGCCGAACAGCCCGGTGAGGCATCCGTGGACGTCGGTGCCGCTCGCCTCGGCGTTCCGGAAGGCGACGGCCGGCGATCCGTCGACCTCGGTGCCGTTCGCCGCCGGGCTGTCCTGGAGGGTGGCGGAGAAGCCGAGGTCGGCGCCGAGGTCGGCGCAGTCGCTCGAGGCCCAGTTGAACGTCCAGCCCATCGCTTGTCGATCTTCACCCAGGGAAGCGCCCGGCGGCGCCGGGCGAGCTGGTCGCCGGCCCGGGTGTGGTCGCCTCGAGCGCCAGCAGCTCGGCGCCGCGCCAGCCACTGCTCGCGGCCGACGATCGGATGCGTGGTCGTCATGTCCATGGTTCGCCCCCCGCTTACGCCGCGATGCGGTCGGCCCCGACCATCGCCGCGTTCTGGCGCTCGAACTGCTTGGCCACGCCGGCGCGCCACCCGTCGGCGAGGGCGAGCGACATCGGGTCGGGGAAGATCTCCTCGTCGCCGCGCTCCACGCCGTCGAGGATCGCGCGGGCCACGTCCTCGGGCGGCGCCTTGGGGATGTCGAGCATGCGGACCATGTCGGTGTCGATCGGCCCGGCAGGACGGCCTGAACGTGAACGCCCCGCGCGGCCAGCAGGGCCCGCAGCGATTGGCTGAGCGACAGGGCCGCCGCCTTGGAGACCGAGTAGGCCGCAGTCACCGGCACCGCCGCCACCGCCGCCAGCGAGACGACGTTGACCACGACGCCGCCCTCCGGGTCAGCGCCGGGAGGAACGCGCGGGTGACGTCCATCATGCCGTAGAGGTTGACCGCCAGATGGCGCTCGATCGCCGCCCGGTCGCTGAGGTCGTCGGGCATCCAGACGCCGGCGTTGTTGATCAGGATGTCAAGCGACTCGACCGCCGCGGCGGCCCGCGCGATCCGCGCCGGCTCGGTCACATCGAGAACGAGCGGGGTGACCCGCTAATCGTGACGGACGCCGGGCGGCGCGAGGCGGCATACACGCGCCCGGCGCCGCGCCTCAGCGCGTCGTCGACCAGCGCCCGGCCCAGTCCCCGGTTCGCCCCGGTGACGAGCATCGTCCTTCCTTCGATCTCATGTCCCATCGTTCGCTCCTTGGGTGAGGTTGTGCTCGTCTAACGGCCGGCGGCCCGCGATCTCATCGGTGACGCCGCCCAGGGGGGATCGCGCGCCCCGGAGCGCCGGCGGTCGCGCCCGAGGGTGCGCAGGACGTAGGCTCTGCGCATGGCCACGACCGACGAGATCACCGCCGTCGAGGAGCGGATGCGCGACCTCGAAGAGCTCGTGCGTCGCCACTCGCTCCTCTACTACGCCGGCGAGCCGGAGATCTCCGATCCGGAGTTCGACGCCCTCTGGAACGAGCTGCGAACCCTGGAGGCCGAGCACCCGGGGCTGAAGAGCCCGGACACCCCCACGGAGCGGATCTCCGACGGGATCTCGACGCTGTTCACGCCGGTCCGGCACGAGCACCCGATGCTGTCGCTCGACAAGGCGCACACCGACGAGGAGATCCGGGCGTTCCTCGCGCGCTTCCCCGGGCAGACCGTGGTCGCCGCGATCAAGTTCGACGGCGTCTCGGGCTCCGCCCGCTACGAGAAGGGGCGGCCGTCCGGTTCGCCACGCGCGGGGACGGCGAGATCGGCGAGGACGTGACCGACAACGCACGTGGCATGAAGAACCTCCCCGAGGGTCTCACGGAGCCGGTGACCTGCGAGATCCGCGGCGAGGTGGTGATCTCCACTCCGACTTCGACGCCTACAACACGGCGCATCCCGACAAGCCGCTCGCGAACGCGCGCAACGCGACGGCCGGCACGCTGCGCGCGAAGGACCGAGCCAAGGTCGCCGACCGGCCGCTGAGCTTCATGCCGTTCGATCTGATCGAGGACGGGGTCACCCACGACGTCCCGGACCGCGTCCGCGCCTCGGCCTGGAGGTCGTCGCGACGATCGCGACCGACGATCCGGACGGCGTCATCGCGTACATGCACCGCATCGAGGCCGAGCGCGAG
>CAVPBY010000085.1:0-105274 GCA_963702225.1 uncultured Solirubrobacteraceae bacterium | reverse complement strand
GATCCCTATCGGCCGCGTCGGCTGGCTTGGTCATCCTCCACGCACGTAAGCGTGTCGGTGGTCAGGTTGTGCTGCCCGAGGCTATCAACGTCCTGCTGATGAGCGCCTAGGAGGGTTTGAGACATGGCTTCACGTTCAAACTACCTAGAGCTTGATCCGCAGGCGAGCCTCAAGCCGCAGTCGCTCTCGGGTGCCGCGGCTGGTTCGGGCGTCGACCTTCAGGGTGCTGAAAGTGCGCTGATCGTGATCGACAACGGTGCTGCTACTACGGCCGCGACCGTGCAAATCCAGGAAAGCTCCGACAATGCCACATTCACTGTGGTTGCGGACTCGGACCTGATCGCGCCTTCGGGTTACGCGAGTAACGCGTCGGGCGTGCTTCAGACCGCGAATAGCGTGGTAAAGATCGCGTATGTCGGCGCTCAGCGTTATGTGCGTGTGAATGTGCTCACGGGTGCTTCGGCTGGCTGGTTGGTGCGGAGGTTGTCCGCGGTGATCTGCGCTACACGTGCCGACGCCAGTCGGTAGTCAAAAGGGCCGATGGTGCATGGTGGCGCTTCGGCGTCCGAGGTCCGATTCCCCGGCACCATCATTTGCGAGTGACGCGCGTTTGAGTCAAGTTGGCCTTTGGCCTCCGCTCGTCAACTCGCAAAAGCGGGATACGCGGGATGCTTTGCCTCGGCTGCGAGAACAGCCGTTGCCCGCGGTCCACGGATAGCAAAGCCGGGCCCCTCCTCGCTCGGTTCGCTGTCCAACTTCTGGCTTGGCCCTCCGTCCGTTGACCTCTCCGGGTGCGGACGGGGCCAGGTTCGGAATCCCGGATTGGCCGTCTGCCCTGTCTTCCTGACTTCAGCAGGGCAGGCGGCTGACCGGGACTCGCCCACACTCTTCAGGGACAAACCCGAATGACGACCACTCACCACCTCAGCCCCCACGAACAGCTACGGTACGACCCTCTCGCCGGCCGCTATGTGTGCGCGCTTCCAGGGGGGTTGACCGGATACTTCATGGCAAATCAGTGGGACTGCTGGGAAGCATCCGCGATGACCGCGCTACAAAGAACGGACGTGCCGGATCTCGGGCGCGAGATGCGGTACCGAGCCGGCGAACGGGTGGAGTCCGTCGAAGAGGACTGCCAAGCGCAGAAACAGTGCTGGGCGTCTCAACAGGGGCTCGAAATTGTCGAGCATGAAAGGCTGCCCGTCACCCTGGATATATGGCTGGGAGTCTGCCCGCTCGAGTCCCGAACGAGCAGAACGCACTACACGGTGATGACGCGCGACCGCCTGCTATTTGAGCCAGCCTCGCTTGCGCTGAGACGCCTCGCTGAGGACGGACACAAGATTGGTCGCTCAAGGTCGTGTCAGGAATCAGTTTTCGGGATGGTGTCTAAATGAGGAGCGCTAAGTCAGATGCCAACGAACGCATGATGGATAGACCACTCGTGTCACCCGCGATCACCAGCCTCGGCAAATCGCCGTTTCGCAGTGCGCTCGACGATGCGCAGGCTCGCGCCAATACGCTCGACGGGGCAGCCGCGGATGCGTATCAGGCCGGAATGAAGGCAGCATATGATGAGGCGTCACGGCCACGACGGCTCCCAGACGGAACGGTCGGGTATCCAGTACGTGTCCCGCGGGCGGACGATTGTTTCGCGGCGGCGCTTGCGACATGCCTACAGGTTCCAATTCAACCGGGTACCAGACCCGCAGATTGATCAGGCCTAGACGACGGCTGCACGCCAGAGTTTGTCAACCGGCGAATGTGGGCGAAATTGGATCAATGGCGTATCCCGGAGTCTGCGGATGGTGGTCCACCAGCAAGTGCCGGTCGCGCTGTCGCGCTGGATCGGCGTCGTCCAGCTGCCGGCATGTTTCGCAGCCATTGTCTCGTCATGTCCCATAACGTCGAAGTCTTCGACCCTATCTGGGATGCCACAACAGACGGAACGCTTCACGGACGCCGGCTGAAGGCGTCGGCGGACGTGACAATCGGTCTGAGCTTCACTCACGACCCAAGCACCGAACCCAAAGCCAGAGGATGAATGGCATCAAGTGTTGTCAGCAGCCTAGAAAACGCAGGCATGTCGAATTCGCAGGCCACGAACTTTGCGAGCGGGATGAACTTCGGGGGTGGAGCGCCAGGACGAACACATTTCATGGACGAAGACGATCCGTTCGACGCTGCGCCTAGCAGAAATGACCACGGTTCCCGCAATCCGTTTGACAATGCGCAGGCCAATGACGTCGTGTAGCGGCGCGCGGCGTTGCGCTGACGATCAGCCTGATTCAAACCCAACTGGGTGGAGTATGATGACCTACACCGACAGTCCGGCGGTCCAGACGCTCACCTTCAACTCACTAACCGAGAAGGGTGCGCTTTGGATTGCGCTTTGGACAGCGCAACTGCAAATCCCGAAGTACATGCTCATGCGCAACGGACCGTGGTACCACAACGTGCCGCACCAGTCCGACGATCGTTGGCCCGACAAAATCGGAATGTATGAGATCGCAGAATCAATGCTAACGGCGATCCGTAATCCGCCGGCATTAATATTTCCCGACGGTAACGATCTGGAGATGCAAAGCATGCGTGGATGCTTGACAAGTCCGGAGCCTGGCAGGAGGTTACGTTCGATTCGGTGGCACAGAGACGAACGTGCGCGCTCGCCGCTTGGCAACAGATGGAAGGCGTCAGCGATCCAGCAGAAGTCTATCGGGAGAAGTGGACGTCGCTCAGCCGACGACATCCCGCTTCCAGAGCGCGCCGGAACCTACGAGTACGTGCTGACAGTGCAGGCTGGTTTGCGATCGGATGGTCACTGATGTGACCGGTCGGATGGACGAACGGTGACCATGCGAAATATCAACCACAGCGATGCGTGGGAGGCAAATCGCGCTAGCCCGACACAAAACAAAGGGGGGGTGATTTTAGCGGGAAAATTAAGATCTTCGCCAGTCCACATATGGTCAGGCCATTTTGGCCCGAACCCCCAAATTGGGAGGGTAGGATTTCCCTTATGCAAGGATTTCGATTCTCAACGAGAATATAGTAGTATATAAGGAACGATGCATCGAGCGGAGGGCCAGGGCCGCCACAAATGGCTGTATTGCGATGACTGGTGCAGTAGGCCAATCGTTGGCGTCAGGCGGAGAAGCGTGGTCGCCGGCCGATTCGTCGCGAGAAGCCGTCTAAGTAAGACGCCGCGGCTGTCGTCCAGTTGGTTGAGATCGGCCTCGGGCGCGCGTGTGCGCGTGTGGACGGGGCGAATCGTGCCGTTTTGGGTCTAAACCGGGCCGTATCGAGTCCAATTGAGGCGATTTAGGAGACGTTATGAAGGACGATCGTAGGACCACTTGCACCTATCACTGCTCGCCGTGCGGGCAGCATTTTCACTCGCTGAGGGCGTTTGACGCGCATCGGAGGGGCGATTATGCGTCGGATAACGATCCGGCGATCAGGCCGGCGTTGTATTCATCCGCTCGACCTGGGTGGTCGATTGGCCGCTTTGACCGATGCCGGCGAATGTCGCATGTACGGGCGTGTGAAGCGCACAGTGGTGATCTGATCGATCCCGGGACTCGGCCCGGTTGCGCGATCACTTGGCCTCACAGCGTTCACACGAAGCTGAGAGAGATACGGATGACGTGGATCTCGCGCGGGCGGCGTGATGAGTTCGCCTGGATGGGCATATAACACGGTCGATGTTTCCTATTGGGATGACGAGGTTCGAGCGTGGTCCGAGGACGGGCGGACACTTGGGCTCTACCTGTTGACGTGTTCTCACAGGACGGCTGAGGGTTTCTACCGGCTTTCCGTGACGGTTGCCCTAGATGACCTCCAGTGGACCCGCAAGCGCTGGGACGATGCGCTAGGCGAGATCGTCCGACGGGCTTCGCCGACTATGACGAGGCCGCGACTGGTGCTCGTCGTCAAGGGGTTGAAGTATCACGGCCGATTCGTGGACCGAAGTCCATCAAGGGCGCTCTCAACGTGCTGGACAACGTGAAGGGCTCTGAGCGGCTGTTCGCAAAGTTCCTAGCCGCCGCCGACAATACGAGCCCGAGTTCGCCGCCGGCATCCGGCATGAATACGAGCTTCCGGCCGGTCCGTATCGAAGGGGCATCGAAGGGGCATCGTATGGGGCTTCTTGAGACTGCTTCCCCAACTCATTCAACTCCAACGCCAACTACAACACCTTAGGGAGTAATTGTCGAACTTTCGGGACGCGATTCCGGCTCGCTGACGTTTCTGTGGATATCCCTTATAGGCGCGTGGAGAGCGTTCGAGCTGCTTCGCAGGCCAGTCGCGCCGCACTGAGAGCGTTCGTGTGAGATATCCCGACAAGGCGGAAGCGTCCTCGCGATGTCGAGGCCGGCTCTCGCTCGGCGCGTTCTGTTCATATCTCCCTCTCAGGGTTCGGGAGCGTCGTCCTGGATTGTGAGCTGAAAGATATTCACGCCGTTGTGCGTTGGGCGCATTGCACCTGTCACTGTGTCACTCACGCATAGCCTCAAGGCTCGCGCAAAGGAACCGATGAATAGTTTGACAACCCTTCCGGGTAGGCGTACATTCCGGCCCGATCCAAAAGCGGGCCGGCGTCGCGCTAACGACCCGGCCCATGGCACAGGGAAAGTCGGTCCCGTGCTCACCCAGACTACCCCTTCCGCGGCAGCGGCGTTCATCGTCCGTTCGGAGATCCAGGACTAGCGACTTGCCGGCTACTCGACGAGGAAGCCGAGTATTGGACAGTCCAGGTGCAGGAGTACGCGGCCCGCGGCGACGAATCGTCCGAAGATGCCGTCAGCTACGGGAATCTCGCCGACTTGCTGGCATCTACGGGACAAGCCGTCCGAGCCGGCGAAGCGATCAATCTGTGCGCGGCCTTGTTGGTCTGCGCCCGACTCGCCCGGGACCTGGGAACAGCATGATGGCAGCGAGGCTGCGCTGCCCGGATAAGCAGCATCTCGGATCTGGCGACGAGTCCGTCACCATTGGCGCTACTGAGCGATCCGCGCGCTGCTTCTCGCGGACAACATCGAGGGGCTCAATGAAGTGTGAGCAGTGCGGCCGCGAGTGTCCGCCCGAGGGTTCGCCCGAACGCCGCGACTGGTGGCCGATTCATCGCTATCGGATGGTCTGCCCCGATTGCGTCGAGGGAGATCCGAAAAGTTCGATAACAACGTCCGCACGTTGATCGAGCAGGCGCGGCTCAGAACGCGAAGCCGACGAACAGACGTAGCACCCAAGCAGGATATCCCATTGTCCAACGCGGGCGGCCTAATCAGCCGCCCGCTGTCGTCTAGGAGGCCACGTACCCGAAACGCGAAGCACGTCAGACCAGAACAGCGCGAGGCTGCACCCCGAAACCTCGCCGCAATCCTCCGCGCCGTCCGCGTCGCATCCCCGTGATGAGCGCGCAAGAGGCAGCCGACTATCTGCGCTGCCCGATCAGCCGGATACGGAAGCTCACGATGACCGCGGAGATCCTGTGCAGAGCGCGACGGTCGGCGTGTGCTCTATCACCGGGACGCGCTCGACGCCTATCTACGAGCGGGCGGGGCGATCAGCCCTTGAGTGCGTCGTCTACGAAATCGACCGCGACCGGCTCGGCATGAATGTAGGTCCGCATCGCCAGCACGCCACCGTCCGCATGTCCGAGCTGAGCGGCGATCTGAGATGCGGAGAGCCCTCGTGAGGCCATCAGGGGGGTCCAGGCCGGCTGCCTGACTTATGCGGTGTCGCCCACGGCACACCGGCCCGCTACAGCGGCCTTGACGAACACTTGGGCGCGCCAGTTGTGAGCGTTGAGCGCGGTTCCGGTTCTCGTGGCGAACCCGAATCCTTCGGGCCCGGCATAGTCGGACTCCGAACGACGCTTCACGAGCCGGCGTATCGCCTAGGGCGTGAGCCCGATCGTTCGGCGTCCTTCATCCGTCTTCGACTTGCGCACCGCGAGCATCAGTGGGGCGTGGACACTCCAGTCTGCCCATCGGAGATTCAGTGCCTCGGAAATCCACCACTGCAGTAAGAGGCCGAGCACGTAGACGAAATCGCTGTACTGCATTGCGGTCGCGGCGATGAGCGCGGCGGTCTGCTCAGACGTGGGATCTATGTCTTCTGGACCCTCCGGACGACTGTCCTTGACGATCACCCGAACGCCCAGCGGCGGGGTTGATCGGCGGTGGACCGTCGTCGTAGGCGGTTCCGAGCATCGCTCCCACCGGGGCGTACATCGCGCGGACGCTGTTCGGAGAGCCAAGCTTGCCGGCGAGATCGTAGATGTACTTGCGCAACGTCGGCGGGTCGATGTGATCCAGGGGCGTCGAGCCGGAGTTGGGGGATCGCGAAGCGTTCGACGGCATCCCGGTATCCCCCTTGGTGACGTCGCTCAGGCCCTTGGCGGTGCGACCCTGATAGCTGTCCAGCCAGTCGGCTGCGTAGGCGCGGAACGGCATCGAGGCGGAAGGTGGTGCGTCGCCCTTATCGACCGCCCCTTTGAAGCGTTCGAGCCTCGGAGAGCGTGCGGAACGACTTGGCTACCTGCTTGCCGCGGTAGCGGTAGCGAACTGGTAGCGGCTGCCCTTCTCGTAGATCCCGGCGTACTTCGTCTTGACCCAGCTCCGCGCCCACGGTTGACCCCTCTGTTGACCTTGGCGTTGACCTCAGTCTACACGACGGGCCGAATCTCTTAGAGCCCGCCGGGGGACTTGAACCCCCAACCCCTTGATTACAAATCAAGTGCTCTGCCAATTGAGCTAGGCGGGCATCGCCTGCGACGCGCAGGGTCGGGACGAACGCTACCGGTCGGTGGCGACCGGCTTGTCTCCTGGGCCCGCCGGCTCAGACGCGGTGATAGCGCGCGTCGGCGATCGAGAAGAGAGCGAACGCGATGAAGCCGGCGGCGACGACCCCGAGCAGGATCGGGCCGTAGGAGGCGTGGACGAGCTGCTGGAGGGCGCCGTCGAGACCGACGGCGCTCTTGGGCGAGTAGTCGATCGCGGCCTTGATCAATCCATAGCCGATCAGCAGGAAGGTGACGCCGCGCGCGCAATATCCGGCCACCCCGAGCGCGGTGAAGGCACGCCGCGTCTCGGCGCTCATGCGCTCCAGGTGCGAGTCGTCGCAGAACTTCCTGGCGACGCCCTTGTATCCCTGGTAGACGCCGGCGCCGAGCAGCAGCACCCCGGCGATCGCGACGTAGACCGGCCCGCCCGGCCAGCCCAGAACGCCGGCCGTCGCCTGCCGAGCTGCCGCCGCCCGACGGGCTGGAGCCCGTGAGGATCTCGATCGCCACGCCGCAGAGCACCGCGTACGCCGCGCCGCTGGCGATCGCCGACGCACGATGGGCGGCGCTCGCCGTCTCGCCCGCCCCGAAGCCGGAGACGCCCTCCAGCAGCCGCCAGGCCGCGTAGCCGAGCAGCCCGATCGCGAGCGCGATGAGCACCACCGTTCCGAAGGGCTGGTGGGCGATCGTCTTCAGCGCCCCGGTCTGGCTCTCGGTCTTGCCGCCCGCGCCGGTGGCGAGCCCGATCGACAGGACCCCGATCACCCCGTAGACGACGCCGCGCGCGACGAGTCCCGCGCGGGCGAGCTTCGAGAGAACCTCTGCACCGTCGGAGGAGGGGTCGCGAGAGAAGGGGACCGAGACGGTCCCGTGGTCCGCCGTGATCTTCATCTCAGCTCTCTACCCGGCTACGACCCTCCCATCACTCCGGCGGCAGCTCACGCTCCCAGAAGTCGATCGCGTCCGCGAGCGTCCGCTCGTAACCGATCTCCGGTCGCCATCCGGTCTCGTCGCGCAACCGCGTCGCGTCGCCTCGCAGCTCCATGACCTCGCTGGAGCGCACGAGCGCGGGGTCGACGACGTGCTCGATCGCGATGTCCGGCACCTGGCGGGCGAGCTCGGCGACCTGTTCGGCCGTCGAGCGGGTCACGCCGGTGCAGACATTGACGACGCCCGAGAGCGCGCTCGCCGGCGAGCAGCCGGTAGGCGCGGACGACGTCGCGCACGTCGGTGACGTCACGGCGAACGGCGCCGTTTCCGGTGACGACGCGCAGCGAGCGCTCCCGCCGCCGCCGCGCGTTCACCGCCTGCCAGGCGATGTTGGAGAGCAGGAAGATCGGTCGCTGACCCGGTCCCGAGTGGCTGAACGGCCGCGCGATCACGACCCGCAGCCCATGCGCGCGGGCGTACACCGCGGCGAGCTGCTCGGCCGCCAGCTTGGAGACCGCGTACGGGCTCTCCGGCCGGCCACGCGCCCCGTCCTCGGCGATCGGCCCCGTCGCGGACCGTGCCGTAGACCTCGCTCGAGCTGACCCACACGATGCGCGCGGCGGGGGCGTGCGAGCCGGATCGCCTCCAGCAGCGCCGACCGCGCCGCCGACGTTGGCCTCGAGCGTCCGCGGCGGGCTCGGTCCCACGAGCGCCCGACCGAGCTCAGCGCGGCGACGTGGTAGACGACGTCGGGCGCCAGGCGCCGCACGCAGGCGGCGACCGCCTCGCCGTCGCGCAGGTCGACGGCGAGCCGCCGACGCGCCGTCCGGCGCGGCGCCCGAGCGCGAGACGCCGTGGACCTCGTCGCCCTCCTGGAGCAGGCCCGGCACAGCCAGCCGCCGGCGAAGCCGGAGGCGCCGGTGATGAGCGCGCGCACCGCCTCGTCCGGCCGGGCGCCGGTCAGCCGTCGGGGTGCGCGGAGAGCGCGTGCTCGAGCGAGCCGTGCCCGTTGGAGGAGTAGTACGCCTCGGGCTCGGGCTCGGGCTCCTCGGGCTCGTGAGTTCACGCGGCGCTCGAGCTCGCCGAGGACGATGCCGAACAGCAGGTGGCGCCAGGTCGCCTGCGCGAGCGCCGCGCGGCTGCCGAACAGGCGCGGCAGGTCGTCGCGCGGCGGGATGGGCGCGATCGGTGACCGCGACCAGCGGCCAGCTGGCGGCGTGCTCGGCGAGCGCGGCGGCCGGGCCCGCGCAGCGGTGCGGGCAGCCCGATCCGCGGCGCGAGGTTGGCGTACACCGCGCCGAACACCGCGCCGTTGGCCATGTGCATCGCGAAGCCGATCGGGTACCAGCCGTCGTCGCGGGTGACGAGCTTGCCGAGCAGCTCGACGTCGTCGAACGAGCTCCCGAAGATGCGCTTGTCCAGCGGCTGCTCCAGCCCCCAGACCGCGGCGGCGAGCGCGCCGCTGAGCGCGCCGCGCAAGTCGTCGGGTCGCGGATCGCACGACCGAGTGACTCACCGAGCATCCGTCCGAAGCTGTAACGACCCGGTGGCTCGCGGGTACGGCTCAGCATGGATCACGAACGCCTGCACGAGCGCGCACGCACCCACGGTGTCGACCCGCTGCTCTACGCCTTCGTCCGCGTCACCTTCCAGGCGTTCTTCATCGTCTACTTCCGCATGCAGCGGATCGGCCGTGAGCACGTCCCCACGGAGGGGCCGGTGCTCATCACCGCCAACCACCGCAGCTTCCTCGATCCGTTCGTGATCGCGTGCATGGCGCGGCGGCCGATGCACTACGTCGCCAAGCAGGAGCTGTTCGCCAACCGGGTCTCGGCCTGGCTGCTCAACGCGCTCGGCGCGTTCCCCGTCGCCCGCGGCGCCTCCGACGAGGAGATGATCACGACCGCCAAGGCGATCCTCGCCCGCGGCGACATCGTGCTCATCTTCGCGGAGGGCACGCGCGTGCGCCCCGGAGCGCTCGGGCGCCCGCGCGGCGTCGGCCGCATCGCGCTGGAGTCCGGGGCCCCGGTCGTCCCCGTGGCTGTGATCGGCACCGAGGCGATCCGCCGCGGCTGGCGGATCCGGCCCCACCGCGTGCGGATCCGCGCCGGTCGCGCGCTGCGCTTCCCGACGGTCGAGAACCCGTCGCCGGCGCTCGCGGGCGCGGTCACCGACCGCATCTGGCCGTGCGTGATGCTCCAGTGGGAGTGGCTCGGCGGCCTCACCCCGGTGCGCCGCGTCGCGATCATCGGCGCGGGCGCGTCGGGCACGAGCCTGGCGGTCTGCCTCGCGCGCGCGGGACTCGAGGTGGAGCTCGGGTGCCGGACCCCCGAGCAGGCCCGCGCGCTCGCCGAGAGCCGCGTCAACGACCGCTACCTGCCCGACGTCGCGCTGCCCGACACGATCCACGTCACGCGCGCCTCCGAGCTCGTGCTGGAGGGCCATGACCTCGTCTGCTTCGCGGTGCCCGCCAGGGCGCTGCCCGCGGTGCTCGCCGCCCACGGCGGCCAGATCAACCGCCGCGCCGGCGTGCTGGTCATGTCCAAGGGCCTCGTCCCGCCGCTGGGCACGCTCCCGGCCGCGTTCGCCGCCGAGCGCGCGGGCGCCCACGCCGTCGCCGTGCTCGGCGGCCCCGCGCACGCGGCGGAGATGCTCGACCGGGGCGCTCGGTGGTGATCGCATCGCTCGACCGGGGCTTCGCCAGCCAGCTCTCGGACATGTTCACCCAGGCCAAGCTCGACGTGTCCACGACCACCGACGTGACCGGCGTGGAGCTGGCGGGCTGCGCGAAGAACGCGGCCGTGCTCGCGGCCGGCGCCGCGTCGGTCGCCGGGCCCAACGTCGCCGGGGCCGCCGCCGGGAAGGTGTTCGCCGAGATCGACGCGCTCGCCCGCGCCCGCGGCAGCCGCCCGGAGACGTTCGCGGGGCTGGCCGGCGCCGGCGACCTGGTCGCGACCGTCGTCGCCAGCGGCTCTCGCAACCGGCGGGCCGGCGAGCTGCTCGCCCAGGGCGTCCCCGCCGCCGAGATCCCCAACGCGATCGGACAGGCCGCCGAGGCCGTCGACTCGGTGCCGCTGCTGGCCTCCGCCGCGCACCAGGCCGCGATCGACAGCCCCGCGCTCGACGGTCTCACCGCGTTGCTCGACGGACGGATCGAGCCCCACCAGTGGGCCGCGACCGTCACCGAGCCGCCGCGCCGCAAGCGGCGGGGAAGCGTCCGAGCCGCCTGATCCGGCGGTGAGTAGGCTCACGATGTGGCAGCCACCGACGAGAGCGCGCAGACCAAGGCCGAGCTCGACGCCCGGTTCTCGGAGATCTACCGCGCGCATCTGCGCGACGTCTACTCCTACAGCTACTACCGCGTCGGCAACCACCACGACGCCGAGGACCTCACCGAGCAGACGTTCCTGCAGGCCTACCGGCACTTCGAGCGCGCGATGCGCGAGGCGGACGGGCGGCCGCTGCGCCCATGGCTCATCCGCATCGCCCACAACCTCGCCGCGAACTTCTACCGCGACCGCTCCCGGCGCCCGAGTCGGCGATCGAGGACGCCGGGCTCATCTCGGCCCCGCACACGACCGAGGCGCTGGTCGAGGGCCGTGAGGAGCTCGGCGCGATCCTCGCGGGCGTGCAGCAGCTGCCCGACGAACGCCGGGAGGCGCTGATCATGCGCTTCGCACTGGGCATGGACAACCGCGAGATCGCCCGCGCGCTCGGCAAGACCGACGGCGCGACCAAGGTGCTGCTGCACCGCGCGATCCGGCAGCTGAAGGGGATCGTCGCGACGGGGGCCGGCGACGACGACGGAGGGGCGCGATGAGCGCGCAGAGCACCGACTTCGAGGCGCTGCTGAGCGAGGCGCTGAGCCCCGTCGACCCGCCCGACGACCTGCTCGTGCGCGTGGAGTCGACGCTCGTCAGCCTCGCCGTGCCGCCCAGGACGAGCTCGAGGCCTGGGAGCTGTCGGCGATGCGCGACCCCCGCAACTGGGTGCGCCCGGCGGCCGCGGTGATCGTCGGCGCGGGCGCCGGGGCGGCGCTCGTCGTGCTCCGCGTGCGCACGCGCCATCGCAGTCGCCTGCAGCAGTCGGCCAACATGATCGAGCTCGCCGGCCAGACGCTGCACGACGTCGCCGAGGAAGCCCGCCGGGTCCTGCCCGGACGCTGAGCGTCACCGGGCCGCGGACCGGCCCGGCGGCTGCGGACGCCAAGCATCCTGCGCGGCGGCCGAGCACTGGTACCGTCGCCACCTCCACGATGGCCACCTGCTACCGGCACCCCAACCGCGAGACCGGCGTGGCCTGCTCCTCGTGCGGGCGGCCGATCTGTCCGGACTGCATGACCCCGACGCCGGTCGGGATGCGCTGCCCGGAGTGCGCCCGGGACCGCACCAAGGTGCGGACCGCCACCAACGTCAGGAACCGGACCCCCGGGGAACGGGCCTGACGCGCTACTCGATCACGGAGATCATCCTCGCGATCAACGTCGTCGTCTTCCTCGCCGAGGTGGCGACCGGCACCGGGATCCTCGGGGCCTCGGGCCGCTTCGGAACCGTCTTCTACGACGGGCTGCTCGTCGGGCCGTTCATCCACGGCGGCGTCCGGCACGGGCGGATCAGCCCTACCGGCTGGTCACCGCGGCGTTCATCCACGACGGTCTGCATCCACATCGCGTTCAACATGTGGTTCCTGTACGTCGTCGGCATGGCGCTGGAGCGGGGGATCGGCCGCCGGCCGTACCTGGCGATCTACGTCGGCGTCGATCTTCGCCGGCTCCTTCGGCGCATTGCTGTTCCAGCCCGACAGCCCGTCGGTCGGCGCCTCCGGCGCGCTGTTCGGCCTGTTCGGCGCGTTGATCGTGCTGGCGAACCGGCGCGGAATCTCGATCTGGCAGAGCGGCCTCGGGGCCACGCTGCGTGCTCAACATCGTGATCTCGCTGTCGATCCCCGACATCTCGATCGGCGCGCACGCCGGCGGCCTGGTCGGCGGCCTGATCCTCGGCTGGGTGTACACCGAGTTCGGCGAGCGACGCGGCCGGCAGCCCGTGTTCTACGCCGGGTGCCTCGTGCTCGCGGCGGCGGCGATCGCCGGCGCCTACGCCGTCGCGCTCGGGCACGGGCTCGCCCCGAACGGCCTCAAGCTGTTCTGAGGCCGTGTCAGGACACTAGTGTCCCGTTTGACAAATTCGGTGGCAGCCTCGCGGCGTCTGGACGCGCCTGACGCGCGGCGCTGACACCGCCGTATCGCCCGATACGTCTTGTGTCATCGTCGCACGGCAGCCACGCCCAGCCACTCGCGACGCTACTCACGAATTTCCCGAACGGGACACTAGAGCTCGACGGGAGCACCTGTCGGGGCCACCTCGAAGACCTCGGGGTGGATGATGTGCGCGAGCGTCTCCAGCCCCTCGATCAGGCGCGGGCCCGGGCGCGAGAAGTACGCGGCCGCGTCGACGGCGACGACCTCGCCGGCCCCGACCGAGGCGAGCTCGTCGCGATGCATCTCCGCCTCGCGGTGGGCGATCTCCGCGTCGTAGCCGCAGGGCATCACGATCACGATGTCGGGCGCGACGGCCGCGGCCGCCTCCCAGGTCAGCTCCTCCGAGCTCTCGCCCGCGAACCCGAGCACGTCCTCGCCGCCCGCGTAGGAGATGAGCTGCGGGGTCCAGTGGCCGGCCGCGAACGGCGGGTCCAGCCACTCCAGCGCGACGACGCGCGGCCGGCGCACGTCGCGGGTCGCGATGCGGACCCGGTCGATGCGCCCCGCGGCCTCCTTGATCAGGTCGACCGCCTCGTCCTTGCGGCCGGTCGCCCGGGCGAGCGTGCGGGCGTCGCCGAGCACCTCGCCGATCGTGTGCGGATCGAGCGAGATCACCATCGGCTGGGTGTCGAGTTCGTCGGCGAGCGCGCGCACCTCGTCGGCGGACACGGCGCACACCTGGCAGAGCGCCTGGGTGACGATCAGGTCGGGCTCGAGGTCGCGGAGGGCGTCCGCGTCGAGCTCGTAGATCGACTCGCCGGCGAGCGTGCGCTCCTTCACCGCGGCGTCGATCTCGGCCGGTGAGAGATCGTACGGGAGCACCGCGCGGGTCACCTTGGGCAGGTCCCGGACCTCCGGCGGGAAGTCGCACTCGTGGGTCACGCCGACGACGTCCTCGCCGAGATCCGAGCGCGAACAGCAGCTCGGTGGCGGCGGGCACGAGGCTGACGATGCGCATCGGCCTGAAGGGTAACGCCGGCCGGGCGACGCCGAGGCCGCGCGGACGGAGGGCTGTTTCGGCGACACCCGGGTGCGGCAATCCTCTGGGAAACGGAGAACGGAGGGACTTGGCTGAGACGCTCAACGACGAGGAAGTCGACAACCGCCTCAAACGCCTGGCGTGGGAGCGCGAGGGCGACGAGATCGTGCGCGAGTGGCGCTTCGAGGACTTCGGGGAGGCGATCGCCTTCGTCAATCGAGTCGCCGAGCTGGCCGAGGAGGCCAACCACCACCCGGACATCTTCGTGCACGGCTGGAACAAGGTGAAGCTGTCGCTCATCAACCACTCCGCGGGCGGCCTCACCGACACCGACTTCGAGATGGCCACGCGCTTCGACGGGCTCTGAGCGACGGCTTCCCATCGGCTTTCCGCCGGTGGTCGGTGCTACCGTTCGCCGCGTCGCTGAATGACCGACGACGACCTACCTCGAAGTAGCAGCGCGCCGATGCCCGGGCCGGTGACGGTGCCCGGTGGGTCGGCGCCCGGGGCTTGAGTGCTCGCCGTCTGGATCGTCCTCACCGGGGTCCTCGTCCTCGTCAACACGTTCTTCGTCGTCGGCGAGTACTCCCTGGTGCGCTCGCGCACGACCCGCCTGCAGGAGATGGCCGACGACGGCCGGCGCTCGGCCCGCTTGGCGCTGGCGCTGATCGACGACATCGGCGACTACATCGCCGCCTCCCAGATCGGGATCACGATGGCCTCGCTGGGTATCGGCGCCCTGGGCGAGCCGGCGCTCAGCGACGCGCTGAAGCCGGCGTTCGGGGCGCTCAGCCACGAGGTGGCGGTCGTCATCGCGGTGATCGTCGCCTACCTGCTGATCACCGTCGTGCAGAGCGTCATCGGCGAGATCGCGCCCAAGCTCTACACGATCCAGCACGCCGAGCGGGTCGCCTGCCTGATCGCGCGCCCGCTGTACGTGACCCGGATCCTGTTCGCGCCGTTCATCGTCGTCCTGAACGCCGCCTCCTACCGGTTGGTGCGGCTCACCGGGACCGATCCCGATGCCGATCCCGAGCACGGGACGCCGGAGGACATCAAGCGGATCATCGCGGACTCGCGCAGCGGCGGCTCGATCGACGTGGGGGAGGCGAATATGCTCACCGGCGTCTTCCACCTGCACGAGCAGGAGGCGCGGCAGGTGATGACGCCGATCCCGGCGGTCGTCACCGTCGACCTGGCCGAGACGGTCCGGGACGCGCTGCGGCGCTGCGTGCAGACCGGCCACTCGCGGCTGGTCGTCACCGAGGACGGCAACCAGGACCGGGTCAAGGGCATCGTCCACGTCAACCAGTTGGTCAAGCTGATGATGTCCGACGGCTACGAGGCCCACTTCGACGGGCTCGTGCGCGCGGCGCCGATCGTGCCGGAGACCAAGCCGCTCGACGATCTGCTCGCCGACCTGCAGCGCGAGCGGACAGAGCTGTCGATCGTGATCGACGAGTACGGCCGGACGGCCGGCATCGTCACCACCGAGGACATCGTCGAGGAGGTCGTCGGCGAGGTCTACGACGAGACCGACCCGGCGGGCGGGGCGGTGCGCCAGCTCGCCAACGGCGACTGGTTCGTGCGCGGCCACGTCGCGCTCACCGACCTCGAGGACTACGGCCTGCACCTGCCGGTCGACACCGACGCGTTCAACTCGATCGGCGGGTTCGTGTTCGCCCAGCTCGGCCGCCTGCCCAAGCGTGGCGACCAGATCTCCGCCGACGGGTACTCGATCCGGGTTGAATCGGTGCGCCAGAACCGGGTCGAGGCGGTCCGCATCCGCCGGCGCAAGTCGCCGGTCGAGGGCGGGCCCGCAGCCTGATCCGCCGCCGAGCCGCCGAGCCGCCGCGGGCCGGCGGGCCGCCGCGCCGCCGAGCGCGGACCGCGGGTCCGGCGCGGTGCGGAGACTGGCGCATGTTTCCCCAGGGTTCGTTACATTTGCCGCAACGGCCCGCCCTACCGGCGGTTGAGAGGAGAGACGAAGCCGGCCCGCGAGGGCCGGCTTCGGTCGCTCGCAGGCGCGTCCGCGCAGGTCGCGCCCGCTCGGTGCGACAAAAAGAAACCGGCCCGCTGGGGACGGGCCGGTTTCGTGCTTCTGGGGAGGAGGTGCTGCTATGAGGTACGTCGCGTAGGGAATAGTGGTCCGTTCACCTGAACGTAGCCTTAATACAAGGACGGTCGGCGATAAGTTATGGGACCGCCGCGTCCGGGGCCGGGCACTCAGCCGTAGTCGAGGAATCCGCGGCCGCTCTTGCGGCCCAGCGCGCCCTCGCCGACGAGCGCCCGCAGCCGCTCGGGGACGGTCACGCCGAGCGTCTCGCCGATCGCCTGCGAGACGTCCAGGCCGACGAAGTCGAGCAGCGCGAGCGGTCCCATCGGCATTCCGGCACCGAGCGTCATGCAGCGATCGAGATCTTCGGGCGCCATGTCGGTCCGGTCCATCAGCGCGACCGCGTCGAACAGGTATGGGAACAGCAGCCGGTTGACGACGAACCCCGGCGTGTCGGGCACCTCGACCGCCGTCTTGCCGAGCGCGGCGCACAGGTCCCGGGCGCGCGTGCGCAACTCGGGACGCGTCTCGGGCGCGTACGCGAGCTCCACGAGCTCCATCCGCGGCACCGGATTGAACACGTGCAGGCCGAGAAAGCGGTCCGGATGGCCGCTCGCCTGCGCCAGCTCGGCGATGGACAGAGACGACGTGGTGGTGGCCAGGATGTCGTCGGGGCCGGTCATCGCGCCCAGCTGGGCGAGCAGCGGCCCCTTGCAGTCGAGCTCCTCGGCGACCGCCTCGATCAGGAAGCTCGCGTCGGCGACCGCCTCGATCTCAGTGACGATTCGTACCCGCGTCGCGCACCCGTTCAGCTCGACGATCTTCTCGCAGTGCTTGGCCACGGACCGCTCGGCACGCTCGGCCGACTCGGTCGAGCGCGCCCACACGAGCACCTCACCATGGGCGGCGGCGACGGCGGCGAGTCCACTGGCGATCGTCCCTGATCCGGCGATGGCGACTCTCTCCTGCACGGGGTCTCCTCTGCTCATGTTCCGGCGTCCGCACATTCGGGACACCTCCACCTGGGGGCCTCGTCTCCCGGCGCTCAGCCACCACCGGGACACCCGCGGCATGGTACGTGAACGTTCCCGCGCCCGGGCGGGTCGTCGTGTCCTGTGACCGATCGCTCAGTCAGTCGTTCTGCTCGGTCGGCCGGATCAGGATCTCGTTGATCATCACGTGCCGCGGCCGGGTCACGATGTGCAGGATCGACTCGGCGACGTCGCCGGCCGCGAGCGGCTGCATCGAGGCAAAGCGCTCCTGCTGGCGCGCGCGGATCTCCGGGCGCAGGTGGGTGCGCAACTCGGTGTCGGTCGCGCCGGGCTCGATCAGCGAGACCCGCAGGTGACGGCGGCTCACCTCCATCCGCAGCGACTCGCTGAACGCGCCGAGCCCGTGCTTGGTGAGGTTGTAGACGCCGCTGCCCGGCTTCACCTGGCGCCCCGCGGTGGAGCTCACGTTCACCATGTCGCTGACGCCGCGCGGCGAGTCCTCGGCGGCCGCGAGCAGTTGGGGGAGGGCGGCGTGGGCGCAGGCCAGGATCGCGGCGACGTTCAGCTGCACCATCCGCTCCCACTCCTGAAGCGGCGCCTCGGTGGCGGGGCCGAGCAACATCAGGCCGGCGTTGTTGACGAGCGTGTCGAGCCGCCCGAGCTCACTGACGACGCGCTCCACGAGCGCGGACGGCGCGCCCTCACCGGTGACGTCGGCCTCGCAGGCGAGCGCGCGGCCGCCGTCGGCGGCAATCCCGGCGGCGAGCTCGTCGAGCCGGTCACGGCGGCGCGCGGCGAGCGCGACGGTCGCGCCCTCGGCGGCGAGCGCGCGGGCGGTCGCCGCGCCGATCCCGCTGGAGGCGCCGGTGACGAGTGCGACCGTGCCCGCCAGGCGGCCGGATGTCACCCGGTCCCCCAGCGGAAGCCGACCGCGTCGGGCGCGGGCGCCAGCGGGGAGGCGGGCAGGCCCTCCTGGACCTCGGCGTCGTTGTACTGGACCGGCGCGAGGTCGTTGGGGGTGTCGGGATGGAACAGCGAGGCGAGGTACTGGGCCTGGCCGCGGCCCGGCCCGAGCTCGAACTGGCCGCCGCCGTAGGCGCCGATCTCGTGCCCGGCGCAGTAGTCGTAGGCGGCGCAGAGATTCTCCAGGCCGCCCAGCCGCGAGGGCTTGATGTTCACCATGCGCGGTGGGAACGGCAGCGCCTCGATGTCGGCGATCCCGTGGATCGGGGCGTCCCAGGTGATCCGGTCGTGGACGCCGGCGAGCGCGGCGGCGGTGTCCTCGGACACCACGTCGGGGTCCTCCAGCCACGCGTCGGGGAACCCGGCGACGACCCGGCGGTACAGCGCGCCGTCGGGCGTCGTGTCGACCACCGTCCCGTGGTAGTGGGCCTTGAAGTCGACCGAGTCGATCGCCCCGGTCGACGCCAGCTCCTGGATCAGCGCCTCGGTCCAGGAGCTCGTCGCGTCGAGCTTGAAGCGCAGCGTCGGATAGGACGACAGCCGCGACAGCACCGGGGCGGCGGTGGCGGGGTCGCCGAGCCGCAGCGAGACGACGAAGGTCACCGGCGCGGGCGCGCGGCCGACGGCCTCGTGCAGCGGGCGGCCGGCCTGCCGCAGCGCGAGGTCGAGCGCGGCGCTGTGCATCGTCCAGCGCCGGTACAGCCGCGAGACGTCGCCGTGCTCGGGCTCGGCGCCGAAGAACAGGTCGAGCGTGTCGATGTGGTCGCACAGCTCCCCGAGCGCCCAGTCGCCCGACAGGTCCGGCAGCGTGCCGCCGTCGCCCGCCGCCTGGAACGCCCGCTGGTCGTCGGCGGAGTACACGACGTCCTCGCCGATCCCCTCCGCGCCCTCGCCGCGCAGGTGCACGACGGTCGACAATCGCTCGAAGCCGCTGGAGACGTCCGCCCGCAGCCCCTCCAGATCCCATTTGTCGACGGTGAGCGCGAGCCCCGAGAGCGCGTCGTAGGTGCTCACCGCCGCCCTCCGGCCGCTGCGGGCGCCTCCAGGCGCGCGACCAGATCGTCGAGCGACAGCTCCTCCAGGCCGCGGCTCACCTCGTCGAGCTCGCCGGCGCAGTACTCGACCAGGCCGCGGCCCTCGCGCACGAGCTCGAGCGTCTCGCGCAGCCCGGCCTCACCGGAGTCGAGCCGGCGGACGATCTCCTCGACGCGCGCGACGGCGGTCTCGTACGTGGGTGGGTCCGTCGTCGTGCTGGTGGTGCTCATTGCTCGTCCTCGGTCGTGGGGTCGGCGGTCGCCGTGACGGCGCCGTCGTGGAAGCGAAGCCTCAGCTCGCCCGCGGCCCGCGTCTCGGCGGCGCTCTGCAGCGGGCGGCCGGCGCGGTCGGTGACGAGCGCGTAGCCGCGCGCGAGCGTGCGGTCGGGGTCGTGCGCGCTCAGCGCGAGCGCGAGTCGCTCGAGCTCGCGGCGGCGGCTCGCCGCGTCGGCTCCGGCGCCGCGTCGGGCGGCGCGCTCGAGCGACAGCGCCTGGGTCCGGCTGGTCGCCGCGGCGGTGGCGGCGGAGCGGCGGCCGGCGGCGCGCAGCTCGCGCAGCAGCTGGTGCAGGCGGCCGCGCTGGCGCGCGAGGTGGGAGGCGGGCGCGCGCGAGAGCGCGGCCAGCGTGCGGGCGCGGAGGATCACGGCGCGGCGGCCGTGATCGCGCAGCCGGGTGGCGGCGGCGGCGAGCGCGGAACGGGCCGCGCCGACGTCGACCGGGACGGCAGCCTCGGCGGCGTGGGTCGGGGTCGAGCAGCAGACGGCGGCGACGTCATCGATGAGCGTGCGGTCGGTGTGATGGCCGACCGACGAGATCACCGGTACCCGCAGCAGCGCCACCGTGCGGCACAGCGTCTCGTCGCAGAACGCGAGCAGGTCGGCGAGCGACCCGCCGCCGCGGGCCACGATCACCACCTCCACCTCGGGCGCCGCCGCGAGCTCGCGCAGCCGCGCCGCGATCGCGGGAGCGGCGCGGCGGTCCTGGACGGGCGCGTCGGCCCATACCAGCCGCCCCGCCCAGCCGCGGCGGCGCAGTCCGGCGAGCACGTCGTCGCGCGCCTTGCCCGTGGGCGCGCAGACGACGCCGATGCAGCGCGGCAGCACCGGCCGGGGCAGCGCCTTCTGGGGCGCGAACAGCCCCTCGGCGTCGAGCGTGCGGCGCAGGCGCTCGAGCTGGGCGAGCAGATCGCCCTCTCCCGCGACGCGCAGCTCGCGCACGGCGAAGAGAACGCCGGCGACGACGTCGCGCTGCCGGCGTAGTAGTCACAGCCGCCGCCGGCGACGACGAGCGTGCCGTCCGCGAGCGGGCAGGCGAGCGCCTCGTAGTCCTCACGCCACATCGCGCACGGGAGCGCGCCCGCTGCGTCGCGCAGCTCGAAGTACACGCGGGCGCGGGTGACGCGCAGCCCCCACACCTCGCCGCTCAGCTGCACGTGCGCGAAGTCCCGCAGGCGGCGGCGCAACTGCGCGGCGTAGGCGCCGACCGGGAAGGGCCCCGGCAGGCGCGAGGCCCGGGGCGCGTCGGATCGCGTGGCGGAGGCGGTGGGCAGGCCGGACACCGGACCGCCGAGCCTACCGCCGGGCCCGGACCGTCCCACCGGGCCGAACCGTGCCACCGGGGCCGGACCGTCCCACCGGGCCGAACGTCCCACCGGGCCGAACCGTCCCACCGGGCCGAACCGTCCCACCGGGGCCGGACCGTCCCACCGGGGCCGGACCGTCCCACCGGCCCGAACCGTCCCACCGGGGCCGGACCGTCCCAACGCGCATGTGGCCGGCGGTGAGTGCCGGGGAGGTGACGAGCGCCGGCGGCGGCCGCCCGCCGGGGCGCGTGAGCGAAAACTGTCCGTGGGCGACAGTTTGCGCAGAACGCGGCCGCTGGCTGACAGTTTTGGCCGAACGGGGCCGGGTCGCGGCGACCCGGCGGCCAGTTTTGGAACACAGGCCCTCGGGATCCACACCATGCTGCGCCCGGATCAAGGGGTCGCGGTGAAAGACCGTCTGGGCGCGCGACCGTGACGCAGCCGAAACCGCCACGGCGCGGCGGACGATCCGGCCACGGCGCTCGCCGCCGACCCGATCCAGGGCGAGCGCGATCAGCCACGGTGAACGACACCTGGCCCGCCCAAGCCACGTTCCGTACGAGTGTCATTGCGCCGCGTCCTGCTCGAGCACCGCGGGATCCGCGGACTCCAGCCACCGGCGCCGGAAGAACCGGGGGAAGAACGGCCAGGCCGCGAACATGAGGACGATGCCGACGATCAACCCGCCGACGCCGACGAGGATCGGGGTCTGGATGCCGAGCAGGGGGTGTGAGTAGTTGTTGCCGGCGGTGTTGTAGTACCCGAACGCCTTGACCCCGATGTAGACCATCATCACGCCGCCGACGAGCGGGATCAGCCCGGCGAGCAGGAAGTTACGAGCGCTCTTGAGCAGATCGTGGCGGAAGTACACCGCGCACGCCAATCCGGTGAAGCCGTAGTAGAAGACCACGGAGAAGCCGAGCGCCGAGATCGCGTCCCCGAGCACGTCCTGGTTGGGATTGAACGCGAGCAGCGCCACCGTCCCCACGATCGACAGCGCGCCCATCAGCACCGTCGAGAACGTCGGGGTCATGAACCGTGGGTGAACGCGTCCGAATGCCTGCGGGATCGCGTCCCAGCGCGCCATCGACAGCGTGGTGCGGGCCGTCGGCAGGATCGTGGTCTGCGTCGACGCCGATGCCGAGGTGAGCACGCACAGCACCAGCAGCTTGTCCAGGCCGGAGCCGAAGACGCTGCCGCCGAGCGCGTTGAGCACGTCGCTGGAGTTGCCCGACAGGAACGCGGTGCCGTGATAGGCCTGGGCGGCGGCGCTCACCACCACGTAGATCACGAGCAGGATCACCGTCGAGACGACCGCGGCCTTGCCCGGACCGCGCGTGCGATCGCGTGACTCCTCGTTGACCGCGACCCCCGAGTCCCAGCCCCAGTAGATGAAGATGCCGAGCAGGACCGCGTCGATCAGCGAGCTGAAGTTCAGGTCGAACGGGTTGAACCACGAGGTCGAGACCTGGATCGAGTGGGCCGGGTGGTTGGCGTAGACCTTGATGAGCGCGACGACCGCGAACAGCGCGAGGGTGACATCTCCAGGCCGAGCAGGAACGTCTGGATGCGCGCCGACAGCTCGATGCCGCGGTAGCAGATCCACGTCATCACGGCGATCCAGACCACCGAGCCGATGATCAGGGTCAGGTTGGAGTTCGCCGCGGCGTGCCAGCTGACCAGCAGGAACCTGTAGTGGGACGCGATCGCGGCGAGCGAGGCCATCACGATGATGTCGGCGAGGAAGATCGCCCAGCCGTTGATCCAGCCGATCTGGGGTCCGAAGGCGCGCGTCACCCAGGCGAACGTCGTCCCGGCGTCGGGGTCGGCGAGGTTGAGGAAGCGGTAGCCGACCGACACGAACAGAATCGGGATGAACGAGACGATCAGCACCGCCGGCGCGTGGACGCCGACGCCGGCGACGGCGACGATGAAGCCGAGCGTCGCCGCGAGGCTGTAGGCGGGCGCCACCGAGGCGGTGGAGATGACCAGGTTCGAGATGTAGCCGATGGCGTCGCCTTCAGCCCCTTGTTGCCCGGAGCGGAGGATGGCGGACCGGCGTCCGGCGGGCGGGCGGGAGGGGCCGTCTCCATGGTGCGCATACGGTATGGCTGTCAGCATGCTGACGCAAGCGGCGGCTGGGCGATCCCGCGGCGCCCCGGTTGTACCGGTGGACGACTGCGGTGGTCAGCCGGCGAGCACGTGCACGTCGCGGGGGAGGGCGCTGAAGCGCTCGCAGCCGTCCTCGGTGACGTGCACGATCTCCTCCAGGCGCACCCCGAACTCGCCCGGCAGGTAGATCCCGGGCTCGATCGAGTGGACCATTCCGGCCCTCAGCTCCACGTCGGAGCCGGCCATCACGTATGGGGGCTCGTGGCCGGAGAGACCGAGGCCGTGGCCGGTGCGGTGCACGAAGGACGAGCCGAACCCGGCGGCGTCGATCACCGAGCGGGCGGCCGCGTCGACCTCGCCGCAGGTCGCGCCCGGCCGGGTGGCCTCGCTGGCGGCGGCGACCGCCGCCTCGACGACTCCGTGGACCTCGCGGTAGCGGTCGGTCGGCTCGCCGACGAATGCCATCCGGGTGATGTCGGAGTGGTAGCCGTCGAGCACGGCGCCGAGGTCGATCACCACCGCGTCACCCTCGCGCAGCGTGCGCCCGCCGGTCTCGTGGTGCGGGAAGGCGCTGTGGGGGCCCGAGCCGACGATCGCGAACTCCGGCTCGCAGCCTCCTGCCGCGAACACGCGGTTGATCGCCTCGGCGACCGCGAGCTCGCTCACCCCGTCCGCGCACGCCGCCCAGGCCGCCTGCATCGCCCGGTCGGCGACCTCCGCGGAGCGCGCGAGCGCGGCGAGCTCGTCGCCGTCCTTGATCTCGCGCAGCGGCCACAGCACCTCGCCCGCGTCGATGGTGCGGGTCCCCGCGAGCGCGTCCTGGAGCAGCAGCAGGTGGTCGGCGCGCATCTCCGGGTCGGCCGCGAACGTCCCGCCGTCGGGCGAGCCGGCCCGTGCGAGCGTCTCGCGCAGCGCGCCACGCGGCCCGTCCTCGTCGGCCCAGCGCACCAGCTCGACCGACGGCGCGCGGTCGGCGGTCTGCTCGGCGTTGAGTGCCGGCATGAGCATCGCGGCGCCGCCGGCGGAGACGAGCAGCGCACACGCGCGCTCGTCGTAGAGCGGCGCGAAGCCGAGCAGCCAGCGCAGGTTGTCGGTCGGTGCGACGGCGGTGAGTCCCACGCCGGCGTCCGCCATCGACGCACGCAGCCGCGCCAGCCGGGACTCGAGGCGGTCGGCGGCGGTCACCCGCGCAGCTCCGTCTCGCGCAGCCAGGCGACCGTGTCCGCGAGGCCCTCGTCGAGGGGAATCCGCGCCTCCCAGCCGAGCACGTCCGAGGCCTTCTGCACCGACGGCCAGCGGCGCACGACGTCGACCTCGAACGTCGGCAGGTGCCGCAGCTCGAACGCGGCCGGGTCCTCGCCGCACGCCGCCCAGATCCGCTCGGCGATCTGCGCGACGGTGAGCTCCTCGGAGGCGGAGATGTTGAAGTCCTCGTCGGCGCCGGCCGGCGCGGCGGTGGCGGTGACGATCCCGTCGGCGATGTCGTCGACGTGGGTGAGCGTCCGCGTCTGCCTGCCGGAGCCGAAGATCTGCAGCGGCCGCTGGCCGCCGAGCACCTTGGCGATCACGTCCGGGACCATGTGCGCGATCCCCGGTTCATCGCGGTCGGGCATCTCGCCCGGGCCGTAGGCGTTGAACGGACGGCAGACGGTGCAGCACAGGCCGTGCTCCTCGCGCGCCGCGCGCACGTAGACCTCGCCCGACAGCTTGGAGAAGCCATAGGCCGAGTGCGGCGGCGGGCAGACCTCGACGTGCGCCTCGGTGGTCGGGAACTCGGTCGCGCGCTCGAACACCATCGATGACGAGACGTAGGTGAAGCGCTGCACGCGAGCGTCGATCGCGGCGTGCAGGACAGAACCGGTCACCGCGTTGTTCATCTCGGTCAGCGTGAACGGGAGCTTGTGGAAGTTGGCGATGCCGCCGACGATCGCGGCCAGGTGGATCACGTGGCTGCAGCCGGCGACCGCGCGCGCCGCGACTTCCGCGTCGCGCAGGTCGCCGTCGGTCCACTCGCACGCCTCGAGCATCCACCCCGGGGGTGTCCGGTGATCGGCGATCCGGACCTCGAAGCCCTCCTCGCCGGCGAGCAGCCGGCGCACGACGGCGGTGCCGATCGTGCCGGCGCCGCCGGTGACGAGCACGCGCGCCACTCAGCGCTCCTCGCGCCGGGCCACCGGCTGGGCCAGGAGCGCCGCGGCCTCGGAGGCGTACAGGAACACCTGCGCCGAGCCGAGGCTGTTCCACGGGTCGACGATCAGGCAGTCCGGCCGGGAGCCCGACAGGATCGTGGCCCGCGCCTCGGCGGTCTCGAACGCCGAGTGATTGGTGGCGACGATCACGACGTCGGCGTCGCCCACCGCCTCGTTCAGCGGCTGGGTCGGGGTGGGCGCGAGCGGGTCGCAGATCGTGACGTCGGCGAGCTCGCGCTCGAGCAGCCGGATCAGCTTGGGCGACAGCGAGTCGCGCTCGTCATCGGTGTCGCGCTTGAAGGTGAGGCCGAGCACCGCGATCCGGCGGGAGGCGAGCGGCCCGACGCGGCGCTTGACGCCCTCCACCAGGAAGAGCGGCACGCCCTCGTTGACCCTCGAGACGGCGAGCAGCATCCCCGGCGAGTTGGAGCGCTCCTCGGAGAACACGAAGTCCTTGCGCAGGCACGTGCCCGCGGTCATCCCCGGCATCGCCATCCCGCCGCGCGGATAGTCGTGGTTGATCAGGTCGATCACCTCGAACACGTTGGCGCCGTACTTCTCGCAGTCCATCATCAGCAGGTTGGGCAGCGCGAACGTCGCGTAGCGCAGGATGTTCGTCCAGATCTTGGCCAGCTCGGCCTGCACCGGGGTGGTGCGCTCGATCGGCGCGCCGAACACCTCGAACAGCTCGGCGGCACGCTCGGTGGACCCCTCGCCGACGCCGCCGACGATGCACGGCAGCGAGTCGATCTCCTGCAGGAACTTGCCGGCCGCGATGCGCTCCGGCGCGTGGGCGACGAACACGTCCTCGCCGCTGCGCAGGCCGCGCCGCTTCTCCAGATAGCCGGCGACGAACTCGGTCGTCCCGGGGCGATCGTCGAGCGCAGGATGAGCGCGTGGCCGGGGGCCAGCAGCGGCAGCAGGTCGTCGAGCGCGGCCCGGATCTGGCTGAGGTCCGATCTCGACGTGCGAGAACGACGGGGTCCCGAGCGTGATCACGATGTCCTGCGCCTGGGCGGCGTCGGCGGCCCGGTCGGCGAGCGCCAGCCGGCCGGCCGGCAGCACGCGATCGAGGATCTCCTGGCAGCCGGGCTCCTCGAACGGCATCCGCCCGGCCCGCAGCGACTCGAGCTTGGCGAGGTCGTTGTCGACTCCCAGGACGGTGAGGCCGCGGTCGGCGAAGCTGAGGGCGAGCGGCAGGCCGACACGCCCGAGGCCGATCACCGAGATGAGACGCTCGTCGTTCACGATCAGTCCTGCTTAACCTATCCCCACCGACGGCGCCATCCCTGGCTCGACGGGCGTGCTCAGGCGCCGGTGGGCCGGTCCTCGCCGAGGCTGGGCAGCGGGGCCAGGCCGTCCTCGGCCTGGTGCCCGCGGACCTCCCCGACGAACGCGATCCGGTCCAGGCGCGCGATCTCGCGCTCGCCCTCGACGCGCGCGGGATGTCCCTCGGGCAGCCCCTTGATCAGCCGCCGGATGCGCTCGCGCAGCTGCAGCGCGAAGTGCGGGGTGGAGGCGCCCATCAGCTGGCGGATGTCCTCGACGGTCGGCTCGTGACCGGCGGCCAGGCGATCGGGATGCTCGGCACTCATCGCAAGGACACCGGGACCGCCTGCAGCAGCGTGTCCAGCTCGGACTGCACCGGGACCGAGATCGCCGACGGTCCGCCGATCACCCAGCCGTGGTTGTAGACGGCCGCGGTCTGCTCGCCCGGCCTGTAGCCGGGCGTCGCGTAGTTCAGGAAGTACTGGAGCACGGCCTTCGGAAGGGTAGTGGGATCTTCGACGAGGAGCTGTGGACCGAAGTCGCCGCTCCCCGACAGCGCCGCCGAGGCGGCGGCGTCGAGCGGCCGCGCGGCGTTGACCAGCGTGTAGCCGTGGCCGGGGCTGCGGAGCGCCCAGCCGAATGAGCCGGGGATCTCGGCGCAGGGGCGGCCGTGGGGACAGGCCGGGTCGCGGTAGATCGCGAACGCGACCGAGTTGGCGCCCGGCCCGCCGCCGCCGATCCGCACGACGCTGCCGTAGCGCCGCAGGGTCCGCACGACCCGCGGGCCGATCACCTTCTGGGGCCCGAGCACGTAGATGTGCGGTCTCGAGTCGGCCTCCAGCGCCTGGCGGGTGGCGGCGGGAACGCCGGTCGGGCTCACGAACAGCACCGGGTCGCCGCTCTCGGCCGCCCAGCCGGCCGCCGGCATCGCGTACGCGGGCGACGCGGTGGAGGCGATGACGACGTCGCGACTGGCCCGTCCGGCGGCCGCGGCCTGGAAGCGGGCGATGGCGGCCGCGAGCGTGTACGGGTCGGCGCCGGAGATCGTCTCGCCCTTGAGGTGGCCGCGCGGGCGGGGCACGTCGCCGACGCGGATCACCTGGGCGCCGTCGAGCGCGCCGGCGCCGGTCGGAGCGAGCGCGGAGAGCGCCTGCGAGGTCGCCGTCGGCACCGCGGACCGGCCGGACAGGAGCACGGGCGCGTGGACCGGCGCCGCCATCAGCACCGACGAGGCCACCGCCGCCTCCCAGTCGTCGGTCGGCGCGATCGTCACCGCCGGCGGGTGGCTGCCCGGTGATTGCGACGGGTACACGGCGAGCGCCACGCCCGCGGCGTCGTCGATCGGCGACGAGCCGTCGATCCGGGTGGTGTTGCGGGTGGCGAGCGTGGGCACCCCGAGCCCGCCCGCGCTCGGCAGCGACGAGATCCCGGCGGTCGTCGCGGTCGTCGTGGTGGTCGTCGTGTGCGGCCGCAACAGCCGCGTCCCGCCACAGCCGCTCAGCACGACGGCCGCGAGCAGCGTCGCGCCGGCCGCGGTGCAGAGCCCGAGCAGTCGCATCCGCCGCCACGTTACCGTGCACGCAGGCGCCGTTTCGCCGCCCCGGCGCGGCTGTATAGTGCCCGCACGCTCGAGCCGCGCACGCACCGATCGGCGGACCTCGTGCGACACGCCGGGGCCCTGTACGCCGCCCGCGACCCGGGGTTGGGCGCGCTGCGGCGTGCGGTCCGCGCCGCGGTCGTGATGCCCGGCTCGTTCGCGCTCTGCCTGAAGGTGATCGGCAACCCGGCGATGGCCGCGTTCGCCGCCTTCGGGGCGATCGCGACGCTCGTGCTCGTCGACTTCCGGGGGACGATCGCCGACCGCGCGCGCTCGCAGGTCTCGCTCGTGATCGGCTGTGCGCTGCTCGTGTGCGTGGGCACGCTGTGCTCGCGCTCGACGGTCGCCGCGGTGCTCGTGATGGGGCTGCTCGGCGCGGTGATCGTGTTCTCGGCGGTGGTCAGCTCGGTGTTCGCGGGGGCGACGACGGCGCTGCTGCTCGCGTTCATCCTGCCCGTCTCGCTGCCCGGACCGGTGTCGCAGATCCCCGACCGCGTCGCCGGATGGGGGTTGTCCGGCGCGATCTCGGTGCTCGCGGTCTGCCTGGTGTGGCCCGTGCCGGTCGCCGACCCGTTGCGCGCGGTCGTGCTCCGCGCCGCCCGCGCGCTGCTCGCCTGCCTGCGCGCCCCGGGCGAGGCCCGGCCGCGCGACGACGCGCGCGCGGCGCTCGCGGCGTTGAGCCGCACCTTCCTGGCCACGCCGTATCGCCCGACCGGTCTCACCACCGCCGCCCGGGCGGGAGTGCGGCTCGTCGACGAGTTGCAGTGGCTCGGAGGGATCGTGCTCGGCGGCGAGCCGGGCCCGTCCGCGGCGGGCACCGGCCCGGGGGACGGCGACCCGGCCGGCGCCGTGCTGGGCGCCGCCGCCGACGTCCTCGCCGAGGTCGTGGCCGTGCTCGAGCACGGCGGGGCGGGCGACGCGACCGGCCTCGTGCGCGCGCAGGACGCGCTCGCGCTCGCCACGCGGGCGCTTCCCGAGCGCGTCTCGCTGGCGCACGCGCAACGGGTCGCGGCCTGCCGCGCGCGGCGGCGACGGCGCCGGCGCGGTGCAGGAGGAGCTGTCGGAGTTCGCGTCCTCGCTGGATCCGGCGTTCCGCGCCCAGGAGGCGAGCTTCATGGTCGGCCAGGTCGCGGCGAACGTCCGGGTGATCGTCGCCGCCGACGCCCGCAGCTGGTGGCAGCGGCTGCTCGGGCGCCAGCCGCCCGGGATCGGCGGGCGGGTCGCGTCGCTGCGTGAGCGCGCGGCCGCGTACGCCGGCCTGAGCTCGGCCGCCGCGCGCAACGCGCTCCGCGCCGGGGTCGCGCTCGCGGTCGCGGTGCTCGCGTCCCGGCTGCTCAACGTCGAGCACGCATTCTGGGTCTCGTTCGGGACGCTCTCGATCCTGCGCTCCAACGCGCTCAGCACGGGCCAGACGTTCCTGCGCGCGCTGGGCGGGACCGTGCTGGGGTTCCTGCTCGGCGGGCTGCTCGTGCTGGCGATCGGCACGAACACGACGCTGCTGTGGGCGCTGCTGCCGGTCGTCGTGCTCGTCGCCGGCGTAGCGCCGGCGGCGATCTCGTTCCTCGCCGGACAGGCGGCGTTCACCGTCGTGCTCTTCATCCTGTTCAGCATCCTCGCCCCGGCGGGATGGCGGATCGGGCTGGTGCGGATCGAGGACGTCGCGCTCGGCGGCGCCTCCAGCCTGGTCGTCGGGCTGCTGTTCTGGCCCCGCGGGGCCGCGGCGGCGCTCGCCCGTGCGCTCGCCGACGCCTATGCGGAGAGCACGCACTACCTCACCACCGCGATCGCGCACGCGGTCACCTGCTGCGCCCCCGGGATCGTGGCCTCGCCCGCCGCGCCGCCCGAGGCGCTCGCGGCGGCTGCGGCCTCGCGCCGGCTCGACGACACCTACCGGAACTATCTGGCCGAGCGCGGGCCCAAGCGGATCGGCCTCGCCGCGACGTCGATGCTCACCACCGGCCCGGCGCTGCTGCGGCTGGCCGGCGACGCGGTGATCTCGCTGTGGTCGGGAGCCGAGCCGCCGACGGCCAGCCGCTTCATGGCCGCGCGCGAGCTGCTGGCGCGCGCCGACGACGTCGAGCGCTGGTACGAGCGCTTCGGCGCCGGGCTGGTCGCGTTTGCGGCGGACGCCGGCGACGGGGAGGCGCCGGGAGCGGCATCGCTGCCCGAGCCCCGGGCGACCGACCCGTCCGCCGAGCGCAGGCTGCTGGCCACGATCGACGGCGACCTGCGCTCCGCCGACGGCTCGGCGACGGTGACGGCGGTGCGGATCGCCTGGACCGGCGCGTTCCTCGACGCGGCGCGCCGCCTGGAGCCGATGCTCGTGTCGACCGTGCGCGAGGCGGGCGAGCAGGGCACGCTCGGGCCGGGCAGGGACGTGGCCGGCCCGGCGCGCCGAGGGCTGAGCCATGGGCCCGCCCGCCGCCGCCGGCGGGGCGCGGCCGCGGCCGGCCGGGACTGAGGCGTCAGGCCGGCTCGCCGGCCTCGCGCCGGTGGGCGAGCAGCGCCTCGCGCAGCGCCAGCCGGCTGGCGCGCCGCTGCTGGGCTTCGCGCATCCGCCGCTGCTGCTCGGGCGTCTCGGCGACGGCGCGGGGGACGGGGCTGGGACGGCCGTGCTCGTCGAGCGCGACGTAGGTGAGATAGGCGGTGTTGGAGTGGCGGACCTCGCCGGTCGAGGGGTTCTCGGACTCGACCCGGACGCCGATCTCCATCGAGGTGTTCCAGGAGGCGTTGACGGTCGCCTTGAAGGTGACGACATCCATCACGTGGACCGGGACCAGGAAGTCCATCCGGTCCATCGACACGGTGACCACCCGGCTCCGGCAGAACTTGACCGCCGCGACGCCCGCGGCCTCGTCGACGAGGCGCATGATCGTGCCGCCGTGGATGTTCCCGGTGCCGTTGGCGTCCGTCGGCCCCATCCAATGTGCGAGCAGCGACTCGGATTCGGCGACCGGGCGGGTGATCATGCCGTGATCCTAAACGCGCGTGGAGCAGTGACCCCCGCTACGATCCAGGCAGTTTCAGCAACTCCAAGGAGGACGCGATGCCGGGCCTTTCCGGGCGCATGTCCACGGTCGTCAAGGCGAAGATCTCGAAGATGCTCGATCGGGCCGAGGATCCGTCCGAGACGCTCGAATACAGCTACCAGAAGCAGATCGAGCTGCTGCAGAACGTCAAGAAGGGCATCGCCGACGTCGTCACGTCGAAAAAACGCCTGCAATTGCAGACCGAGAAGCTCCAGCAGCAGGTCGTCAAGCTCGACACGCAGGCCCGTCAGGCGCTCGCCGCCGGCAACGAGGACCTCGCGCGCGTCGCGCTGGAGCGCAAGAACGTCGCGCAGACCGAGCTGCAGTCGCTCGACTCGCAGGTGACCCAGCTCGAGCAGCAGCAGCAGCAGATGACCGACTCAGAGCGGAAGCTCCGTGCGAAGATCGAGTCGTTCCGCTCGCGCAAGGAGGTCATCAAGGCGCAGTACTCGGCCGCCGAAGCGCAGGTGAAGATCTCCGAGGCGGCGACCGGCGTCGGCGAGGAGATGGCGGACGTCGGCCTGGCGATGCAGCGCGCGCTGGACAAGACCGAGAACATGAAGGCCCGCGCGGGCGCCGTCCAGGAGCTGGAGGCGGCCGGCACGTTCGAGGACCTCACCCAGCTCGGGTCCGGCGATGACGACATCGACCGTCAGCTCAAGCAGCTCTCCAGTACCAGCGAGGTCGACTCCGAGCTGGCCAAGATGAAGGCCGAGCTCGGCGCGGGCAGCTCGCCCCACGGCGCTCTCGGCGCCGGCTCGGGCGATGCAACGTCCACCGAGGGCTCCGGCTCGGGCCAGCAGGAGCAGGCAAGTTGATCGTCCGGATCTCGACCGAGGGCCAGTACGAGCTCTCCGACGCCGACGCCGAGTCGCTCAACGAGCTCGACAACCAGATCGTGCTCGCCTGCGACTCCGGTGACGCCACCGCGTTCCACGCGACGTTCTCCCAGATGCTCGAGCTCGTGCGCACGCGCGGCACGAGCCTCGGCGAGGACGATCTCTCGGCTCGGACATCATCCTGCCGCCGGCCGACGTCTCGTTCGACGAGGCGCGCCAGGAGTTCCGCGGCGAGGGCCTGATCCCCGGCTGAGCCCCGGGTCGGGGCGGCAACCCCCGAAACGACGCGCGCGGCCGAGGCCCTGAGGGCCCCGGCCGCGGGGAACGGCGAGAACGGGTGGCCGGCTACGCGGTGGCGGCGGACTCCGCGGGCGCCTGCACCCACTTCGACACGCACGGGATCTTCGCGGTGTCGCAGCGGTCGCGGTACGTCTCGGCGATCTCGGTGACCTCGGTGAGGAGGTCGTCCTTGAGCGTGATCGGGTGCAGGCCGAGCTCGAGCAGGTGGTCGTTGGCGACGAACAGCTCGTTCTCGGCGGCCTCCTTGCGCGGGTTGTCGACGTAGTCGATCTCGGCGCCGGTGAGCTCGGCGACGAGCTTGGCCAGGTCACGGACGCGGTGGCTCTCGGTCATCTGGTTGAAGACCTGGACGCGGTCGCCGTGCTCCGGCGGGTTCTCGATCGCGAGCTGGATGCAGCGCACGGTGTCCTGGATGTGGATGAACGCCCGCGTCTGGCCGCCGGTGCCGTGGACGGTGAGCGGGTAGCCGACCGCCGACTGCATGAGGAAGCGGTTGAGCACCGTGCCGTAGTCGCCGTCGTAGTCGAAGCGGTTGATCAGCCGTTCGTCCAGCCGGGTCTCGCGCGGTCTGGGTGCCCCACACGATGCCCTGGTGCAGGTCGGTGACCCGGGTGCCGTCGTTCTTGTTGTAGAAGGCGAACAGCAGCTGGTCCTGCGTCTTGGTCATGTGGTAGATCGAGCCCGGGTTGGCCGGGTAGAGGATCTCCTGGCGGATCTCCTCGCCGTCGTCGGTGTCGATCTTGATCTCGAGGTAGCCCTCGGGGATCTTGATGCCGGCGGTGCCGTAGCCGTAGACGCCCATCGTGCCGAGGTGGACGACGTGCGGGTCGAGCCCGACTCGACGACCGCGGCGAGCAGGTTGTGCGTCGCGTTGACGTTGTTGAACGACCGTGTAGCGCTTGTGCCACGAGCTCTTCATCGAGTACGGGGCGGCGCGCTGCTCGGCGAAGTGCACCACCGCGTCGGGCTGGTAGTCGCGGATCAGGTCGAGCATCACGCGGTAGTTCTCGGCCACGTTGAAGCGGTGGAACTGGATCTCGTTGCCGGTCAGCTCACGCCAGGCCTCCAGCCGGGTTCCCGATCGGCCGGATCGGGGTCAGCGAGTCGGCCTCGAGCTCGATGTCGGCGTTGCGGCGAGCGAGGTTGTCGACGATCGCGACGTCGTGGCCGGAGGCGGAGAGGTGCAGCGAGGTCGGCCATCCACAGAAGCCGTCGCCGCCGAGAATCAGGATGCGCAAGGTATCTCCCTGGTGCTGAGCGTAAGCCCGGCGGCCGCTCCATCGACAACGGCGCCGAGCGAAGGGTGCGGCCCGCGACCGCTGAGGCCGTCAGTCAGCCGAGCACGTGAGGCTAGCGCACGGGGCGGCGGCCGACTGCCCGCACACGCGGCCCTAACGCGCGCGGGACACTTGGGCGGCGACGGACGGTTGGGCGGCGACGGACGGCGCCAGCTCAGCAGGCCGAGAACAGCTCCCGCGCGACGCCGGCGAGCCGCGCGAGACGCAGCTCGAGCGGTGGATGGGTGGGGAACATCGTCGCGACCGTTGCGGGCGCGTCGACGGGCGCGAGCGCGAGCACGGTGAGCTCCCCGCAGACCGCTGTCCGCGCGTCCCCGTCGAGCCCGCCGACCGCCTCGTGGATCGCCTCCAGCGCCGAGCCGAACGCGTCCGAGCCCCGCGTCAGCAGGAACGCGGCGCGATCGGCCGCCAGCTGGCGGTGGCGCGAGAGCGATTGGATCGTCACGTAGGAGACGACGAACAGCATCCCGGCGAGCACGACGGCGGCGGCCCGGGGCCGCTCCTCGCGCCCGTGACGGCGGGGGAGGCGGCGGTCGAGCGCGACGACGTGCGCCGCGAGTCGCCGCCCACACGCCGCCGAGCGTGATCAGCACGACGTTGCGGGAGGCGACGTGCGCGAGCTCGTGGGCGAGCACCGCGCTCGAGCTGGTCGTCGGCGAGCAGCTCCAGCAGACCGCTGGTCACGCAGACCGTCGCGTTGAGCGGGCTGCGGGCGACCGTGAACACGTTCGGGACCGGGGAGTCGACGAGCGCCAGGCGCACCATCGGCCGGCCCGCGAGCACGCACACGCGCTCCATCGCGTCCTGGAGGCCCGGCGCCTGGCCGGCGCCCACCGGCCGGGCTGCGAGCGCGGACAGGATCAGCCGCTCGGTGCCGAGATAGTGCGCGAGCACGAGCACGGCGACGATCACCGCGATCGCCACGACGCCGGCGCCGGCGGCGACCAGCAGGGTGATGACGAGCACGTACAGCGCGATCAGCAGCAGCGCGGTGAACGCCATCCGCGCCTTCAGGCCGCGGTCACGGCCGATCGACCTCGGCGGGCGTGGGTGACGGCTTGAGGGTTTGAGTTCTGACATTTTGAAATTGGGGCTCAAGTTCTTTCCCGGGGTGCCGATCGAAAGAGCAGTGCGAGCGACCCGCGCATATCTTGCAGGTATCGGAACGGCCGGAGCGCTGGCGCTCGGCGCCGCGCTCGTTTTCGCCGCCGCGAGCGCGATCATCGCCTTCCGCGGCTGGCCGGGCACGCAACACCTCGACGGGGCCCGCGCGCCAGGTCGTGAGCGTCACGCCGCCGCCGAGCCGAGTCGCCAAGCGCCTCGCCCACATCGCGACCACCGCCAAGCGGCCCGCCTCGCGCCATCAGGGGACCACCGCCGGGCGGGCGGGCGCGTCGGCACCGCAGCGCGTCCGGCGCGCACACGCGCGTGCACCACCGCGGCCACGCGTCAGCCGGACCCCGCACGGACGCCGGTGACGAGCACCACCCCGCGGTCGACCACGCCGCCCGCCCATCACCGCCAGGTCCATCACACCCGCGTGCACGCCGGCACACGGGCGGCCCGCTGCACTCCAAGTCCTATCCGGTCAGCACCCCGACGACGCCGACGACGAACACGCCGACGCCGACGACCCCGACGACGACCGCCCCGACGGTGACGACCGCGGTCACGACCGCGCCGACGACGACCACCACCGCGACCACGCCCACGACCACGACCACCCCGGGCAAGATCAAGGTGAGCGTCGGTCACGACCACACGGTGACGGTCTCCACGATCCCGACCACGACCACGCCGAAGGTCCCGAGCGGGCCGATCTCGATCAAGCCCGTCACGACCCCGACGGCCACGACGCCCACCGCGCCGGTCAAGCAGTGGAACGTGACGACGACGCCGCAGACCGCCCCCGCCACGACGCCGGCGACCACGTCGACGACGACCACGACGGACGGGCACGGCCAGGGCAACGGCCAGCCGCAGAGCTGGACCGGCCCGCACCACCACTGAGCCGGGCCGTCGGGCGCAGGACGCAGCGTCGCGGCCGTGCGCATATCGTGTCGGCCGTGCCGACCGCGGTCTCCGAGCTCTCGCACATCGCGCCCGCCGGCACGCGCGTCGACGAGCGCGGCCGGCTGACGCTCGGCGGCTGCGACGCGGTCGAGCTCGCGCGCGAGTTCGGCACCCCCGCCTACGTCGTGGTCGAGCAGGACATCCGCGAGCGGGCGCGGGCCTTCCGCGACGGCGCTCGCCGCGCGTCACGGCGACGGCGACGTGCTGTTCGCCTCCAAGGCGTTCCCCTGCACGGCGGTCTACCGGCTGCTCGCCGACGAGGGGCTCGGGTGCGACGTCGCGTCCGGCGGGGAGCTCGCGCTGGCGCTCGCCGGCGGCTTCGACCCGGCGCGGATCTACCTCCACGGCAACGCGAAGTCCGCGGCCGAGCTCGGGCAGGCGATCGATGCGGGCGTCGGGCACATCGTGCTCGACTCCGCGTCGGAGATCGAGCGGCTGGCGCGCGATCGCCGCCGAGCGCGCCATCGTCCAGGACGTGCTGGTGCGGGTCACGCCCGACGTGGCCGGGGAGACCCACGCGGCGATCTCGACCGGCCAGGCGGACTCCAAGTTCGGCTTCTCGCTGGAGGGGGCGCGCGCCGCGATCGAGCCGCTCGCGGACATCCCCTCGCTGCGGCTGGTCGGCCTGCATGCCCACATCGGCTCGCAGCTGTTCAGAGTCGAGCCGTTCCGCGAGGTGGTCCGCGCGCTCGGCGGCCTCGGCTCCTTCCCGGTCTACAACCTCGGCGGCGGCCTCGCGGCCGCCTACCTGGCCGCCGACGAGCCGCCGTCGATCGACTCCTACCTGGGCGCGCTCGTCGATCGCGGCGCACCGCTACCTCGGCTCCGACGTGCGGCTGCTGCTCGAGCCGGGGCGGGCGCTCGTGGCCAACGCCGCGGTGACGCTCTACACCGTCGAGTCGGTCAAGCGCAACGTCTCCACCTGGGTCGCCGTCGACGGCGGCATGTCCGACAACCTGCGCCCGATGCTCTACGGGGCACGCTACGAGGCGCTGATCGCCGACCGCGCGCATGCCGCCCCCGACATCCGCTGCCACGTCACGGGCAAGCACTGCGAGTCCGGCGACGTCATCATCCGCGACGCGCTGCTCGCCCAGCCGGCGGTCGGCGACGTGGTCGCGGTGCCCGCCACCGGCGCCTACGGCCACGCGATGGCGAACAACTACAACGGGGCGCTGCGCCCGCCGATCGTGTTCTGCGACTCCGGCCGCGCCCGCCTGGTCGTGCGCCGGGAGACATACTCCGACCTGATGAGCAGGGACGTCGGATGACCGCCGCCGGGGCGGGGGGCGATGAGCGGCTTCCGGGTCGGGCTGCTCGGCCACGGCACCGTCGGATCGGCGTTCGCCCAGCTGCTGCCTGCGCGCGCGGGGCGGATCGAGCAGATCACCGGCCTGCGCCCGAGCTCTGCGGCGTGCTCACCCGCTCGCGCGGGGACGTTCGAGCAGCTGCTGGACGGCTCCGAGCTGATCGTCGAGCTGATGGGGGGCATCGAGCCGGCCCGCACCTGGCTGCTGACGGCGATGCGGGCCGGTCGCCACGTCGTGACCGCGAACAAGCAGCTGCTGTCCCACCACGGCGAGGAGCTCTGGGACGTCGCGCGCGAGCAGGGCGTGCAGCTGCGCTTCGAGGGGGCGGTCGCGGGGGTGGTCCCGGTCATCCGCGTGCTGCAGGAGTCGCTGGCGGGCGCCACGATCGATCGCGTGTCGGGGATCGTCAACGGCACCACCAACTTCATCCTCACCGAGATGGGCCGCACCGGCTCGACTTCGCGACAGCGCTGGGGGAGGCCCAGCGGCTCGGCTACGCCGAGGCCGACCCGACCGACGACGTCACCGGGCGCGACGCCGCCGCGAAGATGGCGATCATCGCCCGGCTCGCGTTCGAGACCCCGGTGCACATCGACCAGGTGATGTACGAGGGGATCGAGGAGATCACCCCCGACGATCTGGAGTACGCGCGCGACCTGTCGCTCGGGCTGAAGCTCATCGGGACCGCCGAGCGGGTCGGCTCCGACGCGCTCTCGGTCCGCGTGCACCCGGCGTTCCTGTATCCCGGGCACCCGCTCGCCTCCGTCAACGGCCCGTTCAACGCGGTGACCGTCGAATCGGCGGCGATCACCGAGATCACGATGTCGGGGCCCGGCGCGGGCGGACCGCAGACGGCGAGCGCCGTGCTCGGCGACGTGATCAGCGCGATGATCCCGCCCGCCTCGGTGCCGCCCGCGCACGAGTCGTTGCGCATCTCCTCCGACGTGTCGTCGGCGTTCTACCTCTACCTGGAGGTCGCCGACGAGCCGGGCGTGCTGTCGGCGGTCGCGGCGGTGCTCGGCGAGCACGGCGTGTCGGTGAAGTCGGTCGTGCAGAAGGGGTTGGCGGAGGGGGCGGCGGCGCGGATGGTGATGGTGGTGCACCGGGTGGCCGAGACCCGCTTCTATGCGGCGATGGCGCAGATCGCCGAGCTTGCGCCGGTCCGCGCCCGGCCGCGGGCGATCCGGGTCGTCGAAGAGCAGTTCGGGTGACGGCGATGGCGGGGTTCTGGTAACGGCGATGCGAGGGGTGATCGAGCGATATCGCGAGCGGCTGCCGTTCGCCGACGACGACCCCGTGGTCACACTGCAGGAGGGCTCGACGCCGCTCCTCCACGCCCCGCGGCTGTCGGAGCGGGTGGGCGCCGACGTCTGGCTCAAGCTCGAGGGGTCCAACCCGACCGGCAGCTTCAAGGACCGGGGGATGACCTGCGCGGTGTCGGCCGCCGTGCGCGAGGGCGCGGAGGCGGTCGTGTGCGCCTCGACCGGGAACACCGCCGCGAGCGCCGCCGCATACGCCGCGCGCGCCGGCCTGCGCTGCGCGGTGATCGTCCCGGAGGGAAAGATCGCGACCGGCAAGCTCGCTCAGGCGCTCGCCTTCGGCGCCCAGGTCGTGTCGCTGCGCGGCAACTTCGACCGCGCGCTGGAGCTCGTGCGCGAGCTCTCGGCCGGCCACCCGATCTCGCTGGTCAACTCGGTCAACGAGTTCCGGATCGAGGGCCAGAAGACGGGCGCCTTCGAGCTCGCCGAGGATCTTGCCGGTGAGCTCGACGCACTCTGCATCCCGGTGGGGAACGCCGGCAACATCACCGCCTACTGGCGAGGGTTCTCAGAGCTCGGGATGGCCCCGAGGATGTTCGGCTTCCAGGCGGCGGGCGCGGCGCCGCTGGTCGACGGCGCTCCGGTCGCCCATCCCGAGACCGTGGCGAGCGCGATCCGGATCGGCAACCCGGCGCGCTGGGAGGACGCGATGAACGCGATGACGCGCTCGGGCGGCGCGGTCAACAAGGTCTCAGACGTTCAGATCCTCGACGCCTACCGGCTGCTGGCGACGACCGAGGGGGTGTTCTGCGAGCCCGCGTCGGCCGCGTCGGTGGCCGGCCTGATCGCGCACGGGGCGGGCGGCGCCCAGCGGATCGCGTGCGTCCTCACCGGCAACGGGCTCAAGGATCCGCAGACGGCGCTCGAGCAGGCCGGCGGCGTGCTCGCGTGCGACGCGGAGATCGGCGCGCTCGAGCACGCGGTCCTCGGATGACGCTGGGGCGCCGGCGGGTCGTCCGCGTCCCGGCATCGACCGCCAACCTCGGCCCCGGGTTCGACGTGATGGCGGCGGCGCTCGCGCTCGCGCTCGAGGTCGAGGTGGTCGAGACCGGCTCGTTCGCGGTCCACACCGAGCTCGACGTGCCGCGGGACCGCTCCAACCTGATCGTGCGCGCGTTCGAGTCGCTGCATCCGGCCGGCGACTTCCAGTTCCGGATCGACTCGCAAATCCCGCTCTCGGGCGGCCTCGGCTCCAGCGCGGCGGCGATCGTCGCCGGGCTCGTCGCCGCCGACCACCTGTTCGAGCTCGACGCCGACGTGATGGCGGCGGCGACCGCATTGGAGGGCCATCCCGACAACGTCGCCGCCGCGCTGCACGGCGGGATCGTCATCTGCCAGGGCGAGCAGGTGCACCGCCTGGAGGCGCCGATGGGCCTGGAGGCGCTGCTCGTCGTCCCCGACGCGCCGGTGCGCACCGAGACGGCGCGGGCGGCGCTGCCGGCGGCGGTCGAGATGGCCGACGCGGTGTCGAACCTCGCCTCGATCGCGACTCTCACCCTCGGCCTGAGCCTTGGTGATTACGATTGCATCGCCGCCGGCCTGGGCGATCGCCTCCACCAGCCCCATCGCGCGCGCCTGTTCCCGAGGTCGGCCGCGCTGCTGGACCGGGCGCCCGCGCTGGGGGCGCTCGGCGCGACGATCTCGGGGGCCGGACCGACCGTGCTCGTGTGGTGCCGATACGAGCAGACCGGCGCGGTGATGGAGCGGCTGCAGGCGGAGGCCGACGGCTGGGCGGCGGTCCTGCGGGCGCCGTTCGAGCCACAGGGCGCCGACGTGCGCGAGCTCTGAGCAGGACCGGACACGGGGCGGCGCCGCCGCCCGTCGCCGATCGGATCGTCGACAGGGACCTGGCGGTGGGCGGCGCCCGTATAGGGGGCGTGCGCACGGTCCTCGCAGCGGTGGCACTGGTCTCGATCGCGGCCGCGGTGTGGTCGTCGCCGGCGGGCGGCGATCCCGCCGCCGCCGGGCGCGTGAACGGGCCCGGACGGCCGAATGTCCGCGCGCCGGCCGGCGCGCCACGGGTGGTGATCCGGACCGCGGCGGGAGCGAGCGAGCGCCGGCTCGAGCTCGTCGAGCCCGCCGGCGTCATCCGTCTGCTTGCGGTGATCGCCTTGCCCGGCACCCGCGTGGAGGTCACGGGCGTGATTCCCGGCCTCGCCGAAGTGGGCATCTCGACCCCCCGCACTCGGTCTGGGCCGCCGGAGGCCTGCGCGCATCAGGGCGGCGTCGTCGTCTGCTCCGAGGCGCTGGAGGCGTGCCCGATGCCGTCCGCGACGTGGCGCTTTCGGGTGCGCAAGCTGGCGGGCCAGGCGGGCCGGATCCGGATCGACTTCGTGGTCGGGCCGGGGTCCCGGCGGTGATCTGCCGGTGATCGGGGCGCGCGCGCCGGGGGGCCGGGCGGACCTCTTGCCTGCCGTGGCCCGTAGAGGGGACGATGTGCCCACACCATGACCTCTCCCGGTGAGCCGGTGCCGAGCGCGGCTGAGAGCTTCGCGGCCGCCGTCCCGCTGCCGCGGGCGCGACGGCACCGCCCGCGCAGCGACCGCTCGCTGGTCGCCGGCGCGCTCGCCGGCGCGGAGTCCGATCTCGAGGTGCTGTTCCGGCGTCACTGGCCGCGGGCCTACCGGGCGGCGTTCCTGATCGTCCACGATCACGCGGCCGCGGAGGACATCGCCCAGGAGGCGTTCGTCGCCGCCGTCCGCCGGCTGGATCGATTCGACCGGCGGCGACCGTTCGGGCCGTGGCTGGGAGCGATCGTCGCCAATCGCGCGATCGATTGGGTCCGCGCGCGCGGCGCGCGCCGGGAGATCGGCGATCCGGGGCCCGAGCAGGCATCCCCGCCCGACCGGTGGGCCGGCCGGTACTCCGAGGAGGTGGTGGCGGCGCTGGCGGCGCTCTCGCCCGAGCACCGCGCAGTGGTGGTCATGCGGTACGTGCTCGACTACACGCCGGGCGAGATCGCCGCGCGCGCTGGAGCTGCCGCGCGGCACGGTCAACTCCCGGCTGCGGCGGGGGCTGGACACGCTCGAATCACGGTTGCGGGAGGTCGAGCTGCGATGAACGCCCGGCGCGCCCTCGGCGGGCTTCGCGTGCCCGGCGAGCAGCATGCCGAACAGCGGGCGTGGGACGTCGTGCGCTCCGCGTACCGGCAGAACGCGCCGCTCGCCCGACGCCGGTCCCTCCGCCGGCCCGCCGGCGTCGTCGCCGCGTCGCTGGCGCTCGCCGGCGCGCTCGCGCTGTCACCTGCCGGAGCGACCGTCGGACGCCTGATCGGCCGTGCGCTCGGCGTGCGCCACGCCGCCCCGGCGCTGTTCTCGCTGCCCGCCCCCGGGCGGCTGCTGGTGTCGGGGCCCGGCGCAACGTGGACGATCGCCGCCAACGGCTCCGCCCGGCGGATCGGACGGTGGAGCGCGGCGAGCTGGTCCCCGCACGGCCGGTACCTGGCCGTGAGCGATGGCAACGCACTCGCGGCGGTGAATCCGCGCGGAGTGGTGCAGTGGACGCTCACCCGGCCCCGGGTGAGCGATCCGCGCTGGTACTCGCCGACCGGTTACCGCCTCGCGTACCTGTCAGGCGACGCGCTGCGCGTGCTGGCGGGTGACGGCACCGGCGATCACGCGCTCGCCGAGCGGGTCGCGCATGTGGCGCCGGCGTGGCGCCCGGGCCACCCCTATCAGCTGGCGTACATGACCGCCGGCGGCAGGCTGGTCGTCCGCGATGGCGACACCGGCGCCGAGCTGTGGTCCGCGACACCGCGCACCCGCGTTCGCCGGCTGTCGTGGTCGGCGGACGGCGAGCGCCTGCTCACGCTCTCGCGCACGAGGGTGCTCGTCTATGCGGCCGACGGCCGGCTGGTCACCGCGCGTCCGGCTCCGGGCGGCGGGCCGATCGTCGACGGGGCGCTCTCACCCGACGGCCGTACCGTCGCCCTGATCTCGGGCGGACGCGGCAGCGGCGCGATCCTCGACGGGCTCACCGCTCCGGAGTCGGCCGGCCGGCGCGTGCTGGCCGGGGTGGGGCTCAGGCAGGTCGTGTGGTCACCGAACGGCCGATGGCTGCTGGTCAGCTGGCCGGCCGCCGACCAATGGGTGTTCGTGCGCGTCGCGGGACCGCCACGGATCGCCGCGGTCTCGAACATCACCCGGCAGTTCGCGACCCGGGGCGCGAGCGGCACCCATCAGCAGCTCGAGGGCTGGTGCTGCGAGGCGGCCGGGGCCCCAGGATGAGACCACTGCGCGCGGCGGCGCCGCTCGCGCTGACGCTGCTCGTGGCCGCGTGCGGCTCCGGTCAGCCGGGCCCGAAGCGTCCGGTGAGACCGGATCGGCCGGTGAGACCGGAGCGGCCGGTGAGACCGGAGCGGCCGGTGAGACCGGAGCGGCCGGTGACACCGGAGCGGCCGGTGACACCGGGTCGGCCGGTGAGGCGGGTGCGGTCGCCCGCCCGACCCGCGATCCCGGCGACCTCCCGGGTGTCCACGATGCGGGCGCCCGCGCCGCCCCAGGCGCTGGTCACGGACGAGGCCCAGAGCCGCCTGCTCGTGGTCGACCTCCCGAGCGGGCGGGTCGCGCGGTCGGTGTCGTTGCCCGCCGATCCCGAGGACATCGCCGCGTCCGGCAACGGCGGGATCGTGATCGTCGTCAGCTCTCGCGCGGGAAAGGTGACGATCCTGAACCGCCACACCCTGAGGACGATCAGGACGTTCGCGGGCTTCCGGGAGCCGCATATCGTCGCGATCTCGCCCGACGGCGCATACGCGTACATCACCGACGACTCCCGTGGCACGCTCAGCGTGATCCGACTCAGCGACATGAGGATGACGAGAACGCTGTCGGTCGGGTCAGGGGCCCACCACCTCGCGTTCAGACCGGATGAGCTGAGGGTGTGGGTGGCGCTCGGGGAGGCGGCGCGGCAGATCACGATCCTCGGCGCCCGCCCACGCGTGCCGCAGCCGCGGTCGCGCCCCGTCGTCGATCCCGGTCGTCCACACGTGGTCGGCCACTTCACGCCCGGGTTTGCGGCCCACGACCTCGCGTTCGGCCCCGGCGGCCGGACGGTCTGGGTCACCTCGGCCGCCGGCCCGGACGTCACCGTCTTCGACGCGCGCACGCATCACGCGCTGTTCGGGGTCCCGGTCGGCGCTGCGCCCAGCATCTCGTCTTCGAGGGGAGCGACGCGTATCTGACCAGCGGCCACGGCAGCACGATCGAGAAGGTCAACGCCACGACCGGTCACGTCGTCAGGCGGACCTCCGCACCGTACGGATCGTTCGAGCTCGACGCGGCGGACCACTATGTCGTCGCCGCGTCGCTGCTGCGCGGAACGCTCGCGATCTACACCGACGACCTCAGGCTGCTGCGCGTCGTCAAGCTCGCCGCCGCGATCCGGGAGGTCGCGATCTCGCGGCCCTAGGATGGCGGCGGGCTCCGTCGCCGGCGACGTCGGCGGTCGCCGGGGCGGCCTCGTGCAGCAGCGCGCTCAGCGCGCGGCGGCCGCGCTGGATCCCCAGCCGACGCAGCAGCTCGTCGGCGACCGCGAGGTAGTCGGCGCCGAGATCGGGGCGGTAGTCGATGATCGACACGGCCCGCTCCGACGACTCCGCATACGCGATCGAGGAGCGGATCGTCGTGTCGAGCAGCCGGTCGCCGAAGTGTGAGCGCAGCGACTGAAACGCCTCCCGTGAGTGGCGGGTGCGCATGTCGGCGATGTTGAGCACGACGCCGAGCCACTCCAGGCCGGGGTTGAGGGTCTCCCGGGCCAGCTCGATCACCTCGAGCGCCTGCTCGACGCCCTGCAGCGCGAAGTACTGCGCCTCGGCGGACAGCAGCGCGTGGTCGGCGGCGACGAGCGCGTTGACGGTGAGCAGGCCGAGCGCCGGCGGGCAGTCGATGAGCACCAGGTCATAACCGCCCGACACCTCCCGCAGCGCCTTCTTGAGGGTGAGCTCGCGGCCCATCTTGCCGCCGAGCGCGAGCTCGGCCTCCGCGAGGTTGAGGTTCGCCGGGATCACGCCGTCATAAACGGCGGCGGTCGCCTTGGCCCGGCCCGAGAGCACGTCGCCGATCGTCGGCGAGGCGTCGGGATCGACGTCCAGGTAGTCGGAGAGGTTGCCCTGCGGGTCGAGGTCGACCGCGAGCACCGAGAGGCCGACGCGCCGGTAGACATCGGTCAGGGTGCGCACCGTCGTCGTCTTGCCGGTCCCGCCCTTCTGGGACAGAACCGCGATCGTCTCGACCATGCGCGCGGACTTTTGTCGCGCATGGCCGCGGCGGTGTGTGAGAGGCGGTTACGCGCCTACGCGTGCGAGGCGTCGGCGCTCGAGTCGGGCGCGTGCTGGTAGCGCATCCCGGTGATCGCCGGCACGTCGATGAAGTGCAGGTGATGGCGACCGATGACGACCTCGTCGCCGTCGGCGAGCGTCGACCACTCGACCCGTTCGCCGTTGACGAACACGCCGTTGAGGCTGCGGTCGTCGAGCACCCGCAGGCCGTCGGGCTGGCGCACGATCAGCGCGTGCCGGCGCGACACGGTCGGGTCGTCGAAGCGGATGTCCGCAGCGAGACTGCGTCCGATGCGGGTCCACTCGCGCGTCAGTGCATAGGCAACCGGGTCCGCGTCGGACCGGTAGACGATGTACTGGCCGGGATCGGTGAGCGCGCTGCGGATCTCACCGAGCCAGGAGGCATCCTCGACGGTCGTGCCGCCGAGATCGAGCAGCGGCTGCTGCGACGTGGTGAACAGCGACGCCCGGACGAACTCGGTCCCCCCGCAGTTGGGGCAGGTGGGCAGTTCGTGAGCCGCGTCCAGCGACACCGGAGAATCGCATTCCGTGCAACGGAAAGTCCCTGTTCCGGCAACACTTCCTGAGGTCCAAGCTTTCATAGACCGACTCCTTGGGGCGCTGGACTCCCCGGACGACGGCTCGGGGGCGAAACCGTCGGACCGGCGAGCGTGTCCGCAGATGATAGCCCCCGGCTCGCAAAGTGAATCTAAAGAGCAGACAAGGCCCGGCGAACGTTTAGGGCCTTTCGTCCAGCGCCCCGGCGGCGCCGGATCGACGCGTCCGGCGCCCGCGAGCGAGTTCGTGCACGGGAAGGATCGGCGCGGCCGGGTGCGAATACGTCGCCATGGCGACCTCGGCGCAGGACATGCTGGAGCTCGAGCTGGCGCTGCTGCGCCGCGGCCTCGACGAGCGCCTGGCCGGAGCCTCGGAGCGGTGCACCAGCTGCCATCGCACCCCGCTGATCGGCGAACGCATCTACGAGTACCCCACCGGCGAGCACGTGTGCGAGCTCTGCCGCCGGCGCGGCGGGCCGGTGCCCGCCGGCTCGCACGTCGTGCACGGGCCGGAGTTCGGGCACACGATGCGGATCACCGACACGCGCGCCGCTGCCTAGGCACGCCGCGCCGGCCCTCGCCCGCCGGGCGGTCGGAACCGGGCCGCCGGAACCGGGCCGCGCGGACGCCGCGCCCTCGCCAGGCCGAGCACTAAGATCCCGCGCCGTGGAGCCGTTCACCGTCACGACGACCATCAACCGCCCGCGCGAGGAGGTCTACGAGTACCTCGCCGACATCGCCAACCGCGCGGAGTTCTCCGACCACTACCTGGTCGACTGGCATCTCACCCGAATGAACTCCTACGGGGTGGGCGCCGGGGCGTCGTTCCGGTCGCGGATGCCGCGCAACCGCTTCGCCTGGGGCGACATGGTCATCGCGGACATGCAGGCTCCCTACCGGATCCTCGAGCGCGGACGGGGAGGCAAGTACAACCGCGTCCGGATGCTCGGCGTCTACACGCTGCAGCCCGCCCCAGGCGGCACGCGCGTGCAGTACACCTACGAGACCGAGCCGCACATGCCCTCCGACAAGCTGATGGAGATCATGGGCGGCCGCTCCTGGCAGAAGCGCAAGTCCCAGCGCGCCCTTCGCCGGCTGCGGGCGATCCTCGAGGACGGCCGGGAGCGCGGCGCCCGCGCCGGGTACGCCGAGGAGTGAGCCGCCGGCACCGTCAGCGGGCGGACCGCCGGACGGGCGCGCGATGACGCGTCAATCCACCCCCCGGCGTTAGACTTCCGCCGCCGTGAGCCTTCGCCGCCCGACCGTCCTCGCCGCCGCGCTCGCGCTCACCGTGGGCGCCACCGGCTGCGCCACCTCGAGCTACGACACCGCGCATTCGACCGCCAAGGACCAGCAGCAGGGCGTCCTGGTCGGCCACCAGGTCGCCGACAACAACGACGACGGCACGTACATCGAGAGCGGCGGGATCACCTACCAGCTCGAGATCTCCCGCGTCCTCAACCCGTGGGCCGCGGAGGACAGCCAGTATTTCAAGGGCCTGCCGCCGGGCACCGCGGTCGATCGCATCAAGCCCGACCAGCTCTGGTACGGCGTGTTCCTGTGGGCCAAGAACCAGCACCACCGGGCGATCACGACGAGCGACAGCTTCGAGATCGTCGACACCTCCGGGACGGTCTACCGCCCGACCAAGCTCAACCCGAACCTCAATCCGTTCGCGTGGAACGCGCGCTCGCTCGTCTACGGCGAGACCGAGCCCAGCCAGGACTCGGTCGCCTCCCAGTACTTCTCGGGCGGCAAGCTGGTCCTGTTCAAGCTGAACACGTCGATCTACTCCAACCGCCCGCTCACGCTGTACATCCTCTCGCCGGGCGGCACCCGCATCGGCGAGATCTCGCTCGACCTCTGAGCGCACGGGCCCGGTACCCGGGCGGCGAGCCGGGGGTCAGTGCCCGAGCGCGGACTCGATCACCGTCTTGACCGCCGGCGCGGCGGTCGCCGAGCCGTAGCCGGCGCCCGGGAACAGCGCCGCGACGACGACCTTCGGATCGCCCGCGGGCGCGAACGCGACGAACCAGGAGTCGGTGTTCTTGGGGTTGTTGGAGGCGGACTTGCTGGCCGTGTTGCGCAGCTCGGCGGTGCCGGTCTTGCCGGCCACCTGGACGCCCGGGATCTGCGCGATCGCGCCGGTCCCGTACGTGATCACGGCGATCATCATCTGCTTGACCTCGCCCGCCACCTTGGCGGTGGTGACGTGGACGAAGCGCGGGCGTGCCGTCGCCGACAGCGTGGGGATCGGCCGCCGGCCGCCGTCGGCGATCGTCGCCGCCACGTCGGCCATCTCCAGCGGGGTGGCGAGCACCTGACCCTGACCGATCGCCGAGGAGGCGACCGACAGCGACGAGCCGATCGCCTTCGCCGACGGGATCGTCGACTCCTGCGCGCCCAGGATCGAGGGCGGGCGGTCGAAGCCGTAGCGCTGCGCGGCGGCGACCAGCCGCTGGGCGCCGACGCGCGCGCCGAGCGGCGCGTACACCGAGTTGCAGGAGACCGCGAACGCGTTGATGAGCGTGCCGCCGCACACCTCGCCGCCCGCGTTGTGCATCGTGAACCCGTCGATCGTGACCCCCGACTGCTCGGGGAACACGGTCGACAGCTTCACCAGCCCCGCCTGCAGCGCGGCGGTGGCGGTGACGATCTTCATCGTCGACCCCGGCGGCTGGGGGGCGTCGTAGGAGAGCCCGGCGATCGCGTCCAGGCCACCGGTCCGGGGGTTCATCACGGTCATCCCCGCGTAGCGGTTCCCGAGCGCGGCGATCGCGTCGGCCTCGAGCGCAGTGCTGATCGTGGTGCGCACCGCCCCCCCCGCGAGCGGCGTCGAGCGGGCGAGCGTGCGGCCGCCGGCGACCAGCCCGTGGGCGAGCAGGACCCCGCCCGGATGCCCGGCGAGCCGGGCCTGGAACGTCCGCTCGAGGCCGTCGAGCCCGATCTTGGCGGTCGGCGGGAAGCCGAGCGCCTCGTAGTGGACCCGGTCGGATGGCGGGATCGCGCCGAGCGCCCCGACGACCTCATCGGCGGCGACCGGGTCGGGGCTGGTGCGGGCCGCGCCCTCGGCGAGCGGGACGCCGGTCGAGGAGAGCAGCGTCGCCCGCGGCGGCAGCGCGGTGCGGCGCGTGAGCGACTCGCCGGGACGCAGGCCGGGGAACAGAATCGAGCTCTGCAGGTGGATGAGCGCGCGTGAGCCCGAGCCGGTCAACGGCAGCACGAGCGTCTCGTGCAGCGTGCCCCACAGGCGCGTGGAGACCGCCATCGCCACGGACGCGCCGGCGGAGGTGATCTGCGGCGAGCCGAGCATCCGCAGCGAGCGCACGGTCGCGGTCCGCGCGGCGGCCTCGATCTCGGCCGCGAACGCGCGTGCGCTGACGCGCGCGCGTGACTCTGCGTCGAGCAGCGGGTACATGCGGGCCAGCTCGCCGCGGGTCCACAGCGTCACGTAGCGACCGGCCAGGTGGCGCTCGTCGCGGCCCGGGCCGCTGCCGACGGCCGCGCCGACGGCGAACGCGGCGAGCGCGAGCACGGCGACCGGGCCGCTGTGCGTGAGCAGCCGGCGGCGCCGCGAGCTGCGGCGTCTCGCGGGGGCCCGACTGCCGGCCACGGCTACGCCGCCCTTGTCCATGCTGCGCGGAACGGTAGTCAATCGCGCGGGATTCCGGCCCCGCCCACCCCCTCCATCCCTCGCCCGGACGGGTGATCCGGTCCCACGCCGGCCGCGAGCGCGCATACTCTCCCGGCGTTGTCCATGCTCGATTGGGTGATCGTCGGCTTCACCGCGCTGCTGGCCCTCTACGGGTACGCGCAGGGGTTCCTGGTGGGCGCGCTGTCGCTGATCGGATTCGCGGTCGGGGCGTTCCTCGGCACCCGGATCGCCCCGCTGCTGCTGCGCGGCGGCGCGCGCTCGACCGACGCGGCGCTGTTCACGCTCATCGGCGCGCTGCTCGTCGGCGGCGTCTGCGCGAGCGGCCTGGAGGCGTTCGGCGGACGGCTGCGCGATCGGCTGCGGGTGCCGGGGTTCCGCGCGCTCGACGGGCTGCTGGGCGCGCTCCTCACCGGCGCGATCGCGCTCGGCATCGCCTGGATCGCGGGGGTGATCGCGCTCGACAGCTCCAGCTCGCGGCCGCTGCGCTCCGACATCGACGGCTCGCAGATCCTGCGGGCGCTCGACCGGGTGCTGCCGCCCTCACAGCTGGTGATCGGCGCGCTCTCGCACATCGACCCGCTGCCGATCGTCCACGGACCGGCCGCCGACGTCCCCGCCCCCACGGGCGCGATCCTCGCCGCCCCGGGCGCCCGGTTCGCGCGGGCGAGCGTCGTCAAGGTGTACGGGATGGCGTGCGGCCTGGGGATCGAGGGAAGCGGCTGGGTGGCCGCTCCGGATCTGATCGTCACCAACGCCCACGTGGTGGCCGGCGAGCGCGACACCGAGATCCAGGTCGACGGCGACGGCCCGGCGATCCGGGTGACGGTCGTCGCCTTCGACGTCCGCGACGACCTCGCGGTGCTCCGGGCCCGCGCGCTCCCGCTCTCGCCGCTGACGATGGCCCCCGACCCCCGCATCGGCGAGCCGGCGGCGATCCTCGGCTATCCGCTCGACGGCCCGTTCCGGGCCCGGGCGGCCCGGCTCGGCCGGGTCCAGCAGGTCGACACCCAGAACGCGTACGGCCAGGGGCACGTGATGCGCCAGATCGCGGCGCTGCGCGGCACGGTCAAGCCGGGCAACTCCGGCGGCCCGCTCGTCGACGGCAACGGCCAGGTGCTCGCGACCGTGTTCGCCGCGATCACCGGGACCTCCCGGCCCGGCGGGTTCGCGATCCCCGACGGGGTCGTGCGGAGCGTGGTGGCCCGGGGCGCGGCGCAGCGCCTGCCGGTGAGCACCGGGCACTGCGCCGAGTGACGCCGGCCGGGCGACGGGCGCTGCCGGGTTCGGGGGGCGTGAGCGGCGCTGCTTGACCGCCGTCGTCCCCGTCGCGCTGTGCGTGCGCCCGTGAGGAGGGCCACCCCGTGTGCCCACCACTCGCGCAGGTGGTCCGTCGTCCGTGGGCGACGATCTGGCGTCCCGCGCCCCGGGTTTGTCACACACGTCGCAGTGGGCGCGACGCCGGCGACACACCCGCCTCCGCCGCACCGGGTTTGTCGCACGCGTCGGCGCAGTGGGCGCGACGCCGGCGACACACCCGCCCCCCAGCGCCGTTCCGCCCCGGTGCCCGGCGTCACGGCATGCCACCCCGCTCCGGCCCGGAGCACGAGATCGCGCCGCCGGCCGAGGCGGCGGAGGGAGGGCAGTCGGTCCCGCGGGCCCCCACGGACCGCGGAACCGACCGTCCTGACCCTCCATCCCCCGATGCGTATGTGGCGCCCAGGCGAGCGGCGGTCTGCACGCCGCCCGCCGCTAGGCGCTCACTGCCCCCGGTCGCACTTGCGTCATCTGGCTCACCACATCCGCCCCAACTGCCCCCAGGAGCTCAGGGTGGTGATGTGCGATATGCGACTGCGCCGCCTCGAAGAGCTCGCCACGGCTGTTGCCGGCGAGACGTGCCCCACACTCGCAGTACGCGATCCGGGCGTGCTCTTCAGTGGTGTCGGTCATGGGTTCCTGACTGATGCCTTTGACGGCACTCCTCGCGACGGACGCCCTGGACGGCTGTCCGTCGCGTGGTGACCTGACTCATGGCCACCGGTCGGAACCCTGCCATGGCCCCGTTGGCGGTACGTTTCCATAACGTTGCCAGAGGTTCGGAGCACGAGGGAGAGGGCCCGGATCCAGCTCTGCGGGCGCCTGTCGATCGAGGTCGACGGCGTGGAGCTGGTCGGGCGGCTGCGCGGCCGGCAGGTGCCGCTGCTGTTCGCGTACATGGTGCTGTGCCGCGAGCGGGCGATGTCACGAGACGAGCTGGCCGAGGCGCTGTGGCCCGACTCGGCGCCGCGCTCCCAGGACGCGGCGCTGCGGACGCTGCTCTCGCGGCTGCGCTCGGTGCTCGGGTCCGACACGGTCGTCGGGCGCGACGAGGTGGCGCTCGAGCTGCCCGAGCCGGTGTGGATCGACCTCGAGGCGGCCGCCGCGCAGCTGCCGCGTGCCTCCGCGGCGCTGGACCGCGGCGACGCGCGCGGGGCCTGGGCGCTCGCGCAGGTGCCGCTCAACATCGCCGGCCGCGGCCTGCTTCCCGGCGTCCAGGCGGGCTGGGTCGAGCCGCGCCGGCGGGAGCTCGCCGAGCTGCGGCTGCAGGCGCTCGAGGTGATCGGCCGGGCCGGCCTGGAGCTCGGCGGCACGCAGCTCGGATCGGTCGAGCGCGCCGGCCGGGCGCTGATCGAGCTGGAGCCGTTCCGCGAGTCCGGCTACGTGCTGCTGATGGAGGCGCTCGCCGCGCAGGGCAACATCGCGGAGGCGGTACGCGTGTTCGAGCGCCTGCGGCGGCTGCTGCGCGACGACCTGGGCACGGCGCCCTCCCCCGAGGTGATCGTCGTCCAGGAGCGGCTGCTCGGGATGGGCGGCGCCGCGTCACGCCCGCGCGGCCGTGAGGAGACGGAGGCGACCGCCCCCGCCGGCCGGACCGAGCTTCGAGCTGCCCGGGGCGCTGCGCGTGCTCGCCGAGGACGCGATCGTCGGTCGCGACCGTGAGCTGGCCGCGATCCGCGACTGGTGGGCAAACGCGCGTGAGCGGATGCTGCTGCTCGCCGGCGAGCCGGGCATGGGCAAGAGCCGCCTGCAGGCCGAGCTCGCCTCCGAGCTGCACGAGGCGGGCGCGATCGTGCTGGCGGGCCACGCGCCCGACGAGGTACTCGTGCCCTACCAGCCACTGCTGGAGGCGATCGGCCAGTTCGCGTTCGCGGCTCCGATCGCCGAGCTGCGGGCCGCGGTCCAGCGCTCCGGCGAGGCGGGAGCGGACCTGGCGCGGCTGATCCCGGAGATCCGTCGCCGGCTGCCGGAGCTGCCGGCGCCGCGCGCGCGACCCCGACACCGACCGCTACCGCCTGTTCGAGGCGGTCGCCGACCTGCTCGGCTCGGTCGCCGCCTCCGGGCCGCTGCTCATCGCGCTCGACGACCTGCACTGGGCCGACCGCCCAACGCTGCTCATGCTCCGCCACCTGCTCCGCTCGCCGCACGCGGCCGGGCTGCGGATCCTCGGCGCCTACCGGACCGGCGAGCCCGGCGCCGCGGAGCTCACCGCGACCGTCGCGCCGCTGCGCCGCGAGGGGCTGGTCCGCGGCCTCGACATCGCCGGCCTGGACCCGGTGGACGCGGTCGAGCTGCTGCGCCTGCGCGCCGGCGGGACCCCGTCGGCGGCGCTGCAGCGCGCGCTGTACGAGGAGACCGAGGGCAATCCGCTGTTCCTGTCCGAGCTCGTCCGCCACCTGCAGGAGTCCGGCGTGCCGCCGCTTCAGGCGGGGCTCGGCGACCTGCGGCGGGTCGGCCTGCCCGAGGACGTGCGCGCGCTCATCTCCCGGCGCCTGGCGCGGCTGAGCGCGGACGGGCTGGAATGGCTGCGCGGCGCCGCGGTGATCGGCCGCGAGTTCGAGGCCTCGCTGCTGGAGGCGGTGCTCGGCTTCGACGAGGACCGCTTCCTGGAGGCGCTGGAGGAGGCGCTCGACGCGCGGCTGATCGCCGAGGCGCCCGGCGCCCACGGCCGGTACATGTTCTCGCACGCGCTCGTGCGCGAGACGCTCTACGGCGGGACCTCGTCCGCGCGCCGGCTGCGGATGCACCACCGGGTCGGGCTCGCGCTCGAGGACCGGGCCGCGATCCGCAGCGACGGGGAAACGTCGACCCCGCCCACCCGGTCCCCACCGAGAGCGAGATCGCGGCGCTCGCTCACCACTTCACCCGCGCCGGCGACGCGCGTGACCCCGAGCGGGCGATCACCTACGCGCTGGCGGCCGGCGAGCAGGCGACCGACATGCTCGCCCACGAGGAGGCCGCCGAGCACTACGCCCGCGCGCTCGAGGTGCTCGACCGGACGGTCGCGCCCGGCGCCGCCCGCGAGCGCCGGCTGTCGCTGCTGCTCGAGCTCGGCGAGGCGCGGCTGCGCAGCGGCGACCGCGTCGAGGCCTGGCCGGCGTTCCGGGAGGCGGCGGCGCTCGCGCTCGCGCTCGGCGATCGTGACGCGCTCATCCGGACGGCGGTCGAGGCCTCACGGCGGTTCATCCAGCCGCCCGGCCTCGTCGAGCCGGATCTGATCGAGCTGCTGGAGCTCGCGCTCGAGCGGACCGCCGGCGAGCGCTCGGTCACGCGCGTGCGGCTGCTCGCCCGGCTGTGCGTGGCGCTCTACTTCACCGCGCGGCGCGACGACATGCGACGGCTGTCGGCGGGGGCGACGTCGATCGCCGCGCACCTGGGCGATCCCGAAGCGGCCGCACTCGCCGCGGGGCGCGCCGGCGCGCGTGGTGGGGACCCGACCAGCTCGAGCGGCGGCTGGCGGACTCCACGATGCTGCTGCGCTCCGCACGCGACGCCGGCGACGTCGAGCTCACGCTCCAGGGCCACCTGTGGCTCGTGCTCGACCTGCTGGAGGCCGGCGACCGGGGGGCGGTCGAGGCCCAGATCGAGGCGTTCGCGCTGGAGGCCGAGCCGCTGCGCCAGCCGCGCCTGGCCTGGAACGTGCTCACCTGGCGGGCGATGCTGGCGCTGCTCGACGGCCGCCTGGCGGACGCCGAGCGGCTCTCCGCGGAGGCGTTCGCCGCCGGGATCCGGATCGAGGGGCCGGCCGCCTCCCACTATCACCTCACCCAGATGCTCGCGATCCGCCGTGAGCAGGACCGCAGCCGCGAGCTGGAGGAGCCGATCACCGCGACGCGCGAGGAGACGCGGCGGGTCACCTGGCGCGCGGACGCCGCCAACTGGCTGGTCGACGCCGGCGAGCCCGAGCGGGCGCGCGCCGAGCTGGAGGCGCTCCTCGCCGACGACGCACCGGCGATCCCGGCCGACGGCGACTGGCTCGGGGTGACGGTGCTGCTCGCGCAGGTGGCGTGCGCGCTCGAGGACCGGGCGCGGGCGCAGACGCTGTACGAGCGGCTCGCGCCGTACGCCGACGCGGTGCTCGTGTTCGGCGCTGGCGGCCGTCTGCTGGGGCTCGGTGTCGCTCAGCCTCGGCCGCCTGGCGCTCGTCTGCGGCCGGCGCGAGCAGGCGCTCGTCCACCTCGAGCGGGCGCTGCGGACGAACACCGCGCTCGGCGCGAGGTCCACGTCGCCACGACCCAGCTCGAGCTCGCGCAGGCGCTCGGCGCCTCCGAGCGGGCACGGGACCTGGTCGCGGCGGCGGCGCGGACGGCGCAGGAGCTCGGCCTGGCCCGGGTCGCCCGGGTCGCCGGGACGCTCGCCGCCCGCGTCGACTGACTGATCGTCCACCGGCTTGGGGGCACGGGCGGGGGTCGCTACCCTCCGCGAACCATGGGGAAGACTCTCGTCATCGCGGAGAAGCCGTCGGTCGGGCAGGAGCTCGCGAAGGTGCTGCCCGGCGCGTTCACCAAGCAGGGGCCGAAGGGCGAGCCATCTGGAGAGCGACACGCACGTCATCTCCTGGGCGGTCGGCCATCTCGTGCAGCTCGCCGATCCCGATGAGTACGACGAGAAGTACAAGAAGTGGCGCATGGCCGACCTGCCGATCGTGCCCGCCCGCTTCAAGCTCGTCGTCCGCGACGAGCGCTCCAAGAAGCAGATGAACGTCGTCAAGCGGTTGCTCGCGCGCGACGACGTGGAGGGCGTCGTCAACGCCTGCGACGCCGGCCGCGAGGGCGAGCTGATCTTCGCCTACCTGTACGAGAAGGCCGGCTCCAGGAAGTCCGTCCAGCGGCTGTGGCTGAACTCGATGACGAAGGCCGCGATCAAGACCGCATTCGGCGACCTGCGGCCGGCCGCGCAGTACGCACCGCTGGAGGAGGCCGCCCGCTCGCGCTCGGAGGCCGACTGGATCGTCGGCATGAACGCCACCCGCGCGGCGACGATCCGCCTGCGCTCCTCGTTCGACGGAGCGGTCTCGCTCGGCCGCGTGCAGACGCCGACGCTCGCGATCCTCGCCCGGCGCGAGGAGGAGATCCGGGCGTTCAAGCCCGAGCCCTACTGGGTCGTCGACGCCCGCTTCGACGTCGTCGACGCGCCGGCTGGGCGCTCCTACGCGGGCCGCTACCAGCGCGACGGTCCGACGGCCACCGCGTCCCGTCCGCCGAGCGAGGCCGCGGCGGTCGTCGCGGCGTGCGAGGGCCAGACCGGTCAGATCACGAAGATCGCCAAGACCAAGCGGACGCTCAAGCCGCCGCTGCTGTACGACCTCACCTCGCTGCAGCGCGACGCCTCATCGCGCTACGGGTTCGCCGCGCGGCGCACGCTCGGCGCCGCCCAGCGGCTCTACGAGGAGCACAAGGCGCTCACCTATCCGCGCACGGGCTCGCGCTACCTGACCGGCGACATGGTCCCCGAGATCAAGGAGATCGCCGCGCTCGTCGGCGGGCAGCCCGAGTTCGCCGCAGGCTGCCGCCTATGTCGTGGGCCTGGACGTGCTGCCGCTCGGCCGCGTCGTCAACGACGCCAAGGTCACCGACCACCACGCGATCATCCCCACCAACGCCGAGCGCCACCCGGTCGACAAGATGAACGACGACGACCGCCGTGTCTACGACCTCGTCGTGCGTCGCTTCCTCGCCGCGTTCCATCCGGACGCGCTGCAGGAGAACACGCGGATCGAGACGACCGTCGCCGAGCACGTGTTCCGCACCCGCGGCACCGTGCTGCTCGTCCCCGGCTGGCGCGGGGTCTACGGCGGGACGGCCGAACCCCGCGAAGCGGCCGGCGACGACGACGACGAGGGCGGCAGCAGCGCCTGCCGAAGGTCGACGAGGGCGAGTCGGCCTCGGTCCGGGAGATCGCCCTCGATCGCAAGGAGACCAAGCCGCCGCCCCGATACAGCGACGGCTCGCTGCTGCAGTTCGATGGAGACCGCCGGCCAGCTCGTCGACGACGAGGAGATGCGCGAGGCGATGAAGGAGTCGGGGATCGGCACCCCGGCGACGCGCGCGGCGATCATCGAGCGGCTGCTCCAGGTCGGCTACATCGAGCGCGACGGGCGGGCGCTCGTCGTCACCGAGAAGGGGCTGAACGTCATCCGCCTGCTCGGCGCCCACCCGCTCACCTCGCCATCGCTCACCGGCGACTGGGAGAGCCGGCTGGCGAAGATCGAGACCGGCGCGGACTCGCGCCGGGCGTTCATGGGCGACATCGTCAAGTTCGCCGAGGCGACCGTCTCCGAGCTCGACTCCACCCTCAAGGACGTGCGGATCCCGCGCGCCAACCTCGGGCCCTGCCCGGTGTGCGGCAACGACATCAACGAGAACCGCAAGGGCTACTCGTGCTGGTCGCGCGAGGATCCCGGCTGCGGCTTCGTCATCTGGAAGGGCAAGGCCGGCAAGCAGCTGCCGCTGGCCGTCGCGCGCGAGCTGATCAAGACCGGGCGCACCGCACGGCCGGTCACCGGCTTCAAGGGCCGCTCGGGCAAGTCGTTCCGGGCGCGCCTGGCGCTGTGCAGACCGAGGAGGGCCGCTGGCGCGTCGAGTTCGACGAGCCGTGGGCGCGCGAGGGCGCCAAGCCGCCCGAGGCCGAGCCGGCGGACGCCGCGCAGGCGGCCGAGGGCCGGGCCGCCGAGGGCCGGCGCCGCCGCCGCCGAGGCGGCCTGATCCGCCGCTGAGCGCCGCCGCTCGGACCGTGCCGTCGGGGCGGCGCGCCACCATGGGACGGTGACCCTCACGCTCATCACCGGGCCGGCCAACTCCGCCAAGGCGGGGGAGGTGTTCGCGGCCTACGCCGCGGCCGCCCCGCGCGGCGCGGTGCTCGTCGTCCCGACCGCCCGCGACGCGCGCCACTACGAGCGCGAGCTCGGCCGGCGACGGCGGTGGGCGGCCACCGGTGGTGCTCGGCTCGGTGCTCACGTTCGACGGCCTCGTCGGCCGGATCGCCGCGCGGACGGGCTACGCGGGCCGGCGCCTGTCGGCGCTGCAGCACGAGCAGCTGCTCGCGCGGTGATCGCACGGCTGCGGCGCGACGGGCTCGACGCGCTGCAGCGCCCGGCCCGCGGGCGGGGCTTCGCGCTCGCCGCCGGCGAGCTGATCGCCGAGCTGCAGCGCTCGCTGGTCACGCCGCAGCGGTTCACCGCAGGCGCTGCGCGCGTGGGCGGCGCAGGATGTCCGGCGCGCCGGGTTCACCCACGACCTCGGCCGCATCTACGCGGCCTACGCGCGGGAGCTCGACGCGCTGGGCCGGGTCGACCGCGAGCTGTTCGCCTGGCGGGCGCTCGACGCGCTGCGCGCCGCACCCGGAGAGCTGGGGCGCGACCGGTGTTCGTCTACGGCTTCGACGACCTCACTCCGCTCGAGCGCGACGCGGTCGAGACGCTCGCTCGGATCCCCGGCGTCGAGGTGACCGTCTCGCTCACCTACGAGCCCGGCCGCCACCGCGCTCGCCGCGCGGGCCGAGTCGGTGGAGGAGCTGCGCCCGCTCGCCGAGCGGGTCCGCGAGCTGCCCGCGTCCGACGCGCATTACGCGCCCGCATCGCGGGCGGTCCTGCACCGGCTCGAGCGCGAGCTGTTCGGACGCCGCGGGGCGGGCGGGGAGGCGCCGGGGATCCCGGCGAGGTGGTCACGCTGCTCGAGGCGGGCGGCGAGCGCGCCGAGGCCGAGCTGGTCGCCGGCGAGATCCTCGCGCTGCTGCGGGCCGGCACGCCGCTGCGACGAGATCGTCGTCGTGCACCGCGCGCGCCGGGTCCGTGCCTCGCTGTTCACCCGCGTCCTCGGCGGCTACGGTATCCCGCTCGCCGCCGACGCGGGCGTCCGAGCTGCGCCACACGCCGCTCGGCCGCGCGCTGCTCGGCGCGGCCCGCTGCGCGGGCTCGGCGACGACGCGCGCCCGGCCGACCTGCTCGCCTATCTGCGCGCCCCCGGCCTGCTGGAGCGCCGCGAGGTCGCCGACGGGCTCGAGGCCGAGCATCCGCCGCGACGGCGCTGCGCGACCGCGTCGCGCTGGCTCGCGGCGCGGCCGGCGCCGCGGGCGCCGCGGGGAGATCGACGCGCCGCGAGCGCGCGCGGCGACGGTCGGCTGAGCTGCGCGCGCGGCCGCCGGCTGCTCGCCGCGCCCGCGCCGTCGCGGCGGCGCCGCGCGCTCGACGCGCCGAGCAGCTCGACGCCCGCGCCGTGGCGACGCTGGTGCGCGCGCTCGACGAGCTCGCCGAGCTGGGGGCGGCCGGGGCCGCTGCGCCTGCGCCGAGCTGATCGAGCTGCTCGGCCAGCTCGAGGTCGCCGCGCCGACGGCGGACCGGCGGCCGGCGCGGTGCTGCTCGCTGCTCCGCCCGCAGATCCGGGCGCGGCGCTTCCGTGCGGTGTTCGTCTGCGGGCTGCAGGAGGGCGAGTTCCCCGCGCCGGGCCGGCCGGAGCCGTTCCTGTCCGACGAGCGCCGGCGGGAGCTGGCACTCGCGTCGGGCCTGGCGCTGCGCGCTCGCGAGGACGCGCTGGAGGGCGAGCGCTATCTGTTCTACTCCGCGCTCTCCCGGGCGAGCGAGCGGCTGTTCCTGTCGTACCGCAGCTCCGACGAGGAGGGCAACCTCGCGTTCCCCTCGCCGTTCATCGCCGACGTCGCCGCGCTGCTGCAGCGGGCGGGGCTCGATCTACGCGAGCGCCGCCGCCGCAGGCTGCTCGCCGACGTCACCTGGCCGGCCGCCCGGGCGCCGACCGAGCGGGAGTCCGAGCGCGCCGCGGCGGCCGCGCGGGCGCCGCTCACCGGCGACCCGCCCGAGCCGCGCGCCGGCTCGGGGCCGCCGCGCTCGCGCACGTCCGCCACACGCGCGTCGTCTCGGCGGGCGCGCTGGAGCGCTACTCCGACTGCCCCGTGCGCTGGCTCGTGGAGGCCGAGCTCGACCCGACCGAGCTCGAGCCCGAGCCCGAGCCGCTCGCCCGCGGCTCGCTCATCCATGCGGTGCTGGAGGCGCTCGTCGCCGAGCTCGGCGGCTCGGTCACCCCGGACAACCTCGAGCAGGCCCGGACGGTGCTTCACCGGGAGATGTCGGGGCTCGCGGACGCGGACGGCGGGTTCGCCGGCGGCGTGCCCGAGGTCGTGCGCGCCGGCGCGCTGCGGGGGATCCAGGCCGACGTCGACCGCTACCTCGTGCACGAGGCGACGCGCGGCAGCGGCTGGAGCCCGCATGCGCTCGAATGGCGGTTCGGCTTCGAGTCCGAGGACGGCTCCTCGCTCCCCGCGCTCGTGCTCGGCGCGGGCGAGGACGAGGTCCGGGTGCGCGGGGTCGTCGACCGCGTCGACGTCGAGCCCTGCGATGGCGCGCCGGGAGCGCCCCCGCGCGCGATCGTGCGCGACTACAAGAGCGGCGCGCCGCAGGCGAACTGGCCGGTCGCGCGCTGGGGCCTGGACCGCCGGCTGCAGGTCGCGCTCTACATGCTCGTCGTGCGCGACCTCGCCGGCCTCGACCCGGTCGCCGGCGTCTACCAGCCGCTGCGCGGCGAGGACCTGCGCGCGCGGGGCGCGGTCCGCGACGGCGTGGCGCTCGGCCCGGAGACCCACCCGCGGGACGTGCGCAGCGCCGCGGAGCTCGACGCCGAGCTGGCCGGTGCCGCCGAGCGGGCGATCGCGCTCGCCCGCGGGCTGCGCACCGGGAAGGTCACGCCCTGCCCGCAGACCTGCACGCCGCGCGACGGCTGCGCCCATCCCGCGATCTGCCGCAGCCGGTGAGCGCGGTGGAGTGTCTCGGAGCGGGCGCGGCCGAGCGGAAATGGACCGAGGAGCAGCGCCGGGCGATCGATCGCCGGCAGGGTGACCTGCTGCTCGACGCCGCCGCCGGCAGCGGCAAGACCGCGGTGCTCGTCGAGCGGTTCGTGCGCTCCGTGCTCAGCGACGACGTCGACGTCGGCGCGATCCTCACGATCACGTTCACCGAGAAGGCGGCCGCCGAGCTGCGCGAGCGGATCCGTGCGCGGCTGGCGGAGCTCGGCGCGCACGAGGCGGCGCGCGCCACCGAGGGCGCGTTCATCTCGACGATCCACGGGTTCTGCGCGCGCGTGCTGCGCACCCACGCGCTCGCCGCCGGCCTCGACCCCCGCTTCGAGGTGCTCGACGCCGACCGCGCGTCCGTGCTCGCCGGAGCCGCGTTCGAGCGCGCGCTGCAGGAGCCCGCCGCCGGCGCGGTCGACCCGGTCGAGCTCATCGCCGCCTACGGTGTGCCGGCACTCCGCGCCGCGATCCTCTCCGTCCACGACCAGCTGCGCTCGCTCGGGGAGCTCGAGCCGCGGCTGCCCGAGCTGGGCGCGCCCGACGCCGCGCCGGCGGGCGGCCCGGATCCGGCGGCCCGGCTGCGCGCCGCCGCGACGGCGCTTGCCGCCGAGCTGCACCGGGTCGACGACCCGGGGCCGAGCGTCGTGCAGGCGCTCGACATCGTGGCGCGTGCGCTCGAGCTCCCCGCCCCCGAGCAGGTCTGGCCCGCCGAGCTGTGGCGATACAAGCTCCCGCGCAACGGCGCCGCGCTCAGCACCGACGCCTGTGGAGAGTACGGCGAGGCGCTCGCCGGCTACCGCCGCGCGTCGGCGACGGCCGCCGCCGGACCGGTGCGGGACACGCTCGACGCGCTGCTGCGCTCGTTCGCGGCGCACTACGCCGCGGCCAAGCGGAGATCTCGGCGGTCGACTTCGAGGACCTCGAGCTGCTCACGCGCCGGCTGCTCGCCGAGCAGCCCGCGCTCCGCTCCGGCTACGCCGAGCGCTTTCACGCGATCATGGTCGACGAGCTGCAGGACACCAACCGGGTCCAGCTTCAGCTGATCGAGGCGATCGCGCGCGGGAACCTGTTCACGGTCGGCGACGCCCAGCAGTCGATCTACGGCTTCCGCCACGCCGACGTCGAGCTGTTCCGCGAGCGCGGACGGCGCCTGGAGCGGACCGGCGCGCGGGAGACGCTGCGCACGAACTTCCGCACCCGGCCGGAGATCCTCGACGTGCTCAACCCCGGATTCGCGGCCGCGATGGGGGAGGAGTTCACGCCGCTGGGAGCGGGCCGCGCGTCGGCCGGGGGCGGGCGGGGCGGGCGGGATCCCGATCCCCCGGGTCGAGCTGCTGATCGCCGACAAGGGCGCGGACTGGGACCTGGAGGGGATGGCCGCCCCGTGGCGGCTGGCCGAGGCGGGCGGGCTCGCCGACCGGGTCGCCGAGATCGTCGCCGCGGGCACCGCGCCCGGCGAGATCGTCGTGCTGATGCGCGCGAGCACCGACATGCGCGCCTACGAGCGCGCGCTCGAGCAGCGCGGCCTGCCGACGTACGTGATCGGCGGGCGCGGCTACTGGGCCCACCCCCAGGTCGTCGACATGGTCGCCTACCTGCGCGCGCTCGCCAACCCGCGAGAGGAGGAGGCGCTGTACGGCGCGCTCGCCTCGCCGCTGGTCGGGCTCACGCTCGACGGCCTGGTGATCCTGGCGGCCGGCGCCCGGGCGGCCGGCCGCGACGCCTACCGCACGCTCAGCGGCGAGACCGCGATCGGCGAGCTGCGCGAGGCCGGGCTCGGGGAGGCGGACGCGACCCGGCTCCCCCGCGTTCCGCGACTGGTTCGAGCGCGAGCGCGCGCGGCGCCGCGCGCCGGGATCGAGGAGCTGATCGATCGCGCGCTCCACGGTCACCGGCTACGACCTGGCGATGCTCGAGATGCCCGGCGGCCGGCGCCGGCTGGCCAACGTGCGCAAGCTGATGCGGCTCGGCCGTGAGCACGAGTCGCTGCACGGCCCCGACCTGCGGGGGTTCCTCGACGGCCTGGACGAGCGCGAGCGCGGCGGCGAGAGCGTGCGCGAAGGCGAGGCCCCGGTCGAGGGCGAGGCGCTCGACGCGATCCGGCTGATGACGATCCACCGCTCCAAGGGCCTGGAGTTCGACACCGTGTGCGTCGCCGACCTCGGCCGCTCGCCGCGGCCCCCGGCGGCGATCCTGCGCGTCGACCCGGGCGCCGAGCCTCGGCGGCGAGCCACGCCGGCCCGAGCGGATCGGCCTGCGCCTCGCCCGCGCCGGGGCCGCCGGCCGCGAGTCGGCGCTGCACTACAGCGCGATCGGCGAGGACGCGCGCGCCGCCGAGGAGGCGGAGGAGCGGCGGCTGTTCTACGTCGCGATGACCCGCGCCCGCGAGCGGCTCGTGCTCAGCGGGGCGGCGAAGCTCGACGGGTGGGTGCAGGGCACCCCGAACCGCGTCGGCGGCGGCCCGATCGCCTGGATCGGCCCCGCGTTCGTGCCCGAGATCGGCGCGGTCGTGGCCGAGGGCGGCGGCGTGGTCGAGCACGGGCGCGGCGCGGCTGCGGGTGCACGTGCTCGCGCCGGGCGAGGACGAGCCGGCGCAGGAGGCCGGCGCGCCGCGGCCCGCCGAGCCCATCGTGGCGGCCGCGTCCGCCCCGCCGGCGCCGAGGGCGGCGCCCCCTGGGCCGGCGCCCCCGGGACCGGCGCCCGAGGCCGGCTCGCCCGTGGCGACGCTCAGCTACTCGGCGCTCGCCGACTACGAACGCTGCGGGTACCGCTTCTACGCCGAGCGCGTGCTCGGGCTGCCCGGTCTGCCCGACGCGGAGCCGCGCGACGAGCGCGCCCCGGCCGGGGCCGCGGAGAGCCGTGGCCGGCGCCGCGGGGTGCTCGCCCACGCGCTGCTCGAGCGCCTGGACTTCCGCCGCCCGGTCGTGCCCGGCGCCGAGCACGCCCGTGCCGCTGCGACGCGCGCGGGCCTGACCCCGCCGCCCGGGCCCGAGGAGCTCGACGGCCTGGCCGCGATCGTGCGCCGCTTCGCCGCCTCCGAGCTGTGCGCGCGGCTCGGCCGGACCGGCGGCGTGCGGCGCGAGCAGCGCTTCTCGTTCGCGCTCGACGACCGGCCGGACGGGCCGATGATCGTCGGCGCGCTCGATGTGCTCGCGCGCGAGCCCGCGCCGGCACGGGGCGCGGGGAGGGCGGGCCTGGCTGCGGAGCGGATGGTGATCGTCGACTACAAGACCGACCGGCTGGGGCGATCGGATCCGGCGGCGCTCGTCGCGCGGGGCTACGTGGGCCAGCAGCTCGTCTACGCGCTCGCCGCGCTGCACGCCGGCGCCACCGAGGTGGAGGTCGTCCACTGCTTCCTGGAGGCGCCGGAGGATCCCGTCACCGCGCTGTTCACGGCCGCGCAGCGCCCGGAGCTCACCGCGCGGCTGGGCGCGCTCGCCGCCGGAGTGCTCGAGCGCCGCTTCCCGGTCGCGCCCGAGCCCCACCGGCGGCTCTGCGCCGGCTGCCCCGCCGAGGGCGGTCTGTGCTCGTGGCCGCTCGAGCTCACCCGCCGCGAGTCCGCGGACACGCTGTTCTGAGGCTCACTCCTGGCGCGGCGGATCGGTGAAGGCGACGTCGACGTGCTGCTCAGCGGAGCGCTCCTCCACCTTCGCGAGCGCGGCGAGGGCCTCCTGGTCGGCCGGCTCGACCGGCGGGCCGAAGAAGCTGCGCGGCCACAGCCGGCGGCTGGTGACGACGTTGACCTCGGCGCTGTACATGAACACCTGGCCGCCGAGGTGCAGCCAGATGATGAGCGGGATGACCGTGGCGAACACCCCGTAGCTGCCGCCGGTGGCGTGATGCAGGTAGACGCTTGCGACCGATTGCAGGATGGTCCACAGGATCGAGGCGACGACCGTCCCGGTTCGCAGCTGACGGCTGGGCACCTCGCCGTCGGTCATCAGGCGGAAGGAGGCGAAGAACAGTGCCCCGTTGACGAGTAGGGAGACCACGTAACCCCCGATCTTCGCCCCGATCCCGCCGAAGGTCGAGCTCACCGCGCCGGTGACGATCGTCGAGATGATGAACATCGCGCCGAGGAAGACGAGCAGTCCGAGCCCCCGCAGTCGCGACTGCACGAAGTTCGGCCGGTCCTTGTGCGGGACCGCCCACACGGTGCTCATGAGGTTCTGGGCGGCGTTCGTCACTCCGAGACCCGCGTACAGGGAGGTCGCGATGCCGAGCACGAGCGCGATGACCGAGCCCGAGATGTGCTTGAAGTGCAGTTCCTTGCCCACCGACGGGAACTGGTTGCTGATCGACTGCTCCAGCGTGGTCTGCGTGTGCGGATGGCCGGAGAGCGCGAACCCGACGATCGTCGCGAACACGAGCAGCAGCGGGAAGAGCGAGAAGAAGCCGTAGTAGGCGACGAGTGCGGCGAGATTCCCGCCCTGGTCGTCACTCGCCTTCTTGACGACCGCGAGCGGCACGGCGAGCCAGCGGCGGCGCTGCTGGAAGTCGTCGAGACGGCGCAGGACGCGACCCATGGCTTCGCTACTACCCCGAGGCGCTGAAAGCCAACTGTCCCCGGCCGCTAGGCTGCCACCCATGCAGCGCCGCACGCTCGGAACCCAGGGCCTGGAGGTCTCCGCCGAGGGCCTCGGCTGCATGGGGATGTCGGAGTTCTACGGGACCTCCGACGAGGGGGAGGCCCGCGCCACCATCCATCGCGCGCTCGAGCTCGGGATCGACCTGCTCGACACCGCCGACCAGTACGGCATCGGCGCCAACGAGCAGCTCGTCGGCGAGGCGATCGCCGATCGTCGGGACGCGGTCGTGCTCGCCACCAAGTTCGGGGTGGTGCGTAACCCCGAGAACCCGGCCGGCCGCTCGATCAACGGACGTCCCGACTACGTCCACACCGCCTGCGACGCCTCGCTCCGCCGCCTGGCGATCGACCACATCGACCTCTACTACCAGCACCGCGTCGACCCCGACGTGCCGATCGAGGAGACGGTCGGCGCGATGGCGGAGCTCGTCGACGCCGGCAAGGTGCGCTTCCTCGGGCTCTCCGAGGCGGGCCCGGAGACGATCCGCCGGGCCCATGCGGTCCATCCGATCTCCGCGCTGCAGAGCGAGTACTCGCTGTGGAGCCGCGACCTCGAGGAGCAGGTCCGCCCGGTGCTCACCGAGCTCGGGATCGGGCTGGTCGCCTACAGCCCGCTCGGGCGCGGCTTCCTCACCGGTCAGATCACGAGCACCGACAGCCTCGCGACCGACGACTTTCGGCGCACCAACCCGCGCTTCCAGGGCGCCAACCTCGAGGCCAACCTGGCGCTGGTGCGCCGCGTCGAGGCGATCGCCCGGGAGAAGGACTGCACGCCCGGGCAGCTCGCCCTCGCCTGGGTGCTCGCGCAGGGCGAGGACGTCGTCCCGATCCCGGGGACCAAGCGGCGGACCTACCTGGAGCAGAACGCGCAGGCGGCCGAGGTCGAGCTCACCGCCGCCGACCTGGCCGCGCTCGACGAGGCGGCCCCGCTCGGCGCCGCCGCGGGGGACCGCTACCCCGACATGACGCCGATCGGCCGCTGAGCCGCTCACCCCGCCGATCGGCTCACCCCGCTGAGCGGCTCACCCGGCTGAGCCGCTCACCCGGCTGAGCCGCCCCGCCCCGGGGCCGGGCCGTGGCCGGTCAGCCGATGAAGCGGGGGAAGTACGTCCAGGTCGCGCCGCCGTTGCGGGTGACGTACTGCCAGGTCACGCCCGAGCCGTTGTTGACGAACGCCACCAGCTCGTTGCGGGCGACGCCCGGTGAGACCGACAGCACCGTGCCGTCGAACGTCGCCCGCCGCCACTGCGGCCCGCCGTCGCGGGTGACGTCGACGGTCTGGCCGCCCGCGCCGAAGGCGTACTGCAGCGTCTTGGTGGCGGCGGTGACGGTGTCGACGGCGTTCGGCGCGTCCGCGGTCGGCAGGAACAGCGCCGGGCCGTCGGTGCGCCAGCGCAGGCCGCCGTTGCCGGTCTGGACGGGGTAGAGCGCGCCCTGGCGGTCGTGGCCGAGCGTCACCCCGAACGAGTTGCCGAAGTAGGTGCGACGGGCGTTGACCTGGTGGTTGGGGATCTGCGAGCCGACCGCCAGCGTGCCGTTCTGCACCCGGATCAGCGGTGCGCTGACGGTCGGCTGCGGCGGGACCGCCGAGGCCGACCGAGCCGAGGCCGCGGAGAGCGCGCCCGCGCCCGTGAGCATCATGGCTCCCGACGCGGCGGCGGCGGCGCCGGCGGCGGCGAGGGGGGTGGTGAGCGGACGCATCGGGTGAACCTCCTGCGGGTGTCAATGGGACGTCGGCCGGGCGAGCGGGGCGGCAAGTCCACCACCAGCTCTTGCCCGAACGCGCGGGTACGGGTATACAAACACGCGAATGCCACGAGCGATTTGGAGCGGCGCGATCAGCTTCGGCCTGGTCAACGTGCCCGTCAAGCTGTACAGCGCCACCTCACCCAAGTCGGTGCGGTTCCACCAGCTGTCCGCCAAGACGGGCACGCGGATCCGCCAGAAGCGCGTCGACCCCTCGACCGGCGATGAGGTCGCATTCGAGGACATCGTCAAGGGCTACGAGCTGAGCCCGGAGCGCTACGTGTTGATCGATCCCGACGAGCTCGACGCGCTCGATCCCAAGGCGACGCGCACGATCGACATCGAGGAGTTCGTCGAGCTCTCCGAGATCGACCCGATCTACTACGACCACTCGTACTACCTGGCGCCGGCGGCCGGCGGCGCGAAGGCCTACCGGCTGCTGATGGAGGCGATGAGCGAGTCGGGCAAGGTCGCGATCGGGAAGGATCGTGATCCGCTCCAAGCAGCAGCTGTGCGCGCTGCGGCCGATGGGGAGGCACTGGGGCTCTCGACGATGCTGTTCGGCGACGAGGTGCTCTCGCCCGGACCGCATCGACGAGCTCGACGCGCTCGGCGACGCCGAGGCGACCGAGCGCGAGGTCACGATGGCCCAGCAGCTGATCGACTCGCTGTCGGCCGAGTTCGACCCGTCGAAGTTCAAGGACGAGTATCGCGAGCGCGTGCTCGAGCTGATCGAGCGCAAGGCAGCGGGCGAGGAGATCGCGGTCCAGCCCGAGGCCGAGGACACCGGCCCCGCCCCGGACCTGATGGCGGCGCTGGAGGCGAGCCTCGCCGAGGTCCGCTCCTGCTCCTCCCGGACGAGGTCGACGAGTCCTCAAGCCGGCCGCCGCCAAGTCGCGCGGCCGCTCCAAGAAGTCGGAGTCCGACGGCTCGGGCTCCCGCAAGACCGCCAAGTCCAAGCGCTGAACGGGGAGTTCGGTACGATTGGGCGCGCTGCTCCGCAGTGCCTGACCCCCCTGTCCGCGACCGAAGGCACCGCTGTATGTCACGCATGGCTTTCCCCGGGCCGTCCGGGCTCTACGACCCCACCCATGAGCACGACGCCTGCGGGATCGCGCTCGTGGCGAAGCTGTGGGGCGAGGCCACCCATGGCGTCGTCGAGAAGGCGCTGGAGGCGCTGGAGCACATGGAGCACCGCGGTGCCGAGGGCGCGGACCCGAACACCGGCGACGGCGCCGGGATCCTCATCCAGATCCCCGACGCGTTCATCCGCGGCGCCGTGTCCGGGATCGACCTGCCGCCGCCCGGGCGATACGGCGTCGGCGTCTGCTACCTGCCGCGCGACGCCGAGCGCCGCGCGATCTCGAGCAGCAGTTCGAGGAGATCGTCGCGGCGGAGGGCCAGCGGCCGGTCTGGTGGCGCGACGTCCCGGTCGACGATCGCTTCGTCGGCGACATCGCCCGCACCGCGGCCCCGGTCATCCGCCAGCTGATCGTCGAGGCCGGCGACGGCGTCGGCGACCAAGCGGCGTTCGAGCGCAAGCTGTACGTGATCCGCCGCCTGATCGAGCGCGAGTGCGGGGCCGAGGTCGCGCTGCCGAGCTTCTCCAGCCGGACGCTCGTCTACAAGGGGATGCTCACCGCTCCCCAGCTGCCGCGCTACTTCCCCGACCTGCGCGACCCCCGCGTCGCCTCGCGGCTGGCGCTCGTGCACTCGCGCTTCTCGACGAACACGTTCCCCAGCTGGGAGCTCGCCCACCCGTTCCGGATGATCGCCCACAACGGCGAGGTCAACACGGTGCGCGGGAACATCAACTGGATGCGGGCGCGGGAGTCCCAGCTCGCCTCCGAGCTGTTCGGCGACGACCTCGCCAAGGTGCTGCCGGTCGTCCGCAGCGGCGGCTCGGACTCCGCGGTGTTCGACAACGTGCTCGAGCTGCTCGTGCTCGCGGGGCGCTCGCTGCCGCACGCGCTGATGATGATGGTCCCCGAGGCCTACCGCTCCCAGCGCGACCTCGATCCCGACGTGCGCGGCTTCTACGACTTCCACTCGTGCCTGATCGAGCCGTGGGACGGCCCGGCCGCGATCGCGTTCACCGACGGCCGCTGGGCCGGCGCGGTGCTCGACCGCAACGGCCTGCGGCCCGGGCGCTGGGTGCAGGACACCGAGGGCTACGTCGTGCTCGCCTCCGAGACGGGCGTGATCACCGTCGCGCCCGAGCACGTCCAGCGCAAGGGCCGGCTCGCCCCGGGCCGGATGTTCCTGCTCGACCTCGACGAGGGCCGGATCGTCGACGACTCCGAGGTCAAGCGCCGCGTCTCGCGCCGCAAGCCCTACGGCAGTGGTACGAGCAGTCGGTCGTCCACATCGACGACCTGCCCGAGCGCGAGCCGCGCGTCCCCCGGGTCGAGCCGCTGCGCTCCAGGCAGCTGGCGTTCGGCTACACGCAGGAGGACCTGCGGATGGTGATCGCGCCGATGGCCACCAACGGCGAGGAGCCGACCGCCTCGATGGGCAACGACGCCGCGCTCGCCGTGCTGTCCGACCGCCAGCCGCCGCTGTTCTCCTACTTCAAGCAGCTGTTCGCACAGGTGACCAACCCGCCGATCGACCCGATCCGCGAGTCGGTCGTGATGTCGCTGCAGACCGGGGCGGGGCCGAGCTGAACCTGCTCTCGGAAGGACCCGAGCAGGCGCACCAGCTCGTCATGGACCAGCCGATCCTGCGCAACCGCCAGCTCGAGAAGCTGCGCCAGGTGTCCCACGAGATCTTCGACGCGGCGACGCTCGACATCAGCTGGCAGATCGAGGAGGGCCCGGAGGGGATGGAGCGCCGGCTGGACGCGGTCTGCCGCGAGGCCTCAGACCAGGTCCACCACGGCGCCAACATCCTCATCCTGTCCGATCGCAACCTCGGCCCCGAGCGGGTCGCGATCCCGTCGCTGCTGGCCGTCGCCGCCGTCCACCACCACCTCGTGCGGGCCGGCACCCGCCTGCACACCGGGCTGGTGGTCGAGTCCGGCGAGCCGCGTGACATCCACCACATGGCGACGCTGATCGGGTACGGCGCCTCGGCGATCAACCCGTACCTCATGTTCGAGTCGCTCGACGGCTCGCCGAGCGCTGGCTGCTGCCCGAGGACCTCGGACCGACGAGGAGGCCGAGCAGCGGATCGTCAAGGCGATCGGCAAGGGCCTGCTCAAGACGATCTCCAAGATGGGGATCTCGACGATCCAGTCCTACTGCGGCGCGCAGATCTTCGAGGCGGTCGGGCTGGAGCGCGAGCTGATCGACCGCCACTTCACCGGCACCGCCTCGCGGATCGGCGGCGTGGCCGCGGAGAGCTCGCAACCGAGGCGCTCGACCGCCACTTCCGCGCCTATCCGCGCACCGACCGCGACGTGCTCCCGGTCGGCGGGGTGCTGCAGTGGCGGCGCGACGGCGAGCGCCACACTGGAACCCCGACACGATCGCCACGCTCCAGCACGCGGTGCGGGTGCACGACGGGCGACGGCGCTGGCGACGGCCGACGACGCGAGAGCCCAGGAGATCTACGACGAGTTCGCGCGGCTGGTCAACGAGGAGTCGACGCGCGCAGGCGGCGCTGCGCGGGCTGATGACGTTCAGCGCGCCGACCGAGCCGATCCCGCTCGACGAGGTCGAGCCGGCGCGCGAGATCGTCAAGCGCTTCACGACGGGCGCGATGTCACTCGGCTCGCTTCGCGCGAAGCGCACGAGACGCTCGCCATCGCCATGAACCGCATCGGCGGCAAGTCCAACACCGGCGAGGGCGGGAGGACCCGGAGCGCTTCACGCCCGATGCCAACGGCGACCAGCGCCGCTCGGCGATCAAGCAGGTCGCCTCAGGCCGCTTCGGGGTGACCGTCGACTACCTGGTCAACGCCGACCAGCTGCAGATCAAGATGGCGCAGGGCGCCAAGCCCGGCGAGGGCGGCCAGTTCCCCGGCCACAAGGTCGACGCCTACATCGCGCAGATCCGCCGCTCCACCCCCGGTGTCGGGCCTGATCTCGCCGCCCCCGCACCACGACATCTACTCGATCGAGGACCTCAAGCAGCTGATCTACGACCTGCGCTGCGCGAACCCGAGCGCGCTCGTCTCGGTGAAGCTCGTGACCGAGGTCGGCGTCGGCACGGTCGCCTCCGGCGTGGCCAAGGCCAACGCCGACCACCTCACGATCTCCGGCCACGACGGCGGCACCGGCGCCTCGCCGCAGTCCTCGATCCATGCGCCGGCATCCCGTGGGAGATCGGCCTGGCCGAGACGCAGCAGACGCTGCTGCTCAACGACCTGCGCTCCCGCGTCAGGGTCGAGGTCGACGGCCAGATGAAGACCGGGCGCGACGTGGTCATCGGCGCGCTGCTCGGCGCCGACGAGTTCGGGTTCTCGACCGCGCCGCTGATCGCGATGGGCTGCATCATGATGCGCGTCTGCCACCTCAACACGTGCCCGGTCGGCATCGCCACCCAGGACCCGGAGCTGCGGCGCGCGCTTCCAGGGCATGCCGGAGCACGTCGTCACCTACATGCTGTTCGTCGCCGAGGAGGTGCGCAGGCTGATGGCCAAGCTCGGCATCCGCCGCTTCGAGGATCTGATCGGCCGCACCGACCTGCTCGAGACCGACGAGGCGATCGAGCACTGGAAGGCGCGCGGCGTCGACCTCTCGATGGTGCTCGCCGCCCCGACCTGCCGGCCGACGTCGCCGCGCCGCCGTACGCGCGGCCGCAGTGCCGGTGCTCGACGACGCGCTCGACTGGGAGCTGGTCGCGCAGTGCGAGCCGGCGCTCGAGGCGCGCGAGCGGGTAAGCTCGGCCCGATCCGGTGCGCAACGTCAACCGCACCGTCGGCGGGATCCTGTCCGGCGAGATCTCCCGGCGGCGCGGCGCGCGCGGGTCTGCCCGAAGGCACGATCGAGATCACCTTCACCGGCTCGGCCGGCCAGAGCTTCGGCGCCTGGCTGGCCCGGGGTGACGTTGTCGCTGCGCGGCGAGACCAACGACTACGCCGGCAAGGGCCTGTCGGGCGGGACGTCTCGCGTCGCCCGCCGGAGCGGCGCTTTCCGCGCCGAGGAGAACATGATCGTCGGCAACACCGTGCTCTACGGCGCCACGCCGGGCGGCCTTCTTCCGCGGGCTCGCGGGTGAGCGCTTCGCCGTGCGCAACTCCGGCGCCGAGGCAGTCGTCGAGGGCGTCGGTGACCACGGCTGCGAGTACATGACCGGCGGGCGCGTCGTCGTGCTCGGCCCCACGGGGCGCAACTTCGCCGCCGGTATGAGCGGCGGGATCGCCTACGTCTACGACGCCGACCGGCGCTTCGCGAGCCGCTGCAACACCGAGCTGGTCGACCTCGATCCGCTCGACGAAGCCGACGACCAGGAGCTGCGCGCGCTGATCGCGGAGCACGCGCAGCGGACCGGCTCGCTGGTCGCGCGCAACATTCTCGCCTCGCTGGGAGCAGCGCCCGCGAGCGCTTCATCAAGGTGATGCCGCGCGACTACAAGCGCGGGTGCTGGAGGCCCGCGCGCAGACCGAGGCGACCCGCGCGGAGGCCCGACCCATGGGTGAGCTCGGCGCCTTCCTGAAGATCCATCGGGTCGGCTTCGACAAGCGCGACCCTCGCGACCATGTAGGCGACTACCGCCAGTACTTCGCGCTGCAGCCCGAGGACGAGCTGCGCCGCCAGGGCGCGCGCTGCATGGACTGCGGGGTCCCGTTCTGCCACGAGGGCTGCCCGCTCGGCAACCTGATCCCGGACTGGAACGACCTCGTCTACCGCGACAAGTGGCGCGACGCGATCGAGCAGCTCCACGCGACGAACAACTTCCCCGAGTTCACCGGGCGGATCTGCCCTGCGCCGTGCGAGTCGGCGTGCGTGCTGACGATCAACGACGACCCGGTGACGATCGAGCAGATCGAGCTGGCGATCATCGACCGCGCCTTCGAGGAGGGCTGGGTCGTCGCCGAGCCTCCGGACCGGCGCTCAGGCGAGCGGTGGCGGTCGTCGGGTCCGGCCCCGCCGGGCTCGCGGTCGCCGCCGAGCTCAACAGGATGCGGGCACACGGTCACGGTCTACGAGCGCGACGAGGGCCCGCGGCGGCCTGATGCGCTTCGGGGTCCCGGATGCCAAGCTCGAGAAGGCGGATCATCGACCGCCGCGTCGAGCTGCTCCAGGCGGAGGGGATCGAGTTCGTCTACGGCTGCGACGTCGGGCGCGACGTGACGCCGCGGAGCTGCAACAGCGCCACGACGCGATCGTGCTGGCGATCGGCTCGCGGGTCTCCCGCGCATGGACGTCGAGGGCGCCAGCTGAGGGGATCCACCTCGCGATGGACTACCTCTACCAGCGCAACCGCTGGGTCGCGGCCTGGAGGGCCGGCCGTTCCGCGACCCGGCGAGCCGGGCATGCGAGATCAGCGCCTCCGGCAAGCGGTGATCGTGATCGGCGGGGGCGACACCGGCATGGACTGCATCTCCAACTCCCACCGCGAGGGCGCGCCGAGCGCGACCGATCCTCGACGTCTACGCCGAGCTGCCCGAGGCGCGACCCGCGGCACCCGTGGCCGCTGCCGCCCAAGCGCACGCTCGACGCACCTACGCGCTCGACGAGGGCGGCAGCGTCGCTGGGGGACCGAGGTCACGGGCTTCGGCGGCAGGACGGCAACGTCACCCACGTCTACGCGCGCAAGGTCACCGGCAACTCGTCCCGCGACCTGACTCCGGTTCCGGGCACCGAGTTCGTGCTCGAGGCCGACCTCGTGCTGATCGCGATCGGCTTCGACCACCCCGAGCACGAGGGTCTGGTCGGCCCACTCGGCTCGACCTCGACCGGCGCGGCAACATCCGCACCGAGCAGACCTACAAGACGTCGGTCAGCGGCGTCTTCGCCTGCGGCGACGCCCGCATCGGGCAGTCGCTGGTGGTCTCGGCGATCGCCGAGGGACGCACGTGCGCTCGCGTCGTCAACAAGGCGCTCGGCGGCTCGCCGATGGACCAGGACCGCGAACTGTTCGCGATCGGCGCGTGGAGCGGCGAGCCCGACCAGCACGCTCCGCCATCAGGCCGAGGCGGCGGGCACGGTGAGGCCGGGCGACCATTCTTTAGCGGTCCGGGACACGAGCTGATTACTTACCGGCCGCTTGCTGGCCTTTTCGCGATCTGGTAAGAGCGAACTTCTCTCCATACGCTCGGGTGTTGGTGGTACCGTTCGTCCCGGCGCGATGGTGCGGTCTCGCCCACAAGAACGTTCGGGGCGAGTATGTTTAGCGAAAGCTTGGGACGGAGAAACTCGCCCGTCAGTCAGGGAACTGCGCCCCCACTTCCCTGGCTATCCGGGGGGCCCGGATGGATCCGGGTCCCCCGGTTCTCTTCCGGGACGCTCCGGTTGCGCGCGCCTGATATTGCTCGACGGGTCGCATGCCGACGTTCTGCCGCCACAACCGTCTCGTGCAGAACTGCACGATCTGCGCCCGTGAGCAGGACGTCGAGCTGCGTCCGGTCGTCTCGCCCGGCGGCCGGCCCGAACCGCGCCCGTCACGCCACTCGCCGGGCGCCGCCGGTCCCGCAGAGCGCCCCTCGGCGCGCAGTGCCGGTCCGCGCGCTCGGCCGGGGGGATGACCGTCCGACGGCTCGCGCGCGAGGCCGACGACGGCTACGGCTCCCCGCTGGTGCCCGGCATCCACTCGCGGGCCGACGCCGCCCGGCTGGCGGAGGAGATCGCGTTCGCGGCCACCCGGCTGGACGTGATCGCCGCCGACCCGCCGGGCCTCTACGTGGAGGTCGCGGCCGGCGGTCCGCTCGAGGAGCGGACCTGGCTGGCCGTCCAGATGCGCTGCTCGGCCGCTCGACCCGTCCATCGAGGGCGGTCCGTTCGCGGCGATCGACGCGGCCCGGTCCAGCTGGCAGGGCGGCGAGCCGCCGCGCTCGCCGGGGTCGCGCTCGGTCCGCGCGGGGCCGGCGACGGATCCCGCGCCGCCCGCGCGGCCGACGCCTACCGTGGCTGGGCGACGCGGTCGGCTCGCAGGCCGCGGGCTTCGAGGGCGAGCCGGCGTGGAGCCCCGAGCGGCGCTTCGACCGCGTGTTCGAGCGGCTGGGCTCGCTGGCGGCGATCAACCGCGACCCCCGCTACGACCTGCTCGTCACCCTCGGCCGGCTCGGCGTCTACGAGCTGCGCGCCGGTCCACTGCACCTCGGCGGCACCGACCAGGTCACGCTCGCGGCCAAGCGCATCCTCGGGATCGGCGATCCGATGCTGCTGGAGCGTCGTGCCGCCGACCTCGCGGAGGCGTGCCGCGCTGCCGCTGGCGGCGCTCGACCTCGGCTTCTTCAACTGGGAGAACCGCTCGCGCTACGGGGCGGGCCTGGACCCGCTGCCCGATCCGGACCCCGCCGCGCTCGCGTCCGCCCAGGCGGCGCTCGGGGTCGACTGACGCTCCGCGGCGGTTCATTGCCGCCGCTTCGATTGGGCCGCTCGCCTTCCGTCCATGTTCATCGCCGTGTTCCTCGTGTGGGTCGTCGCCGAGATCGCGGCGGCGGTCGCCGTCGCCGACCTTGTCGGCGTCCTGTGGTGCATCCTGCTGCTGCTCGCCGGCTGGCCGGTCGGCGGATGGCTGCTGCGGGCCGAGGGCCGCGCCGTGCTCGCGCGCCTGCGCGACACGCTCGCCGCCGGCCGCCCGCCCGGTCCCGGCCTGCTCGACGGCGGGCTCGCGCTGCTCGCGGGGGCGCTGTTCATCGTGCCGGGCTTCGTCACCGATGCGCTGGCGCTCGTGCTGCTCGTGCCGGCGGCGCGCCGCGGCCTCGGCCGCTGGCTGGTCGCCCATGCGCAGAGCCGCCTGGTGTCCCGCGCGGCGCACTTCGCACGCGGCGCCCGGCGCGACTACGACGTCGACGCGACCGCCTCCGACGCCACGCCGCGCCCGCGCGGCGACCGCCCCCAGCTGCACGGATGAGCCCGGCGCGGCGCGGCGCGGGGGAGGGTCTGCGTGCGCTCGCGTTCGCCAGTGCCGACGGCACGGCATGGGGCGCCGCGCTGTCCGGCGGCGCCGGATGGTCGCTGGCGCTCGGGCCGGGCGACGGCGGCTCGGCGCCCGGTGCGGGGCTGCATGTGAGCGAGGAGCCGGACGGTCACTGGAGGCTCGAGGGCGACGAGAGCGGGGTCTCGCTGCTGGCCGTGCCCGATACGCCGCCCGCCCCGCCCCGTCCGGCGACGGGGATGCGGGTGCGCCGACGCCGGCCGGTGCCGCGCCCGTCCCCGGCGAGGGGCCTGAGCTCTGCCGGGTGACCGGCGCCGCCGCGGGGCGGCCGGTCGACTGGCGGGGGATCCGGGTGACGCTCGGACCGCCGCGATCGGCCAAGGAGGCGCCCGGCTCGGCCCGGTTCGTCGCGGGGTGGTTCGCGGACGGCTCCGCCGTCGGCCTGATCGCGGCCCGGCCGCGGCGCAGCGACCGGTCCGACGGCGACGCGGTGAGTGCGACCCTGTTCGACCCGGAACGGTGGATGACCGTGTCGGACCCGCGCCTGTCCACGACCTACGACGGCGCCGGGACCCCGGCGCGCGTCAACCTCGAGCTGTGGGTCGGCGAGGGCGAGCGCGAGTTCCCCCGCCGGGCCGCGGGCGAGGCCGCCGGCCCGCCGTCCGCGCAGGCGAGCGAGGGCGCGGCCCTGCAGGTGCTCCCGTTGCGCTGCCACAGCCGGGGCGAGGAGGGCCTGGGCCTCTACGTCCTCGCGACGTTCCCGGAGTGAAAGATGGCGGGTGCGCGGGCGGTGATCAGCGACTTCGGCGGCGTGCTCACGACGCCGCTGGCGGCCGGATTGACGCGGGTCTCCGAGGGTGCGGGGATCACGCTCGAGGAGCTCGGAACGGCGACCGCGGCGGCCGGCGCCGCGCGCGGCGAGAACCCGCTGTACGCGCTCGAGACCGGCCGGCTGAGCGAGGCGGAGTTCCTCGCCGAGCTCGACGCGGAGCTCACCCGCGCCCGCGGCCGTGAGGTCTCGCTCGACGGGTTCGGCGAGGCGCTGTTCGCCGGGCTCGAGCCGAACGCGCCGTTCGTCGCGTTCATGCGCACGCTGCGTGACCGCGGCCATCCGATGGCGATCTGCACGAATAACGTCCGCGAGTGGTCGGCGCGCTGGCAGGCGATGATCCCGGTCGCCGAGCTGTTCGACGTCGTCGTCGACTCCTCCGAGCTCGGGATCCGCAAGCCCGATCCGCGCATCTACGAGGCGACGCTCGCCGCGCTCGGCGTGGCGGCGGAGTCGGTGGTGTTCATCGACGATCTGCACATCAACTGCGAGGCCGCGGCCGCGCTCGGGATGCGGGCGGTGTGGTTTCAGCAGACCGAGCAGGCGATCGCCGACGTCGAGGCCGCGCTCGACGGCGACGGCTAGATGCCGGCGCGGGGCCGTAGGGCCCTTGCGGGAGCGCTGCTCGCGGCCGGCGCGCTGCTCGCCGCGGGCTGCGGGTCGGCGCACCGGCAGCGCCCGCTGCGAGTCGTGCACGTCGCGCCCGGCACCCCGACGCTGCGCCTGGGCGCGGCGGGGCGGCCGATCCCGTCCGGGTTCCTCGGGCTCTCGATGGAGTTCCAGGCCCTCCCCGCCTACGCGGGCACGGATTCCCACGCGGTCGATCCGGTGCTCGTGGCGCTGATCCGCGGCCTCACCCCGGGCAGCGCCCGGTGCTGAGGATCGGCGGGGAAAGCACGGACGTCTCGTGGGTGCCCGCGCCGGGCGTCGGCCGGCCGCGGTTCTCCGGCTACACGTACCCGCTCACCGCGAACTGGCTCGCGACCGCCGCCGCGCTCACGCGCGAGCTGCACGCGCGGATGATCCTCGGGCTCAACCTGGCCGCCGGCGAGCCGGCGCTCGACGCGGCCGAGGCGCGGGCGTTCGCGGCCGCGTTCGGCCGCTCGTCGATCGACGCGCTGGAGATCGGCAACGAGCCGAACCTGTACGCGACGATCCCGGAGTGGACGCTCGGCGACGGCGCGAAGGTGAAGGCGCGCGCCCGCGGCTATGACCCCGCTCGCTACCGGCGGGAGGTGGCGGCGGTGGTGACGGCGCTGGGGGGCGCGCGGCCGTCGTCGCCGCTCGCCGGCCCGGCGCTCGCCGCCGACCAGAACCCAGCCACCGCCGGGGTCTGGAAGACGGCGATGGCCGCGTTCCTGCAGTCAGAGCCCGCCGTCGCCCAGCTCACCGTCCACCGCTACCCGCTGAAGAACTGCTTCGTCGCCCATCACTCGCCGCAGGTGCCGACGATCGCGCATCTGCTGTCGGAGTACTCGACGGCCGGCCTGGCCCGCGGGGTGGAGGTGTGGATCCGGATCGCCCGTGCGCAGGGCCGCGCCGTGCGCGTCGACGAGCTCGGGTCGGTCGCCTGCCGCGGCAGGGCCGGGGTGAGCGACACGTTCGCGAGTGCGCTGTGGGCGACCGACGCGCTGTTCTCGCTCGCCTCGGTCGGCGTCGGCGGCGTCAACCTGCACACGCTGCCGGGCGCCGCCTACGAGCCGTTCACGCTCGCACGGGTGGGCGGGCGCTGGCGGGCGCACGTGGAGCCCGAGTACTACGGGCTGCGGCTGTTCGCCGAGGCGGCGCCCGCCGGCTCACGGCTGATGGCGGTGCGGGGGACGGGCCACGGGGTGTCGCTCAGCGCCTGGGCGACGCGGTCGCGCGACGGCTCCGAGCGGCTCGTGCTGATCGACAAGGACCCGCGGCGGGCCCGCACCGTCCGGATCGCCGTCCCGGCGGGGCTCGACGGCCGCGACGCGACCGTCGAGCGGCTCACCGCCCCGTCGGTCGCCGCCCGCGGGGGCGTGCGGCTCGGCGGGCGGACGTACGGCGCCGTGACGCACACCGGTGCGCTTGGCGCTCCGCGGACGGCGCGCGCGCCGTCGGGCGGTGGGCGCACGGTCGTGGTCCGGGTGGCGGGCGGCAGCGCCGCGCTCGTGAGCTTCCGTCGCCGCTGACGGCCGCCGGCGGGGCGGGCCTGTACGAAAGGCCGCACATGGCGGCGCGGCGGTCAGGCAGCGCCGAGCGGCAGCGAGGCGACCGCCCGCCAGTGACCGCCGGCGTGGACGTAGACGACCGCCTCGGCGAGCGTCGCCGCGAACCCGTCGCCGAGCCCACCGGATAACTCCCGCTCGACCGCGTCGAGCGTCGGCTCGTCGGCGATCGCGACCGTGAGGTGGGGGACGATCGCCGCGTGGCTACCGCCGTACGGGGGCGCCTCGGGCCAACGGGCGACGACCGCCTCGGTGAGCGCGCGCGGCCCGTCGGCCGGCTCGGGGTCGAGGTACAGGACCCCGGGTACGCCCGCGGCCGCCGGGAAGCGGCCGGTGCGCAGGAACCGGACCCGCGGCGCCGCCCGCGTCGCGAAGAGCGCGCGCAGCTCTCCCAGGACCGCCTCGGTGATCCGGTCGGGCGCCAGGAACGGAGCGAGCACGGTGACGTGGGCGGGCACGCCCGCGGCCGCCGACGGGTCGTGGCGCCGTCGCCACCCGGACACGAGCGGTTCCGCGGCTACCACGGGCAGGATGATCGCCGAGGCCGCGCAGACAGCCGGCGGTTCGCTCACCGGCGTGGAGTCAGTTCTCGACGCCGAGCCGGTCCCAGCAGTACAGCTCGAGACACTCCTCGGCCAGCGCCGCGCAGCGCGCGTCGGAGAGCCACGGCAGCACGGTGTCGAACGCCTGCTCCTCGCCGACGCCCGCCTCGAACGCCTCCTCGCCGCGGAAGCCGGCGGCGATCTTGAGGGCCTCACGCCGGTTCTCGCCGAGCGAGGGGAAGACGTTGACCAGGAACTCCTTGCTCGGCAGCGGGTGGCCGACCTCCAGCGAGACGTGCCAGGCGGCGAGCAGCGACAGGTCGTGCTCGTCGAGGTCCGCGACCGCCTTGGCATAGTGGGAGTCCAGCTCCGTCTCCGGGATCTCGTCCACCCACGCGCGCACGACCTCGCCGAGGATCTGCCGGCGCGCCTCTCGGCCCACCGAGTCGGCGATCACTCGAATGGCGTTCTGCGGTTCGATGAAACAGAGGGACATGTGCGGGCTCCGGGGGCGTCAGGGATCCGGATTCGCGCGAAACGGTACGGCCCGGTCCGGACGGACAGCGCGTCCGACGGGCGGGGCTCAGGCGATGACGCGCTTGGACGGATCCAGCACGGCGCGCCTGGGCGCGTCGAGCACGACGCCGGGCAGCCGGTTGATCCCGACGGACTCGATCAGCGTGCGGATCTGAGGCTGCGCGCCGCGCAGCAGGATCGCCTGCCCGCCGTGGCGCAGCCGTCGCGCGAGCAGCGCGAGGTCGAGCATCAGCGAGATGTCCGCGAAGCACAGCTCGGTGAGGTCGACGATCACATCGGTCTGTGAGCGCAGCGCCCGTGCGAGCGCTCTCCGCCGAACTCCCTGCGTACTGCGGTCCTCGTCGCCGGCGCAGCGCAGGACGGGCGGTGTCTCGGTGAAGTCGACGATCTGGGAAACCTACTCAAAGTGGCCGACCTGGCGCAAGCCCCCGGATAATGAGACTGCATTCGTATGCGCGGATCCGAGGCCGCGTTCGCCGCACTACACTCCTCGCCATGGCAACCGTTGACGAGGTCACCGACGCCCTGCGCGACGTGATCGACCCGGAGCTCGGACTCGACTTCGTCGAGCTCGGCCTGATCTACGAGGTCACGGTCGACGGACCCGCGGTCAACGTGACCTACACGCTCACCAGCCCCGGCTGCCCGATCGGCCCCCAGGTCGCCGAGCAGATCGAGGAGTTCGTCTCCGATGTCGAGGGCGTCGAGTCGGTCAACTCGACGATGACGTTCTCGCCGCCGTGGACGCCCGAGCTGATGAGCGACGACGCGAAGTTCGCGCTCGGGTTCTAGATCCGGCGTCCGCTAGTCCCGGCCGGTCCGGCGGTCGCGCCCGGCCGCGCGACCCGGTGAGCGCCCGCGGCCGTTGGTCCGCTTGCCGGCACGCATGTCCGCGGCGGGCCCGGAGCGCGTGCGCGAGCGCGCGGCCGGCACGATCGGCCGGATCTCCGGGTCGGCGCCGACCGTGATGTCGCCGGTCGAGCCCGACCATTCGACCTCCTCCACGCCGGTGCCGCGCGCGGCGGCGAGCAGCTCGGCGAGCGCCCGGTCGATCCCCTCGGCGACTCCGCGACGTCGGGCAGCGCGTCGTAGTCGGCGAGCAGACCGAAGTCGAGCGAGCCGTTGTAGGACATCATCGCGACCGCGAGCGCGTGGTTGGAGGGCAGGAACGCGACCGGGAACAGGTCCCGCAGCTCGCGTCCGAGCACATACAGCGGCGCCTGCGGTCCGGGAACGTTCGTGACGAGCAGGTTGAACAGCCGGGTCGAGAAGTTCAGGCGGCTCGCCTGGGCGAGGATCGTCGGCGGCGCGAGGTCGTTCATGGCGGTGAGCGTCGCCGCGCCGACCGCCTGCTTGGACTCCTTGAGCCCGTCCATCGCGTGGCGCACGAACCGCAGCCGGGTCACCGGGTCGTCGATGTACACGGGCAGCGGGCCGCGCACCACCGTCAGCTGGTTGCCGAGCGCGCCGCGGTGTTCGGCGCCCCGCACCGAGACCGGGATGAGCGCCCGCATCTCCAGGCCCCGCGTCTGCACGCCGCGTGAGCGCAGCCAGCCCGCGAGCGCGCCGCTCACCACGGTGAGCACGACGTCGTTGACCGTGCCCCCCGAGCGCGTTCTTGATCTCCTTGTAGTCGGCGAGGCGCTGGCGGACCGCGACGTAGCGGCGGTGCGGGCCGATCTCGACGTTGAGCGGCGTCTCGGGCGCGGGGTTGAGCGCGGCCCACATGAGCTCGCCCAACCCTTCGGCCGCGTCGCGCAGCACCGTCGACCGAGCCTCCCGGGGCGCGCGGCGGCGCCCCAGCGTGCGGGCGGTGAGGCCGACCGCCGTCCGCACCACCCCGCGGGCGCCCGCGAGCACCAGGTCCGCCCCCGACGGCTCGCGGTGAGGGGACCAGGGCTCGAGGTCGTCGGCCGAGGCGGCGATCCGTCGGCGGAGAGGTCGAACAGCACGGTCGCCAGGTCGACGCCCGAGATCCCGTCGACGAGCGCGTGGTGGGTCTTGGAGATGACCGCGAAGCGGTCGCTCCGACAGCCCCTCGACCAGCCACATCTCCCACAGCGGCTTGGAGCGGTCCAGTCGCTGGGAGGCGACGCGGGAGACGAGCAGCATGAGCTGCTCCTCCGAGCCCGGCGCCGGCAGCGCGGTGTGACGGACGTGGTACTCGAGGTGGAAGTCGGGGTCGTCGACCCACAGCGGCCGCCCGGCCTGCAGCGGCGGCGTGGCGAGCTTCTGGCGGTAGCGGGGGACGAGGTGCAGCCGCCCGCGCACGTGATCGAGATAGTCCTCGAACGGCGGCGGCGGGCCGTCGAACACGCAGCACCCCGCCGATGTGCATGTGCGAGGAGGGACCCTCCTGGTGCAGGAAGGACGCGTCGATGGACGTCAGGCGGTCGAGATGGGACTGCACGAAGGCTCTTCCTCGACGAGGTGTGCGCTGGTGGTCAAGGTATAACCTGCGATCCGATGGCGTGGGACTTCGCGACCGAGCCGGAGTTCGAGGCGCAGCTTGAGTGGATGCGGGCGTTCGTGCGCGAGCGGATCTGGCCGCTGGAGACGCTCTATCCGGAGCTCGGCTGGGAGAACCTGCGCCGTGCCGCGGCGCCGCTGCAGGACCAGGTCCGTGCGCGCGGGCTGTGGGCCGCGCACCTCGATCCCGGGCTCGGCGGACAGGGGTTCGGCCAGGTCAAGCTCGGGCTGATGCACGAGATCCTCGGGTCCTCGCCGATCGCGCCGCTCGTGTTCGGCAACGCCGCCCCCGACTCGGGCAACTCGGAGATCCTCGCGCTCGCCGGGACCCCGGAGCAGAAGGACCGCTACCTGCACCCGCTGCTCGCCGGCGATCTGAAGTCGGGGTTCTCGATGACCGAGCCGGAGACCGCCGGCTCGGATCCGACGCTGCTGCGCACTCGTGCGGTGAGGGACGGAGACGGCTGGGTGATCGACGGGCACAAGTGGTTCACGACCAACGGCTCGATCGCGGACTTCCTGATCGTGATGGCGGTCACCGACCCCGGCGCCCGCTCCCATCAGCGCGCCTCGATGTTCATCGTCGACGCCGACACGCCCGGCGTGGAGGTCGTGCGCGACGTGGCGACGATGGAGCACCCCTACGAGAGCTTCGGCCGCTACGGCAACCACGCCGAGATCCGCTACACGTCCGTGCGCGTCGGGCCCGAGGCGTTGCTCGGCGCCGAGGGCGGCGGCTTCCTGATGGCCCAGCAGCGGCTCGGTCCCGGCCGCATCCACCACTGCATGCGCTGGCTGGGGGTCGCCCGCCGCGCGTTCGACATGATGTGCGAGCGCTCGCTGTATCGCGAGTCCCATGGCGGCACGCTCTCCGAGCATCAGACCGTCCAGAACTGGATCGCGGACTCGGAGGCGGAGATGACCGCGGCGCGGCTGATGACGCTGCACGCGGCCTGGCGGATGGACACCGAGGGGGTGGCCGCGGCCCGCAAGGAGATCGCGCTGATCAAGTTCTACGGGGCCAAGGTGCTCCACGACGTGATCGACCGCGCGCTGCAGGCCCACGGCGGCCTCGGCTACTCCTGCGACCTGCCGCTGGAGGCGATGTACCGCTTCGCCCGCGCCGCACGGATCTACGACGGTCCTGACGAGGTGCATCGCGCGTCGGTCGCCCGCCAGGTGCTGCGCGGCTTCCGGGCGCCGGCCGACGGCGTGCCCAGCGAGTTCATCCCGGCCCGGCGCGAGGCGGCCCGCCGCCAGTTCGCGGACACGCTGGAGGCGATCACCGCCAACGACTGACCCGTGAACCGTCTCGGCGCGGGCGCGGCGGTCCTAACTCAGGGAGCGGATGGAGCACGCCTACCCAGAGACGATCCTGCTCGCGTCGCCCCGCGGCTACTGCGCGGGCGTCGATCGCGCCGTGATCACCGTGGAGCGGGCGCTCGAGCTCTACGGCGCGCCCGTCTACGTGCGCAAGGAGATCGTCCACAACAAGCACGTCGTCGCCGAGCTGCGCAAGCAGGGGGCGATCTTCGTCGAAACCGAGACCGAGGTCCCCGAGGGGGCGACCGTCGTCTTCTCCGCGCACGGCGTCTCGCCCGGCGTGCACGCCGCGGCGGCACAGCGGCGCTGCGGACGATCGACGCGACCTGCCCGCTCGTCACCAAGGTCCACGTCGAGGCCAAGAAGTTCGCCGCCCAGGGCTACACGATCGTTCTGATCGGCCACGCCGGCCACGAGGAGGTCGAGGGCACGATGGGGAGGTGCCCGAGCGATCGTGCTCGTCGAGGACGAGGCGGGCGTCGAGGCGCTACAGGTCGAGGACCCCGGGCGCATCGCCTACATCTCCCAGACGACGCTGTCGGTCGACGAGACGCGCACGATCATCGCGCGCCTGCGCGAGCGGTTCCCGGCGATCGTCGGGCCTCGCACCGACGACATCTGCTACGCGACGACCAACCGGCAACCGCCGTCAAGGAGCTCGCGCAGGCGGTCGACCTCGTGCTCGTGATCGGCTCGCGCAACTCGTCGAACTCCAACCGGCTGGTCGAGGTCGCGCGTGAGTACGGCGCCGCCGCGCACCTGATCGACAACGAGACCCAGATCGACGAGGCGTGGCTGGACGGCGTGCGCACGATGGGGATCACCTCGGGGGCGAGCGCGCCCGAGGAGCTCGTGCAGCGCGTCGTCGACCTGTTCCGCTCGCGCGGCACCACCGACGTCCGCGAGCTCGAGGTCGTCTCCGAGGACGTGCGCTTCATCTCCCGAAGACGATCCGCCAGGCGATGGCGGCGCCGCCTGACGCGCCTCTGCGCACGCTCCTCGTCTCCGACCTGCACCTCGGCGCCCGCGGCGACACGCCCGTCCTGCGGGACCCCGGCTGTCTGCGCGCGCTCTGCGAGACCACCGCCGGCGCCGGGCGGCTCGTGCTGCTCGGCGACGTGCTCGAGCTGCGCGAGCGCCCGCTGCGTGACGTGCTCGACGACGCTCGCCCGGCGCTCGAGGCGATCGGATCCGCGCTGGCGGGCCGGGAGCCGGCGGCCGAGATCGTGCTGCTCGCCGGCAACCACGACCACCGGCTGGTGGAGCCGTGGCTGCGCCGGCGCGACCGGTCGGCGGCGCTCGGCGTCGATTCCGAGGTCGCGGTGGGCCCGGGCGATCCGCTCGCCGCGGTGGCCGCGGCGCTCGGCGGCGACGGGGGCGGGGGCGGGGCGCGCGTGCGGGTGCGGTACCCCGGGACGTGGCTCGGGGAGCGCGTCTGGGCGACCCACGGCCATTACGCCGACCGCCACACCACGGTGCCGATGCTCGAGCGGATAGGCGCCGGCGCGATGGCGCGGCTGGCCGACGCGCGCGACCCGCGCTCGGCCGAGGACTACGAGGCGGCGCTCGCGCCCGTGTCGCGTGGATCGACGCGCTCGCCGAGCACGGCCGCGGTGGCCGCGGTGGCCGCGGTGGCAGCGGCGGCAGCGGCGGCCTCGACGGGCGCGGCCGGCTTGGGTCTCACGCGGCCTGGGCGGCGCTGGCCGGGCGCGGTGGACCGGCTCGCCGGCGCGCGCTGCGGGCGGCGTTCCCGGTCGCGATCGCGCTGCTCAACCGCGCGGGCATCGGCCCGCTGCGCGCCGAGCTCTCCCGCGACGCGCTGCGCCGCGGCCCGCTCGTCGCGATCGGCGAGGTGCTCGCGCGCCTGGGCGTCGGCGCCGAGTGGGTCGTGTTCGGCCACACCCACCGGGCCGGGCCGCTGCCCGGGGACGCCGCGGGCGAGTGGACGGCGCCTGGCGGCGGCCGGCTGGTCAACCCGGGCTGCTGGGTGCGCGAGCGCGGCCTGCTCGGTGGCGCCCCGACGCACAGCCCGTACCGGCCCGGCTGGGCGGTCTGGCTGACGCCCGACGCCGACGCCGAGCCGGGCAGGCAACCCGAGCTCGTCAACGTCCTCGACTGACGCTCGGCGCCCGGCGTCCGGCGCCCGGCGTCCGGCGTCCGGCGTCCGGCGTCCGGCGTCCGGCGTCCGGCGTCCGGCGTCCGGCGCCCGGCGCCCGGGCCGAAATGTCACGACGGTCGCGCGCGGGGCGGGCGCGCGTGGCGTTGGGGCCTCCCGGGGCCGTTCGGTGCCACCGGCAGCGCTCGCGGTGACGGGCGTGACGTTTGGGCCGGACCGCTGAAACCTGACAACCGCCCTGGGTCCCGGACACGGTTGTGCGGTTTGCCCCCGTGAGCGCGGCAAAGGTGCCACGCACCGCGCGATCGTCCGCCGAGTGGCACGTTTCGGGCACCGGCCCGGGCAGCCCGGCCCCGGCAGCCCGGCCCCGGTCCCTCGCCTCCCCGCCTCAGCGGGCGAGCCCCGGCGTGAAGCAGACCGCGTGGCAGACGACCCCGTCGCCGACCTCCAGCGACAGCTCGCCGGCGGTGAGGCCTCGTGGGCGAGCAGCCGGTAGGCGCCGGGATGCTCGACGGTCAGCTCGGCCGAGCCCGCGGACGTGCCGTCGTCGGCCCGCCCGTCCGCCCGCACGACGCGCTCATCCGCCGGCGCGCCGTCGCGCGGCTCGAGCACCGCCCACACCTCGCCGGCCTCGTACGGGCCGCTGTAGGGGCCGGCGACGTCGTCGCTCTGGACGCGCGAGCACCGCGTCGGGCGCGTCCTCGGGCCGGACCGGCGCGAGCGCGGCGCGCTCGACGCCCGAGCAGCTCCTGGATCGCCCGCTCGGTCTCGGCGTAGGCACCCTCGCCGAAGTGGTACTCGTAGAGCATGCCGTCGGGACCGAACAGGTAGCGGGCCGGCCAGCCGAGGTTGTCGTACTCCTGCCAGACCTCGAGCGCGGAGTCGATGAACACGGGATACTCGATCCCGAGGCGCGCGACGGCGTGCTCGACCGCGCGCGGCGGCGGAGCCCGGCGCGAAGCCGGCCGAGTGCACGCCGATCACGACCAGGCCGGCCTCGTGGTAGCGCTCGTGCCAGGCGGTGAGGTAGGGCAGGGTGCGGATCGAGTTGGGCCGGCAGAAGTCCCAGAACTCGACGAGTACCGGGTGGCCCCGCTGCTCCTCCATCCGCAGCCGCGTCGCGTTCACCCACACCGCCATCCGGGGGAAGCGCGGCGCCTCGATATCGTCGCTCGGCGGGCGGGTCACGGCGGCGATGCTAGACCTCGCACGTCCGCCACGAACGCCATCGCCCCGGCGCTACACTCCCTGAAGTATTGGAATCCCGACCCGTTTTGAGGTGTTTGAGGAGATGACCCCCTCCGGAGCCGAAGTCCTCCGCCAGATCAAGAGCCGGATCGCTGAGGTCGATCCCTCTGCGGTGCGGGAGCAGCTGGCAACGGCGCGCTCGTCCTCGACGTGCGGGAAGCCGAGGAGTGGGCGACCGGCCACCTGCCCGGCGCCAGGCACGTGCCCAAGTCGCCCCTCGAGTCGCGGATCGAGGGCGCGATCCCCGACCGCGACCAGCACGTGATCCTCTACTGCGCCGTCGGGCAACCGCTCGGCGTGGGCGGCGCGCACGCTGATCGAGGATCTCGGCTACACGAACGTCGAGTCGATGACCGGCGGGATCACGCTCTGGAAGGACCGCGGCTACGGGGTCGAGACGCCGCGCACGATCACCGCCGAGCAGCGCGACCGCTACTCGCGCCACCTGCTGCTGCCCGAGGTCGGGTCGAGGGCCAGCAGAAGCTGCTCGACGCGCAAGGTGCTGCTGCTCGGCGCCGGCGGGCTCGGGCTCGCCGGCCGCGCTCTACCTTGCCGCGGCCGGGGTCGGCACGCTCGGGATCGTCGACGACGACACCGTCGACCTCTCCAACCTGCAGCGCCAGGTGATCCACAACTCCGAGCGCGTCGGCATGCCCAAGGTCGACTCGGCCGAGGAGACGATCCGCGCGCTCAACCCCGACGTCAAGGTCCAGAAGTACCAGATGCGCCTGGGCGCCGGACAACATCATGGACATCCTGCCCGACTACGACATCGTCGTCGACGGGCTCGACAACTTCCCCACGCGCTACCTGCTCAACGACGCCTCGGTGCGGTTGCGGATCCCGGTCGTGTCGGCGGCGATCCTCGGCTTCGACGGGCAGCTGTCGGTGTTCAAGCCCTACGACGGCCCCTGCTACCGCTGCCTGTTCCCGATGCCGCCGCCGCCCGAGCTGGCGCCCTCCTGCGGCGCCAACGGCGTGCTCGGGGTGCTGCCCGGGACGATGGGACTGCTGCAGGCGACCGAGGTGATCAAGCTGATCCTCGACGTCGGCGATCCGGCGATCGGCCGGCTGCTGATGTACGACGCGCTCGCCGCCACGATCACCGAGGTCAAGGTCCGCCGTGACCCGGACTGCCCGGTCTGCTCGCGCGACCCCGAGGAGATCTCCGACGAGGAGATGGGCGTCTTCCCCGACTACGAGGCGTTCTGCGCCGGAGCCCACTGACGGCGCTCCGAGCGCCGACCGCTCACATGGCCACGATCCGCATCCCACCGGTGCTGCGCCCGTCCGTCGGCGGCGAGCGCGAGCTCACCGCCGCCGGCTCCTCCGTCGGCGAGATCCTCCGCGCGGTCGCCGACGCCCACCCCGACACCGAGACGCAGCTGTTCGCCACCGACGGCGAGCTCAACCGCTACGTCAACGTCTACCTCAACGACGAGGACGTGCGCGTGCTCGACGGCCTCGACACCGCCGTCGGGGACCGGACACGCTCGTGATCCTGCCCGCCATGGCGGGCGGAGGGAACTGACCGAAGCCGCCGCGCCGCGGCCGGTTTGCGGCCACAGTCCGGGGCTACACTAATGAAGCGATGGCGGCCGAGCCCTCAAGAACCGACCCTGCGGCGGTCGTTACGGCGACATCGTCCAGTCGATCGGGCACACGCCGCTGATCGAGCTCAAGCGGTTGTCGCCCAAGCCGGGGGTGCGGATCTGGGCCAAGCTCGAGTCGCGCAACCCGACCGGCTCGGTGAAGGACCGGGTCGCACGGGCGCTCATCGAGGACGCCGAGGAGAAGGGGCTGATCGGGCCGGCCAGACGATCCTGGAGCCCACCTCGGGCAACACCGGGATCTCGCTGGCGATGATCTGCGGCCGCAAGGGCTATGACCTCACGGTCGTGATGCCCGACAACGTCACGCCCGAGCGCACCGAGCTGCTGCGGATGTACGGCGCCGAGATCGTCTACTCCGAGGGCGCCAAGGGCTCCAACGGCGCCGTCGAGAAGGCGCTCGACATGGCCGAGCGGGACGCCGGCTACTACATGCCCTACCAGTACGGCAACCACGCCAACCCGGCGGCCCACTACAACGGCACCGCGCTGGAGATCCTCGAGGAGCTCGACGACGTCGCCGCGTTCGTCGCCGGACTTGGCACCGGCGGCACGCTGATGGGCAACGGCCGGCGCCTCAAGGAGGAGCTGGGCGACTCGGTGAGGATCGTCGCCGCCGAGCCGATGCAGGGCGAGCCCGTGCAGGGGCTGCGCTCGCTCCAGGACGGCTTCATCCCGCCGATCATCGACCTCTCCCTGCTCGACCGCAAGATCTTCGTCACCAACCACGACGCGATCGTGTGGACGCGCAAGCTGCTCGACTCCGAGCGGCTCTTCGCCGGGGTCTCGAGCGGCGCGATCGCCCGGGTGGCGGTGCGCATCGCCGGCGAGATCGACGAGGGCAACGTCGTGTTCGTCGTCTGCGACGACGGCTGGAAGTACCTCCAGCTCGGGGATCTACACGCGGCCGGTGGAGGAGATCGAGAACCTCGACTCCACCGTCTGGTGGTGAGCCCTCCGCGGCCCGCGGGCGCGGGGCTGAGCGATGGACGGTGAGACGATGCTCATCCCGCGTGCGCTGTATGACCGGATGCTCGCGCAGGCGCAGGCCGAGGCGCCGAACGAGTGCTGCGGCTTGGTGGCCACGCGCGGGGCGACGCGGTTTCGGTCCACCCGACGCGCAACACGGCCGAAAGCCCGATGCGCTTCGAGATCGACTCCCAGGAGCTGTTCTCGACGTACTTCGCGATCGAGGACGCCGGCTGCGACGTCGGGGTGATCTACCACTCGCACACGCGCTCGGAGCCCTACCCGTCGCAGACCGACATCAACTTCGCGGCCAAGTGGCCGGGCGTGTGGTGGCTGATCTTCGGCCTGGCGGGCGAGGACCCGACGGCGCGGGTGTACGAGATCCGCGACGGCGTCGTCGCCGAGCGATCGTTCCAGGTGGAGTAGGGAGCGATGCGGACCGACCGGGGAGGCCGAGCCGACGCTCACCTGCCCCGGGTGCGGGTCGCGCGCCGGCGCCGCGGAGCGGTTCTGCGCGGACTGCGGGCTCCCGCTCGTGCTCGGCGACGGGACCGGCGAGGAGCCGTCACCGGGAGCGGACGTCTCCGAGCGCCGCCGGCGGGCCCGGCTGGTCAAGCCCCAGCTCGCCGAGGGCCCGCTCGTCAAGGTCGCCTGGGTGCGCAACCAGGCCGAGGGGGAGTTCATGCAGTCGCTGCTGCTCGAGCACGGCGTCCCCAGCCTGCTGCGTCGAACCGCCGGCTTCGACGTGCCGGACATGCTGTTCGCCGGCCCGCGCGACGTGCTCGTCGCCGCCTCGGGGTTCAGACGGCGAGCGAGATCCTGCTCGATGCCGGGCTCACCGGCCTGGGACCCGGCATGGGGCCCCCGGCGCCGGTGGTCCGGCCGTGGCGGCTGCTCGCCTGGCTGCTGGTCGCGCTGATCGTCGGCGGCGCCGTCATCTGGGCGCTGTCGCTCGTGTCCACGGACGCGCCCCCGCCCGCCATCCCTCGGGGTCAGGCGGAGGCAAGCCGGCCGAGGTGCAGGCGCCACTCCGCGTCGATCGAGTCGATGCGGGCACCGAACGCCCGCTCGATGGCGGCGACGGGGCCGCGGCCGTCCGGAGCGGTGGCGAGCGCGATCGCCGCCTGTTCGCCCTCGTAGTCGGACAGGAGGTCGAACACCGTTCCGCCGAGCAGCGGCGCGTCGCGGAGCGCCGGGGGAACGACGGCCGGCGGCCCTCACGCAGGCGGCGCGCGATCGCCGGCCGGGCGTGCGCGGTCTGCCCGGCGCAACCAACGACCGGCGCCCTCCAGATGCCACGCCCAGCGCAGCTCGCGCCGCCCCTCGGCGAGCGAGCGGATGACGACCGGGCCGCTGCCGATGTCCCACGCGCTCTGCGCGAACGTGCGGCAGGCGTACAGAGCCGCGGCGCTCAGCCTCAGCATCTCGCGTGAGCCGGTCACCTCGCTGCCGCGCCGGCGCAGCATCTCGGGCGAGAGCACATGGATCTCGCTGCGGCCGACCCATCCGGTGACGTAGCGCCGGCCCGAGGGCGCGGTCACCGCCCAGCGCGCCGTGACCAGCGGGTTGGACAGCGCGAGCGACACCATCCCCGGGTGCAGTACGACCGTGATCTCCTCCGGGAGCCGATCGACGATCTGCTCCAGCTGGATGCGGACGTGCTCGAGCGAGCGCAGGACGCGGCGCGCGTCCTCGGTGTCGCCCGTGCCGTGGCGGGCTGCGAACGACGCCGAGTGCGACTGCTCCCAGGCCAGGGATGCCTCAGACCAGGACCGGCTGGCGGTCGTAGGCGATCGCGGCGATCGCCTCCGAGGCCGCTTGCCCCGGAGGATGTCGCTGGCCTATTGAAGTTCAGTGCTTCGACGCGTATTGCTCATAGAGGCCGGCAATGTTTGCATCGGCCGGGTGAATGACCACGCGCCAACGGAAGACGAGTGATTGGCCGGAGGGCAATTTCCAATGGCTCTCCTCTTTAGATGGGTCGAAGGCGTGCTGCCCGAACGGGTTTAGCGCGAATAACCCATAGTCGCGGGCATGCCAATAGGTGGGATGGCGCGGATTCTGCGGGTTGTCGAAGATAGCGACGCCTAATTGCTCGCCGTCGACATCGGCCGTGTAGTCGACCCAGTTGGAGCGTTTGCCCCAGATTTCCTTCATTCCGGTGCGGCCATTGGCATCGACCATCTTGGCGCCTTTTTTGGCGGTGAAGCTGTCGGCAAGCCGGATGGCGAACGCGCCTTCCTTGGTATCGCCGAAGGTGATGTCCTCCGCGGCAGTCAAGCGGATGATGAAATCAATGATTCGCAATTTCGGATCGGAGTAGAAGATCATGTCGCGGTCCTCAACCAACAAGGTCTTGCCATCGGGACCACGCCAATCCATATTGGCCAGCAGTGTGCCGTCTTTAGCGCCGTCTTTCCAGGTGGCACTGCGCACAACGATGCGTCCGATATTGGGCTTGGTATAGGACGGATCGTTTTCCCAGAATTTGACACCATTCACGTCGTCATAAGAGAACCAAAGCCCGCGATGGTGGAGATGGTCGGTGCTCTCGCCGGGGAAGATCTGTTGCGGATAGCGGCGTGTAACCTCCTTGCCCGATGCCGAGCGCAACGGCCATAGATAAGGCTTGTTGGCCTCCTCGCCGTAATGAAACGTGGTGAACGGCTTGCCATCGACGCGTATGTCGATAGCGCTTGGTGTGAAACGCACCTGGGCGGATAACGCGGCCGCCGCGGCGAAGTAAGTAAGGAGGAGGGGTAATCGTATCAGCTTCACTTCAACGCAAGTGTATCGCTGACCAGCCAGCAGGCTGCAATCGCCAGGCCTCCTGTGCCCGTTACACTGTAAGGCATGAGCAAACAATACTCGGCTCCGCCGCCGATGTCGATCGACACTAATAAAACTTTTGGCGCGAAACTTGTGACCGCGCGCGGCGAAATCGTTGTCGATCTGTTTCCTAAAGAAGCGCCGAAGACCGTGAACAACTTTGTCTTTTTGGCGAAGGACGGATTTTACGACGGCACGGTGTTTCACCGGGTGATCAACGATTTTATGATTCAAGGCGGAGATCCTACCGGCAGTGGCCGCGGCGGTCCTGGCTATCGCTTCGAAGATGAGACCAAGGACAACCCTCACAAACATCAGGTTGGTTCACTGTCGATGGCGAATGCCGGCCCAAACACGAACGGCAGCCAATTCTTTATTACTCATGTGGTGACGAACTGGCTCGACGGCAAACACACCGTATTTGGACAGGTACGTTCCGGACAGGATGTTGTCGATAGTATTCAGCCCGGCGACGAGCTGAACTCGGTAACGATCGAAGAATCCTAAAAACTGAGATGACCCGAGAGGAAGCGTGGTCCATCGTTTGTGAGTTCGTTCAAAGTGAAAGCTTGCGGAAGCACATGTTGGGCGTCGAAGCGTGCATGGCTGCATACGCCCGCAAATTTGGCGAAGACCAGGAACTGTGGCGCGTGACGGCGCTGCTGCATGATTTCGATTGGGAGATTCATCCCTCCATGCCGGATCATCCGATGAAAGGCGAGCCCATCCTTGCAGAACGCGGCGTACCGTCCGATGTGCGGCGCGCCGTGTTGTCGCATGCCAACTATAGCGGCTTTCCTCGGGAAACCAGGATGGAACACGCGCTGTTTGCGTGCGATGAATTGTCCGGATTCTTGACGGCGTGCGCCTATGTGAAGCCAGGCAAAAGCATTCACGAGGTGGAAGTGGCGTCAGTGAAACGCAAATTGAAGGACAAAGCATTCGCACGCAATGTCAATCGTGAAGATGTGACGAAGGGAGCAGAAGAGCTTGGAATACCGCTCGACGAGCACATCGCATTTTGCATTGAGGCGATGAAGGCGGCAAGTCCGGCGTAGCGAGTGGACGAATGAGGAGAGGCCGCGTGCTTTTAAAGGGTGCGGCCTCCGTTCTCAACAAGAATCTAAATTAGAAAGCCAATTTCAAACCGAATTGAATCAAGCGCGGATTATTCACGGTTGAGTTCACAACTCCAAAGGTTAGCGGCGCATTGTAGTCACCGCCGGGCGTGCCGAATTGGGGGTGGTTGAAGAGGTTAAAGCATTCCGCCCGGAAGTCCAGCCGCGCTCCTTCCCGGAACGGCAGCAGGAAGTGTTTGATTAACGAGAAGTCCGTGTTCACGAAATCAGGGCCATTGACCGGCGTGCGCGAGGCATTTCCCAATTCGCCCGCGGCCGGCGCAGAGAAGCAGGATGTATTGAACCACGAGGCTAAAGTCTGGTTGCCGGAATTCGGATTACAAGTTTGATCGGGACGATTGAGGCTGTTCCCGTTGTTCTGGAAATTGACGCCACTCTCATTGCTGCTGTCTACGACGAATACCGGAAATCCCGAAGTGGCCTTTTCGATCAAGGTTGCCTCCCAATTCCCCAATAGCGCGTTGACGGGGCCATTCCAACTGCTGCCAAATTGCATGCCTTTCCCAAAAGGCAATTGATAAATCAGGCTGGCAGTAAAGCTTTGGTTCAGATTGATTTGGGACAGACCCCAATCGAGATTCTGCCAATTTGGGAGCGGATAATATGTGGCGCCGAGGAGCGATCCTAACCCGTCGGAAAAACCGTTGTCGTGATCATGGGCATAGGTGTATCCGATCAAGGCGTAAAGCCCGTGACGCGCGCTCTTAGTCTCGGCCTTGATTTCAAGCGAGTTGTAGTGGGCTTGGCCGGTATCGCTGGTGTTCGAGATCGTTGAATACGGAAATTGTGGATAGGGTAACCCGAGAGCGGAGCCGCCCGGCCCGCAGCCCAAGGTGTAACCTGACACAACGCCGCAAGCCGCGGGAGTTGTCACGTTCAGGTTGTTACCGTCTACCAAAATGTGCGAGCTGCGGGAGCCTGCGTAGCCAACAGTCAGCACCAGTTGTCCGGGCAATTGATGCTCGACGTTTACATTAAACTGTTGGACCCGGCCTTGCTTGAAGTTCAGGTTTTGTGACTGAATCGTTCCGGTGAAGCTGTCGGGATCCGGCGGCGCAGTGAAGATGGGAAAGCCGGACGACATGTTGATTGCGGAAGGCGACAAACCGTAATTCGTTGAGCAGGGCGCCGTCGCAAAAGTGCAGGCGCCGCCGAACGCAAAGGAGTCGGACTCGGCGTAGTAGGGCGGATTTTGCCACAAGCCCTGCGCGCCTTGATTCCAGGAAGAATCGTGGAAGATGGCATAACCGCCGCGAACCACTGTCGATTGACTGCCGAAAGGCTTCCACGCGAGGCCAATACGTGGCTCCAGAGCTGTCCAATCCATATGGATGCCGGCATCCGGCCCAGCGTTCTTACCGGCAATGAGGAATTCGCCATTTGCCGGATTAAAGTCGGCTTGACGGTTGGCGGCTTCGGAAATGGGAAGTGACCATTGCCCACGCCAGGCCAAGATTCAAGGTCAGACTCTTCGATACGCGCCAATCGTCCTGCACGTAAGGCCGGGACAACTTCCAACGGCGGCCGGTAACGTTGCCATCAAAAGTCTGATCGTGAATGGCTAGACTCGGGAGACCCAATAACAAATCAGCAATGGGGTCGCCCGTCCAAGCGCCTGAAAAAATCCAATAGCCGTCCTGAAAACCCTCCGCCAATACGTTCATCTGGTTAGCACGGAAGTTGAAACCGATATTGATGTCGTGGTTGCCGCGAATCATATCCAACGAGTCGCCATAAGAAAACACATTGGTGCCACCCTGGAAGGGTGAATAGCCGCGGTCTCCGAGCGACCAGTAGCCGCCATCCAATTGAGTCGAGGTCAGGCCGCAGCTCACGCCGCCCAAATTAGCGCCGGGAATGCCTATAGCCGCAGAAATGCAACTACCCGTGCCCTGCGACGAGATGTAATCGAAGATTCGATTGTAGCCGGCCGTAAATTGATTTACCGTGTTGGGCGAAATTACGTGCGTCTCGCCGGCGACTACATTGCGCGCATGATTAAGGATCCCTTGGTTGCTGGCAAACGCACCCTGCTCTGCGAATCCGGGTGCGCCACCCGGCACGTACGACGTGGCCTGGTCGTAACTGAAACGCGCGAAGGCATAGTCTTTGCTTGAGAAATTATGGTCTAACCGGATATCGAACTCGCCTTCGTTCAGTTTTCTGACAGGTTCGCTCACGTAGTTGTAACCGAGCGCGGCGTTGTTGGCGTTCGGCAACGGATAGAAGTTGATCATCTTTGCCGCAATCGGATTGATTAGCGATGCCGGGATTTTATTGCAATCGGATCCCGCCGCTTGGCTTCCATCCGCATTCCCTGGTAGCGCTGCGCCCGAGCCGCCGCACTGAAACGCTGTGTCGGCCGCGCCGCTGACGTTCGGATTGGCTAACAGACCTGTTCGTGGATTGCCGAACGCATCGTCGCTGAAATCTCCGTTGCGCATAGCGATCGATGGAACGAGACCTTCGAATGGAATTCCATGTCGCTGCATTTTGTTCTGAATGTCGGCGAAGAAAAACGTTTTGTCCTTCTTAATTGGGCCGCCGACGGAGCCGCCGAATTGATTAAGATTGAACTGCTCGGGGCTAGTGGCGAAGAAGCTGCGGGCATCCAGGTCAGTATTGCGGAAAAATTCGAACAACGAACCATGCAACTGATTACTGCCAGACTTGGTAGTCACAAGCACGGTGGGACCAGCGCGTGTGCCCCACTCCGCAGAGTAATTGTAGGTCAATACTTTGAATTCCTGAATGTCATCGAGAGACGGCAGAATCGCGATGCCGCCGCCAGTCAACTCGTTGTTGTCATTCCCATCCAGCAGCCAATCGGTGCTGTTCGCTCGCGAGCCGCCCACCGATAACGAGAACGATCCGCGCGCGGAAACTTCGCTGCTAGCGCCGCCATTGAAGAAGCTGTTGGGGTTTGTTTCCTGCACCGTCCCAGGCGTCAACGTTGCCAGTTGAACGAAATCGCGGCCATTCAGTGGAAGTTCGGCGACCTGCTGCGCCGTAATCACCTGGCCAAGTGTCGGGTTGGCGGTTTCGACCGCAACTGGCGTCGCTGATACTTCGACGCTCTCCTGCACAGTTGCCGGAGAAAGCTTGAAATCGATCTCGCGCTGTTCGTCAACTTGAAGACGAACGTGCGTCGCCTCGGACGTTTGAAAACCTTTGAGTTCCGAACGCACGGTATATTCGCCAACACCCAGGAGCGGCACCACATAGTGGCCGTCCTGGTCGGTCATTGCTTCACGTGAACTTCCTGTCGACGGGGAGAGGATGGTTACTTTAACTCCAGGAATTGCCGCGCCGGTCGCATCGGTAATATTGCCGGAAATGGATCCGGTAGCTTGACCGAAAAGCAGTCCGGTAGCAAGCAGAAACGACGCTACGCCTGTAAAAAGAGCCTTTAGACCCCGCACGAAGCCTCCCTTGCTTCACCACAAAGAAGTGGATATATAGGAATTTAGTATGAAGGGTGGAGTGCCGTAGTGTCAATCGAGACCGAAGGGGCGGAGATCCGCCGCAGACACGCTCTCTACTGCCCTTTCGAGGGAATAAATACCGGAGTGGCAGTATGGCGATTATCGCCGTTTCCCCGCGATAGTAGATGTTAGCTGGATCTCGAAAACTCAGCTTTTTCGAAATCTTCCTCCAAAATTGACATGTCGCTTTTCTCGCCGGGCAAAACTTTACTTGTTCTGACTCCTGCCCTCGCTGGCGTCCTTGTCGTTCTCAGTTCCTGCGGCCGCACTGAAAAGGTCAATGCCGAACCCGTAGCACAGGACCAAGTGGTGACGGTCGGCGTCGCTAAAGTTGAACGCCATCCGCTTCAGCGGCAACTGACAGTATCGTCGGAATTGGTTCCCTTTCAGGAAATCGATGTTTACGCCAAAGAGTCGGGTTATGTGAAGCAATTGCTGGTTGACTACGGGTCGCACGTGAAGCAGGGCCAATTGATGGCCGTGCTTGAAATACCGGAATTGGAAGCGCAGTTGGACCAGGACAAGGCCACTGTCAAAAGTATGCAGGATCAGATCACGAATGCAAACAATCAACTGAGCCGGATCGAGGCCCAGCATAAGGTCTTGCATCTCGAATACGAGCGCCTCAACAACGTCTCAAAGAGTCGGCCGGGATTGGTCGCGCAGCAGGAAGTGGACGATGTGCAGGGCCGCGATTTGGCAGCCGAAGCACAGGTGGACGCCGCGAAATCAAATCTCGAAGCTTCGAAAAGCAATGCCATGGCGGCCTCTGCCAAGGTCGCTCACGACGAAGCCATTTATGCCTATTGCCGCATTACCGCGCCCTTCAACGGCGTTGTAACCCAGCGTTACGCGAACTATGGAACGCTGATGCAGGCCGGCACGAACTCGAGCACTCAGGCGCTGCCACTGGTGAAGCTCTCGCAGGAGAATTTGTATCGCTTGGTCATTCCCGTCCCTGAATCATATGTAAGTTACATAAAAATCGGAGACCCGGTTGCGGTCCAGGTGCCTTCGCTGCATAAGAGCTTTCCCGGCAAAGTTGCGCGATTCTCCTCAGAGGTCGGGGATTCAACTCGGACGATGCATACCGAGGTAGACGTCGAAAATCCTACGGGCGAACTGATACCGGGCTTGTATGCGAATGCCACTCTGACACTAAACCGCGCTGGCCGCGCATTGACTGTGCCGATGCAGGCGGTAGACCAATCGGGCGAGCGCGCGACGGTCGATATCGTAAACGCGGCAAACAAGATTCAGTCTCGCGATGTAACGCTTGGCATTGAAGGCCAATCGGAGAACGAAGCAGAGGTCTTATCCGGTCTGGAGGAAGGAGACCGTGTGGTCGTAAGCGACCGGTCAGGCCTTCAGCCGGGAGAACTGGTGCGTCCGCAGGTGGTCGCCCCCTCCACCTATCAAGGTAAAGCGTAAAGCCGGCCGGTCAGCGAACTCTCCCATATCAATGTCACGCTTCTCGATTCGAAACCCGTACTTCGTGATTGTCGTCTGCCTGGCCGTCTGCGTCATAGGCGGCGTTAGTCTCGCTCGCATGCCGGTTGACCTGTTTCCGCAAATCAATTTGCCGGAAGTGGTCGTGGCAACGTTTTACTCCGGTATGCCCCCGGGCGATATCGAAGTCGATATCACAAATCCTTTAGAGCGATTCTTCACCATGGCGGCCGGCATGGACCATATGGAGTCGCGTTCCATGCTGGGCGTCAGCATCATCAAAGCGTATTTTCAACCAAGCACCAGCGCAGATGCCGATGTGACCGAGCTTTCGAATCTCGCCCTAGCCGATCTAAAGCGCCTTCCCCCGGGTACTTTGCCGCCAGTTGTTTTGAAATTCGATGCCTCCAGCCAGCCTGTCTGCCTGGTGGCCGTTCACGGCAACGGCCTGAACGAAACTCAACTGCATGATCAAGCCCAATTCACGATCCGCAATCAGATTGCTGTTGTGAAGGGCGCGGAGATTCCCCCTCCGTTTGGCGGCAAGTACCGCCAGATCATGGTGTACGTCGACCCGTACAAACTCATTTCCCGCCAGTTGAGTCCGATGGACGTCGTGACCGCCTTGAACAACGAGAATCTGATTTTGCCGGCGGGGGACGTCAAGATGGGTCCCTACGACTACTACGTCTACTCCAACAGCCTCGTCTCCAATATGGACGAGATGAACTCCATTCCCATCAAGACCGTCAAGAACTCATCGGTTTCGATCGGCGAGCTGGGTAAGGCGGAAGACTCCAGTCAGATTCAGTACAACATCGTTCGCGTAGACGGCCAACGGTCCACATACATCCCAATCATGAAGCAAGGCGGCGACACAAATACCATTCAGGTGGTTGAAGGTGTTCGGTCGTTGCTGACTCATTTGGTGGACATCCCGGCAAATTTGAAAACAGACGTTCTTTTCGATCAGTCCACTTTCGTCCGCGAAGCCATTCAGACCGTCTTTCACGAAGGTCTTATCGGTCTGGTGCTGACCAGCGTCATGATTCTGCTGTTCTTGGGCAGCGTGCGCGCGACGGGGGCGGTCTTGCTTTCAATCCCGTTGTCGGCCTTGGCGGCGTTCGTAATTCTCGCCCTGATGGGCAATACCGTGAACACCATGATTCTCGGCGGTATGGCTCTTGCGTTTTCCCGCGTAATCGACAATTCGGTTATCTCGCTTGAGAACATTTATCGACACATGGAATTGGGCGAGACCCCCGCGGTCGCGGCAGAGCTAGGCGGTTCGGAAGTGACTCTGGCGGTTCTGGCTGCAACGCTTGTTTACTTAGTCGACTTCTTCCCGGTCACATTCTTGTACGGAGTTAGTAAGTTCCTCTTCTCCGCTTTGGCCGTTGCCTTTTGCGTATCTTTGTTGATTTCATTCGTTGTGGCCATGACCGTTATTCCGCTGTTCTGCTCGCGGTTCTTGAAAGTCACCCACTACAACGAAGCTGGCGTTGAGCGGGAGCCGAAAATTGGCGAACATGACCAGGGAAAATTGCACCGCGAGCACGCACATCTGGAGGTTTCCCGGAAAATGTCCGTGTGGGACCGGTTTAATGCACACTTCAACAACGGCTTTAATAAGCTGTTGGATGTTTACGAAACTTGGGTGCGGCGCGCATTAAAGGCGCCCGTGCTCACAGTAGCCCTCCTAACCCTGCTCTTCCTGGTAAGTTTTGCCATTTATCCCTTCATCGGCCTCGCCTTCTTTCCGCGCACTGACGCCGGCCAGTTCACCATTAACCTAAAAGCGCCAACCGGCTCCCGGATTGAGGTCACAAACGACTACGTGGGGAAAGTGGAAGACATAATTCATCACGAAGTTTCCCCGCATGACTTTCGTATGACCGTATCGAACATCGGCGTCGTGCCTGATTTCTCGGCTTTATACACAAGCAATGCCGGCGCATACACGGCGACGATCCAGACGCAGTTGGCGGATGACCATTCGACTAGCAGCTTTGCCTATATGGCCCGTGTCCGCGAAGCGATTGCCGCTAAGTTTCCCGAACTCCGTACTTTCGTATCCAGCGGTTCTATGGAAGACGCCATATTGAACTCTGGAATGCCCGCTCCCATTGACGTTCAGGTGTCAGGCCGTAATTACCCGCAGGATTATGCCATGGCGCAGGAGTTGGCTGCCAAGATCCGCCAATTCCCCGGGGTCGGTGAAGTGTTTATTCCGCAAGATATGGATTATCCGGCGATTCGAATGGATGTCGACCGCGTCCATGCCGCGGAACTCGGGCTGACTCAGAAAGAAATCGTGGATAACGTGATTACGGCGTTGAACTCAAATGCCATGATCGCGCCAAATTATTGGGTGGATTATAAGACCGGTAATGATTACTTTCTCACCGTTCAGTATTTTGAACATGGAATCGGCGCCATTCACAATCGAGTCGACTTGAAAAACATCCCGTTAAAGGCTCCTAACTTGACAAGCCCCACGACGCTGGATTCTGTGGTCCATCTGACCCGTGTTCAGGCGCCCACCGAGTTCGATCATTATCAGATTCAACGCACGGCGGAAGTCTATGTGACGCCGAGCGGTGAAGACCTGGGCAAGTTGTCGGGGCGCATCAGCCGATTAATAACGGACATGAAGATATCGAAAAACATGCGCATCAATATGAGGGGAATGGTCGAAGGCATGAACCAGTCCTTTAAGAGCTTCGGCTTTGGCTTCATCCTTTCCTTTGTCTTGCTGTATTTGATTCTCACGGCGCAGTTCAAATCTTTTGTGGATCCTTTGCTGATTATGCTTGCGATCCCGATGGGATTTATTGGTGTGCTGATCATTCTGCCGTTAGCGGGCGCGACCCTGAACGTCATGTCGCTTATGGGCGTTCTCTTACTGATCGGAATCGCGGTTTCGAATAGCATTTTGATCGTCGACTTCGCGCACCGGCTTGAGGTGGAGGAGGGCTTGGCAGCGGGCGAAGCAGTTATTAAGGCCTGCCGGGTGCGCCTTCGCCCGATCTTGATGACCTCGCTCGCCACGATTATCGGAATGATTCCGATGGCTTTAAAATTGGGCGCTGGCGCAGAGCAGTACGCCCCGATGGCGCTGGCCATCATTGGCGGCCTGACCACTTCCGTGCTGTTCACGGTATTCATCGTGCCTGCTGCATATCTGTTCGTCTACCGGAATAAGGACCGCGTCAGTCCCGCCACCGCTGATGTGGCGCCCGCCTAATTTATCGACATGAGCAATTGGAGAGTTACGACTTTATTGATGGCCGCCGTTCTCGCTCCCGGCTTGGCCGCTGGACAGGCCACCAACCCGCCGCCGGGTCCTCCTCTGACGATCACTCAGGCCCGCGCTTTGGCTTTGAAAAACCATCCTCAGGTGCTCGCTTCCCAGGCGCTTTCGCTTCGGGCCGACCAGCTTACCCGAGAGGCCAGGGCAGCATACTTCCCAACGGTCAATGGCAATATAACCGGAGCCCAGGCTGAAACGAATTCCCGTATCGGGGCAGGCCTCCTTAATGATTCCCGCTTGTTCAACCACGCCGGCACAGGCCTCACTCTCACCCAAACGATTAGTGATTTTGGACGCACCAGCAATCTGGTGAAGAATTCTTCGCTACTGGCTCAGTCCAGCCGGCAGGACTACCGGGCGTCGCGCTATGACGTGGTTTTTGGTGCTGACCAGGCGTATTACGAAGTGCTGCTTGCAAAGCAACTGGTCCGCGTTTCGATCGAGACAGTGAGAACGCGCCAAACGGTGGTGGATCAGGTAACGGAACTAACTAAGAATCAACTTCGGTCTCAGGTCGACCTGAGCTTTGCATCGGTGAATCTTGCCGATGCAAAACTTATGCTGTTGCGGGCTCAGGATCGGCTTCAGACCGCATTTGCGGGACTCGCTCAAGCGCTGGGAACGGACCAGACCGTCGAGTATGACCTTGCAGATGAACCGATGCCGCCGACGCCGCCGGACAAACCCGATACCCTCATCGCGGAGGCGTTCCAGAATCGTCCGGAACTGGCAAGCTATCGTCTCCAGGTGGAGGCCGCGCAGAAATTCGAAGCGGCGGAGCGCGACTTGAAGCGGCCAAACCTCACGCTGATCGGCGTGGGAGGGGCTCTCCCGTACATCCGCGCCGGAAATGCCAATCCCGGCATCCCTTCCACGTATGAAAGCGTGGCCGTCAATTTGCAAATTCCAATTTTTAATGGCTTCCTCTTTACTGCGCGCCGCAGGGCCGCCGATTACCAATTGGTTGCTACCGAACAGCACTCTCGCGACGCGCGAGACCGCATTGCCCGGGACGTCCGAACGGCATGGGAGCATGCGAAGACGGCGTACGAAGCAATTGGCACGACCCAACAACTTCTGAACCAGGCCAATGAGGCGCTCGATTTAGCCCAGGGCCGGTACAATTTGGGTTTGTCCTCCATCGTCGAGTTGACGCAAGGACAGTTGGGCCAGACCTCGGCTCAAGTGGAAAATCTGAACGCCAAATACGAGTACCAGGAGGCCTACTCGGCTCTCCAATACACCTTAGGTTTGTTGCACTAAATCCCCCCTTGTGAACAGCAATCACATCGATCGGCAAACCAGGCGCCTATTATTGGTTGGATTCGGCGGCCTTCTGCTCTTGCTGGCCTTTATGGGACTTGACAGTTTGTCGATCCTGGGGGAAATACAAACACAAAATCAGCGCATCCGTGAGGATTATTTCAACCGCGACCGCACCCTGGAGCAACTGCGATCGGATATCTTTCTTTCGGGCACCTATGTGCGGGACCTGCTCTTGGAACAAGAGCCCAACCAGGCGAATATACACCGGTCGGAGCTCCAGCAGACGAGGGCCCGAATCGACACCAACGTAAGTGCGTATCAGCGAGTGCTGCGGAATGAAGAGCGCCAACCGTTCCAGGAGTTCACAACAGAACTGAACGCTTATTTCGACTCGTTACGCCCCGCGCTCGAATGGAACGCGGACCAGCGGAAGGAATATGGCTACGCATTCATGAAAGACTCGCTGCTACCGCGGCGAATGATGATTGTGCATTTGGCCGACAAGATTGGTGAAGTAAATCAACGGCAACTCGAGGCGGGCAATCTCCAGATCTCCAATCTCTTTGCAGGCTTTCGGCGAACTCTAATTGGACTTCTAATTCTGACGCTTCTATGCGGGGCGCTGCTCGCTTGGATCAGCATGCAGCGAATTCTGCGGCTGGAACAGATCTCCGCCGGCCGTTTTGGCGAAGCTGAGCACGCGCGAGAGGAGTTGCGCCATCTTTCGGCGCGTCTGATCGCGGTGCAAGAATCGGAGCGGCGATCGCTCTCGCGTGAATTGCACGATGAGGTGGGCCAATCGCTTTCGGCAATTCTGTTGGGCATAGGAAATGTTGCGGTAGGTCTTCCGCCAAGTGATCCCAATGCACGCGCTCAATTAGAAGAGTTGCGTCAATTGGCGGAACGGACCGTAGCTGTTGTCCGGGACATGTCTTTGCTGCTGCGGCCTTCCATGCTTGACGATCTGGGCCTGATTCCGGCCGTTCAGTGGCAGGCGCGCGAAGTTTCACGCACCAGTAATGTCTACGTTCAGGTCTCTGCGGATCCCATACCGGAAGATATTCCGGATGAACACAAGACCTGCATCTTTCGCGTTGTCCAAGAAGCTCTGCGCAATGCGGTGAGGCACTCGAAGGCCAAGAGCGTGCGAGTTGGCTAAGCCGCGATGCTGAACATCTGGTGTTAACCATCCAGGATGACGGGCACGGTTTTGTGCCTTCGCGGGACAAAGGTTTGGGGTTATTAGGAATACAAGAGCGCGTCACACATCTCCGCGGCAAGTTCTCGCTCGAGTCCACGGCGGGCGAGGGCACATCGATTCGGGTTGAACTGCCGCTGGCTTTTGACGGCAATAGGCTAAATGACGAGGAGCCGGCTTCGCAGGCCGATTGGTACTCGAATCCATGACTTCGGTACGAATCGGTTTGGCCGACGATCACACCATCATGCGCCATGGGATGAGGCTGGTGTTAAACAGGGAGCCGGATTTTGAAGTCGTCGGCGAGGCCAGCAACGGACGGGAAGCGATCGACCTGGCAATTCGAGAGAATCCCGACGTGATCGTCATGGACATCGCAATGCCTCTACTCAATGGCATTGAAGCCGCCCGGCGGATTCATGAGGAGCGGCTTAAAACCGCCGTCGTCATTCTGAGCATGCATTCCGACGAGGGCTATATTTTGAAGGCGCTTCGGGCGGGCGCACGAGGGTATCTGCTAAAGGATTCGGCCGATGTCGATCTCATCCAGGCGATACGTGCCGTCCACGCCGGCAAGGCATTCTTTAGTCCAGCGGTCAGTAAGGTGCTCGCCGACGACTACATGCGCCAAATGCAGCATCACGGCGTGGAGGATCCCTACGATCTTTTGACGCCGCGTGAACGGGAACTTCTTCAACTCGTCGCCGAACTGAAGTCGACGAAGGATATTGCGAACCTATTGGGATTGAGCCCTCACACCGTCGATACCCACCGCGGAAACCTTATGCAGAAGCTAAATGTCCACAGCATTCCGGAACTGGTTCTGTATGCGATGAGGAAGGGCATTATTACTTGATAAATGCCCCGCGTGATCCGATGCCTCCTTCAGCCGCCCGTCGGCAATGGCTCACTGGCGGAGCAGGATGCTGAATTCCCCGTTCCGGCCATCCAGAATGACCGTGCTTGCAGGCGGAATCTGTCCTTGTGAGACAAGCGCTGCTACCGGTTGAATGAAATTGCGCTGGACGGTACGTTTTAATTCGCGAGCGCCAAATTCCACGCTGACGCCTTGTTCCAACAGCAGATTTTGTCCCGACTGGGTGCATTGCAGTCGAAATGCTCGTGGACCCAACCGGGTGTGAATGAGCCGCGCGAATCCCTCAAAAATGTGATCGAGGATTTGGCTGCAAGCCTCGCGGTTCAAAGGCTGATATGTAATGACCGAGTCGATCCGATTGACGAACTCCGGTGAGAATTTGTGCCGGACTGCCGCCATGCCAATGTTGTGCAGCTTGGTTGAATCCGTGCTTCCGTTGTGGGAATCATTGCTTCGAATCCGAAGTCTGGCTTGTTTGCTCGCTGAATGGATTTCGCTCCCAAATTGCTGGTCAGGAAAATAATGGTGCGATCAAAATTGACCGTGGTGTTATCACCCAGCCGCAGAGAAGCTTTGTCGAAGATCCCGAGCAGCAGCCGCTGCATTGAGGGAGCCGCTTTTTCGATCTCGTCAAACAACAGTAGCGAAATATCGCTATGGTCGCTCGCCACCGAATTGATTTTGGCTTGCGTCAGCATAGGCTGCGTTTCGCGATGGCCCAAATAGCCTGGAGGCGCGCCGATCAACTTGGCAACCTCGTGCTCCATTTGAAACTCGCCGCAGTCCACTTTCAACATCTGTTTGGTGCTACCGTGGAGGACCTCGGAAAGCGCCTCAACCGTACGTGTCTTTCCCGTGCCAGTTGGACCAAGCAACAGAACTACGCCGATGGGGCGCCCCTCGGGAGCCAAACCGGCTTGGTGCATCTGGATATAAGGAATGATGGTCTCGATGGCCTCAGGTTGCCCAACGAGCAGACTGGTTAGCCGGGCAGCTAAACCATCTGGATTTTCCGGCAGGATAGGACGTCTTGTACGGCCTG
>CAVPBY010000084.1:0-5137 GCA_963702225.1 uncultured Solirubrobacteraceae bacterium | reverse complement strand
GTCTCCCAGACCGCCGAGCCGAAGCCGCCGGCGAGCACGCCCTCCTCGACCGTCACCAGCAGGTCATGCTCGGCGGCCAGCTGCGCGGCGAGCCCGGCGTCGACCGGCTTCGCGAACCGGGCGTCGGCGACCGTCACCGCGATCCCCTGCTCGGAGAGGATGTCGGCGGCCTCCAGCGCCTTCTGCACGCCGGTGCCGTAGCCCAGCAGCGCCACCGCGGGCGCCCCGCGCGCTGGCCTCGCGCAGGATCTCGCCGCTACCGATCTCGATCACCTCGGGCTCGGCCGGCAGCTCGACGCCGACGCCCGCGCCGCGCGGGTAGCGCAGCGCGACCGGCCCGTCGTCGTAGGCGAGCGCGGTGTGGAGCATGTGCACGAGCATCGCCTCGTCGCGCGGCGCCATCAGCACGATGTTCGGCAGGCAGCGCAGGTAGGCGATGTCGAAGGCGCCATGGTGGGTGGGCCCGTCGTCGCCGACCAGCCCGGCGCGGTCCATCGCGAACACGACGTTGAGCTTCTGCAGGCAGACGTCGTGGACGATCTGGTCGTAGGCGCGCTGCAGGAAGGTCGAGTAGATCGCGGCGACCGGCTTGGCGCCCTGCAGGGCCAGGCCGGAGGCGAACAGGATCGCCTGCTGCTCGGCGATGCCGACGTCGAAGTAGCGGTCGGGCAGCTCGCGCTGCAGGATGTTCAGGCCGGTGCCGGAGTTCATCGCCGCGGTGATGCCGACGACCCGCTCGTCGCGCCGGCCTCGGCGACCAGCGCCTCGCCGAACACCGGCATGTACTGCGGGCGGCGCGGGCTCCGCGGCGCCTTCGGCGCCGACTTGGCGGCCGGCACGCCGCCGGCGATCGACTTGGGCTTGGCCGCGTGCCACTTCTCCATGCCCTCCAGGCCGCCCTCCTCGGCGGGCGCGAATCCCTTGCCCTTGACGGTCGCGCAGTGCACGACCACGGGCCGCTCGGCGGCGAGCGCCTCGCGCAGGGCGCGGCGCAGCGCGCGGACGTCGTGACCGTCGATCACGCCCATGTAGGCGAAGTCGAGCTCCTCCCACCACATGCCCGGGCGCCCAGAACGCCTTGATCGACTCCTTGAAGTGCGGGCCGAAGCGCTCGAACGCGTCGCCGATCCCGGCCGGGCAGCTTGGTCAGGCCGCCCTCGACCTCCTCGCGGGCGTGCCACAGCTTCGGGTACAGGCGGACCCGGTTGAAGTAGCGCGACATCGCGCCGACGTTCGGCGAGATCGACATCCCGTTGTCGTTGAGCACGACGACGATCGGCGTGCCGAGGCCGCCGGCCTGGTGGACGGCCTCGAAGGCGACGCCGCCGGTGAGCGCGCCGTCGCCGGCGACCGCGACGACGTGGCCGTCGGGGCCGTGGCCGTGGCGCATCGCCTCCTTGAGGCCGACCGCGTAGCCGATCGCGGTCGAGGCGTGACCGGCGCCCATGATGTCGTGCTCGGACTCGTGGATCGAGCAGAACGGCGCCAGCCCGCCGTACTGGCGGATCGTCGACAGCTGTTCCCGGCGGCCGGTGAGGATCTTGTGCGGGTAGGCCTGATGGCCGACGTCCCAGAGGATCTTGTCGCGCGGCGAGTCGAGCAGCGAGTGCAGCGCGACCGCGATCTCGCAGGTGCCCGAGGTTGGCGCCGAAGTGGCCGCCGATCTCGCCGACGGTGTCGATGATGTGCTCGCGCACCTCCTGGGCGACCGCCTGGAGCTCGTCGTCGGAGAGCCCGTGGAGGTCGGCGGGGCCGTCGATCCGCGGCAGCAGCTTCGATCGGCTCATGGGTAGTCAGTAGCTCCGGGTCGCGATGAAGTCGGTGATCTGCTCGAGCTGCGCCGCGCCGCCGGGCGCCGCCTGGGCCAGCGCGGCCGCGGCCCGCGCGCTGCGACTCCTCGGCGAGCGCGCGGGCGCCGTCCAGGCCGAACTCGGTCACGTAGGTCCGCTTGCCCAGCCGCACGTCGCTCCCTGCTGCTTGCCGAGCGTCTCCTCGGATCCGGTCACGTCGAGGATGTCGTCGACGATCTGGAACAGCACGCCGAGCTCGCTGGCGAAGGTGCGGAACGCAATCGATTGTGTCAGGTCCGGAGGATGCCCGGCTCGAGCACGCAACACACACTCGATGCTCGCCGCGATCAGCTGCCCGGTCTTCAGCTCGTGCAGGCGCCGCAGGCCCGACGGGCCCCGGCCGGCCGTCTCGGCGACGTCGATGTACTGGCCGCCGACCATGCCCTGCACGCCGGTCGCCACCGCCAGCTCGCGCGGCGGCCGCCAGCACGCGCCGGGCTCGCCCTCCTGGCGGTGAGCAGCAGCCGGAACGCCTCGGCGTAGAGCCCGTCGCCGGCGAGGATCGCGACGTCCTCGCCGAACGCCTTGTGGCAGGTCGAGCCGCCCGCGGCGCAGGTCGTCGTCGTCCATCGCCGGGCAGGTCGTCGTGGATCAGCGAGTAGGTGTGGATCAGCTCCAGCGCGGCGGCCAGCGGCAGCACCGCGCGCGGGCTCGGCCCGACGCCTCGGCGGTCGCGAGCGCCAGCACCGGCCGGATCCGCTTGCCGCCGGCGAGCAGCGAGTAGCGCATCGCCTCCTCCAGGCCGGCGGTGGCGACCTCGTCGGAGAAGCGCAGCGTCCTCCAGGTACGCCTCGATCTCGGCGCGGAGATGCTCCGGGTAGGAGGCGGCGGCGACGTCGCAGACGCGGACAGCTGAGCTCGCCGGGCAGCGGGAGCTGGCCGGGGAGGTCCGGGCAGCGGCTCCAGTGCCGCACGGGCCTGCTCGTCGACCTGGGCGCCGGCCTCCGTGGCCAGCCGGGCGCACTCCTCGACCAGCCCAGCGCGGCATCGGGCTCGAGCTGCCGGAGCGCAGCAGCTCGGCGGTCTGCTGCAGCCTGGCGCTGAGCTCGATCAGGGCTTCAGTCACCGACAGGAGCGTATCGACCGGCAGGTCCGATGAGCCGTCGCCCGAGCCTGCGCCGGCTCTCAGCGGGATCTCATCGACACGTCGAGCGCCGCGTTGACGAGCGCGTCGGCCTGCGCGTTCTCGGCGCGCGGGACGGTGCGGATCTGCCAGCGCTCGAACGTGCCCAGCGCCGCGTCGCCGCCTGGTACAGCGGGCGCATCGCGGGATGCTTGACCTTGTAGGCGCCGGTCGAGCTGCCGGGCGACGAGCTCGGAGTCGTTGACGACGTCGACCTCGCGCGCGCCGAGCTCGGCGGCGCGCTCGAGCCCGCGCAGCAGCGCACGGTACTCGGCGACGTTGTTGGTGGCTACGCCGATCGGCTCGGCGAGCTCGCCGACGCCGCCTCCGTCGCCGTCATCGACGACGACGCCGATCGCGGCCGGGCCCGGATTGCCCCGCGCGCCCCCGTCGACGTGCAGGACGAGGGCCTCGCGGCCGGCGCGGCCCTCATCCGTGCTCGCCAGCGAGGGCAGCTCGCCGGATCGCCGGCGCCGCCGATCGCGGAGCTCTCGCTTGCCGCCGCCGGTCGCTCCGACTGCGGCGCGAGCCGCGGCGACGGTCGACGATCACCGATACGTTCGGGTCGTCGGCGTAGTACTCGGTGAGCTTCGGCAGCAGCTCGTCGGCGAGTGCCTCGGGAACGACGCAATAGATCACGGCCTCAATCCTAGTCATTGACGCGGACGAGCGCATCGAACGTTCGTCCAGCGCGCGGCGCGGCACGCCCGGCGATCAGGCGGTGAGCAGGCCGTCGCCGTTGGCGGCGACGTTCGTCTGGCGCTCGAACTCGGACAGCTCGGACAGCTCGTATCCCTGCCCCGCGGCGCGCACGACCGGGTTCTCCTCGGTGAGATCGACCTCATAGCGGTACCAGCACAGTTCCCAGCGACACGACGACGTAGACGATCGCGCCGGTCGGGCTGGCCGGATGGACCGCGACTCGGGCAGGCCGAGCGAGCGGCCGATGCCGGCGACGGTGCGCGGATGCTCGGAGCGGTTGAAGAGCTCGACCGCGGCCTCGATCTGGTGCTCGACCGAGGTCGGCACCGCGTGGACGTGGCGCGGCTCGCGGGCCGTGCTGCCGTCGCGCGCGCCGGAGTCGGCGCGCGCCGAGCCGTCCTGGCGGGGGCGAACGGGGTCGGGCGCCGACCGCGGCCGGACCGCCCGCGGCGTCCGCCGCGCGCCGGTGGATCGGGCCACTCGGGGGCCGCGCCGCGCTCGGCCGTGTCGTCCGACGCGACGACCGGGTCAAGCCCGTCGATCAGCCCCGGCGAGCCGATCTCCGGCGCCGCGTCATCCTCGTCGTGGTCGGCGAACGGCGGCGGGGCGTCGATCGTCTCGACGACCTCGGCACGCCGGCCACGGCGGCGGCGGCCGAGCAGCGAGCGGCGTCGCTCGACCCGGTCCGGGACTGCCGTAGTCGGGCACGGTGCCCTCACGCACCCAGCCGCCGTGCAGAGCGCGCGCGAGCACAGCTCGCAGACGGAGTGGCGCGAGCCGCCGGACAGGTAGATCTCGGCCCGCTCCCCGCGCAGCAGCGTGCGCCCGCACACGTCGCAGGCGACCTGCTGGGTGCGATGTCGCGTATCGATCTTGCGTCCGCTGCCACGCACGAGCGCACGAGATTTTACTGACTACGCGTCTCACCGCCTCGCGCTCGGCACGTGCAGCCGAACCACCTTTCCGGATAGGTGCGCGGGCACCTCCTCGTAGCGTTCGAACTCCATCGAGAACTCACCCTGACCACCGGTGAGCGCCCGCATGTCCGGCGCGTAGGAGAGCATCTCGGCCATCGGCACCTCGGCCTTGATCTCGGTCATGCCGGCCCCCACCGGCTCCATCCCGAGCGGTCTGCCCCGACGGGAGTTGAGGTCGCCGATCACGTCTCCCACGGCGTCCTCGGGCACGTTGATCGTCGCGACCATGACCGGCTCCAGCAGCACCGGCGAGGCGTCCTGCAGCGCCTGTCGCATCGCCAGCGATCCGGCCAGCTTGAACGCCATCTCCGAGGAATCGACCGAGTGGTAGGAGCCGTCGTAGACGCGCACCCGCACGTCCTTGACCGGGAAGCCCGCGACCACCCCCTCCTGCATGGCTTCCTGCACGCCCTTCTCGACGGCGGGGATGAACGAGGTCGGGATGACGCCGCCCTTGATCTGGTTGACGAACTCGAACCCTCCGC
>CAVPBY010000083.1:0-26263 GCA_963702225.1 uncultured Solirubrobacteraceae bacterium | reverse complement strand
TGTCGTCAGGGGGCTCACCTCTGCGGCCCTGTTCGCCGGCAAGGATGCGATCCGTCGGGCCCCGCCGGCCGGCGTGGTGGCGATGGCGCGCACGGGCGCGAGCGCCGGGTTCAAGCGCGTCATCGGCTTCGACATGGGCGGCACCTCGACCGACGTCGCTCATTTCGATGGGCAATTCGAGCGCGCCTTCGAGACCGAGGTCGCGGGCGTGCGCATGCGCGCGCCGATGATGAAGATCCATACCGTCGCAGCCGGGGGCGGCTCGATCCTGTCGTTCGACGGCGCGCGCTTTCGTGTCGGTCCCGCTTCGGCCGGCGCGGATCCAGGTCCCGCAGCCTATCGCCGCGGCGGTCCGCTGACAGTCACCGACGCAAAACCGATGGCCGGCAAACTCATCCCCGACCTTTTCCCAAAAGTGTTCGGCGCTCGAGGCGACGAGCCGCTCGACGACGCTATCGTGCGCGAACGTTTCGCGGCGCTGGCGCGCGACATCGGCGACGGGCGTGAGCCGGAGGCGGTCGCCGACGGGTTTCTCGCCATTGCGGTTGCGAAAATGGCCGAGGCGATCAAGACAATTTCAGTCGCGCGCGGCTACGACGTGACGCGCTATGCGCTCAACTGCTTCGGCGGCGCGGGCGGGCAGCATGCGTGCGACGTCGCCGACGCGCTGGCGATTACGACCGTGCTCATCCATCCGTTCTCGTCGCTGCTTTCGGCCTATGGCATGGGGCTCGCTGACATCACCGCCCAGCGTGCGCAAGGAGTAGACGAGCCGCTTCGCATCGACGCGCTCCTGCGTGTCAAGGCCATCGCCGAAGAGCTCACCGATGCGGCGGTCGCGGAGGTTGAAGGGCAGGGGGTCGGACGGGTCACGTCGACGATCAGACGCACTCCCAGAACTCGACCAACGTCAACGGGTTCAACCGGATCTCGGACAACCTCATCCACGACTACATGCAGACGCTGAACGACGGTGGCGCGATGTACATCGAAGGCCACCAGGCGCAGTACGTCGACAACCCCGACGGCACGGTCAACCAGACGGCGACACTCGCGAACGGCATGCAGGCGGTCGGCAACGTCGCCTACGACAAGGTCGGGTTCTCGCCGGTCATGTACGACGACGCCGGGTCGGAGTACATCAACTGGCAGGACAACGTCGCCTTCAAGGTGAACGGGAACTCGGCCCAGGGCGGCTGTGACCCGACCGGACCGTTCGGTCTGGAGGGCAACATGGCCTCCGGCGGATTCGAGAGCTACTTCTGCCTGCCGAGCGGAGTGTCGATCACCACGTTCGCCTCGCAGAACACGAGCATCCCCGACGCGCCGGGACCGAACGACCTCCCGGCCTCGGCGATCGACGGCGCCGGGGTCGACGGGGCCGACGCGGCGCGGCTGATCTCACGGCCGCAGGCGTTCTACGTCTCGCCGGAGTCCTCGGCGAGCGCGGCGATCCCCAACGCGGTGCTCATCGGGGGCGAGGGCTTCACGTCCTCGACGCCGGTGACGTTCTCCGGTCAGCCGGCGACGAGCGTCAAGGCGCCTCTCGCCCGGGTTCCTGATCGCGACCGTGCCGGCCGGCGCCAACCCCGCCCAGGCGGTCGTCGGCACCCCGGTCCAGGCTCCGAAGATCACCTCGCCCGACCCCGGGTCGGTCGACGTGAGCGCGAGCGATCTCCAGGTGAGCGGCACCGCCGCCGGCGCGACGACGGTCTCCGTCGAGATCGACGGGGCCCAGTTCAGCGGTTGCGACGCCAGGCCGAGCGGCGGGACCTGGTCCTGCACGGTCGGCTCGCTCTCGCCGGGCGAGCACACGCTGACCGCGACGGCGACCGACGCCAGTGGCGGCAGCGCGACCTCCTCCCCGACGCTGATCGACGTCGGCGGATCCCCGCCCGCGAGCATGCGCATCAACGACACCGACTCGTCGATCGTGTACTCGGCGGACTGGAACTACTCGTCCAACCGCGGGCTGGGCGACTACCAGGACGACATCCACTACACGACGACGAACGGCGGCACGGCGAGCTGGACGTTCATCGGCACCGGAGTCAAGGTGTACGGCGAGCTCTACACCGATCAGGGCAACGTCGGCATCAGCGTCGACGGCGGCCCGCAGCAGGTCGTGAGCACGCTGCCCCCGGCAGCCAGCGTGAGAGCAACCAGGTCATCTGGCAGGACCAGAGCCTCGCGGCGGGGCAGCACACGGTGACGGTGACCAAGCTCTCCGGCACCTACACAACGATCGACGGCTTCGAGGCCGACGACACCTCCGGCAGCTGACGAGCGCCGGCCGTCCCCACCCCCGCCGCCGCTCGGTCCAGCGGCGGCGGGGCGAGACGAACGGACAGCCGTCTCGAGGAGCCGATCGATCGAGAACAACATCGCTTCCGGGCTCCCAGACGATGCTGGGCGCTCGTCTGACTCGAGTTGGCCCGCGCGACAGCTGCGCTTTCGCAGTTCGACATGCTCGTGGGCTCCGTTGCCGGCGGGTGGCATCCACAGTGGACGTAGGGCTCGCGCCGGCGGCAAAATGGCCTGCTTCCTGGCTCTTTTGTGGATCTGGGGGTCCAATGGCCGTCGTCTCTGAGCTTGTGGCTATCGGGAGTCGGGTAGACACCTGACAACGTGCCGGTGGCCTGCGCGCGGATGATGGCGTCGAGCTGGGCTCCGAGTAAGAACACTGTCGTTGAGACGTAGAGGTAGGCCATCACGACGATGACGGCGGCGAGGCTGCCGAACACCGACTGATAGGACGCAAGCTCGGTCAGATAGAGAGTAGAAGGCGAGCGACACGAGCATCCAGGAGGTGATCACGATCGTCGCGCCGAGGCTGACCCAGCGCCACGTCTGGTGCGTCGCTGGAGCATGACGGACCAGTAGTCCGACGATTAGCAGCAGCAGTGCCACGACCAGCGCCCACCGCACCATGAACGCGAACACGTACCAGGCAGGCTGGGGTGGGCCGACCGAGAAGAACGGTGCCAACAGCAGGCAAAGTGCCGCTGAGGTAAAGCACGCGCCGACCTCGATCGAGAGCACAAATGAGATCACGTAGCGCCTGACAAACGATCGCTCGGTTGATGCCCCGTAGATCCGGGCGAGCGCGCCCATCACTGCGCGCACGGCCCCCGACACCTGCCAGAGTGCCAGTGCGCCGCCGACCGTGGCCCACAGCACGCGCCGGGTGGCAAAGACGTTGTTGACTGCATTCTCGATCACTGCGAACACCGCGCTTGAGACATCGCCCGAAGCTGAGGCTCCAGATGGTCTCTCCACACGTGTTCAGATGCAGCGATGAGGCCACGCCGAGCACGAACAACAGGAACGGGATGGTCGCGGTCAGGATCTGAAACGAGATCGCGCTCGCGTAGGTCAGGAGGTCGTGCTCGTTTGAAGCCGTCGAGCAGCGCTCGCAACAGCTCCTGTGCTCGCGCCGCGTAGCGCCGGTTCCCGCTCGACGACAACACCGCACCGCCGGGCGGAGGCCGAGCCGAAGCGACCCGTCGCGACTTCAGCATGAGCCGACGCTACCACCGCTGGTCGCATACCCCCAGGGCGGCTCCGGCTCGGACTTGCTGAGGCGCGACCCCGCCGCCACCGTTCGGGCGTCACGCGCGAGGCTCAACTCAGCAGAGCTTTCATCGAGGGCGCGCTGACGGCAAGTCCCAGGGGGAGTACGACATATGAGATGCTCTCCGCGGACTGCTTCATGGATGGACCGAACGAATGACTCAGACTCTTTGGAGCCTCGGCGGGAGGAGCATCGCAAGCGCCTGGTGGGGAAGAGTACCTGGGCGGGGGAGAAGTGCGTGGGCGGGGGAGCGATGAGGCCTTTTGTTGTCAACGGCCATGGCCGACTCGTTTTTCCTTCTAACTTCATCGCCGAGTTGGACTTCTCGGTTCTCGAGACCCTGGAGCAGTTGGGGGCGGTGATCAGGCGCGACTTCGAAGCCAAGGCGCCGACCGGCACTGAGATCTTGGAGAGGGTCGATTCGGGCGCTTATCGCTCGCGTTACGAGTTGCTGCGCGATCTCGCGGTGAACCTTGTCTGGGGCAACCGCTACGCGATGACGATGTACGAGAAGCGTCCGACTCGGTGGCGGGATCTTCCGCGCCACCGCGAAGACGTGTTCTTGCCGCTGCTGACTCCCTGGGATCATGGCGAGCAAAAGATCGCGGCCGTAGCCGCGGCGTGGACCGAGCTACCCCCCGCGTCGGACGCCGACGCCGAGGACCGCATCTTCACGCTCCTGTTCGACATCTTTCGCCACAAGCGCCACCACGCGACCGAGCTCCCGCCTGTGAAACCCACTGTGGCCGAGATCACAAGCGACCCACGGAACCTCACTTTCTGCTTCCCCAGCCACGACCCGGACTATCCGATCCGCAGCTACCAGGAGATCCTCGACTGTACGGAGACGGTGCCCGAGCTCGAGCCGCTTCACCGTTTAGCGATGGTTTTGCACAATCAGTATCCGTGGGATCTGGCCCGAACGCGGCTGGAAGAGGTGGGGAGGATCGGCGATGACGATTTCGTCGTTGCGTTCGTACCGCGAAACCATGAGGTGCTTGAGTTCATTCGGCGCGTGAAGACCGGGCGCCCCGCGCGCCCACGGCCCGCACCGGCCACCGAGGTGCGAGAGCCCGTCGAGCCGTTCATGCCGGTCGTTGTCGGTGAGCAATTCGCGCTCATGCCCCGTCTCGAGTCGCTGGCGGTCGTCAAGGGTGAGCATGTCTGCACGAACGAGGATGTGATCCGCAACGCGGCCCATAGCTGGTCGCCGATGACCGCCGATGAGATCACGGAGAAGACCGGGATCGAGGCGCGGCTCTACACGGAGCGCCGACTCGAGCACATCTCTCTTCAGGCGGCGCGGGAGGCGCTCGAGGGTGCTGGCCGGCGGCCGGAGGAGATCGGATCGGTCGTCTTCTGTTCGTGCACGAGCACGAGGCTGATCCCGTCAGTCGCGACCTGGCTTTCCGGCCAGCTCGGGATCCTCCAGACGCACGGCTCGTTTGACGTCGTCGCGGCCTGCGCTGGTTTCCCTTACGGCCTGGGCGAGGCGGTCCGCCTCATCCAAGAGGTAAACCGTCCGGTGCTCCTTGTGTGTGCCGAGAAGTTCTCGGACAAGATCGGCAGCGTCCGTCCGTCCCGGATGATCTTCGGCGACGGGGCGTCGGCGCTGGTCATCGGGCCTGCCCCGCCAGGTGCGTCGCCCGACATCGAGGTCGTGCAGATCTACGCCAGCGGTCCGATCAGCCAGGTGAATTCGATCATCTGGCCCAACCCGGAGTTCGACAACAACATCACGGTCTACGGGCCGGAGGTGAAGGCGCTCGTCGAACGCTATCTGGTCCAGATGATGGGCGAGCTCCGCGCGCTACGTTGCTCCGAAGGCGGCGGCGGCTCGCTGCTCGACAGCATCGATCTCGTCGTTCCCCACCAGGCTAACAAGACGATGGTCGTCCAGATGGCGGTCGCCGCCGGCCTCTCGGCTGATCGCCTGTACTTCAACGTCGAGAAGGTGGGCAACGTCTCCGCCGCCAGCATCCCGCTCGCGATCTATGACGCCGTCAGGGAGGGCGTGATCGACCGCCCGATGCGCGTGTTCACACCGGCCTTCGGGGCCGGCGCGGTCGGTGGCTACACGGTGATTCGGATCGATCCCGCCATCGTGGTTCCCGAGCGGACCGAACAGTCCGAGCTGATGACGGTTCCGGAAGCGAACGTGACCACCTCCTTGGAAGATGTCCGAGCGGCGTTCGGAGGGTGACCCCGGATTCACACGCGTAGCGATCGTCAACCGTGGCGAGGCCGCAGTGCGGCTGCTCGGCGCGGTCGGGGAGCTCAACCTCGAGCACGGTTGGGGGATGCGGACGATCGCGTTGCATTCCGAGGTCGAACGCAGCGCGATGTTTGTGCGCGAAGCCGACGAGGCGGTGCTCATCGAGGGGCAGCGCCCCTACCTCGACCATCGCGAGCTCGAACGAGCGCTTCGCGCGAGCAAGGCTGACGCGGCCTGGGTCGGTTGGGGCTTCGTCGCCGAGGACCCCGGCTTTGCTGAGATGTGCGCCGACATCGGCGTTGCTTTCATCGGTCCGCCAGCGGAGGTCGTGCGGCGTCTGCGCGACACGACTGCCGCCAAGTTGCTCGCCGAGCAGTTGGGCGTACCGGTCGCTGCTTGGAGCCGCGTCCCGGTGGAGAGCGTGGACGCGGCCGTCGAGTATGCCCGCAGATTCGGCTATCCGGTCGCGATCGAGTCTCGGGCCGGTGGGCGCGGTCGGGGTATCCGCTCGGCTGCTTGTGATCGGGAGCTCACCTTGGCGTTCGAGAGCGCGCGCACCGATGCACTGCGGTGCGCCGCGGACGCGACGGTGTTCATCGAGCGCCGTATCTCAGGAGCACGTCGCGTCGAGGTTCAGATCATCGCCGACCATCACGGCGCTGTCTGGACAACAGGCGTGCGCGACGGCTCGATCCGGCGCTGCAACCAGAAGCTGATCGAGGAGTCGAGCTCCCCGGTGCTCAGCCCCGAACAGGAGCGCGAGCTGCGAGCCGCGGCGGTCACTCTTGCCCGGTCAGTCGGGTATCGCAACGTCGGCACCGTTGAGTTCCTCTACCAACCCGATAACCAGACCTTCGCGTTTCTTGAAGTACACCCGCGCCTGCAGGTCTCGCACTCGGTGACAGAAATGACCACGGGGCTCGACTTGATCAAGTTGCAGCTTCACGTTGCCGGCGGCGGTCACCTGGACGGGGAGCCGCCGCCCGAGTCGGGCCACGCGATCGAGGTTCGGCTCAACGCCGAGGACCCCGAACGGGGGTTCGCTGCCGCACCAGGGACGATCGAGCGGCTGAGGCTGCCCTTCGGGCCCGGGGTGCGTGTCGACACGGGCGTCGCCGAGGGTGACGTGATCGCTGACGAGTACGACTTGATGATCGCCAAGGTTGCCGGCTGGGGGCGGGACCGGCGGGAGGCGAGGGCGCGGCTGCTCCGCGCTCTAGCGGACACGAGCGTGGTCGTGCGTGGAGGGACGACGAACAAGGCGTTACTCCTCGATCTGCTCGATCGCCCGGAACTGATCGCGGGCACTGCCGACACCGGCTGGCTGGACCGCCTCGTCGCCTCGGATGGTCACATCCTGACTCGCCACGCCGATGTCGCCCTGCTCGCCGCCGCGATCGACATATACGACTCCGAGCAGGCGCTCGAGCGCCGCGAGTTCTATGCGGCCGCCAGTCGCGGGCGCTCGGAGGCGAGCCACGAGATCGGCCGGATGGTCGACCTCCGACACCGGGGGCAGGCCTATCGTCTTGCTGTCGCGCAGGCGGGCCCGCGTCGGTACAAGATCGCGGCCGACACCGCGACAGTGGACGTCCACGTCGAGCCTCTTCACGGCTTCGCTCACCGGCTGGTGACCGACGGGGGAGCGTTCGCTGTCGATTCGGTAACCGACGGCCCGGATCACCTCGTGGAGGTTCAGGGGGTCGCTCATCGCGTGTCGCGAGACGAGGGAGGGGTGGTGCGGGCTCCCTCGTCGTCGCTGGTCGTTGCGGTGATCGTGGCGCCGGGTGACGAGGTGGAGGCAGGATCGCCGGTCGCGGTTCTGGAGGCCATGAAGATGGAGATGACGGTTGTGGCCACGCACGCCGGGCGGATCCGGGAGGTGCTCGTTGCCGGGAGCACCCACGTCAACGCGGGAGCGCCGCTCGTGAGCTTCGAGCCGCGGGAGATCGAAGGTGTGACGGCGCCCGATGCCCCGCGCATCGGCTTCGGCACACCAGGTGCGGTAGTGGATCCCGGCGCCCGTCCCCGCGCGCGAGAGCATTTGGATGCCCTGCGCAGTCTGATCATGGGATTCGACGTCAGCGTGGACGAGGCCCACCGCCTCGTCGGCGAGTTTCAGCGCGCACGGAACCAACTGCCCCCGGATGATCCCGAGCTGCTTCACGGCGAGCTCGAGATTCTCACTATTTTTGCCGACTTGGCTGAGCTCTCCCGTAACTGGGCGGCGGCGGAGCGAGAAGACCTCGACGAGGAGGAAGGCGAACGCGTCCGCAGTCCCCGCGAGCACTTTCGGTCGTACCTCCGCTCGCTCGATGTCGAGCGCGAAGGCCTGCCGGAGATGTTCGTCGCCAGACTCGCGCGCGCGCTGGGCCATTACGGCGTGCGCGAGCTGGAGCGCGGGCCTGAGCTCGAAGAGGCGGTGTACAGGATCTTCCTCGGCCACCAGCGCGCCCGGTCACAGGTTCTCGCCGTGATGGCGCTCCTGGACCAACGCCTTCAGCAGGCCGAGGCGCTGCCTGAGCCACTGCGCGACGAGTTTCACGAGACGCTTGACCGACTCATCGTGGCCGCCCAGGTACGGTATCCGGCGGTCGGCGAGCTCGCGCGCAGCGTTCGCTTTCGGATCTTCGATCGCCCCATGATCGAGGATGCCCGCGCACGAGTCCTTGCTGCCGCGCGGGACCAGCTGCGCTACCTCGCCGCCCACCCCGACGCCGCTGACCATGCCGAGCGCATTGAGGCTCTCGTCGCCAGCCCGGAGCCGTTGATCCGACTACTGGGAGAGGGCATCGGCGGGGAGGCGGGTCACGGGCCGCTGCTCGAGGTGCTCACGCGCCGTTACTACAAGATCGTTGCGCTGGAGGGGGTGCGCTCGTCGCGCCTCGACGGACGCCAGCTCCTCTCCGCGCGCTATTCGCTCGAGAACCGCGGGGTCCAGCTGATCGCGACGCTCGCCGATGCCGCGGAGCTGCCCGCCGCCGCTGCGGCTGTCGGCGCTCTGGCATCCGATCCCCCCACCTCCGAAGCGGTTGTCGATTTTTACCTTCGCTGGAGCGAGCCACCGCCCGATACCGAGACCATGGCCGGCGATTTGGGCGAAGCGCTCAACGCGGCACGGCTGCCCTCGGCGGTACGGAGCGTGGCGGTGGCCGTGGCGGTCGGCCGTCGGGCTGGTGCCGACGTGCATCATTTCGTGTTCCGCTCCGTCGAGGGGGGCTTTCAAGAGGAGCGCGTCACCCGCGAGCTGCACCCGATGATCGCTCGGCGTCTCCGCCTCTGGCGGCTCGCCAACTTCGAGCTGACGCGCCTGGAGGCGGCCGAGGACGTCCACCTGTTCCACTGCGCGGCGCGCGAGAACCCGTCCGACGAGCGTCTCGTGGCGCTGGCCGAGTTGCGCGATCTCACGCCCGTGCGCGACGCGGCGGGCCGGCTCACCGCACTGCCCGAGCCCGAGCGTGTCCTGGCGGCATGCCTCGATGGCATCCGCCGCGTGCAGGCCCGGCGTCCACCCAGCCAGCGCCTGTACGGAAACCGCGTCCTCCTCTATGCCTGGCCGTCGATAGACGTGCCGCTTGACGAGCTGGTTGAGGTCACGCGCACGCTGGCTCCGATCACCGCCGGGTTGGGCCTGGAGGAGGTGTTGATTGAAGCCCGCGTCCCAGCTCCGCCGGACGGCGAGCTGCGCAACATGGCTCTCGGCTTCTCCTATCAGCCCGGCGTGGGGACCACGCTCTCGGTTGCCGAGCCTGCAGCCGAGCCGCTGTCGACGCTCGACGAGTATGCCCAGAAGGTGCTGCGTGCCAGGCGCCGCGGGACGGTGTACCCCTACGAGCTCGTGCCCGTGCTGACTGGCGCGGGCGGAACGTTCACCGAGTATGACCTCGAGGACGACGGCCGGCTGATGCCCGTGCAGCGGCCCTTCGGCGCCAATCGGGCCGGGATCGTCGTCGGCGTCGTGCGCACGATCACGGACCGCTATCCGGAGGGAATGGTGCGGGTAGCGATCTTCGGCGACCCGACCAAGGCACTGGGCGCGATCGCCGAGCCCGAGGCCGTTCGCATCATGCGGGCGATTGACCTCGCCGCGGAGATGAACGTCCCCGTCGAGTGGCTCGCGGTGTCGGCCGGAGCCAAGATCTCGATGGACAGCGGCACGGAGAACATGGACTGGATCTCGCGCGTGCTGCGGCGCCTGATCACCTTCACACAGGCCCGTGGCGAGGTCAACGTCGTGGTCGCCGGGATCAACGTCGGCGCCCAGCCTTATTGGAACGCGGAGGCCACGATGTTGTTGCACACCCGCGGCATCCTTGTGATGACGCCCGACAGCGCGATGGTGCTGACCGGCAAGCAGGCCCTCGACTATTCGGGTGGCGTCTCGGCCGAGGACAACTTCGGGATCGGCGGCTATGACCGGATCATGGGACCCAACGGCCAGGCCCAATACTGGGCGCCTGACCTGGTGGCCGCCTGCGAGATCCTGTTTGCCCACTACGAGCACACATACGTCGCTCCCGGCGAGCGATTCCCGCGACGCGCACCGAGCACCGATCCAATCGACCGCGATGTGTGCAGCTCTCCGCACTACGCACCGAACAGCGACTTCCGGACCGTGGGCGACATCTTCTCGATGGAGACGAATCCGGAGCGCAAGAAGCCCTTCGACATCCGAGCCGTGATGCGGGCGGTCGCCGACCAGGACCACCGGCCACTGGAGCGCTGGGCGGCAATGGCGGGCGCCGAGAGCGCGGTCGTGTTCGACGCCCACCTGGGCGGCTATCCAGTGACCGTGCTCGGCATCGAATCCCGGCCGCTGCGCCGCAGCGGCTTCCTCCCCGCTGACGGACCTGACCAGTGGACGGCGGGAACGCTCTTTCCACGGTCGTCGAAGAAGGTGGCCCGGGCCATCAACGCCGCCAGCGGCAACCGGCCTCTGGTGGTGCTGGCCAACCTCTCCGGCTTCGACGGCTCACCGGAATCCCTGCGCAAGCTGCAGCTCGAATACGGGGCAGAGATCGGCCGCGCGATCGTCAACTTCGACGGCCCGATCGTCTTCTGTGTCGTGTCCCGCTATCACGGAGGAGCCTTCGTGGTCTTCTCGGGCACGCTCCACGACAACATGCAGGTCATCGCCGTCGAAGGCTCCTACGCGTCGGTCATCGGCGGCGCTCCGGCGGCGGCGACGGTCTTCGCACGCGAGGTCAACACCCGCACGGACGCCGATCCGAGGATCGTCGAGCTCAAGTCTTATCTGGACGGCACCGAGGGCGGCGAGCGAGCCTCGCTGCGCGTCGCACTGGCCGGCGAAAGGGCTTCAGCGCGCTCAAACAAGCTCGGCGAGGTCGCGCACGAGTTCGACCGCGTCCACACAGTCGAACGGGCCCTCCGGATCGGTTCGATCGACGCCATCATCCCGGCAGTACGTCTCCGGCCTCACCTGATCGAGGCCCTCGAGCGGGGGATGGCGCAGACACTGGAGCGACCGCCGCAGGAGGTCGACGGCGGCTGACCCACAGTCCGGGACTCAGCGGGCTCCCCCAACAGTTCGTACCCCGACGGCGGCCAGGCTCAGATCGCCCGAGACCGAACCGAAGGGCTTCCGGCTGATCGTCCGTCGCACCCGCCTGATCGGTTGACCCGGGTTGGCCGGGTCAACAGGCGCGCCAGGGCGCGAAAAACGGAGAGGGGGGATTCGAACCCCCGATGGACTGCTAGCCCATACCGGTTTTCGAGACCGGCACGTATCCTCGAAAACGCCCGTGGTTACAGGCGATTTCTTGCGGGGGGAAGAAAAGGGAAAGACGAACGGACGAGTGTCACCAGCGGCCCGCGGCACGCGTGCGTCCCGTCGCTGCCGCCGGGAGCCCGCGCCTGGCGGCAAAACGGGATGCTTCCGCGGGCTTTTGGGGCCTGAGAGCCACCTCAGGCCAGCGCGGGTCAACCGCCGCCAGTGCGGTCGAGTCGGGTCTTGGCCGCAGTCGACGCACCGCTGCGTGGCGCCGGCGTCGGCAGGCAGAGGGTCACACTCCAGCAATGAGTTGCCTCGTCGGCGCCGCGGTCGTCCGGGCGCTCGTTCGCCGTCGGTGAGAGGGCGCAACTCCTCATGTCGACTTTGCGACAGCGCAATCAGAAGCCAGAGTGGCATGGCTGGCGAGCTTCCCGTTCGCGAGCAGCCGTCCCGGCTGAATCAGCCCAGCGTGACGATCGCTTCGACCTCGACCGGCATGCCCATCGGCAGCTCGTCGGCCCCGATGGCTGAACGCGCGTGGCGTCCGGCCTGACCCCAGAGAGTGAGGATGAGGTCGCTGAAGCCGTTGACCGCCGCGGGGGTGACGTTGAACCCCTCCGCGCACTTGACGAAACCGAGAACCTTGATCCAGGCCTTCACCTCGTCCAGGTCGCCCAGCTCGTGCTTGAGCGAGGCGAGCATCGAGAGGGCTGTCGCGCGCGCGGCGTCATACGCCTGCTCGATCGAGAGCTCGGCGCCGACGCTGCCGTAGAAAAGCTGGCGACTCCCGTCGAACGGTCCATGGCCGGAGATGTAGGCAAGACCACCATGCACTCGGACCGACTCATACGGGAGCCGGACCCCGGCAGGAGCTTCCAGTGGTGCTGGAAGCTTGAATCCCGTTCAACCAGGCGATCCTCGATCACACTCATTCACGAAGCCTCTCACACCCGCCAGCGTGAGCGGCGCCGGGCGGTCTGCATGCTGCAGGACCGCCTCGGTATCTCGGAGCGACGGGCGTGCCGATATGTCGGGCAGCCCCGGTCGACGCAGCGACGCGAGCCGATCGTCGCGGTGGATGACGCGGCGCTGCGCGCCGAACTGCGGGCGTTCTCGCGCACGCGACCGCGGTGGGGGTATCGCCAAGCCCATCAGCATCTGCTCAAGGAGGGCTGGAGCATCAACCGCAAGCGGGTGCAGCGGGCTGTGGCGCGAGGAAGGGCTCCGCGTGCCCCAGAAGCGCCGCAAACGCCAGCGGCGTGAGGAAACGACTGTTCCGGGCGACCGGTTGCGGGCGGAGCGTCCCGATCAGGTGTGGGCGTTCGACTTTCAGTTCGACGTGACCGATGACGGTCGTGCGGTGAAGCTGCTCTACGTCGTGGACGAGTTCACCCGCGAGGCGCTCGCGATGAAGGCCGAGCGCCGGATCGACGGCGACAAGGTCGTCGACGTGCTCGACCGGCTCGTCGCCGAACGGGGCGGCCAGCCTGAGTTCGTGCGCTGCGACAACGGGCCGGAGATGACCTCCAACGCGCTGCGGGACTGGTGTCGCTTCAGCCGGACCGGCGCGGCGTTCATCGAACTCGGATCGCCGTGGGAGAACCCGTTCGTCGAGTCGTTCAACAGCCGCGTCCGAGACGAACTGCTGGCCGTCGAGGTGTTCACCTGCCTGGCCGAGGCGAAGGTGATGGTCGAGGACTTCCGCCAGGACTACAACCGCTGCCGCCCGCACCGAGCGCACGGGATGATGACCCCCGACGGCGTTCAAGACCGGCTGGGAGACCGCCCACGAAGCCGCGCGCGCCAGCGCTGAGCTGCACTCGCCCTACGGGCTCACTCCGCTCAACGCCGGCGCAAACCCTAACCTGGGACCAGCTACCAACCACCAGCTCTCACAGCAGGTGGACCCATGAACGGGGTCCGCTCAGCGGCGTTGAAACCTCATCCCAGGGCCGACGACCGATGCCCCGCCATCGATGATGGTCCCCAACCGCGTCCCGGACTCGGTAATTGTGGCCTCGTCCAACCTGCGCTAACAGGAAGGTGTCGCCCGCAGTTATTGCGTTTGGCCTGCAAATGTGCGGTTTGCAGCCAAGTGTCATCCTCGTGGCGCCATCGACCTGAACCCACCCGCCATTTTTCTCCTCCGAGCACGCTGATCCTGTTAGTGTCGCGCCGCCGCCGTCGCGTCGCCGGGACGTGGCGTCCCCTTCGGGCGGAGGCGGCAACCTATCGTTCTATGGGGGAAGGCTTTGATGAGACTTCGCTACCACTCGGCGGCTGTGCTGCTGTCGAGCGCGTTGCTCGCCGGCAGCGGCGCCGCGCTGGCCAGCAGCGGCGTCGCGCTGGCCAGCAACGGCGGCCAGGCCAGCCACGGCCAGAAGCACAAGGGGACACTCTACGTGTCGCCGCACCGCAAGATCGGCGCCGCCGATCGCAACTGCCGCTCAGCTGCATACAAGACCGTTCAAGCGGCCGTTGACGCAGCTGCCAAGGGGGCGACCGTGGTCGTCTGCCGTGGCAACTACCACCAGGACGTGATCATCTCCGCGCCGTTGACGCTAACCGGCAGGCATGGCGCGGTCATCCACGGGTCCCACCGTGCGAATGGCAAGTGCGACCAGCTGGGACCGAAGGGTCCGGGAACTGCCGCCTGCCTCGCTGGGATCACGATCAAGTCCGGGAGCGTCAAGGTTCAGGGTCTGACCGTCACGGCCGCGCTCGGCGAAGGCATCCTGGCCACCGGTTCGCTGAAGGGCGGCAGCATCAGCCACGTGGTGATTCGGAGGAACCGCGTCCTCGGCAACGACACCGGCGGGATCCCGCCGGCAGCGCACTCGCCGTACCCGCAGTGCGCGGCGGCTGGTCAGGTCCCCGGTGACTGCGGCGAGGGGATCCACCTGATGGGGGTCGCGGACTCGATCGTCAGCCACAACCTCGTCATGGGGAACAGCGGCGGGGTGCTGCTGACCGACGAGTTCGGGCCCACGCACGGCAACGTCGTCGCGCACAACACCATCACAAAGAACCTGTTCGATTGCGGCGTCACGGCTCCTGGACACAACCCGAACGCGCTCAGTGCTACGGGCATGCCGCAGCCTCACAAGGCCGGCGTCTATGACAACGTCATCGAGCGTAATCGGATCACGGACAACGGGACGAAGGGCGAGGGCGCCGGCGTGCTGTTCGCCAACGCAGGCCCGGGCACCGCGTCCTACGACAACCTCGTCAAATACAACTACATCGCCGGAAACGAGTTGGCGGGCGTGACGATGCACGCCCACACGGTCGGCCCGGGCCAGTTCGAGGACCTCAGCGGCAACCGGATCGTCCACAACACGATTGCCAAGAACAACACCGGTGGCGATCCGCTCGATGGCGGCGCCAGCGATCACGCGACGACCGGCATCCTGGTGTTCTCCGGATCGGTTCCAGTCGCAGTTACGATCGCCGACAACCGGATCAGGAACGACACCTATGGGATCTGGCTGGGGATCGGCGGTCACGTGGCCGCGACGATGCGCGACAACGTGTTCCAGCGCATCGCAACCCCGGTGTTGACGAGTCCGTAGAAAGTGACGTAAGGGCCCGCTGACGGCCGGGACGGCAGTCCCGGCCGTCAGCTGCTTGGACCTCAACCGGCCGTCAGAGCGCCGAACCACCGGGGGCGCGAGGACTTCGACCGGGACGCTCAGGGGCCGGCCTACAGGTCTCCCGGCTCCCGAGTGAGTTCGACTCGGTAGCGATCGTCGGGTAACGCTCCCGCGACCGCAGGGCTGGGCGCAGCGGTGCCGCTGCTTCCCGCGCTCGAGGGTGGGCGCCGCGATTCCCGAGCCGTTACGACGCCGCCACTCGCTCAGGTGCGACTGGGCCACCAGTCAGGAGCAACAGCGAGATCGCGAAGTCTCTCCACCGGGGACGCCAGACGCGACACGACGACAGGCGCCGCGTCAGTGGATATCGTCGCGGGGGTGAGCGATCCGCTTGTGCTGATCGAATTCCCCGCCGACGACCCTGAGCGGGCGCGGCGCTTCTGGTCCACGCTGCTCTCCCTTGAGCTGGACGAACGCACCTCGGCCGAAGGACGCGGCTGGCAGGCCCGAGGCGGCCGTACCGCGGTTGGCGTTCACGAGCGAGGTGCGGGTCCAGGGGATACTGCCCGGCTCCCCTGAGGTCGGTCCGCCCTTTGTGAGAGCTTCAACGACCCTGGACAATGGGTCGAAGGAGCTATCGCATGTCGCGACGCAGGCACACGCCGGAGCAGGTCGTCCGCAAGCTGAGGGAGGCCGACCGGCTGCTGGGCGAGGGGATGGAGCTGCCGGAGGTCTGGAAGCATCTGGAGGTCTCGGAGGCGACGTATCACCGTTGGCGGACTCAGTTCGGTGGGATGAAGGCCGACGACGTCAAGCGGTTGAAGGAGCTCGAGGCCGAGAACGCCAAGTTGAAGCGGATCGTCGCCGATCAGGTGCTGGAGATCGCGGCGTTGAAGGAGATCGCGAAGGGGAAATTGGTGAGCCCGTCGCGTCGACGCCGAGCGGTCTGCATGCTGCAGGACCGGCTCGGTCTGTCGGAGCGGCGGGCGTGCCGGTATTTCGGTCAGCCTCGGTCGACTCAGCGCCACGAGCCGCGGTGGCCCAGGATGACGCGGCGTTGCGGGCGCAGCTGCGGGCGTTCTCACGTCAGCGGCCGCGGTGGGGTTACCGCCAGGCGCATCAGCATCTGCTCGATCAGGGCTGGCCGATCAACCGCAAGCGGACGCAGCGGCTGTGGCGCGAGGAAGGGCTCCGGGTGCCGCAGAAGCGTCGCAAACGCCAGCGGCGCGGGGAATCGACCGTGCCGGGCGACCGGCTGCGCGCCGAGCGCCCCGATCACGTGTGGGCGTTCGACTTCCAGTTCGACGTGACCGACGACGGCCGGCAGGTCAAGCTGCTCTACGTCGTTGACGAGTTCACCCGCGAAGCGCTGGCGATGGAGGCCGAGCGGCGGATCGACGCCGACAAGGTCGTCGACGTGCTCGACCGGATCGTCCCCGAGCAGCGGCCGCCGGCCGGAGCTCGTGCGCTGTGACAACGGGCCGGAGATGACCTCCGCCGCGCTGCGGACTGGTGTCGCTTCTCCCGGACCGGCGCGGCGTTCATCGAACCCGGCAGCCCCGTGGGAGAACCCGTTCGTGGAGTCTTCAACAGCCGCGTCCGCGACGAGCTGCTCGCCGTCGAGGTGTTCTCCTGCCTGGCCGAGGCCAAGGTGATGGTCGAGGACTTCCGCCAGGACTACAACCGCAGCCGGCCCCACCGAGCGCACGGGATGATGACCCCGGCGGCGTTCAAGACCGCTGGGAGCGCGACCACGGCGCGCGCCAGCGCTGAACTGCGCTCGCCCTACGGGCTCGCTCCGTTCAACGCCGGCGCGAACCCTAACCTGGCACTACCTACCAACCACCAGCTCTCACAGCAGGTGGACCGATGAACGGGGTCCGGTCACTCCAGCCAGATCACCTTCGTCCGGCGGGCGCTCGCATTCAAGCGCCCAGACAGCCGCGAGCGCACGCCTCCTCCGCGACGCCAGCGGGCGTGGGCTAGTCGGGGAGCTCTAGGCGCGACATCTCGATGCGCCTCGGCTTCTTCAAGAGAGTCTGGACCCTGCGAAGCGCTTCGGCCATCACGTAGAGGTCTGACGTGGCCGCGCGAGCGTGCTCGAATCCCGACCGGCCTTCGACCTCGAAGTTCTCGTCGGGGAGTTCAGTTGCCAGCCTTTCTGCGTCGGCTTCCGCCAGCCGTCGGTAGCGCTCAAAGTCGCGTGGCTCCGATTCTGCGATCGCGACAAGGGCCTCTGCAATGTCATCGAGCAGGGTCTGCGAGCCGCCAGCGAACTGCGCCTGCTTGAAAGAGCGACGCCTGATCGTCCGCGTGTTCGTAATACGCCCGGACGAGCTTGAGTGAGCGCTCAGCGTCCGCGAGCGACTCGTTGGGACGGGGAATCTCCATCGGACCTCAGCGTAAACGGGGTGAGCAGCAAGGTCGGCAAGGTCGTCTGACGCTCCCTTTGGCTCGACGGCCCAGATCAGGACTGACGCTTGGTTCGCGACGGTTGGATCAGCTCTTGATTGTTTGCGCTTCGGGTTTCAGCGGCTCATGACGGTTTCGAACACTGCCGCGAGGTCCTCGTCAGCGTGTCCGCCGGCTTCGGCGGCGCGGAAGCGGTCGAGCAGCACGCCGAGTAGCGGCAACGACAGTTCCGCTTGCCTGGCGACCTCCTCCACGAGCTGCAGGTCCTTGAGCGCGAGGCGCACCGGGAAGCCCGCGGGATAGGACCCCTCGCGCATCTCGCCGAGCTTCTGCACGCCATAGGGTGAGCCGAGCGGTCCGCCGTCCAGCAGGCTGACGAGGTGGTCAGGGTCGAGGTCCATCGCTTCGCACAGCGCGAGCGTCTCGGCAAGCGCGGTGACCGAGCCGACCATCCAGTTGTTCACAGCGAGCTTCAGGCGTGATCCGTTGCCGGCGGGGCCGACCCAGTGGACAGAGCCGAGTGCCTCGAGCACCGGCATCACTGCATCTCGCCCCTCTTCGGGGCCGGAGGCGAGCACGGTGAGCTTGCCGGCGCGCGCGACCTGGGTGCTGCCCGAGACCGGGGCGTCGAACTGCGTCACGCCGCGATCGGTGGCCGCGGAGGCAAGCGTGTCGGACTCCGTTGCGCCGACGCTGCTCATCTGCAGCCAGACCGTCCCCCGGGGCCAGTCCTCAAGCGCATCAGCGAGCACGTCGAGCACGATCTCGGCGGTCGGCAGCATGGTGATCGCCACCGTCCCTGCTTCGACCGCTGCCCGCGGGTTGTCGGCCCGATCGCCGCCGGCCTCACATAGCCGTTGCAGATGCTCAGGCTCGCGGTCCCACGCGGTGACGGCGATGCCGCTGTCGATCAGCCGGCGACCCATCTCATGTCCCATCAGACCAACGCCGATGAGACCAACCTCGGTGCTGCTCATCTCTACTCCCCTATCGCTCGCAGGGTGGAGTCCAACCTTCTCGGACTATCCCAGGACGCCAGATCAAGCGCAGGCACAGCCAAGGATCTCGGTGATGAGCGCGCAACCGTGCCCTGGGCATGCCCGCGCGGCCGGTGACGGCATGAGGCGGCCGTGATCCAAATAGCTCTCAGCTGGCCGCTCGCATCCACCTACCGCAAAGCCGCGGCGCCGGACGCTCCCTCTGCGACGAACCCATGTCGCTGCTCGTGCGTGGACTGGCCCGATGCGCTAACCGGCGACTGGACCGTTCGAACCGGCTCAGGAGCGCCGGCCCTCCAGCGCGTGCAGCGCGAGCAGCGCGAAGATCCCGCCCTGCACCGGCCGGGCCTGGAAGCCGTACACCTGGTCGCCCGAGATCGTGCTGTAGAGATCGCAGAACGGGACGCGGCTGCGGGTCGTGTTCGCGTACCGGTACTCGCGCTCGATCAGCTCTTGGCCGATCGGGTGGCGATGCAGCCAGGCCGCCAGCCACATCTCCCAGTCGGTCTTGCCGTAGCGGTGCGGAGTCTGCAGCGGCAGCCCGAACCGGTTGGTTTTGGTCCGGTAGAACGCCGCCTGCTCGGCCGCGACCGAATCGGGCACGAGGCCGGTGCCGAGCAGTGCGTCGGGGTAGGCGTTGTAGGTCGTTCCCCAGGCGCGGTCGCGCCTGCCCCGCCGGCGATAGGTGAGGCCGAGGTGGCGGTGCCCGGGCGCCTGCGCGTGTTTGAGCCAATGGGCGATGAACTGCCTGGCCTTGTTGCGGTAGTGGATCGCGTCCGCGTGCTCGCCGCATATGTGGGCGATCTGGCCCATCGCCGCGACCGCGACGATCCCCTTGAGCGCGAGGTTCACGCTGTGGGCGATCTTACCGGCGAAGTCATCGGTCTGGTTCTGTAGGCCGGGATCCGGCAGGGTGTCCACGAGGTAGTCCGCCCACCGTTTCAACCATCTGTAGTTCGCCTGGAGATAGACGAGAGCGGTGGTGCCCGGAGCGGCCCGCGTGTAGGCGGCGGCCATGATGAGCATGTTTCCCGACTCCTCGACGGGCATGCGCTCGCCGCCGTTGTGCGGATAGCCAGAGGCCGTCGGATAGGGGCCGAGATCGTGCGGGGCGAACCGCGCGGTCCACCGGCCGCTCGCCGCATACCCGAAGATCGGTCGCAGAAGCAGCGACAGATACTGCGGATCCAGGTAGATCCACACCGGTGATGCGGGGAAGATCACGTCCACGGTCGAGGTGTCGCCGTCGGAGGAGATCTCCTTCAGGAAGGCCCAGGGAGTGTTGTCCGGCCCCACCGCAAGCTCGGTGGCTCCGTAGGCCTGGCGCAGCGAGAGCACGCACAGCGCCTCGTACTTGGCTCCGCCCGCCTTTCTGGCATCGGCGGACACCTTGGCGTCGAGCGTGTCCGCTCGCCGCCGAGTGCCGGCGATGTCGGCGTGGAAGAACGCGAGCATCCGCTGCCAGTCCGAGAAGTACTCGGTCCAGAGCGGCCGCAGCCGTCTGCCCAGGTAGCTGACGAGCGGCGTGCGGACCTGACCGAGCGAGAACTGCCGGGTCTGGGGCCGGCTGCCGACCTGCCCGAGGTCGAGCGCGAAGCCGAACGAGGGATAGCCGTCACCGCCGATCGACGTGTAGGACGTGTCGTCTGAGTCGAGCAGCACGCCCCGGTCGACGAACTGCGCGCGGACGGTGCCCGAGGAACCGGACTGGTAGCTGAGGCCGGGAACCTGCGGGGTCGCGAGGATGGTCGTTCCCCACTGCGCCCGGTCGTTGATCTCGGTGAGGATCTGCTGCTCGGCCAGCTGCATCGTCCACGCCTGGAGCGCGCCGCCGCCGTAGGGAACCGAGACGGGCGCCCACGTGAACTGCTGGCCGGGATCCCCCGACAGCCACTCGCCTGAGACGTCCAGGTACACGGAGACGTCATGGGACCCGCCATCGATGCTCCGCGCGGTGACGAGCACCCATGCCATCGGGATCGACTGGCGTTGCAGGTCGCCGGGCTCGATCGGGGAGAGGTACTCGAGCGTGATCTTCACGCCGCGGCTCTGCAACGTGAATACCGATCGGGTGGCGGTGAGCCTCAGGTGGGTCTGCTCGAACGCGGCGCCAGTGTCGCCGATGCTCGGGTCGCCGGCGAACACGAACGAGGCGCCGTCGATCCGCACGATCCCGGCCATCGCGGTGGTGTCCCCGTTCCAGAACGTCTGCCAGGTGCCGGGGGACACGGTCGAGCGCTGCCAGGTGCTCAGGTACGGGGAGCGCACGATCAGCGGCGCCGCCGGCGGCCGGATCGGTGTCGTCTCCGGGTCCGAGCGGGCCACCGCCGAGCCGGCACCCGCCGTGGTGGCACGCGCCACGGCGGTCCGCGCCGTGGCAAGGCCCCCGCCCAGGGCGGCCACGGCCGTACCGGAGACCTGCAGGAAGCGCCGGCGGTCGATCATGCAGCGGTCGATCATGCGAGGGGCCTCATGGCAGCGCCGTCACCGTGCCTGGCCGGCGTCCTGCGCGGTCGGCTAGCGGGCGCCGATCTGCGGCCATTGGTAGTAGGAGACCATCTTCAGATTCGGCGAGCGGTGCTCAATTCCGCCCAGCAGCGTCTCCCATCGCAGGGGCGTGTCGTGTCGCATCCACGCAGTGGGACGGAGTCCGTCGCTCATCTCGGAGCACCACAGCGGAAGGTGGTATCGACCGGCCCAGGCCGCCACACGCGGGACTATCCGCAGGCCAGCTCGCTTCTTCGTGTCATAGCAGTGAAAGGCGACCGCCTGCGCGCCACGCGGCCGTCCGGTCTCGAAGGTCTGCTTCAGGAATATGAAGCCCCACGGGGAGGCCTCCCCGAACACGCGCAGAGCGCGTGGAGCGACGCGAGCGATCACCGGCTCGACCGCGTTCCACACCAGCCGGTAGTACGCGCCTTGGTTGCGCCAGCAGCGCCGGCGGCGTCCTGAGCCGGTGCACACCCGCGCCTTGCGCGGCGCCACTCCCTGTAGGAGCTTCACCCCCGGTATGCCGCCGAGGTCCTGCTCGTTGCCGACCGACACCGCCCACACGTACGGGGCGTACTGCGGCAGCGTCCGGGCGAAGTAGGACGCGACCCGCTTCGGGCTCCAGGCGTTCTTGTACTGCAATGAGAGGTAGACGTGGTAGCCCTCCGCCTTCGCGCGCGCGACGCACCTCAGCGCGTTCGGGCTGGGATAGTCAGGCAGGACGATCCGCAGCACCGTGGCGTTGTGGGCCTGCAGCATCGATTGGACATTGTCGCCGTGGACCATGCACGGCGTCTGCAGGTCGACCTGCATCAGCATGGCGTGTGCCGGCGCTGCCACAAGCAGCGCGGACAGGAACGCGAGCACCACCACGATCAGGCGCGGCGGGGGAGAAGGCAGGTCTCCGTGGGGGCTGGGCGTGCTCATTGTGCGGCAGACTTCGTTCAGGTCCGGCCCGGGCTGACCCCTTCTGGCCCGGGTCAGTGCCCGCGCCGTGGACCATAACGGAGAGGGGGGGATTCGAACCCCCGATGGACTGATAGCCCATACCGGTTTTCGAGACCGGCGCATTCAACCGCTCTGCCACCTCTCCGGGTGCAGCGTCGCGACAAAGTTAGCTGAGCCGGACGGGGTCCGGCGGGCGGCTCAGACGCCGGGCGGCGGCCGGCGGGCGCGGAAGAACGCCCGCAGCAGGTCGCCGCACTCCTCGGCGAGCACGCCCGCAACCACCTTTGGGCGGTGGTTGAGCGCCCCGCGATCGCGGACGCCGAGCACGTCGAGCACGCTGCCCGCGGCGCCCGCCTTGGGATCGGCCGCGCCGTAGACGACCCGCGGGACGCGCGCGAGCACGATCGCGCCGGCGCACATCGCGCACGGCTCGAGCGTCACGTAGAGCGTGGTGTCGAGCACCCGCCAGGAGCCGAGCGTGGCGGCCGCCTCGCGCAGGGCGAGCGTCTCGGCGTGGGCGGTCGGGTCCTCGCGCAGCTCGCGCTCGTTGTGACCGCGCCCGATCACGGCCCCGCGGTGGACGACGACGGCGCCGACCGGGGTGTCGCCGTGCGCGTCCGCGTGGACGGCCTCGGCGAGGGCCTCGCGCATGAAGCGGACGTCGTCCAGAGGGTCGAGTACGGTCATCGGCGCCATCATGGACCGTGAGGCGGTTGGATACCGTGCGGCATGGGCAACTTCGCGGACCTGCAAGGTGCTTTGATCACACCTGATCGCCCTTTGTGGTGATCCGATCGGAATGTCGAGGACACGACCCCTGCACCGTCCAGCCGGGCCCCGCGCCTTCGTGGCGGTGCTCGTCGTGCTGGGAACAACGACATTCTCCGCCGCCGCCGCGGCGCGTGGCGCCGCGTGGGCGCCGCACCGCGTCGTCGTCGGCTACCGCACGCCCGCGTGGTCGCCGTCGTGGGGCGGCGAGCGCCCGCAGATCGCCGGGGTGGGGGACGCCAAGCGGATGCCCGCCTCCGCGCACGGCCCAGGTGTCGCCACCCGCGTGGTGCGCCTGGCGCGCGGCCAGTCGCTGCGCGGGGCGCTCGCGCGGCTGCGCCGCCGGCGCGGCGTCGCCTATGCGGAGCCCGACTACATCGCGCGCGCGGCCGGGACGTTCTACCCCGACGACCGCGGCTCGGCGGGGGTCGACCACGGCTGGGAGCGCCAGCAGTGGGACCTGCTCCCGAAGACCGGGGTGGACGCGCCCGCCGCATGGGCGAACCTGCTCGCCGACCACCGGGGCGGCGGCAGCGGCGTGACGATCGCGGTCCTCGACACGGGCGTCGCCTACCGCGACTGGGGACCGTTCAGGGTCTCGCCCGACCTGCGTCAGACGCGGTTCGTCGCGCCCTACGACTTCGTCGCGGGTAACCGCTACCCGCTCGATCGCGAGGGGCACGGCACGCTCGTCGCCAGCGTGATCGCCGAGTCGACGAACAACCACATCGGGCTCACCGGCCTCGCCTACGGCGCGAAGATCATGCCGCTGCGCGTGCTCGACGGGCAGGGCGACGGCGAGGCGTCGACGATCGCGGCCGCGATCCGCTACGCGGTCGCGCACCGGGCGAACATCATCAACATGAGCTTCGAGTTCCTGCCCAGCCAGGTGCGCTCGGGCCGGCAGATCCCCGAGGTCGTCTCGGCGGTCCGCGACGCGCGCGCGCATGGCGTGATGGTCGTCGCGGCGGCCGGCAACGACGAGCTGCGGCAGGTCTCCTACCCGGCGCGCATCCCCGGCGTCGCCGCGATCGGGGCGACCACCCGTGACGGCTGCCTGGCCAACTACTCCAACTCGGGATCGCACCTGGCGCTCGTCGCCCCCGGTGGCGGCCCGGACGCGATCCGCGCCCACGACCCGGCATGCCATCCCTCGCGGCTGCTGCCGCCGATCTACCAGCTGACGCTCACCGATCCGCCGCACTGGTCGCGGTTCGGCTATCCGGGCTCTTACATCGGCACCTCGATGTCGGCGCCGCTCGTCGCCGCGGCCGCCGCGCTGGTGATCGCCAGCCACGTCATCGGCGCGCACCCGACCCCCAACCAGGTGCTCCGGCGCCTGGAGCAGACCGCCACGCCGTTGCCGCTCGGCGCCACGCACCCGGATCCGACCTACGGCCACGGGCTGCTCGACGCGGGCGCCGCGACCGCGCCGGCGGCGGTCACCGCTCACACGCCGCCGGGCGTCGGACGTGGCCACTCGGGACACAGCCACGGCCACGGCCCACCGGCCACCAGGCCGGCCCACTGAGCGGCCCGGGTTCAGGCGAGCCGGGTGATCGCGATCACGATGCCCGCGATCACGAACACGAAGATCAGCAGTTGGGTCCAGAACCACAGCCGGGGCACATCGCGAGCCTATCGCCGGCCGTCGCGCCCGGCCCCGCTGAGCGCCTCGCCGGGGAGATCGTCGAGCAGCGCGAGCACGCGCGGCTCCCGCCCGTCCTCCACAAGCACCGCGCCACCGGGCCAGTAGGGGTGCGGCGCGCTGCAGCCGTCGAGCAGCAGCGGCTCGTAGACCCAGCTGCCGGTGTTGTAGACCCGGGGCCCCCCGGGCGCGGGCTCCCAGTCCGGGCGCCTGCCCGGGCGCGGGGGCCGCTCGCCGAGCGGCCCGGCGCGATGGACGTGGCCGAAGACGACCGCGCGCGCGTCGATGCCCAACCGCGCCGCCGTCTCGACCATCGCCGGCACCGCCGCCCGGCGGACCTGGAGATCGAGCGCGCGCGCCGTGACCGTGGTGAGGTCGACATGGCGCAGCAGCCGCGAGCCGTAGCGGGTGAGCTCGGCGAGGTGCTCCAGCACGACCGCCACCGGCCGGTCGAGCGGGGCCTGCGAGTCCCCGCGCCGCGGCAGTTCGTAGTCGATCGCCCGGGCGAGCCCGCCCGGCGGCGGTCCGCCGCGGGCCAGCCGCCCGCGCGGAAGCCCGAACGTCGACTCGGGGATGAGGTGGCGGTCGAGGTAGTGACCGTGGGTCGCCCACACGCCCTCCCCGACCCAGATGCCGGGGTAGCTGACGCGGACGGAGGCCGCCGCGAGCTGCTCGGTGACCGCGGCCAGCGCCGGGGTGGCGTCGCGCGGGACCGCGTCGCAGACGCCGAGCTCGCCGCCGCGCCGCAGCGCCCAGGGGCGCACCATCATCCCGTCGTGGTTGCCGGGTACGACGACGATCTCCCGCGAGGGGCCCATCCGCGCGCCGATCGCCCGCAGCACCGGCGTCGCGACGCTGAGCGGATCCCGGCGGTACCGCCGCAGCGCGAACTCGACGACGTCGCCGAGCAGCACCAGCCGGTCGACGCCCTCCAGCGCGTCCAGCAGTCGCCCGAGCGCGAGCGGCCTGCGCAGCACGTCATGGCCCGGACGCTGGCCGAGGTGCAGGTCGGAGACGAGCAGCGTCCGCACCGGGGCCACATTCCGCACCGGGGCCAGATTAGTCCGGCCCGTGCGCGTCAGCCCCGCCGCGCGACCTCGCGTGCGAGCTCCGCGGGCCGGGCGCCGACGACGATCGGCCGCAGCGCCTTCTCGAGCGGCCTCGCGAGCAGCCCGACCTTCCCCGGATCGACGGCGAGCGCGTACACCGCGCGGGTGCGCTCGTGCCCGAGCGGCTCGAGCTCCACGAGCCGCGCAGCTCGTGAACCTCGCCTGAGATCCGCTCGAACGCCATCCGCCGCGGCGGCTCGAAGCTGCAGCGTACGCGGCAGCGGACCTCGCGGAACTTCGCGTCGATCACCGTGTCGCACACGAGCGGCCGGCCCTCGGGGTCGCGCTCGACGACCGTCACCGATCGCAGGCCCTGCTGCCATTCGGGCGCGCGGGACAGGTCCTCGACGACCGACCAGCAGCGCTCGATCGAGGCCGGGACCTCCCCCGTGCTCTCGCCGCGGATCAGGCTCACCCGCGACCTCCGGCCCGCAGCCGCGCGCCGAGCAGGCTCGTGCCCGTCGAGCCCGCGCGGACATGGACGGACAGGTGGCCGCCGACCGCCCGCCGGGCGCCGCGCACGGGCAGCGAGAGGCGGACCGAGGGACTGGGAGCGCTCAGCGAGATGGTCACCACCGACCCGGCTACCCGCAGGCCCGTGCGGTGACGCGCGCGGACGAGCGCGTGCACCCGCGGGCCCGCGGTGAGCCCGGCCGGCAGGCGGATGTGCAACCGCCGCAGCCACGGCGCGTGGTTCCCGCTCGCGACCGTGAGCACGAGCCGGCGTGATCCCGCGGGGCCGGTGAGGCGCGCGGCGGTGATCTGCGGCAGCGCCCC
>CAVPBY010000082.1:0-23502 GCA_963702225.1 uncultured Solirubrobacteraceae bacterium | reverse complement strand
ACGCATTGCTCCAGATCGCCGTGCGGCACCCGCCGGCAGCCGGGCAGCAGCGGCCCGAACCCCTCCTTGAAGAAGTCCTCGCCGACGATCGACAGGGGACCGTAGGTGACGCCGTGGTAGCTGCTCGATCGTGGAGACGATCTCGGTGCGGCCGGTCGCGGCCCGGGCGAACTTCATCGCCGTGTCGACCATCTCGGCGCCGGTCGAGCCGAAGAACACCGCGTCGAGCGAGCGCGGCAGCCGCGCGGTGATCGCCTCGGCGAGCATCCCGGCCAGCGGCGAGTACTGGATCTGCACGCCGTCGAGCAGCTCCTCGTCGAGCGTCGCCTTGATCACCGCGCGGATGTCGGGGTGGTTGTGCCCGAGCGTGGCGAACCCCTCGCCGCTGTGGAAGTCGAGGAACTCGCGGCCGCCGGTGTCGTAGATCAGGCTCCCGCGCGCGGTCGTGTATTCGTAGTCGTAGCCGAGGATCGATAGCACGTCGACGAGCGAGGGGTCGAGGTGCTGCGAAGCCAGGGCCAGGGTCTCGGCGGCTCGGGCCCGGACATCGTCGATGATCCCGAGCGGGTCCGTCGGGGCGGTCTGGTCAGTCATGCGGAACCGGAATTTAACGCCCCGCCGCGGTTCGCTCGCTGTTGGGCGATCTCGCCCGATACGCTGGCGCCCTCCATGGGCCTTCTCGCTGCAGGGCAAGGTGGCGGTCGTCACCGGCGGGGACACGCGGAATCGGGCTGATGATCGCCCGCGGGCTGCTGCAGGCGGGCGCGACCGTCGTGGTCTCGCTCGCGCCGGGCCGACGCCGGCGAGCGGGCGGTCGCCGATCTCGGCCGATCGGCGACGTCGCCTCGATCCCCGCCGACCTCTCGACCGAGGCCGGCGTGCGAGCGGCTCGCCGCCGCGGTCGGCGAGGGCCACGACCGCGTCGCACATCCTCGTCAACAACGCCGGCGCCACCTGGGGCGAGCCGCTCGGCCACGTTTCCCGACAGCGCCTGGGACAAGGTGCTGGCGCTCAACCTCAAGGCGCCGTTCTTCTGCACCCGCGCCTTCCTGGAGCTGCTCCAGCGGCGCGCCCGCCAGGACGACCCGTCCCGGATCATCAACGTGGGTCGATCGACGGCCTGCGCGTCCCGGCCATGCCGATCTACTCCTACTCGGCGCGAGCAAGGCGGGTGTCCACCAGCTCACCAAGGTGCTCGCCGCCGAGCTCGGCCCCGCTGGATCACCGTCAACGCGATCGCCCCCGGCCCGTTCGAGTCCAAGATGATGGCCGCCACGCTGCGGCAGTCCGGCGACGCGATCGCCGCCGGCGCGCCACTGCGGCGGATCGGCCGCCCCGACGACATGGCCGGCGCCGCCGTCTACCTCGCCAGCCGCGCCGGCGCCTACGTCACCGGCGCCGTGATCCCGGTCGACGGCGGCATCTGGGCGGCGAGCTGAACCGCGGCCGGCGGATACCGGCGCCGCACCATGGCGCGCCCGCTCCCCGGTAGGATCCGCCCACGTCCGCGTCCCTCGATCCCGGCCCCGGGCGGCCGGACCCGCCCGCGTTCTGGCGCCGTCTGGCGATGGCGGCGGCATGCCTCGTGCTGCTGGCCGCAGTGGCAAGCGCTGTCGCCCTGGTCGTGCGGGCGAAGGGCGCCGGCTCGCCGAGGGTCGGCGTCCTGGCGGGCAATCCCTATCTCGACTCCGGCACGAGCGTCGGCGACCTGCCGGCGCCGGACTTCACGCTACGTGACCAGTTCGGACGCCCGACCTCGCTGTCGCAGTACCGCGGCAAGGTCGTGCTGCTCGCCTTCAACGATTCGAAGTGCACGACGATCTGTCCGCTCACCACGAGCGCGATGCTCGATGCCAAGCGGATGCTCGGCGCGGCCGGATCGCAGGTCGTCCTCCTCGGGGTCAACGCCAATCCGACCGCGACCGGCATCGGCGACGTGCTCGCCTACTCGCAGGCGCACGGCATGACCCGCCAGTGGCGCTTCCTCACCGGTTCCGTGCCTCAGCTGAAGCGGGTGTGGAAGGCGTACGCGATCGAGTCGCAGATCACACACGGGCAGATCGACCACACCCCCGCCCTGTACGTGATCGACACCCGCGGTCGTCGCCGGGAGCTGTTCCTCACCCAGCAGTCCTACAGCTCCGTCCGCCAGCTCGGCCAGCTGCTGGCCACCGAGGCGTCGCGCCTGCTCCCGTCGCATCCGCGAGTGGCGACGCACCTGTCCTACCGCGCGGTGTCCTCGCTCGGTCCGCACGACGCCGTCTCGCTGCCACGCGCGGGAGGCGGCAGGGTCAAGCTCACGCCCGGGACGTCGCACCTGTACCTGTTCTTCGACACCTGGGACCGGGAGGTGACCGACCTCCGAGCGCACCTCGACGCGCTCAACCGCTACCAGGTGCAGGCGGTCCGCCACCATCTGCCGACGCTGGTCGCGATCGACGAGGGCAGCGTCGAGCCCTCGCCGCGGGCGCTGCCGCAGTTCCTCGCCTCTCTGCGGGTGCCCCTGCGATTCCCGGTGGCGGTCGACGTCAGCGGCCGGGTCGCCGACGGGTACGAGGTCCAGGACGAGCCGTGGCTGACCCTGATCTCGCGCTCCGGTCACTTCCTGTACTACCGAGACGTCGGCGTCGGCGGCTTCCCGGGCCTCGACCAGCTCCTCGCCGTCGTGCGGGAGGCGCCGCGTCACGTCGCCTCCGTGCCCTCCGGCCTGGCCGCCGCCCTGTCACGGCTGGGGGGCTCGCCGGCGCCGCTGGCCGCGCTGCACCGTCAGGCGAGCCGCCTGATCGGCGATCAGCGCGGCCTGGCGCAGCGGATCAAGAGCCTGCGCGGCTATCCGATCGTCGTCAACGTGTGGGCGTCCTGGTGCCCCCCCTGCCGCTCGGAGTTCCCGCTGTTCGCATCCGCCTCCGCGATGTACGGAACCGAGATGGCGTTCCTCGGCGCCGACTCCGCCGATCAGCCCGGCGACGCGGCGGCGTTCATGCGCGGCCATCCGGTGACCTATCCGAGCTACCCCGTCTCGCGCGACCCGCTGCCCTCGCTGCTGCCCGGCGGCCTGCTCGGCACGCCGACGACGATCTTCATCAACCGCGCCGGCCGGGTCGACTACGTCCACACCGGTCAGTATTCGAGCCAGGCGCTGCTCGACGCCGACATCAAGGCGCACGCGCTCGGGTGATCGCGCCGCGGCCGCCCGCGGTCGACCGACCGAGCCGCGGTTGGCGCTACTGGATGCGGAAACGCGCGCGGCCGCGGCCGACGTGCGGGGGCAGGCCGCCCACGCCTCCGCCCGCCGGCAGCGAGTCCGGGTCGTTGCCGACGCCGAGCAGGCTGCGGGTGAGCTGCTGGCTGGTGTCGAGCAGGTCGTCGAGCGCGCGCTCGAGGTGCCGGGCCTCGACCGACCCCAGCGCGGGATCATCGCGCAGCGCCTCGAGCGCCGCGCGACGCAGGAGCTCCTTGAGGAACGACGCGGTCACCCCCTCGGTGCGCGCCACCACCCGCTCGCGCTCGGGATCCGACAGCCGCAGCGGAAGCGCCCGGCCGTAGAGGATGAGCAGCTTGTCGCGCGCATCGGCCTCGGGCAGCGCGATCTCGACCGCCACGTCGACCCGGCCCGGGCGCGCGGCGAGCGCCGGCTCCAGCAGGTCCGCGCGATTCGTGGTGAGCACGAACAGCAGGTCGGCGTCCGGCGCGGCGCCGTCCATCGCGTCAAGCAGGTCGAACAGGATCGGGCTCGCGCCCGGACCGGCGGTGCGGTGCTCGGCGACCAGGTCGACATCCTCCAGCACGATCATCGCGGGCTCGAGCTCACGCGCCAGATCGGCGACCTCGCCGATCGCCCGCAGCGCGCGGCCGGTGAGCGTCAGCCGCGTGTACCCGGCCATCTGCCCGACCAGGTAGCGCGTCGTGTGGGTCTTTCCCGTGCCCGGGGGCCCGTACAGCAGCAGACCGCGCTTGAGGTGCTGGCCGGCGGCGAGCAGCACGTCGCGGTGCGCCGCCACCCCGAGCGCGTGGCGCTCGACCCGATCGATCACCGGCTCCGGCAGCACGACGTCCTCCCGCGCCGTCGCCGGCACGTCGGCGAACTCCAGCGTCACCGCGCCCATCTCCGAGACCCCGACGTCGAGCACCTGGCGGCGATAGACGTTGAGCCGGTGTCGCAGCTGCGCGAGCCGGGCGTGCACCTCCTGCGCGCCATCGACCGGCAGACCGGCGATCTCGACGCTCAGCTGCGAGTCGTGCTCGCTCGGGGCGCGCACCTGCAGCACGTAGCGCCCACGGCCATCGCTGACGAGCAGCACGGCCAGCCTCAGGCACGCGAGCGTCGAACCCGGGCCGTCGGGCAGGTCCGCGAACGCGGGCGCCGACAGCCGCACGTGCCGCATCCCCTCCGACATCAGCAACTGCTGCAGCCCCACCGGGCCGTGGTGCGGCGGCAGCGAGAGTCCGTGCACAGACACCCCGCGCCCGGGCTCGTCGCACCACGCGTCGAGCGCCGCCTGCAGGTTGACGTGCTCGAACGGAGGCAGGACCTTCGTCACCACCGACCGCTCCAGGGCCTCCGGATCGAGGAATCCCCGGATGAGCCCGCTCACCTCGCTGCGCTGCCCCAACCCGGCGAATTCCTGCGTCCAGGAGAGGAACTCGGAGAACGCGGCGCCGAACCGCTCGGGATCGAAGCGCGCGTCGTCGGTCATGGGCGCAGTATCTCCCACGCCGATGGCGCACGCACCCGCAGCACGGCCGCCCGCCTGCTCCCCCGTCCAGCCGGCACGGGTTCGGTCAGGAAATTGACAACTGACGCCGATATTGCACTGGTCATGCCATTCCGGATCAAGGACCGGCTCTTCCGGCGCCTCGCGCGTCACCGCTCGGGGACGGCTCCGATCGATGCCGCCGCGCTGGCCGGCGTGCTCGACCTGTTCGAGGAGCTCGTCTACATCGGGGAGGTGACCGTCGCGGGCGACTACGTCGGGCACTTCGCGAGCTCGTCGATCGACCGCTTCGTCGGGGGGTCGCCGGCGCCGCGCGTCGAGTTCGGCGGGCTGTGGGCGACCCTGATCCACCCCGAGGACCGCGGCGTCCGCCAGTTGCTGCACCAGCGCCTGCTCGCGGGGCTCGAGACCGAGACGACGTACCGGGTGGTCGGGCTCGACGGCGTCACGCGGAGCATCCACGACCGCGCGCGGCCCGTCCGCCGGGCGGACGGCGGCGTCGTCGTCCAGGGCATCATCAGCGACGTCACCCATCGCGCAGAGGCGGATGCGCGCGCGGCGGAGGCCGCCGACCGGTTCTTCACGCTCCTGGACGTGGTCGGCGAGCACGTCTACGTTGCCGCGGCGCAACCCGACGGCACGCTGCAGGAGCTCTTCCAGGGGCCGGGTGCCGATCGCCTGCTCGGCGGCGCCGAGCCCGACGAGGGGATGGAGAACTGGGACGGGGCGGTCCATCCCGATGACCGCGCCGCGTACGCCGCGTTCAACGAGCGGCTGGCCAACGGCGAACGGGCCGATGTCCAGTACCGGCTGCGAGGCGCCGACGGCATCACCCGATGGGTCCACGATCGCGCGGCGACTCGCGCCCGTCCCGACGGCGCGCTGGAGATCAGCGGCATCGTCTCCGACGTCACCGACCGCCGTCGGCTCGAGGATGAGCTTCGCCAGACGGTCGCCGAGATGGAACGGGCCCACCTGGAGCTCGAACAGGCCCGTCACGCGGCCGAGGTGATCGCGCACACCGACGAGCTCACCGGAGCGCTCAGCCGCCGGCGGTTCGCCGCGCTCGCCGCGACCGTCCGGTCGGATCGATGGGGGCTGCTGCTGCTCGACGCCGATCGCTTCAAGCGCATCAACGATCGCCACGGCCACGCCGCGGGCGACCAGGTGCTCGTCGAGCTCGCCGCGCGCATCCGCGCCGAGCTCGGCGACTGCGACCTGCTCGCCCGTTGGGGCGGAGAGGAGTTCGTCGTGCTGCTCGCCGAAGTCGAGGACGATGAAGCGCTGCGCGAACGGGCCGAGCGGATTCGCGCGGCGGTGGCCGCGACCCCGGTGACCTGCGGACGATCGCCGGTCGACCTCACCGTGTCGATCGGGGCGGTGCGCGGATCTCGCTCGGCGGGCCTCGATCAGCTCGTCGCCGCCGCCGACCGCGCGCTGTACGTCGCCAAGGCCCGCGGGCGCAACTGCGTCTGCCTCACCTCCGATCGCGCGGTCACCGCGGCGGCGGACGGAACCGCGGCCCACAGCGCCGAGCCCGAGGAGCTGCGCATCGCCCGGGCGGTGGCGCACGCCACCAGCCTGCAGGACCGCGATCGCAGCGACCACCTCACCGCCGTCGCCGAGCTGTGCGCGGCGGTCGCCGGGCAGCTTGGGCTCGACGACGCGGGCGTCCTGCGCTGCGAGCTGGGCGGGCTGCTGCACGACGTGGGCAAGGTCGCGGTTCCGTCGGCCATCCTGGACAAGCCCACGGAGCTGACCGATGCCGAGTGGGAGGTCGTCCGCGGGCACTGCGCGCACGGTGAGTCGATCGTGCTCGGGTTCGACGCGCTGCGCGACGTCGCGCCGATCGTGCGCCATCACCACGAGCGCGTCGACGGTCGCGGCTACCCCGACGGGCTGGCCGGCGAGTCGATCCCGTTGGAGGCGCGGATCGTCGCCGCCGCGGACACGTACGTGACGATCACGACCGACCGCGTCTACCGGGCGGCACGCCCGGCCGACGAGGCGTTCGAGGAGCTGCGGCGAGCGGCCGGCACGCAGCTCGATCACCGCGTCGTCGAGGCGCTCCTCGCCCTCCTGGGCGCCCGGCGGGCCGGGCAGGCCAGGCGGGCTGCTCACATGCGCGCTGCCTGACCGGCCCGCGAGGCCCCGGCGCGGCTGCGGCTCAGCGGCGGATCGCGGCGACGAGGGCGTCCCAGTTGCCCGCGGCGACCCTCTCCACGCCGGGGGCGTCGAGGCCCGCGCCGCGCAGGAAGCGCTCGACGCCGCCCGGCGGCCCCGGCCGGTAGGGGTAGTCGCTCGCGAACAGAATCCGCTCGACGCCGACGATCTCGGACGCCCAGCGCAGGTAGCGCTCGCTGTAGACGCCGCCGGCGGTGACGTGGACGTTGTGGCGGGCGTACTCGGAGAAGCTCCGCTCGAGCCCCGCCTCGGCGGCGAGGCGGTCGGCGCGGTCGAGATAGAACAGCACGAGCTCGCCCCAGTGGCCGAGCAGCACCTGGAGGTCCGGGAAGCGGTCGAACACCCCGCCGAGCGCGAGCCGCAGGAACTGCACGCCGGTCTCGTAGTGCCAGCCGATCGCGTTGGTGGACAGCGCGGCGTCGACCGCGTCGCCGAACCCGGAGTAGAGCGCGGCGCGGACCGGCGGTCGGGAGATCTGCGGGTGGATGTAGAGCGGCGCGCGCAGCGCCTGCGCGGCCTCGAACACCGGCCAGTTGTCCGGGTGGTCGAGGTTGCGCTCACCGGTGCGCCCGAACAGCAGCGCCCCGTGCAGGCCGAGCTCGGTGACCGCGCGCTCGAGCTCGCGCGCCGCCGCCCGCGGATCCGGCAGCGCGAGCGTGGCGAGCCCCTGCAGGCGGTCCGGGCGGGCGGCGACGCGCTCGGCGAGCGTGTCGTTCGTCCGCACCTGCAGGGCGCGGGCGACATCGGCGGGAAGCGGATGCAGCCCGGGCGAGGCGAGCGAGAGCACCTGGACGGTGAGGCCGGCCTCGTCCATCGCGGCGATCCGGCGCTCCCCGACCTCGCGCAGCCGGTCCCCGAGCGCGCCGGGCGGCACCCCGGCGCGCGCGTCCGCACGCGACGCGGGGCTCAACTCGCTCCACGCCACGGCCACCGCGTCGGTGACGAAGTGCTCCTCGGTGCCGATCGTCCTCATCGCGTCCGGCGAGAGCCTACTGCACACGATTGCAGCCCGATCGGGTTCTCGCTAGTCTGCGCGGCCCGTCCCCGACGCCGAGAGAGAGGCCCACGTCATGCCGGACGCACGGGTGGCAGCGGCGATCCGCAACTGGGCCGGCCGGTTCATCGCCAACGGCATCGACTACAACGACTTCGCCCGCACCACGGGGGCGATCGAGACCTGGGCGGAGTGGCTGCCCGCATGGACGGCGGTCGCCGAGGGCCATCGCGCGCGCGCCGAGCAGGCCGCCGCCGCCGGCCATGACCGCAGCGCCGGCGAGGCCTACCTGCTCGCCGCGGTCAGCTTTCACTTCTCCAAGTTCGTGTGGGTGCTCGATCCGCAGCTGCACCGGCGCAACACCGAAGCGGCCATCCGCTGCCTGTACGCCGCGCACGAGCGCCTCGATCCGACCGCCGAGCGCATCGAGGCGGCGGTCGACGGCGACCCCGTCGTCGCCAACCTGCGCCGTCCGGCTGCTGCAAGCGGCCCGGTCCCGATGGTCGTGCTCATCCCCGGCCTTGACTCGACGAAGGAGGAGTTCTTCGCCTGGGAGGACGTGTTCCTTCACCGCGGGATGGCGACGCTGTCGATGGACGGGCCGGGGCAGGGCGAGACCGGCTGGCGGATGCACATCCGGCCGGACTACGAGGTCGCGGTCGCCGCGGTGCTCGACGCCGTCGCCGCCCGCCCCGAGCTCGACCCGGCGCGCATCGGCGCGGTCGGGGTCAGCCTCGGCGGCCACTACGTCGTGCGCGCGGCCGCGTTCGAGCCGCGCATCCGGGCGCTGGCCGGAATCAGCGGGCCGTTCCGGTTCGGCGCCGGCTGGAGCTCGATGCCCGAGCTCACCCGCGAGGCCGTCGCCCATCACACCGGCGCGAGGTCCGCCGAGGAGGCCCGTCGGCGCGCCGAGGAGCTCGACCTCGACGGCGTCGCCCAGCGCGTGCACCGGCCGTGCCTCGTCCTCACCGGACGGCTGGACCGGGTCATCGCCTGGGAGGACACGAGACGGATCGCCGACGCCGTTCCCGGAGCCGAGTGGGTGCTCTACGACGAGGGCACGCACGTCTGCAACAACATCCCCTCCCGGTACCGGCCGTTCGTCGCGGACTGGATGCGGAGCCGGCTCGGATGATCGGCCAGGCGCCGGCGCGGCGCGAGGACGCGAGGGTCCTGCGGGGCCAGACGCGATATCTGGACGACCTCGAGCCCCCGGGAACGCTCCACGCCGCCTTCGTGCGCAGCCCCCACGCCCACGCGGCGATCGCCGCGATCGCGGTCCCGGAGCCCGCGCCGGGGATCACCGTCCTGCGCGCCGCCGACCTCGGCGACCTGCGCGCGTTCCCGGTGATCCGTCCCACCGGCTGCGAGGTCGACGACGCGCAGGCCCATCCGGTGCTCGCCCGCGACGAGGTCCGCTACGCGGGGCAGCCGGTCGCGCTCGTCCTGGCGCGCAGCCGGGCGCTCGCCGAGGACGGGGCCGAGCTCGTCGAGGTCGAGTACGAGCCGCGACCGGTGCAGCTCGATCCGCGCTCGGCCCCGGTGACGATGCTGCGCTGGGCCCACGACAGCGGCGACGTGGACGGGGCGTTCGCCGCCGCCGCGCACGTCGTCCGGGGCGGCTACGCCCTGCCGCGGCTGGTGGCCGCGCCGATCGAGACGCGCGGCGCGATCGCCGCGCACGACCGCGCGACCGGACTGCTCACCGTGTGGTGCTCGGCCCAGGACGTCCACCGCCCGCTCGCGCAGCTCTCGCACATCCTCGGCCGCCCCGCCGGCTCGATCCGCGTGATCGTCCCCGACGTCGGCGGCGCGTTCGGCAGCAAGGGCGTGGTCGCCCCCGAGGTCGCGGCGGTCGCCGCCGCCGCGCTCCGGCTCGGGGCGCCGGTCAAGTGGGCCGAGGACCGGCTCGAGAACCTGGTCGGCGCCTACCAGGGGCGCGGGATCGAGGGCGAGCTGGAGCTCGCGCTCGGCGGGGACGGCCGGATCCTCGGGCTCCGCGCGCGCCTGTGGGCCGACCTCGGCGGGTACCTGCTGACGACGACCCCGGTGCCCCCCCACACCGCGGGAACCCTGATCGCCGGTTGCTACGACATCCCGGCGGCCCGGGTCGAGGTCACCGGGGCTCAGACCAACAAGGTGCCGACCGGCCCCTACCGCGGGGCCGGCCGCCCCGACGCCGCGTACATGATCGAGGCGCTCATCGACGACGCCGCCCGCGCGACCGGGATCAACCCGGTCGCGCTGCGGCGGCGGAACCTCATCCGCGCCTTCCCCCACCGGACCGCGACCGGGCTGGAGTACGACTCCGGGGACTTCGAGCGCTGCCTGGACCTCGCGCTCAAGCTGCTGCGCGAGGCGCGCGCCGCCGCGGCGCCCGGACACCCCGCCGTCCCGGACCCTGCGGACCTGGAGGGCCCGGCAAAGGGCCCGGCGCAGGGCGCGGCGCGGGGCTCCGGCGTCGCGCTCTACGTGGAGCGCGCCGGCGGTGGATTCGAGGCCGCCGAGATCGCGCTCGCGCCCGGCGGATCCTTCGACATCGCCTCGAGCTCGAGCCCCCACGGCCAGGGCCACGACACCACCTTCGCCCAGATCGGGGCACAGCGGCTGTGCGTCGCGCCGGGGGCGGTGCGCCTGTCGTTCGGCGACAGCGCGAGCTCGCCTCCGGGGGTCGGCACGTTCGGCAGCCGATCGGTGTCCCAGGCGGGGTCGGCGATCGCGCTGGCGGCCGACGAGCTCGTCCGCCGCGGGGTCGAGCGCGCCGCGCGGCGGCTGGGCGTCGACCCGTCCGCGATCACGCTCACCGCGGCCGGCTTTGCGACCGCCGGCGCTCGTCCGGGCTCCGTCACCTGGGCGGACCTGGCGGCGGACGCGGGCCCGCCGCTGCGCGCCCGCGCCCGCTTCGAGTCGGCCAACGTCTTCTCCTCGGGCGCCTACGCCGCCGACGTCGCGATCGACGCCGAGACCGGCGCGCTCACCGTCGAGCGCCTCGTGGCGGTCGACGACGCGGGGACGCTCATCAACCCGCTGCTCGCCCACGGCCAGGTGATCGGCGGGGCCGTCCAGGGACTCGGCGAGTGCCTCACCGAGGAGGCCGTCTACGACGACGGTGGGCAGCCGCGCAGCGGCTCGTTCCTGGACTACAACCTGCTCACCGCGGCCGAGGTGCCGCCGATCGCCACCGGCGAGATCGCCACGCCGTCGCCGCTGAACCCGCTCGGCGCCAAGGGCGCCGGCGAGGGCGGCGCGGTCGGCACGGTTCCGGCCGTGGCCAACGCCGTCGCCGACGCGCTCGTCGGCCGGCGGCCGGCGCTCCCGTTCAGCGCCGAGCGGCTGTGGTGGGCCCTGCACGGCGACGACGCGGACCAGCCGCGATGAAGCCGGCCCCGTTCGCCTACGAGGCAGCGACCTCGGTCGACGGCGCCCTCGCCGCGCTGCAGGACGACGCGGCGCGACCGCTCGCCGGCGGGCAGAGCCTGATCCCGATGATGAACTTCCGCCTCGCCTTCCCCGAGCGGCTCGTCGATCTCAACCCGGTCGCCGAGCTGGCCGGGATCGCGACCGCCGGCGGCGGGCTGCGGATCGGCGCGATGACGCGCCAGACCGCGCTCGAGCGCTCGCCGGCGGTCGCCCGCGGCTGGCCGCTGCTCACCGCCGCCGTCGCCCACGTCGGCCACCGCGCGACGCGGAGCCGGGGCACCGTCGGGGGCTCGGTCGCGCACGCGGACCCGGCCGCCGAGCTGCCCGTGGCCCTCACCGCGCTCGACGCCCGCTTCCACGTCCGCGGCGCGGCCGGCGACCGGGTGCTCACCGCCGGGGAGCTGTTCACCGGCGCGCTCACGACGGCGCTCGCGACCGGGGAGCTGCTCGTCGCGATCGAGGTGCCGGATCCGCCGCCGGGGGCTCGGATGGGGTTCGCCGAGCACGCCCGCACCCACGGGGACTTCGCGCTCGCAGGGGCGGCCGCGGTGCTCGGGGTGGGCGGGGCCGGTAGACACGCGTCGGTGGCGCTGCTCGGCGCCGGGCCCGTCCCGGTCCGGGCCGCGGCGGTCGAGCGGGCGCTCGGCGAGGGCGCGACTGCGGCGGAGGCGGCCGCCCGCGCCGCCGGCGACGTCGACGATCCCTACCGCCGGGCGCTGCTGCGGGCGATGGCCCGGCGCGCGCTGGAGCGGGCGCTGCATCCGGCCGGGGAGACCGCGGCCGCATGAGGATCGCGATCGAGATCAACGGGACGACGTACGAGGGCGAGGTCGAGCCCCGGACCCTGCTGTCGGACTTCATCCGCCACCAGGCGGGGCTGACCGGCACCCACGTGGGCTGCGAGCACGGCGTCTGCGGCGCGTGCACCGTCCAGCTCGACGCAGAGCCGGTGCGCTCGTGCCTGATGCTCGCCGTCCAGGCCGACGGCCGCGCGCTGCGCACCGTCGAGGGGCTCGCCGGGCCCGGCGGCGAGCTGTCGGCGCTGCAGCGCGCGTTCACCGAGCATCACGCGCTGCAGTGCGGGTTCTGCACGAGCGGGTTCCTGATGACCGCGGACGCCCTGCTGCGCCGTCGCCCTCATCCCTCGGAGCGAGAGGTCCGCGAGGAGCTGGCCGGCAACCTGTGCCGGTGCACGGGCTACGAGGGCATCGTCGCCGCCGTGCTGGCCGCCGGCCGCAGCGAACCGCCGGAGGTCTAGACCGACTCGGTGGCGACCGTTCGCGGCACGGCCTCCCGGGCGTCCGCGTCCAGCTCGGTGTTGCGGTTGGACTGCGGGTCGCGCTCCAGCGCCAAGGTGCCGCCGACGGTGTAGTAGGGCTTGCCGGCGATCACCAGGTCCTCGGCCGGGAAGCGGGTGATCACCTCGCACCCGTCGGCGGTGACGACGAGCTGCTCCTCGATCCGCGCCGCCGACCAGCCGTCGGTCGCCGGCCAGAACGTCTCCAGGGCGAACACCATCCCCTCCTGGATCTCCTCGGGGTGCTCGAGCGACACCAGGCGGCTGAAGATCGGCTTCTCCCAGATCGTCAGCCCGACCCCGTGGCCGAACTGGAGCGCGAACGCCGCCTCCTCGTCGGGGAACCCGAACTCCTCGGCGCGCGGCCACAACGACACGACCTCGGCGGTCGTCACCCCCGGCCGGATGATGTCGATGGCGGCGTCGAGGTAGTAGCGACAGCGCTTGTAGGCGTCGACGAGCGGCCGCGAGGCGCTCGCCACCGCGAACGTGCGGTAGTAGCACGTGCGGTACCCCATGTAGCTGTGGAGGATGTCGAAGTACGCCGGATCCCCGGGCCGCAGCGCCCGATCGGTGTAGACGTGCGGGTGCGGGCTGCAGCGCTCGCCCGAGATCGCGTTGACGCCCTCGACGAACTCCGAGCCCAGCTCGTAGAGGACGCGGTTGACGAGCGCGACGCAGTCGTTCTCGCGGAAGCCGGCGCGCATCGCGCGGTACAGCTCCTCGTAGGCGGCGTCGACCATCCCGCAGGCCATGTTGAGCAGGGTGATCTCGTCCCGGGTCTTGATCATCCGCGCCTCCTGCATCAGCTGCTGGCCGTCGACGACCTCGATGCCCTCCCGCTGGAGCGCGAACAGGACCGGCGGCTCGATCGCGTCGACGCCCACCGGCTCGCCGAGCAGGCCGCGCTGCTCGAGCTCGACGCGGATCTTGGCGGCGACGTCCTCGGCCCGGCCCGACTGCGGCGACATCGCCCCGCGCATCGTCGAGATCCCGGCCCGTGAGCGGCCGTCCGACAGCCACGGGTTGTAGAGCTGGTGATGGCGGGCGGCGGAGCCGAAGTCCCACATGATCGGCTCGTCGCCGCGCGGCAGCAGGCAGAAGCGGTTGAGCTTGTCCGCCGCCCAGGTGCCGATGTGAGTGGCGGTGATGTAGCGGATGTTGCTCATGTCGAAGCAGAGCAGCGCACCGAGCTCCGACGCGGCCAGGCGCTCACCGACCCGCGCCAGGCGCTCCTCGCGCAGACGGTCGTAGCGGACCCGCTCCTCCCAGTCGACGCCCATGGTTCCGTAGCTGTGCAGGCCCATCGCTCCGTCTCCTCGCCGTCGTTGCAACCGATTGCAGTCACCCTACGATACTTGACGGCCGCGCGGGGCCGAATTACGATGCCGCCATCGCAATCGTTTGCAACAAGAGGATGGCCTGAGATCCATGGACGCCCCGGAAACGACGAGTCTCGGATGGGTTGGCGTCGGGCGCATGGGCCGCGCCCTCGTGAAGCGCCTGCTCGACGCCGGCCACGAGGTCGCCGTCTACAACCGGACCCGCGAGAAGGCGCTCGACCTCGAGGGCGCGGGCGCGACGATCGTCGACTCGCCCGCCGACCTGGCGACGCGCGACATCGTGTTCACGATGGTCGCCGGCTCCGCGGACGTCGAGGAGGTGATCCTCGGCCCGCGCGGGCTGCTCTCGCGTGAGGACGCGCGCCCCGGGCTGATCGTCGACTCGACCACGATCTCGCCGTCGGCGGCCGAGGCGATCCGCGAGCAGGCGCTCGCGCGCGGGACGCTGATGCTCGCCGCCCCGGTGAGCGGCAACCCCAAGGTCGCCGCCGCCGGCCGGCTGACGATCGTCGCCTCCGGCCCCGCCGACGCCTGGGAGCGCGCCCGGCCGTACCTGGAGCAGCTGTGCCGCGGCGTCACCTACTGCGGCGAGGGCGAGCGCGCGCGGCTGGTGAAGATCTGCCACAACCTGATGCTCGGCGTGGTCGCGCAGTGCCTGGCCGAGATCACCGTGCTCGCCGAGAAGGGCGGCGTCTCCCGCGCGGACTTCCTCGAGTTCCTCAACGACAGCGTGATGGGGTCGACGTTCACGCGCTACAAGAGCCCGGCGTACGTCAACCTCGACTTCTCCCCCACGTTCACCCCCGAGCTGCTGCTCAAGGACTTCCACCTCGGGTTCGAGGCCGCCCGCTCGTTCAACGTCGCGATGCCGCTCGCGGCGGCCACCGAGCAGATCGTCCAGAGCCTCGAGGGACTCAAGGGCAACGAGGTCGACTTCGCGGCGCTGCTGGAGCTGGCGGCGGCGGCGTCCCGCCTGGAGCTCAAGCCCGAGGACGTCGAGGTCGACGACGGGCTCGCGCCGCCGGCGCCGGACGCCAACGGCGCGACCCCGGGCATCCGGTCGCCCGCCCCGCGCTGAGCACGCGCCACCGCTCACACCGGGGCGTAGGCGCCCTCCTGCGCCGCGATCTCGCGCGCCGGCGGCGGCGGTCCGGTCCGGTCGAGCATGCGCCAGGCCTCGGCGACGATCCGGGCCACCGAGAGCCCGTAGCGGGAGAACAGGTACGGCCGGCTGCCGGACTCGGCGAAGCGGTCGCGGATCCCGACGCGGGTGAGCCGCGCGCTCGTGCCGCCCTCGGCGAGCGCCTCGGCGACGGCCGACCCCAGCCCGCCGATGACCGAGTGGTTCTCCGCCGTGATCACCGCGCGGACGCCCGCGCACGCCGCGAGGATCGTGTCCGTGTCCAGCGGCTTGATCACCGGGACGTTGACGATGCCGACGTCGACCCCGGAGTCGCGGAGCGTCTGTGCGGCCGCGAGCACGGTGGCGAGCATCATCCCGGACGCGATCAGCACGAGCTCGCGCCCGGTCGCGAGCGTCTGGGCGCGGCTCAGCGAGAAGCGGCGATCGTCGTCGAAGATGACCGGGATCTCGCCGCGGCCGAGCCGCAGGTACACCGGGCCGGGGTGCTCGGCGACGGCCCGCACCGCCTGGCGGGTCTCGGTCGCGTCGGCGACGTCGACGACCGTCATGTTCGGCAGCGCGCGCATCAGCGCGACGTCTTCGATCGCCTGGTGGCTCGGGCCGCCGGGGCTCGACAGCCCGGGCATGAAGCCGGCGATGACGACGCGGCAGCGCGGATAGGCGATCGCCATCGTGAGTTGGTCGAAGCAGCGCCGCGTGGCGAACACGCCGAATGTGGCGAAGAACACCGTGTGCCCCGCGCGGGCCAGGCCGCCGGCGATCCCGATCGCGTTGGCCTCCGCCATCCCGACGTTGAAGAAGCGCTCGGGGAACGCGTCCCGGAACAGGTCGGTCTCCGTCTGGCGGGTGAGGTCGGCGCCGAGGCAGACGATGTCGCGGCGCACCGCGGCCACGTCGACGAGCGCCTCGCCGAACGGCTTGAGCACCGTGTCGTATGGCGGCCGGTGGATCATCCGCGAACCTCCAGCGGCTGGTCGAGCTCGGACCGGATCGCCCGCACGAGATCGGCGTCGAGCTTGAGGAAGTGGCCGTCGGCGGTCGCCGGGATCGACTCCAGGCCGCCGAGGATGTCGGTGCGAGCGACGATCACCGACGGCCGCTCGGACTCCTTCGTCGCCGCCAGCGCATCGGCGAGGGCATCGACGTCGTGACCGTCGATGTCCTGGACGTGCCAGGAGAAGGCCGCCCACTTATCGGCGATCGGCTCGACCGTCGTCACGCCGGCGATCGTCCCGTCGACCTGCGAGCCGTTGGCGTCCAGCAGGACGGTGAGCGCGTCCAGGCGATGGTGGGCCGCGAACATCGCCGCCTCCCACACCTGCCCCTCCTCCAGCTCGCCGTCGCTGAGGAACGCGTACGTGCGGCGGTCCGATGCGGCCAGACGATCGGCGAGCGCGAGCCCGACGGCGCCGGACAGCCCCTGCCCGAGCGAGCCGCAGGTGAGATCCAGGCCGGGGGTGCGCTCGGTCGAGATCGCCTCCAGCAGCGCGCCGTCGCCGCCGTAGCCGGCGAGCTCGTCACGGTCGAGCAGCCCGAGCTCGGCGGCGGCGGCGTAGTAGACGACGGCGTAGTGGCCGGGCGACAGCACGAACCGGTCGTGGCCGTGGCGCAGCGCCGACCCGAACAGGACCGCGAACTGCTCACCGGCCGACAGCGCCTGCCCGAGGTAGCCGAAGCCGCGCAGGGCGATCATCTCGAGCGCGTCGAGCTTGATCCGCCGCGCCAGGTCGGTGAGCGATCGGTCGCTCATCGGTCGAAGCGGTTGCGCCGTCCGTCGCGGACGTAGTCGACGGTGCCCTCGATGTGGCTCTCGCCGTGGACGCCGGCCTGCTGGGCGACGTGGCCGAACATCTGGATGCCGAACCCGCCGTCGAGGTTGTCGGTGATCCGCTGGCGCCAGGGCCGGCGGACGATCTGCGTGGTGAGGCGGCGGATCGTCCGCGGCTGGCTCATGATGTGATCGGCCAGCTCCCAGGCGCGGTCCAGCAGCCGGTCGCGGGGCACGATCTCGTTGACCATCCCGTACTCGAGCGCCCGGCGGGCGTCGATCGCCTCGCCGGTGAGCAGCGCGTACGCGGCGCGCTTGACCCCGAGCAGCTCCTGGAAGCAGCTGTGGATCCCGTCGCCCGGGACCGAGCCGATGTCGTAGTGCAGGTCGAACACGATCGCGTCGTCGCTGCAGATCGACAGGTCGCACATGAGGCAGATCTCGGTGTGGAACCCAGGCCCGTTGAGCACGCCGATCGTCGGGATCTCGAGGTCGTTGACGAGCGCGCTGACGTTGATCCGCCCATCCTTGAACGCGTACTCGTAGGCCCAGTGGGCGAGGTCCTCCTGCTCGAGGGCGAAGCCGTCCTCGTCGGCCTCCATCATGAACTCGTCGCCGGTGCCGCTCAGGATGAGCAGCTCGTTCGCCGGGTCGGCGCCGACGGTCTTGAGCATCTGACCGAGCGCCCGGTGGTCCTCCACGCTCAGCCGGATCGGGCCGCCGCGCGTGTGGCCGCGCACGAGCAGCACGCCGTCGTCGCGCCGCTCGAACGTGAAGTAGTCCCGGAAGCGCTCGGCGTACTCCTCGAGCTCGGGCGTGGGGACGAACGTTCTCTCGGGCATCGCTCTCCTCATCGGTGGTGCGTCGCGGGCTGCGAACGATTGCGAAATCGTCGCCCCGGCGCGACGCGCTGGCCCGATCGGATCATCGGCTCAGCGCGGCGGCGCGGTGGACGCGCGCACGACCAGTCTGGTCTCCAGCTCGAGCTGGACGACCGGGGCCTCGGCGTGGGAGCCGAGCCGGTCGAGCAGCACCCGCGCGGCGCTGGCGCCCATCTCGTATTGGTCGAAGTGGATTGTCGTGAGTGGCGGATCGAAGCGATCGGCGAACGACATGTCGTTGAAGCCGATCACCGACACGTCCTCCGGGCACGAGCGCCCGGACGCGCGCACCGCGTCATAGCAACCGAGCGCCATCAGGTCGTTGCCGGCGACGATCGCGGTCACCTCCGGGTGGCGGGCGAGCAGCGCGCCGCCGGCGCGGGCCCCCTCCTCGATCACCGCCGCCCGGCCGAGCTGCACGCAGCCCGCCGGCACGTCGAGCCGGGCACGGCGCATCGCGGCCCGGAAGCCCGCCAGCCGGGACCATCCGGTGCTGTGGGTCTGGGGGATGCCGACATGGGCGATGTGCCGGTGGCCGAGCGACACCAGGTGCTCCACCGCGGTCCGCACGCCGCCCCGGTCGTCGGCGGTCACCGCCGGGATCGCCGTGTTTCGCGACCGGCGGTTGATCTGCACGACCGGGACGCCGCTCGCCTCGAGGCTGTCGAGCGCCGGGTCGTCGTGCCGGGCGGTGGCCACGATCACCCCGTCGACGCCGCGCTGGCGCAACAGCTCGAAGCGGTCGAGCAGCCGCTCGTCACGGCCGTCGGTGTAGGCGACGAGCGAGGTGTACTGGACCTTCTCCAGCGCGTCCTCGATCCCTCGCACCATGCGCGGGAACAGCGGGTTGGTGATGTCCGGGATGACCACGCCCACCGCCAGCGACCGCTGGGTGCGCAGGCTGCGCGCGATCGTGTTGGTGCGGTAGTTGAGCTCCCGGGCCGCCTGCAGGACACGCTCGAGCGTGTCGGTGTTGACCATCTGCTGGGTCTCCGGATTGAGCGCGCGGGACACCGTCGCCGGATGCACCCCGGCGTGCCGGGCGACCTCTCTCAGGGTCACCGAGGACGACGGTCCACTGCCCTTCACCACGTCGAATATGTTCCCGGCACCGGCCATCGTGCCCGCGCTGGATCGGACGCGATCGGCGGCCGTCGCCTTGCAATCGTTCGCACCGCGACCGACAATATGGCCCCGTTCACCCGTTGTCAACGCCGGGGCGCCGAGGCGTCGTCCCGGACTCACGAGGAGGGGCGCGTGCCCGAGACCACACACGGCCACCGGATCGGCTGGATCGGCGTCGGGCGCATGGGACGCCCGCTCGTCACGCGGCTGCTGCGGGCCGGCTGCAACGTCGCCGTCTACAACCGGACGCGAGCCCGGGCCGAGCCGCTCGGCGAGCTCGGCGCCGAGATCGTCGATCGGCCCCGGGACCTCGCCGACCGCGACATCGTCTTCTCCACGGTCGCCGGGCCCGACGACTTCACCGCGGTCATGCTCCGGGACGCCGGCGCGCTGCTCGGCGACCCGTCGCACGCGCCGCGGATCCTGGTCGACTGCTCCACGATCTCCGCGGAGGCCTCCTCCGAGGTCCGCGAGGCCGCGGCGCGCCGCGGGGCCACGCTGCTCGCCGCCCCGGTCAGCGGCAACGGCAGGCACGTCGCGTCGGGGGGCGCGCTGTTCGCGGTCTCGGGGCCGGAGCCGGAGTTTCAGACCGTGCGCCCCTATCTGCAGATCCTGGGCCGCGGGGCGCACTACATCGGCGAGCGCGACAGCGCGCGGCTGGTCAAGATCGCCCACAACCTGTTCCTGGGCGCGGTCATCCAGTCGCTGATCGAGACCTCGCTGCTCGTCGAGGCGTCGGGGGTCAGCCGACGGGCGTACCTGGAGTTCATCAACGACAGCCCGGTGGGCTCGGCGTTCTCGGGCTACAAGACCCCGGCGCTCGTCGAGCTCGACTGGACGGCGACGTTCACCACGGCGCTGCTGGGCAAGGACCTCGACCTCGGCCTGGCGGCCGCCGCCGAGCTCGGCCTCGCGCTCCCGGCGACCGCGGCCGTGCGAGAGCAGATCGAGGCCGCGATCGACGGCGGGCACGCCGAGGACGACTTCGCCGCGATGCTCGAGATTCAGGCCCGGGCCGCCGGGCTCCGGCTCGAGCCGGAGCGGGCCGCTCCCTAACCGTCTGCACACGTTTGCGGTTGACACCGTCTGGCTGCCGATGTAGGTTCTGCAAACGATTGAAGTGGCGAGCGCGAGCCGCCGGTTTCGAGGAGAGACGAGGAGGGAGCGAGAGGATGAGAGTCCTTCGAAGGTGCGTCACTGCGGGGCTCGCCGCGGGCGCGTCGGTGGCGCTTGTGGCCTGCGGAGGCTCGTCGTCCGGGGGCTCCGGTGGCTCGGGTGGCTCCGCGGGCTCGGGTGGCTCCGGGGGCTCCGGGGGCTCGAAGAGCCCGGTCACGATCGGCACCTCGCTGTCGCTGTCGGGCGACTTCGCGGCCGACGGCCAGGCGTTCCAGAAGGGCTATGAGCTGTGGGCGACCGATCAGAACGCCAAGGGCGGCCTGCTCGGCCGCAAGATCAAGCTGCAGGTCCTCTCGGACTCCTCCAGCCCGGCCCAGGTGGTGAGCAACTACCAGAAGCTGATCGGCTCGGACCACGACCAGCTCGTGTTCGGGCCGTTCTCCACGCTGCTGACGCTGCCCTCCGCGCGGGTCGCGGCGCGCTACGGATACGCGTTCGTCGAAGGCGCGGGCGCCGGCCCGGCAGTGTTCGGCACCGGCCTGCACAACGTCTTCTGGTCCGATCCCGTCGTCAACGAGCTTGTCAGCTTCGCCAAGTGGATCGCCTCGCTGCCCGCCTCCCAGCGCCCCAAGACCGCCGCGTACGTCACCGTCAACGACCCGTTCACCCAGCCCCAGCTGCCGGTGGCCCAGAAGATCCTGCAGGCGGCCGGGGTCAAGACCGTCGTCAACAAGGTGTTCCCCGCGGAGGTCACCGACTACACCGCGATCGCCGGCCAGGTCGCCTCCTCCAAGGCGGACCTCGTCATCCTCGGCTCGGTCGACGTGCCGACGGTCTCCGCGTTCACCCACGTCTTCATCCAGCAGCACTACTCCCCCAAGGCGTTCATCGCCACCGCGGGGCCCGACCAGGGCGCCCAGTTCGTCAAGGCGGTCGGGAGCGGCAACGAGAACGGCATCTTCGTGCCCGACCGGCTGGTACGGCGGCTACCACCAGGCGACGAGCCAGACGATGGTCAAGGAGTACATCGCCAAGTACGGTGGCAACGCCTCGGGCGTCAACGCCGACGTCGCCGAGGCCTACTCGGTCGGGCAGGTGATCGCCCAGGCGGTCCAGGCCACGCACAGCCTGACCAACTCGAAGATCATCGCCTACCTGAACAGCGGCGTGACCCTCAACAGCGTCATGGGGCCGGCCAAGTTCAACTCCCAAGGGTGAGAACACGCTCGGCAGTCACTGGTGTTCCAGTGGCAGAAGGGCAAGCTCGTGCAGACCCTGCCCGACCGCGACCGGGCCGTCGCGCCCGTGTTCCCCAAGCCCGGCTGGGGGCTAGGTGGACACGTGTCGTCGACCGCGCTGATCGAGGCGATCGTCGACGGGATCCTCACCGGGGGCGTGTACGCCCTGATGGCGGCCGGTCTGACGCTGATCTTCGGCGTCATGGACATCATCAACATCGCGCAGGGCGTGATGGTGATCCTCGGGGCGTACCTCAGCTTCGAGCTGTCGGTGCACGTCGGGATCGGCCTGTTGCCGGGGATCCTCATCACGGTGCCCGTGATGTTCCTCGTCGGGGTCGCGATCGAGTACTTCTTCATGCGGCGCCTGCGAGACCAGGACCGGACGCAGATGTCGATCCTCGTCACCTACGCGGTGGCGATCGTCATCGAGGGCGTGCTCACCGCGATCTTCGGCGTCAACTACCAGCAGCTGTCGGCCTCCTACGTCACCTCCTCGGTCCACGTCCTCGGCTTCTACCTGCCCGACATCTACCTGATCGGGTTCGCCCTGGCGGTGGTGCTGATGGCGGCGCTGTACTACCTGCTGTACCGCACGAAGTTCGGCCGCGCGGTCCGCGCCTCGCTGCAGAACCGGACGGCCGCCGACCTGATCGGCGATCGAGGTCAACCGGGTGCGGACGATCTCGGTCGGCATCGGGGTGGCGGTCACCGCGGTCGGCGGGATGGTGTTCGGGGCGACCAACTCGTTCAACCCGAACACCGGCTATGACCTGATCTCCCGGCTGCTGGCGATCGTCATCCTCGGCGGCATGGGGAGCATCGGCGGCGCGATGGCGGGCGCGATCTTCCTGCTCGTCATCAACGACGTCGTCGCGGTCGCGTGGTCCCCGACGTGGGCGCCGCTCGTCTACTTCGCCGCGCTCGTCGTCGTGCTCTCGATCCGCCCGCAGGGCCTGTTCGGCCGATCGGCGGTGCGCGCCCAGTGACCGCCGAGTCGACGCGGCCGCCCGACAGCGCGGCGCCCCCCGAGCCGGCGGGCCTCGTCGGCCGCCGGGTCAGGCTCGGGGCGATCGCCGTCGTCGCGGTCCTGTTCATCGGCTTCCCGCTCGTCGTCACCGATCCGAGCACCACCTCGATCGCGGTGTTCGCGCTCATCTTCATGGTCGCCGCCTCCGCGTGGAACATCTTCAGCGGCTATTCGGGCTACCTGGCGCTCGGCCATGCCGTGTTCTTCGGGGCCGGCGGCTACGCGGTCGCGATGGCGGCCAACAGCTGGCACGTCGCGGGCGGCTGGCCGGTATTCGCGCTGCTGCCGTTCGCGGGCCTGGTGGCGGCGCTGATCGCCATCCCGGTCGGGCTCGTCGCTCTGCGCACACGCCGCCACACGTTCGTGGTGGTGACGATCGCCATCTTCTTCATCTTCCAGTTGGCGGCGTACAACCTCGGCTTCACCCACGGGACGTCGGGGATCACGCTCCCGTTCGCGCCGTTCTCGGCCGCCAGCTACAACGAGCCGTTCTACTACGTCGCGCTCGCGATCCTGGTGGCGACCGTGATCGTCTCCTGGGCCGTCCGGCGCTCGCGGTTCGGCCTGCAGCTGCTGGCGATCCGCGACGACGAGGACCGCGCGCTCGGCCTCGGCGTACAGACCCGCCGGATCAAGCTCACCGCGTTCGCCATCTCGGCGGCGCCGGTCGGGATGGTCGGCGGACTGTACTTCTACTTCCTCGGCCAGATCTATCCGAACTTCGCCTTCGACCCGCTGTTCGACCTGTCGATCGCGCTGATGACGTTCCTCGGCGGCCTGGGGACGATCGTCGGGCCGCTGCTCGGCGCGCTCGTGCTCGAGTCCCTGCAGCAGTACCTCACCCAGACGTTCTCCAGCAACGCCACCTACCTGATCGCCTACGGGGTGCTCTTCCTGGTGGTCATCCTCGTGCTGCCGCGCGGCGTGGTGCCGGGGGTCGGCGAGTGGGTGCAGCGGCGCCGCACGCGCGCCGTCCACGCCTACACCGGCGAACGCGACGCCAACGGACGGGACACCCCGGTGACCGGCGGCGTGACCGGGGCGGCGTGATGGGCAACCTGATCGAGGTCAGCGGCGTCAGCAAGGCCTACGGCGGCGTCAAGGCACTCGACCTCTGCGACCTCGAGGTCCGTGAGGGCGAGATCAACGGGCTGATCGGGCCCAACGGGTCGGGCAAGACGACGCTGTTCAACGTGATCACCGGGTACGAGCGCATCCAGCAGGGGCAGGTGCGCTTCGCCGGGACC
>CAVPBY010000081.1:0-52667 GCA_963702225.1 uncultured Solirubrobacteraceae bacterium | reverse complement strand
TGAGATCGGCCGGGAGGTCAGCTACCTGCCGGTCGACGCGGGCGGCGTGCTGCGCGCGGCGGCGATGATCGCCGAGCTGCTCTGAAGCGGCCGCTCACCGGTCGGGTGAGTCGAAATCGCCGGGGCGGTCGTCGTCGCGTCGGCCGGCGGCGCCTGACCGGGGCGCCGCAGTGGCGCCGCGCACGATCGCGATCACGGCCGCGGCAGCAATGGCACGATACGACGCCCGAGCGCGCGGCGGCAGCCTCAGCGGAGGACGCGCAGCAGGCGATCATCGGCGGTCCGCCGAGCTACGCGGACCGACCCGATCGAGGCGATCACCCGACGACGCGCGGCGCGGCGAGCGCGGCCGCTGGTCGGCGCCCGCGCTCATCCCGATGGGGCCGAGCGACGCGCCGATCCCCCAGCGCGCGGCACGCCGAGGAACGCGAGCCCCGTCCACGGGGCGAGGATGAACAGGAGCAGCCTGGCGACCGCGACGATCACGCAGATTCGCAGCGCGCGAACCGCCCCAGCCGCTCACGAGAGAGCTGGGGCCCGACCCAGCGGCCTGCGTGAGCAGCGAGAGGAACACGCCGTAGGCGAGCGTGCCGAGCACCGGCGCGGCGTGGTGGCCCTGGAGATCATCGAGACGCTGATCCAGTCGTTGCCGCTGCCCTCGGTGAGCGCGAACGCGAGCACGATCAGCCGATCAACATGGTGCGGCGCTCGCGCCAGGCGTTGTGCGAGCGCGCCGCGCCCTGTTCGTGGGGCTCGAGGTGCTCGTCGTCGGGCAGGAAGCGACGGGTCGCCAGCCACGCCGACGCCGGCACCGCGGCGGCGACGATCAGCAGATCGACGGTTACCGAGACGTGCGCGGCGACCATCACCACGCCGGCGCCGCGCCGATCACGGTGCCCATCCCGTACCAGGCGTGGAAGCGCGGCATCAGCGGGCGGTCGACGCGGTGCTCGACCATCGCGCCCTGCACGTTGATCGCCACATCCCACACGCCGGCCGCCACGCCCATCAGGAACAGCCCGGCGACGACCGCCGCCGTCTCACCGCGGGCGCCGAACGCGACCACGACCAGCCCCACCAGGTTCAGCAGCGCGGCCGCCCGCAGCGCCCGCCGCGACCCGAGCCGCACGACGAGCGACCCCGAGCCCGGCAGCGCGAGAACCGAGCCGCGGCGGCCGACAGCAGCACGAGCCCGAGCGCGGAGGTGGTGAGCCCGAGCTGAGACTTCACCTGCGGGATCCGCGCCGCCCAGCTCGCGTTGACGACGCCGATCGCCGCGAAGGTGACGTAGCTGGCGCTGACCGCCGCGCCGCCGCCGCGGGTGGGGGCCGGCGGCGGGGGCTGGGATCTCGGCAGACATCGTCACCCTCCATGGTGACGACTCCGGCTCGCGCGGCCCCTCACGCGGGGCGCGCTCAGCCCGGTCCGCGCTCAGCCCGGGCCACCGCCCGCGGCGAACCGGCGCGGGTCCAGCGTGCCGTCGTAGAGCGGCAGCGGCAGCACCGGATCGCCCTCGCGCATCTGCGCCCACAGCCGGTTCAGGCCGGAGGAGCCGTCGCGGCGACCCCGCGCGACGGCGCCGAGGTCGAGCACCTGGGTGAGCGGGACCGGCCCCTCCCCCGCCTGCATCAGCACGTGGCCCTCGGGATCGACGATCAGCGACGCGCCGGTGGCACCGGGCGCGGCCGCGTTGAGGTTGACGACGAACACCTGGTTGGCGATCGCGGCGGCCCGGGCGAGCACGAGCTCGGCTCACGATCGGCGGTCGTCGTCAGCGTCGGCGCGAGGATCAGCTCGGCGCCCATCCAGGCGAGGTGGCGCGCAACCTCCGGGAACCAGGTGTCGTAGCAGATCGAGAGCCCGGCGCGGCCGACGTCCGGGATGTCGAACACGACGAGCTCGTCGCCCGGGTCGGTGAGCTCCACGGCCGCCAGGGAAGCACTTGCGGTAGCGGGCGACGATCTCGCCGGCCGGCGAGATCGCGATCGCGGTGTTGTGGATCCGGTCGCCGTCGCCCCGCTGTACATCGTCCCGGGCACGAGCCACACGCCGAGCTCGGCGGCCAGGGCGACAGCGCGTCGCTGCGCGGGCCGGGAACCGGCTCGGCCAGGCGGCGCATGTGCGACTCGCCGCCGGGCGCGGTGAGGTGCAGCTCGGGATAGACGACGAGCCGGCTGCGCGGGAACAGCGCGAGCCGCGCGCGGACGTCGGCGGCGAACTCGCGCAGCGGGTCCTCGCTCGTCGCGAATGGCGCCTGGACGGCGAGGATGGGCAGCGAGCGGTCGTGATCGGGCATTGGCACACCCTACGTCGGACCGAACCCCGGCAGAGCACGCGCATCGCCGGGGCCGGCCGCACCTCAGCGCCGGTGCGATCCCAGGTCGCCGTCCCAGAGCGCGTTCAGCTCGGAGATCTGGCGGCGGCCGCGGGATGAGCGGTCCGCGCCGCCCGGGAACGGGACCCCGGTCTGGAGCTCGAAGCTGCGGCGCTGGGCGTAGGAGAGCTCGTCGACGATGCGGCGCAGGCGGGTCGTGATCGGTGCCATAACGAGTCCTTCCTCTGTCGGGTGGTTCAGGAACTGCACTCATGGTCCGCCTCCGTCGGCATAAACGCAAATAGGGATCTATTGCATCTGATATAACTTGAGCGCATGCTTGACGTCCGCCGTCTCAGAGTGCTGCGCGAGGTCGCTCGCCACGGTTCGCTGTCCGCCGCCGCGGCCGCGCTCGGTTACACCCAGCCGGCCGTGTCGCGCCAGGTCGCGGTGCTCGAGTCGGAGGTCGGGATGCCGCTGCTGCGCCGCCGGCCGCAGGGGGTGACGCTCACCGACGCGGGGCGGCTGCTCGTCGCGCGCACCGACGAGCTGCTGCTCAGCCTGAGCCGCACGGAGGAGGAGCTCCGAGCGCACGGGACGCTGGAGGGCGGCACGCTGCGGATGGCGGTGTTCGCCTCGGCCGCCGCCTCGATGGCGCCGCGGGCGCTCGCCCGCTTCCGCGAACGCCACCCGGCGGTCGAGCTGATCGTCACCGTCGCCGACCCGCTCGACTCGCTGCCGCTGCTGCGCGCCGGCGAGTTCGACATCGCGCTGTGCAACTCGATCGACGCCGTCAACACCGAGCCGGGCGCGCGCCGCTCCCCCGATGCGGGCGGGCTGCGCCTGGAGCAGGTCGACCTGTTCGAGGACCCGATGTACGTCGCGCTGCCCGCGGCGCACCCGCTCGCGGACGCGCCCGAGCTGCCGCTTCGCCTGCTCGCCGACGAGACCTGGATGCTCGCCACGCGCGACAGCTGCCCGGACGCGGAGCTGTTCTTCAGCGTCTGCGCCGCGGAGGGGATCGAGCCGCGCGTCGGCTTCCAGTACGACGACTACGCGGCGCTGCTCGGGTTCGTCTCGGCCGGCGTCGGCATCTCCGTCGTCCCGGACATGGTCGCGCGCGGCGCGCGTGAGGACGTCGTGCTCCGCACTCCCGACCCGCCGCTGCCGGCGCGCCGGATCTCCGCGGCGGTCCCCGCCGGCTACCGCTCGCCCGCGGTCACCGCGAAGCTCGAGACGCTGCTGGAGATCGCGCCCGAGTGGGTCGCGGGCCGGCTGCACTCGGGCGCCGCTCAGGCGCCCGAGCCTACGTCTGCGTGACCGGCGTCAGCGAGCCGGAGGCCTGGACCTCCTCGTAGCGCCGGGTGATCTGCTCGACCGACATGCCCTTGGTCTCCGGCAGGTAGCGATAGATGAAGACGATCGCCATCGCCGACAGGCCGGCGAAGCAGACGAGCACCCAGTCCAGGCCGATGCCGGAGTTCCAGGCCGGGAACACCTCGATCAGCGCGAAGTTGGCGAGCCAATCGGTGGTGGCACCGGCGGACGCGGCCTGACCGCGGATCTCGGTGGGGAACGTCTCCCCCTGGATCGTCCAGCCGGTGCCGCCGACGCCGATCGCGAACGCGGCGATGAAGCCGCTCAGCCCGACCATCACGAGCACCGTCGAGGGCGTCCCGTGCAGGAATCCGATCCCGGCGGCGGCGATCAGCGCGAACACGATCATCCCCGCGTAGCCGCCCATCGACAGCACGCGGCGGCCGAGCTTGTCGATGTACTTGAAGCCGAAGTACGTGGCGACCACGTTGACCACGGTCATCATCGCGGTCACCTCGACGCCCGCGATCGTCGTCCACACCAGCGACTTGCTCGAGCCCTGCAGCAGCGGCCCGAGCAGATGCGGACCGTAGTAGAGCGGGACATTGATGCCGGTGATCTGCTGGAAGACGAAGAACGTGCAGACGACGACCAGCGCGCGCCTCACCCCCGGCGTCCACGCCGACTTCGCCCGGCGCTCCTCCTGGGCCGCCGCCCGCTGCAACCGCTCGGCGGTCTCCTTGACGGCCTCGATCGACACCTTGATCCCGAGCTCGTCCAGGGCGTCGCGCACCTTGTCGTACTTGCCGTTCTTCATCAGCCAGCGCGGCGACTCGGGCATCTGCGCGCGCAGAACGAGCCCGATGATCGCGGGGATCGCGCCGATGCCGAGGATCAGCCGCCAGCCGACGGTGCCGGCGCTGCCGGGGGCCGCCCGCAGGACGATCAGCGCGACGACGTAGGCGAGCAGGATCCCAACCGTGATCATCCACTGCTGCAGCATCGTCAGCGAGCCGCGCCGCTCGCGCGGCGCGTACTCGGCGATGTAGGCGGTGGCGATCGCGGAGTCGGCGCCGATCGCGAGCCCGATCAGCGTGCGCGCGAACAGCAGCACGGCCGCGTCGGGGGCGACCGCCGACAGGATCGACCCGACCGCGTACACCCCGGCGTCGATCACGAGCAGCGCCTTGCGCCCGAAGCGGTCGGTGAGCGGGCCGGCGATGAACGCGCCCACTGCCGCGCCCAGCGAGGCGCCGGCGACCAGGTACCCGGAGAAGAAGCTGCTCAGGTGGTAGGGGATGAAGTTGAGTGCCGAGCCGATGTTCGACGTGTCGAAGCCGAACAGCAGCCCGCCGAGGCACGAGAGGATCGTCAGGCGCCAGATGAAGCCGGACGGCACCTGGTCGTCGAGCTGCTCGAGGACGTTGCGCTCGTCGCCGGACCGCGCCGGGTCGCCCGTGGTGCCCGTTTCGCCCGTGTTGCCGGTATCTCCCGTGTTGCCCGTATCGCCTGCGTTGCCGGTATTGCCCGTGTCGTCGTGCTCGGTCATCCGTCGGCTATACCCGGAGCGTGGGCCCGCGAACAGTTGCGCCGGATCAGCCGACCCAGAACGGGCGCACCTCGATCGCGTCCGACCGCACGGCCGGATGCGTCGCGGCGAGCTCGATCGCCTGAGCGCGGTCGGCGCAGCTGACGACGTCGATGTCGGTCATCACCTCCGGGATGCGCGTGAACGGGCCGTCGCTCAGCACCGCCTCACCGGCCGTGACCCGGACCGTGGTCGCCGTCTCGGGACCGCCCAGCGGATGGCCGAGCACGTGACGACCGCCCGCCCGGGCATCCGTGCGCCACGCCCGGACCTTGCCGGCGAGCACAGGTGCGCTCCCCTGCGCGCGGTCGACCCAGGGGCAGAGCAGGTAGGGGACCGCGTCCCCGTCCTCGTGGCGCCCGAACGCCAGCACGCGCTCGTCGAGCCGCAGGCCGTCCTGGAACGGGCGGACCTCGATCGGCTGAAAGCGGGAGATCGGGCACTTCACGGCGAACTCGATCGCCTCCTCCGGACCTGCGCAGTGCAACAGGTCGAAGCCGGCGATGAACTCCTTGGTCTCCGCGAACGGGCCGTCGGTCACGATCGTCTCCCCGTCGCGCACCCGCACCGTAGCCGCCTGCTGCGGGAGCTCGAGCTCGCGGCCGAACAGCCGTACGCCGCGACGATCCATCTCCTCCCCGAACGCCGGGAGCTCGCGCTGCATGACCGCGAGGTCCTCGCGCGCCGGCCGGCCGTCCGCCCAGATGAGAGCCAGGTAGTTCATCGTCAGCCTTCCCCTCGTGGTGGGTGTCCCGCGTCTGAGCGGACGACTAACGGGGGCGCCCCGGAGGACAGCCGCCGCGAGTGACCTGTGCCCGGGCGACGCTAGCGGGGGCCGGCGGCGCGGCGGAACGGCGGGCTCCCGGCGAGCTTGCCCCCGTCGATCGCCAGCGTGGCGCCGGTGACGAAACCGGCCTGCTCGGAGCACAGCCAGACGACGGCGGCGGCGACCTCCTCCGGGCGGCCGATGCGCTTCATCGGCATCGCCATCGCGGCGGCCCGCCGTCCGTCGGCGCCCGCGCGCTCGAGGTTGTCGGTGTGGATCGGCCCGGGCGCGACGGCGTTGACGCGAACGCCCTGCTCCGCGTAGTCGAGCGCAGCGACCTTGGTCACCCCCTCGAGGCCGTGCTTGGCGGCGACGTAGCTCGCCAGACCGCCGACCGCCTGCACCCCGGCGGTCGAGCTCATGTTGACGATCGCGCCGCCGCCGGAGTCGAGCATCGCCGGGATCTCCGCCCGCATCGCGAGGAACACGCCGCGCAGGCTGACCGCGATCCCCGAGTCGAAGGCGTCGATCGGGACCTCGGCGAGCGGGGTGGGTGGATGCCCTCCGCCGGCCGCGTTGTTGCAGGCGCAGTCGAGGCGGCCGAACCGCTGCACCACCCGCTCGACCATCGCGGCCACCGACTCCGCGTCGGTCACGTCGGTGGGGACGGCGAGCGCGCCGCCGTCCGCGCCGCCGGCTCGCCGGCGAGCCGGTCGAGCGCCTCTGCGTCCCGGGCCGCGAGCGCGACCCGCGCCCCCGCGGCGCGGAACGCGCGCGCGACGGCGGCTCCGATCCCGCGGCTGGCGCCGGTCACCAGCGCCACCCTGCCCGTCATGTCAACGGCCATGCGCCACCTCCGGTTGTCGTCGTATCGGCGTTGTCCGACAGGCGCGAGAGCGCGTCGCCGAGCGCGTCCAGTTCCTCGGGGCGCGAAGCCGGCGCGCAGTTGCGCGTCGAACGCGGCCGCAGCCGTCCGCAGCCGGGCGAACGCCTGCCGGCCGGGCTCGGTCAGCTCGATCAGGTGGTTGCGCCGGTCCGCCGGGTCACGCCGCCTGGCGACGAGCCCACCCGCCTCCATCGCGTTGAGGTGATGGGTGAGCGTCGGGGGCTCACCCCGACCGCGCGGGCCAGCTCGCGCTGGCTGGCGACGGTGCGGATCGTCAGGTTGAGCAGCACCAGCCAGACCGGCAGCGACCCACCCGCCTCGGTGAGGGCATCGTCGAACGCCCGGCCGACGACGCGGGCGGTGCGGTTGAGCTGGAGACCGATCGGGATCAGCTCCGGTCGTAGCACGGGCCGCACCGTAGCAGATCATTCGATTTCAAATCAATAGAGGTCGAACGATTTGTTTGGGGCCGGGTGTGACCCTCCGCGGGCGACTTGGAGCGCCTTGCGGTCGTGCACCGGCGACTTGGAGCGCCTCGCGGTCGTGCACCGGTGACTTGGAGCGCCTCGCGGTCGTATACGGACCCCAATCCGCTCCGAGTGCGCCGGCGGGGCGGCCGTGACGGTGGCCCCGGCGCCCAGTTTTGGACGGACCGGGGACGCGCGCGGCCCCAGTTTTGGACCAATCGAGGGGCCGCGTCAGGCGCGCACGATCCGCACGGTGAGCACCTGGAACGGGCGCAGCCGGAGCTGCGCCGACCCGCCGGCGAGGTCCCCGAGCGCGCCGCTCGCGGGCCGCAGCGGCCGTTCCAGGAGGTCGACCTCGCGCAGCTCGGCGGCGGGGAAGCCAAGTGTGAGCGCGCTCGTGGTGTGGCCCCCGAGCGGCTCGTACAGCCGGACGACGACGTCGCCGCTTGAGTCGTCGGCGAGCTTGACGGTCTCGATCACGGTGTGCCCGCCGGCGACCGCGACGAGCGGCGCGGGCGCGTTGGAGCCGGTGACCGTCCGCATCGGCAGGTTCGTGCGGTAGCCCTCGCGCACCGCGTCGGCGAGGCTCGCGCCGGGATGGACGCGCCAGCTGAACCGGTGGACGCCCTGGTCGGCCTCGGGGTCGGGATAGCGCGGGCCGCGCAGCAGGCTGAGGCGCAGCGTGGTCGTCGTGCCGCCCGCGGCGCGGGTCGTGCGGCAGACGTCGTGGCCGTAGGTGGCGGTGCTGGTGAGCGCGACCCCCCAGCCCGCCTCGCCGACGTGGACGAAGCGCTGCGCCCACACCTCGAAGCGCGCCGCGTCCCACGAGGTGTTCGCGTGCGTGGGCCGCTGCAGGTGGCCGAACTGGATCTCGCTGCTTGCCACGGACGCGTGCACGTCGAGCGGCCAGGCGAGCTTGAGGAAGCGCTCGTGCTCGTGCCAGTCGATCTCGGCGTCGATCCGCAGGCAGCGCTCGCCCCGCCCCAGCGACAGCGTCTGTTCGACCGACGAGGCGCCGAAGCGCCGCCGCACCCGGACTGCCGCACGCTCCGGGCCGGCCGGCGCGAGCGCGATCTCGTCGACCTCGGTCAGGTCCTCGTGCACGTTGCGGTAGAACGCGTCGACGTCCCACGCCTCCCAGTCGTTCGGGGTGTCGGGGTGCAGCTGGAGCAGGTTCCCCGCCCCATCCGGGGCGATCGCCTCACGGCCGCTGGTCAGGTCCCGAAGCGAGGTGACCAGGCCGGCCGCGTCGACCGACACCCGCACCAGCCCGTTGTCGAGCACGAACGCGCCCTGCGCGTCGGGCCCGTGCGCGCGGGCCGCAGCCCCGCCCGGCTCGGGCCGGTCACCGTCGATCGCGGCGCCGAGCGCCGGCGTCCCATCCCAGGCGTCCGGGGTGGCATTGAAACGGACGGTGTCCGCGCCGTCCCCCGCGAGTGCCGCCAGCGCGGTCTCGATGATCGCCTCGGCATCCGCGGCGAGCGCCGCGTACATCACCTCGGCGTCCCGGTACACCCACGCGATCGAGCTGCCGGGGAGGATGTCGTGGAACTGCAGCAGGCAGACCTGCTTCCACAGCCGCTCGAGCTCCGCCGCCGGGTAGGGCGCGTCGGCCCGGACCGCGGCGGTGGCCGCCCACAGCTCGGCCTCGTGCATGAGGTGCTCGCAGCGGCGGTTGGCCGCCTTCGCCCCGGCCTGGGTCGTGAACGTGCCGCGGTGCAGCTCGAGGTACAGCTCCCCGGACCACACCGGGGCGTCCGGATACTCCGCGAGCGCCTGCGCGAAGAACGCGGCCGGGGTCTCGACCACGACCCGCGGAAGGCCCTCGAGGTCGATCTCGCGCTCGATCGCGGCGAGCATCTCGCGGGTCGGGCCGCCGCCGCCGTCGCCGTAGCCGAACGGCACCAGCGATCGGGTCGCGCGGCCCGCCTCGGCGTAGGTGCGGGCGGCGTGCGCGAGCTCGGCCGGCGTCATCTCGGCGTTGTAGCTGTCGACCGGCGGGAAATGGGCGAACACCCGGGTCCCGTCGATCCCCTCCCACCAGAACGTGTGGTGCGGGAAGCGGTTGGTCGCGTTCCAGGAGAGCTTCTGGGTGAGCATGAAGCGGTTGCCGGCGAGCGCCGCCAGCTGCGGTAGGGCGGCGCTGTAGCCGAAGGAGTCCGGCATCCACACCTCCTCGGTCTCGACCGAGAACGCCTCCAGGAAGAACCGCTTGCCGTAGACGAGCTGGCGCACCATCGCCTCGCCGCCGGGCAGGTTGCCGTCGGGCTCGACCCAGAGGCCGCCGACCGGCACGATCCGCCCCGCGGCGACGGCGGCGCGCACCCGCTCGTACAGCGCCGGGCGCTCGGCGCGCAGCCAGTCAAGCTGCTGGGCCTGGCTGAACGCGAACACCTCGTCCGGGTGGGTCTCGGCCAGCTGCAGGGCGCTGGCCAGCGTCCGGGCCACCTTGCGGTGGGTCTCGGCCAGCGGCCACAGCCAGGCGGTGTCGATGTGCGCGTTGCCGACGGCGGAGATGCGATGGGCGCTCGGCACGGCGGGGCGGGAGAGCACCTCGGCGAGCTCCGCGGCGGCCCGCGGAGCCAGGGCGGCGACGTCGCCGAGCGCGAGGCGGTCGAGCGCGCGCTCGAGAGCGCGCAGGATCGACGGCCGTCGCGGATCGGTCTCGGCAAGCTCTGCCTGGAGGCCGAGCAGGACCTCGATGTCGCGGGCCAGGCCGGCGACCGTGGGCCGGCGCACCGCCAGCTCGGCCTGCCGCAGGCGGTACAGCGGCTCGCCCCCGGCGGTGGCGGGGTCGCCGAGCAGCGGGAGCGCGTCCTCGATCCGGGGGTTCGCCGCCGCCTCCAGCCACAGCCGCACGCGGGTCGCGCCCGCCGCCACCGGGATCCAGCGGTTGCGCGAGGACAGGCCCTTGAGCTCGACGCCGTCCGCGTCGTAGACGAGGCCCTCGCAGCTGAACCCCGGCGTGTCGTCGTGCCAGCCGAGGTCGACGACCGCCTCGACCTCCTCACCCGCCCAGTCGCCCGGGATCTCGCCGGCGAGCGCGAACCACGTCGTCGACCAGGGGGCGCCCCACGGCTCGCCGACCGCGAACGGCCGGTAGGGGGCCGACATCGCCTCGGCACTCGGCACGGCCCCCGGCGCCTCCCAGGCGGACACGGTGAGCGGGACGGCGGGACCGTAGATCGCGGGGCGGATGCGCCGCTCAAGCGCGCGGCGCACGCGCGTCTCGATGAGGGTCGGGTCGAAGTGCATCGTCGCGGAGTGGGCCGCGGGGTCGCCGGCCCCGGCTCAGCTTAGGCGACGTCCGTGATCACCCGGGTGCGGCGATCGTCGCCCGGGCCGGGCTGGCTCGCGCGGACGTCCCGGTGACGACATCGCTGTACGAGTGAGCCGCGACGGCTACTCGAGCGGCTGAGGGATGCGCCCCCAGGCGGCGTCCATCTCGTCCAGCGCCGCCTCGGCCCGCTGCAGCTGCGCCTCGGTTCCGAGTCCCTGCTCGCCCAGGCAACGGCGGACGATGTCGCTCGGCCGCGAGGACTCCCCCATCTCCGAGAGCTGGCGCAGCGTGCGCATCATGCGGTGGATCGGGAAGCAGCGATCGTCGGCGGACACGAACGCGGCGCCGGCCTCGAGCGGCATGTCGGCCAGATAGGCGATCTGGTCCGACAGCCAGATCCGCGGCGGCAGACGCGCACGGCCCGCCGCCTCGGCGGCCGGCGCCTTGGGCGGGATCCACTTCAGCCGCTCGTCGTCGGTGCTGCCCCGCATCTCGGGCGAGCCGTCGCGGTGCAGCGCGAAGCGCAGCCGCAGGAAGTCCGCGATCTCGGCGACGTCGTGCACGCGCAGGATGTGTGCGCCCTGCCGCACGCCGAAGTCGACGGCGGCGATCGTGCCGGCGAGCCGATCGGTCGGCTCGCGCCCGGTGAGCATCCCGATGAAGTACTTGCGCGACACCGCGAGCAGGATCGGCCGCCCCAGCGGCCCGAGCTCGCCGAGCCGGCGCAGCAGCTCGACGCTCGCCTCCGGCGACTTCGCGTAGTCCAGCCCCGGGTCGATCACGATCTGGGCGTCGCCGACCCCGGCCTCGTGCGCGCTCGCGATGCGCTCGCGCAGGAACTCGACGACATCGGCGACGGGGTCGTCGTAGGTCGGGAAGAACGCGTGCTTGGGGTGGGCGCGGGTGTGCATGATCACGAGCGCGGCGCCCGAGCCGGCGGCGAGCTGCGCGACTTCGAGATCGGCGAGCCCGCTCGTGTCGTTGATCATCGCCGCGCCGGCGTCGAGCGCCGCGGCGATGACGGGGGCGCGCCAGGTGTCGACCGACACCACGATCCCAGCGGAGGCGAGCCCGCCGACGACCGGGGCGAGCAGCTCGATCTCGTCCCGGACCGGGATCGGCGCCGTGTCGGTCCGGCCCGACAGCACCCCGATGTCGATGATGTGCGCCCCCGCGGCCGCAAGCTCCCGGCCCCGGGCCATGCGCGCGGCGGTGTCGCGGAGCACCGTGTCGTCGGCCACCGAGTCGTGGCCGATGTTGAGGATGCCCATGACGAGCGGCTCTCCGGCCTCGACGGACAGCTCGTGCTCTCGGAGCTGCAGGCGCATCTCACGACACACCGTAGCGGAGCATGACGAACCCCCCAAAGGCCTCGGCGCGTCCTACCTGCGGCTCGCTGCGGGTCATCGACGGCCTGATGACGATCTGGAGCACGGGGTGCGCTCCATCTGCCGGGCAGCCTCGGGGACACCGGTTGCGAGGCGGTTGCGGCGCGGTCGCAGACCGGTGGACGTTCACCGGCGCCGCGGCCGCGATTCCGGGTGGGACGAATGGTTCAATCACGCCGCATGCCCACCTCCCCGCGTCGCCGATCCAGCTCGCTGCCCGGACTTCTGCCCGAGGCCGCGCCGGGCGAGGTGCTCGTCTGGACCGACGGGGCATGCCGGCGCAATCCGGGCCCCGGCGGCTGGGCAGCACTCGTGTGCTGGGATGACGGCGTCGTCGAGGAGCACAGCGGCGGCCTGGCGCACACGACGAACAACGTGATGGAGATGACGGCCGCGCTGGAGGGGCTGTGGGCGCTGCCCACCGGATCGCGGGTGTGCGTCGTGACCGACTCGCGCTACCTGCACGACGGCATGACCTCGTGGATCGCCGGCTGGAAGCGCAAGGGCTGGAGGACGGCGGCGGGCGACCCGGTCAAGAACCGGGAGATCTGGGTGCAGCTGGAGGCCGCGGCCACCGGCCACGAGCAGGTCCGCTGGCACTGGATCAAGGGGCACGTCGGCCACGCGCTCAACGAGCGGGCCGACCTGCTGGCGGTCGCGGCGACTGATCTGGCCGCCCTCTCCGCGCCCTGACCGACGGGTCGCGGAAGGAATGCGCCGGGGTCGGCGTCTGGGGTGATGACGGCCGCAGCAGGCACGGCCGGGCGGGAGCCGGACACCACCAGTCGCGTTCGCGAAAGGACGGATACCCCATGACCTCGTCTGACCTCCACCCGGGCACCGCCGCCGATCCAGACGTGCAGCGCACGGCCCGGACGCGAGGCGTCGGCCGGCGCTCGTTCCTCAAGCGGGCCGGCGCGCTCGGCGCCGTCGCGCTGCCGCTGTCGATGCTCGGCACATCGTCCGCCGGGGCCGCCTCGACCGCGCCGACCGCCGGCGACATCGCGATCCTCCGGTTTCTGGCCGCCGCCGAGATCCTCGAGACCGACCTGTGGGATCAGTACGACGAGCTCGGAGGCCTGGCCGGCGGCAACCCCGCCTACCGCGCGGCGCTGTCCAACATCGACGGCGACATGGGGGCCTACATCAGCGGCAACGCGCGCGACGAGCGCAGCCACGCGGCGTTCCTCAACGCGTACCTGACGTCTCACGGTGCCCGGCCCGTCGACCTGGAGCCGTTCCGGACGCTCCCGGGAAGCAGGGCGACCGGCGCGCGCCGGGGGCGCCGGCGGCTCACCAACCTGCTGACCGCCAACGTCGACACGAGCTGGTACCTGCGCTACCGGTCGACCCAGAACCCCGACTTCGGCGCGATGTTCGGCCAGGCGGTGACGATCCGCAACGAGCCCGTCGTCCCGCTCGACGACGTCGACACGCCGCCGGACATGACCGTGCCGGTGCCCCCGGTCACCGCGCGGCAGGCGCGCATGCAGGCGATCGCCAACAGCGCGGCGTTCCACTTCGCGATGATCGAACAGGGCGGCTCGAGCCTCTACACCACCCTCGCGCTGCAGGTGACCAGCCTCGAGGTAGTGCGGATCGTGGTGAGCATCGGCGGCACGGAGGTCGATCACTTCGGCGTCTGGCAGGACGTCGCCGCCAATGCGGTCCAGCCGCCGCTTGCGGGGGTCACCGATCCGGAGACGGGGACGACGTTCCCGAATCTCGACGCGAGCGGTGAGAACGCCACGCGGGCGAACAACATCTTCCCGCGGCCGTGCGAGTTCATCGACCCGAGCCTGCCCGACTGCTCGGTCGTGCGCCCGAGCCTGTCGCAGGACGCGGGCGCGATAGCGGCGCTCACCTTCCTCACCTCGACCGGGCTCTTCCAGGGCCAGTCGCCGGCGTTCTTCAAGGCGGCGTCGCACCTCGCTCAGGCCGCGGACGCGGCGACGCGGGCCGGCTGACCGATGGAAATAATGCGGGAGTGCGCCGGAACCCCGCCCTCCACCACGCGGCGCTGATCGCGCCGGCGATCGCGTCGCTCGTGCTCGCGACCCCGCGGGCGACCGCCCGGCCGGGCGCCGCCGGCCCCGTGCTGCCCGGGACCGGCTGCCCGGCGTTCCCGGCCGACAACGTGTGGAACACGCCGGTCACCGGGCTGCCGGTCGATCGCCGCTCGGCGCGCTGGCTGAAGAGCATGGCGGCCGGCTTGACCGATCTGCACCCCGACTTCGGGCCCAGCGGCGCCACCCCGTATGGGATCCCGTGGCAGATCACCCCGCCGCACCCCAGGCTCGTCAACGTGCGCTTCCGCTACGCCGCCCAGAGCGATCCCGGCCCGTACCCGTTCTCGGCGCGCACGCCGATCGAGGGCGGCCGCACCGCCGGCGGCGACCGCCACGCGCTCATGGTCGATCCGGCGACCTGCCGGCTGTACGAGCTGTATGACGCCCGCTACCGGCCCGGCGGCCGGTCGACCGCGGGCTCGGGCGCGATCTGGGATCTGCGTTCGGACTCGCTGCGCCCGGCCGGCTGGACGTCCGCGGACGCCGCCGGGCTGCCGATCCTCCCCGGGCTCGTCGACTACGACGAGGTGAGGTCGGGCGACATCGACCACGCGATCCGCATGACCGCCCAGACCACCGACACGAGCTACGTCTGGCCGGCCCGTCACGAGGCCGGCGCGGCGAGCACCCCCGCCGACCCGCCGATGGGGGCGCGGTTCCGCCTTGACGCCCGCTTCCACCTCCCGCGGTCCCGCTGCGCGCGACCCTGCCAGGTGGTCGTCCAGGCGATGAAGACGTACGGCCTGATCCTCGCCGACAACGGCGGCAACTGGTTCTTGGGCGGCACCGCCGACCGCCGCTGGACCTACGCGATGGTCGACCAGCTCAAGCAGATCCCCCCGAGCGCGTTCCGGGCGGTGGACGAGTCCTGCCTTATGGTCGCGCGCGACTCGGGGCGCGCGCTTCAGCCCGGCACGCGCGCGCGCCGGCGCGCGTGCGCGCGCTGAGCCTCTGGTCGGCCGGCAGCCCGGGCGGGTGTCAGCTACCGACGCGCCTGCGGGGTCCCTCCACCCGTGAGCGAGGTGTGCATGAGGTAGACCTGATAGTGATCGAACACCGACATGTTGAAGTAGATGTCGGGCCCGTCGTTCCACAGCGGCGTGATGTACGGCGCGTAGAGCTGCGGGTACTGGGTCGAGTCGACGACGACCTGCGCCGGGCTCCACGGACCGGTGAGCCGATCGGCGGTGCGGATGACGATCTGCCCGTTGGGGTCGATGAGGTACATCATCAGCCACTTGTGGTAATACGAGTTCCACTGCACCGACAGCTCGCCCACCGGGGCGGGCACCACGTCGGTCGCCGCGCCGGGGTCGTTCGTCACCCAGCTCTGACCGTTCCAGTACTGGTAGTCGCTCGTCTGCAACAGCTCGTCCTGGGGCACGCGGGCCAGTTGCAGGGCCCCGTAGCGGCCGCCGGGGATACCGAACTCGTACACGTACCCGCCGCACTTCACCAGCGCGGCCTGACCGAAGTTGGTGTCGGCCGGCCAGCGGGCCTGCGAGTCGTGCCACGTGTTGCCGCCGTCGTCCGAGTACGCGATCCCGGCGTCGTTCAGCGTCCAGTGACCGGGCGCGCCGAACTGGTTCACGTTCATGTAGTAGAGGTACATCGTGTTGCCGACCGTCACGCCGTAGGTGGGGATGAGGTGTCCGGGCCACGGCGTCCCGTTCGTGGCCAGCAGGTCCTTCGCCTGGCCCGCCGAGTCGGTGATCATGCCCGAGAAGTACAGCCCGTGGCCGGGGTTGGCGCCCGGCCCCACGATCGCCATGAGGTTGTCGCGGTAGTCCTGGTGTCCGACCGAGAAGAACGGATAGGCGGCCGGCCCACCGAACGAGTCCCCGAACGCCATGCGGATCTGGCCGTGGTACAGGAACATGCTCCCCAGGTCCGCTCCGTACACGTTCCACCGCATGTCCGTCTGGTTGATCGACCCCGGTCCGTCCTCCTGGGCGACCTTGTACGTATCGGCCTGGTTGACGGTGAGCCCGCCCGAGCCGGCGGACTGCCGCACGCTTCCCGACGGCAGGCTCGCGCAGCTCGGAGGCCCGCCGGGCGCCGGCGCGGACGTCGCCCGGCTCTGAACCGCCGCGCGGTGCGAGGGGCGCGCCGCCGCCGTCACCGCGCACACCCCGAACGCCCCCGCGGCCAGGACGCCGGCGGCGGCCCCGCGGCCCAGCCTGCGCACCCTGCGCCACCGGTCACCCCCGATCGGCGCTCGTCGCTCCGCCGTGGACGGCGCCGTCGCGCGATCCATGTTCGCTCGCATCGTTCAACCTCCCTGCGCTTGCTGAAACCGCCCGCGCCGCGATGCCCCCCTGGACAGGGCAAGGCGCGAGCTCGACCCGAGGGCCGCCGAACATCCTATGTCTCGTGTCGCGACTCGGTCAAGGCGATCGCCGCGCCGGTAGCGTGCCGGTGGATGCGCTTCCCGACCGCCCACGCTGCCGGTGACGGCCAGCCGCTCCCCCGCCGGGCACGAGCGGGCTCGCCGAGCTCGGCCATCGCCTCGAGGAGGTCGAGTTGATCATCCTCACCCACCAGCACCTCGACCACATCGGCCTGGGCCGAGGCCGTGCGGCAGTCCTGGGCAGCATGGATCTGATGATCGGGCAGGGACGCGTCGTCGAGGACGACGGCGACACTCCGGTCCGCTCCCACCGCGCCTGAGCCGGCGGTCCGCGGTAGTTGAACGGGGGCCCGGCGGCCGGTAGGCTCCGCATGCCGTCGAAAGTTGGGGGTTTGGTGGGCGTGTTGCTCTGGACCGGTGTCCGACGTCGCTTACCGTGGGTGGTCGCGGTCGCGGCCGCGTTCCTGTGCCTCGCGCCGCACGCCGGCGCGGCGTCGCCGGTGCCTCTCATCATCGACGCCGACATCTTCAGCAACGCCGACGACGTCGGCGCGCTCGCCTCGGCGTTCGCGCTGCAGCACGACGGCGAGGCGAACGTCATCGCGGTCACCGTCAACACCCGGACGGACCGTCCCGCGGTCGCGACCGACTCGTGGAGGTGCGTCGCGGCGATCGCCGACTTCTACGGATCCCCCACGATCCCGGTCGGCGCGCACATGCCCGACAACGGATCGGACAACGGCCCCGGCCCGGACGGCAGTTCGTCCTTCACGGCGAAATGCGCCGCGCTGGCACCGGCGTCGACCCCGGCGCCCGCCCCCGCGGTGAGCGTGCTGCGCCGGGCGCTCGTGTCCCAGCCCGACGCCAGCGTGGTGCTGGCGGAGACCGGCTATCTGCAGAACCTCGCGGATCTTCTGCAGTCACCGCCGGACGCGATCAGCCCACTGCCCGGGCTCCAGCTCGTCGCCGAGAAGGTGCGCATGCTCGTCGTGATGGGCGGCTGGTCACCCAGCTCGCTGGGCCTCGGGGCGGAGAACAACCTGTGGGGCGATCCCGCGTCCGCGCAGTACGTGACGGCCACCTGGCCGACGAAGATCGTCTGGTCGGGCGCCGAGCTGGGCGGTGCCGTCGCGACCGGCTGGTCGCTCCCGTCCGCCCAGCCCGCCAACTCGCCGGTGCGGGTCGCATACCAGGCGTTCGCCGAGGACCCCAGCGGGCCCAACATCCCCTCCTACGACCTGACGGCCGTCTATCACGCGGTGCGGCCTGCCGACCCGGCGCTGCTGGAGACCGGTCCCGGCGTCAACGCGGTCGACCAGTGGGGGAACAACACGTTCACGGCGAGCCCCTCCGCCGACCAGTATTACCTCACGCTCCCCGCCGCCCTGGCGCTCGAGGTCAAGATCGAAACGCTGCTCGACACCCTGCCGCCGGCCGGCACGATGAGCGGCACCGTCGTCGACGCGTCCACGCACGCCCCGATCGGCGGGGTGCAGGTGCAGGCGCACGACCCGCTCGGCGACCTGATCGCCGAGACCCAGACGGCCGCGGACGGCACCTATACGCTGTCGGGCCTGTACGCGGGCACCTACACGGTCAGCTTCGTCCCGGGCAGCGGCCATCAGCCGGGCGTCCACAGCGGCGCGGTGGTGCTGCCGGCGGGCTCGACCGTGTCCGGCGTCGACGGGTCCCTCACCGGCCTCCTGCCGGTGACCACCGCCAAGCCGTCGATCTCCGGCGCCGCCATCCAGGGACAGACGCTCACCGAGTCACACGGCGCCTGGACCAACGACCCGACCGGCTACGCCTACCACTGGCAGGCCTGCAGCCGCACCGGCACCAACTGCACGCCGATCGCCGGCGCGACCGCACAGACCTACCTGCTCACCGCCCACGACGTCGGGCACACCATCCGCGTCAAGGAGACCGCCACCAACGCCGGCGGCACCAGCCGGCCGGCGCAGTCGCCGGCCACCAAGGTCGTCGCCGCCGCCGGCGTGCCGGCGAGCACCGCCAAGCCGTCGATCTCCGGCGCCGCCATCCAGGGACAGACGCTCACCGAGTCACACGGCGCCTGGACCAACGACCCGACCGGCTACGCCTACCACTGGCAGGCCTGCAGCCGCACCGGCACCAACTGCACGCCGATCGCCGGCGCGACCGCACAGACCTACCTGCTCACCGCCCACGACGTCGGGCACACCATCCGCGTCAAGGAGACCGCCACCAACGCCGGCGGCACCAGCCAGTCCGCTCAGTCGCCGATCACCCGCGTGGTGCAGCCGGCATAACACGCCGCCCGCCGGCGTCTTGGAGGACCCCGATCGCAACGACGGCTCGCACGACCTCCGCGAGTTCGTGACGATTGGCGAGTCGACCGTCGCCTGGCTGATCGAGGAGGGTCTCGAGCCGGGCACGCTGAGAGGGCGCGACTCGGCTTGACGAACCGTACCGTTAGTTTACGCTTACCGTTAGTGCCGACTAACGCTACTGACGGCCTCACGGCCCTGAGCGATCCGACCCGGCGAGCGATCTTCGAGCGCCTCGCCGACGGGCCCTGCCCCGTCGGGGAGCTGGCTCGTGCGCTGCCGGTCACCCGTCCGGCGGTCTCGCAGCATCTGAAGGTGCTCAAGCAGGCCGGGCTCGTCGTCGACCGGGCCGACGGCACCCGGCGGATCTACCAGCTCAACCCCGACGGGATCGGCGCCCTGCGCACCTACCTGGATCGCTTCTGGGGCCGATCGCTTCACGCCTTCCAGCAGGCCGCCGAGGACACCCACCAACAGGAGGTCACATGACCGTGCAGACAGCCGACACCACCGTGCAGCGCTCCGTCGTCGTGCACGCCCCGCTCGAGCACACCTTCAAGACGTTCACCGAGGGGATCGGCGGCTGGTGGTCACCCGATCACCACCTCGTCCAGGCACCGCTGGCCGAGATGGTGTTCGAGCCCTACGTGGGCGGGCACATCTACGATCGCGGCACCGACGGCAGCGAGTGCCGGTGGTCGCGGGTGCTCGCCTATGAGCCCCCCGACCGCGTCGTGTTCAGCTGGGACATCTCGCTGCGCTGGGAGCTCGAGACCGACCCGGAGCGCACCAGCGAGATCGAGGTGCGCTTCACGGCCCAGGGGACGCAGGAGACGCTCGTCGAGCTCGAGCACCGCCACCTCGACCGCCACGGCGACGGCTGGGAGCAGATGCGCGACGCCGTCGGCTCCCCCAACGGCTGGGACCTGCAGCCGTTCGCCGAGCACGTCCACGAGCGCGCCGCGTAGAAGCCGGCGGTCGACTAGGGGCAGCCGTGCTCGGCGATCGCCGCGACGAGCTGCTCCTGGTCGATCGCCGCCGGCAGCGGGGTGGGCTCGGAGCGGCGAGTGGCGAGGCCGTCGAGCACGATCCCGAGCATGCGGCGGTAGGTGTCCGGCGAGACGGCGCGCGTCATGTCGGCGATCGCGAGCACCATCATGTTGATGATCGGGATGTCGACGACCTCGAGGTCGGCGCGCAGGCGGCCGGTCTGCTGCGCGCGCGTGATCAGCTCGGTGACGATCGGGACGATCGTCGCTCGCGCCCGTCCGGCGCGCGCGCGGCCGCGGGACAGCATCGCCTGCTTGAGCCCGCGATCGGCGGCCTGCAGCGCGGCGCCCTCGGTCATGAAGGTCACGAACCCCTCCCAGGGGTCCTCGTGGGCGAGCGCCCGGCGCCCGAGCTCCGCGACGCCGGCGAGCCGCTCCTCGAACAAGGCGTCGATCAGCGCGTCCTTGTCGGGGTAGCGGCGGTAGACGGTCCCGACGCCGACGCCGGCCCGGGCCGCGATGTCGTCGAGCGTGGCCGCGAACCCGCGCTCGGCGAACACCGCCCGGGCGGCGGTGAGGATCTTCTGCCGGTTGCGCTCGGCATCGGCGCGCAGCGGCCGCTCGCGAGTGATCGCGGTGTCCGTCATCGCGACGAGCCTACACGATTTGGAGATCGTGGCTCCGCTTGTGGTACGGTGGGCGAGTGAACTTGAGGGACCATCTCCATTTGACTCTGGGTCGATGAGCGACACTCCCGAGGGACAGGACGCACGGCGCTGGTGGATCCTGGGGATCATCGGGATCGCGCAGTTGATGGTCGTGCTCGACGCGACCGTCGTGAACATCGCGCTCCCGTCCGCGCAGACCGCGCTGCACTTCTCGACCGAGCTGCGCCAGTGGGTCGTCACCGCCTACGCGCTCGCGTTCGGATCGCTGCTGCTCCTCGGCGGCCGGATCGGCGACCTGTTCGGGCGCAAGTGGACGTTCATCGGCGGCGCGATCGGGTTCGCGGTCGCGTCGGCGGTCGGCGGCGCGGCGCAATCGTTCGGGATGCTGATCACGGCCCGCGCCGCCCAGGGCGTGTTCGGCGCGCTGCTCGCTCCGTCCGCGCTCGGCCTGCTCACGACCACGTTCACCGACGGTGAGGAGCGCAACCGCGCGTTCGCGGTGTTCTCGGCGATCGTCGCCTCCGGCGCGGCGATCGGCCTGCTGCTCGGCGGAATCCTCACCGAGCTTCTCTCCTGGCGCTACAGCCTGTTCGTCAACCTCGTCATGGCCGTCCCGGCCGCGCTGGGCGGCCTGCTGCTGCTCGTCAACGAGGGCCTGCCCCACCGGCCGCCGATCGACCTCCCCGGCACGATCGCCGGGTGCGGCGGCCTGTTCTGCCTGGTGTACGGGTTCTCCAACGCCGAGACGCACTCGTGGGGGGCGACGCTCACGATCGTGATGCTCGTCGCGGCCGGCCTGCTGCTCGCCGCGTTCGCCGCGATCGAGTCGCGAGTCGCCCACCCGCTGCTTCCGCCGCGGGTCGTCGCCGACCGCGCCCGCGGCGGCTCCTACGTCGCGATCGGCATCGCCGGGATCGCGATGCTCGGCGCGTTCCTGTTCCTCACCTTCTTCCTGCAGCGCACGCTGGGCGACAGCCCGATCCAGGCCGGGCTGTCGTTCCTGCCGATGGCGGGCGCGATCGCGATCAGCGCCGGCCTGACGAACGTCAAGCTGCGCGCCCGCTTCGGCCCGCGACCGCTGATGCCGCTCGGCGCGCTGCTCGGCGCCGGCGGGATGGCGTGGCTGGCCCAGCTCACGCCGACCTCGACCTACGCCGCCGGCGTGCTGCCTGCCATCCTGGTGTTCGGCGCCGGGATGGGCCTCCTGATGGGCTGCGCGATCTTCGGCTCCACCTACCGCGTCGAGCGCCAGGACGCCGGCGTCGCCTCGGCGATGGTCAACACGATGCAGCAGGTCTGCGGCGCCGTCGGTACCGCCCTGCTGTCGACGATCTTCGCCGGCGCGCTGCACTCCTACGTGCACGGCCACCTGCGCGGCGGGGCGACGCCGGTGCGGCAGGCGCAGGTCCTCGGCGCCGCCGCCGTGCACGGCTACACCGTCGCGTTCTGGGTGTCGGCCGGGATCTTCGCCGGCGGCGCGCTCGTCCTGGGACTGCTGGTGCCGAGCATCCGGGGCGATGCCCCGCTGACCGCGCCCAGCCCGCCGCCGTTCGAAATCGACGCGGGCGTGAGCTGAGGGCCGACGATCGACGTGCCGGCACGGGTGACGAGCGCATGGCCGCGCCGCGGCCACCTCAAGGTCGGTCGGCGATGACCACGACCACGACTCCCCCGGCCGGGACGGCCACGACCAGGACTGACCCGGCCGCGACGGCCACGCCGCTCGCGTCGCCGGCCGATCGCGCGCCGCAGCGGTCGGCTCGCCGGCGGCTGCGCAATGGGATCGTCGTCGCGGCCGCGCTGAGCGGAGTCCTGCTCGGGGTCGTGCTCGCCGTTCCCGGCCTGCGCGCCGCCGTCGCGGCCGCACGGTCGCTCAGCCCGGCGTGGATCGCGGTCGCGATCGCGCTCGAGCTCGTCTCGTGCCTGGGATACGTCGTCGCGTTCGCGCTCGTGTTCGACGCGCCAGCGCGCGGGCCAGCGGCCCGCGTGGCGTGGTCTGAGCTGGCGTTCGGCGCGGTGGTGCCGATCGGCGGCGCCGGGGGGATCGCGCTGGGCGGCTGGATGCTGCACCGCCGCGGGATGACGCTCACGCGCATCGCCGAGCGCTCCGCGGTGCTGTTCTGGCTCACGAGCGCGGTCAACGTGGCCGGGCTCAGCCTCGCCGGGATCGCGCTCGCGGCAGGCCTCTCGGGGCCGCGCCAGCCGCTGCCCGGTCTCGTCCCGGCGGCCGTCGGGCTGCTCACGCTCGGTCTGTTCGCCGCCCTGCCTCGCGCGACGCGTCACCTCCCGGCGGGCAGGGTCGGCTCCGCGTTGCGCGCCGCCGCCGCCACCGTGACCGGCACCGAGCGGGTGCTCGCCCGGCCGAACTGGCGGCTGCTGGGCGCGATCGCCTACCCGGGCGCCGACATCGCGGTCCTGTGGTGCTGCTGCGCGGCGATCGGCGTCCACCCGCCGATCGCGGGCCTGGTGTGCGCCTACTTCGTCGGCTACCTGTTCGATGTGCTGCCGATCCCCGGTGGCCTCGGCGTGCTCGACGCGGGGCTCGGCGGAGCGCTCATCCTGTACCGCGTCCCCGCCGCCCATGCGGTCACGGCCGTGCTCCTGTACCACGCGATCGCGCTGTGGCTCCCGACGATCGGCGGAACGATCGCATTCCTGTCCGCCCGCCACGATCTGCACCCACCCCCCGAGCCGGCGCCGGCCCTCGCGGGGAGCGCTGACACCGGCCGTAGCACTGCCACGATGTCCATCGAGCAGGTCGATGCATACCTGGCAGCGGTTGAGGAGCCGAAGCGCAGCACCCTGGAGGCGGTCCGTCACACGATCATGGAGATCATGCCCGACGCCGAGCAGACGATCTCCTACAAGGTGCCCGCGTTTCGCGCCGACGGCGCGGTCATCGCCGGGTTCGCCGCGTTTCGCGACCACCTCAGCTATCTGCCGTTCAGCGGCTCGGTGCTGACCGGACTCGCCCGCGAGCTCACCGGTTACACCATGACCAAGAGCGCCCTGCACTTCCCGATCGATCGACCGCTGCCCAGAGCACTCGTCGAGAAGCTCATCGCCGTGCGTCGCGCGGAGGTCGACCGGCGGGGTCGCTGACATCGGCGAATGAGGTGCTTGCGCTTCCTCGGAGCGGCGTGCCGATCCCAAGACCGGCATCTTCTTCATCGCCCTGGCAGGTCGAGCACGTAGCGCACGCCCGGCCGGCCGGCGACCATGCAGTCCTCGCCGGCGACGAACCCGGCCTTCTCGAGCACCCTTCGCGACGCGAGGTTCGAGTTGTCGACCACTGCCGTGAGCGTCAGCAGTCCGTAGCGATCCCTGGCCAGCCGGCACATCTCACGCAGGCTGTCCGTCGCCACGCCGCGACCGGCCACCTGCCGGGCGATGCGGTAGCCGACCGTCGCCGTCCCGTCAGCGAGGTCGTACAGGTTGAAGCGACCCATGACCGCCCCGTCATGGTCGACGAGCACGTGAAAGGCGCACTCGCCGGATTCCTGCTCGTCCAGGAGCGCGCGGTGGCGCTCCGAGAACTGCTCGTAGAACTCGTCGCCGCGATCGGAGATCGATGCGGCGAAGTACTCCCGGTTGGCCAGTTCGAAGGCGAGGATCGCCTGCTCGTGGTCGGCATCGACGCGCTGGAGCTCGAGCACGCACTCAGCCTAGGGAGGGGGCCTATAGTCAGTGCCATGAGACCAGTGCTCGCGGTGGTCGTGACGGTCATCGCCTTGATCGTGGTGCTGAAGGTCATCGCGGCGGTCAGCGCGCTGGTGCTCGCGTTCGTCCCGGCCATCGTCGCGCTCGCCGGTGGATACGCGGTCGGCCAGCTCCACGGTGTTCGGCGGGAGCGCCGAAAGCTCGAGGCCAAACGCGGCGGACAGCTGCCCGGGTAGGGCGGCTCACGAAGCTGACCGTTCGCAGCGCGATCCCCGGCGGTGAGCGGCGGATATCGTGCGTGCCATGCCGGCACGGGCGCAGCAGGACCGTGTGGTCGTCGCGCTCGCGGCCGTCGCGTGTGGCCGGCTCTCCGGCGCGGTGACCGTTCACGCCGCTCGAGGGCGGTGCTCCGCATCGGCCGATCAGTACCGGGTGGCGGTGACCGAGCCCGGCCTGGGGTCGCGCGCGGGACGCGTGGGGTCGCGTGTGGGACGGGGTCGCCCTCGCGCGCCGAGTCCGGAGGTCGTCCTCGAGCACTGGGGAGGCGATGCCGAGCTGCTCGAGCTGCGTTCACCGGTGACCGGGGCCGTCGGACTGCCTGCGCCGTTCGGGCGTGCCCGGGTCGCCGCCCAGACGCTCCGCTACTACGACCTCGACTCCCTGGAGATCGCGTATCCGGACGGAGCCGAGCTCTCGGCCGGGAGGACCGAGGTCGTTCTCCACGGACCGCGCCGCGGCCTCCTGCGCCGGCGAGACCGGCTGCTGCGGATCTCGGTCGAGGAGCTGCTGTAGGCGCGCTCGCTTGACTTTGTGCCCGGGTCCTCCAGGATCGGGGATCGTCGGCTCGCGACTCGAGTCAGTCGCGCAACACTCTGTAGGAGGACGGATGCGATTCGAAAACCGATTCGCCGTCGATGCGCCGTTGGAGCGGGTGTGGGCGGCTGTGCTCGATGTCGAGGGCGTCGCGCCGATGGTGCCCGGCGCCCAGGTGCTGGAACAGATCGGCGACGACGCGTACAAGGTCGCGATCAAGGTCCGCCTCGGACCCATGTCGATGACCTATCGCGGAGAGATCGAGGTCACCGAGCGCGACGACGCCGCGCACCGAGCGGTGATGCGGGCCCGCGCAAAGGAGGCGCGCGGAGAGGGAACGGCTGACGCCGAGGTGACCATGGCACTCCGCGATGAAGACGGGCGGTGCGCGGCGACCCTCCTCACCGAGGTGTCCGTGAGCGGCAAGGCGGCATCGATGGGTCAGGGCGTGCTGCAGGATGTCGCCGGCCGACTCGTCGATGCGTTTGCGGGCAACCTGGCCAGACAGCTGCAGGACGGCGCCGGGCCGCCGCCGTCCACCGAGTCACCTGCGTCGTCCACGCCCTCGCCTGCACCGGAGTCACTGAATCTCGGTTCGCTCGGCGCCTCGGTCGCCGCCGCGCGCCTGCGCGTTCCGGTGATCGTCGCCGGGCTGCTGGCGTTGGCGGCCTGGGTCTCCTACCGGCTCGCCCGCCGGTCTACTCGGTGAGGCTCAAACGGTCCGTGGGCGAGGTCACGACTGCGGGTGGCTCAGCTCAGCGATCCGCGAGCAGGATCACCTTCGTGGCCTCACGCGCGTCGAACGCACGGTAGGCCTCGGCGGCGTCGTCCAGTGACGGCGTGTCGGTGACGATCGCCGCCGGCCGCAGGACACCGTCGACGACCATCGCGAGCAGCCGCTCGCGATCTCGCACCGGATCGCCGATCGCGAACCGCAACGTGATCTCCTTCTCGAACATGAGCCCGTTGTTGAGCGGGAAGTCGGGCTCGAAGTGCGCCCCGACCACGCAGATCGTGGCCTGCGGCCGCACGAGCGAGAGGGCCGCGGTCAGCGCCGCCGGAGAGCCGGAGGCCTCGATGCAGGCGTCGGCGCCCAGGCCGCCGGTGGCGTCCGCGACCACCCCGGCTGCCTCGTGGGGCGCCACCGACACCGCGCCGAGCGACTCCGCGAGCGCGCGACGGGGCGACCCCGTCGACGGCGATCACCCGCCGGGCGACGCGGGTGGCGCACATCGTCGCCATCAGGCCCACCGGACCGCAGCCGAGCACGACCGCGACGTCCCCGGCGCCGAGCCCCGCCGCGCGCGTCGCGGCGAAGCCGGTCGGCAGGATGTCGGCGATGAACACGGCGTCCTCATCGGACACGCCGTCGGGCACCGGGTACAGGCAGCGGTCGGCGCGGGGAACCCGCACCAGGTCCGCTTGGCCGCCCTCGAGGCGGGGGTACACCCCCGAATAGCCGAACAGCGCGCGCGAGTCACACTGGGTTGTGCGCCCGGCGCGGCAGTGCGTGCAGGTGCCGTCCGAGGTCATGCTCGTGTTGACCACCCGCTGCCCGGGCGACAGGGACCCGGCGCGATCGCCCGCGTCGTGGACGACGCCGACGAACTCGTGGCCGAGGATCGTGCCGAACTCGAAGCCGGGGGTGTGGCCGTGGTAGGGGAGCAGGTCGGCGCCGCAGATCGCCGTATGGGTCACCCGGACGATCGCGTCGGTGTCGGTGCCGAGGGCCGGATCGGCGACCTGCTCCACCGCGACGTGCTCGGGACCGAGCAAGCGCACCGCTCTCATGGCAGCAGTCGCCTCCGCGCCGTCGCTGATCTCGGGGTCGCCACCGCTCTCAGTCCCTGATGTGGCCGGCATCGGCGACCAGCACCTGGCCGGTGACCCAGCCCGATTCCTCGGAGGCGAGGAACGCAACCGCGGGCGCGATGTCCTCTGGCACGCCGTGGCGCGGGATCGCCTGGAGCGCTTGCACGAAGTCGAACGAGTCGCGGTGCGGCGTGGCCAGCGCGCCCTCGGTCCGGGTGATCCCGGGAGCCACGGCGTTGGCGGTGATCCCGTGCCTGCCGAGCTCGGTGGCGAGTGCCCGGGTGAGTCCGATCACCCCGCCCTTCGCGGCGAGGTAGGGCCCCATGTTCGGCGTGCCGGCCATGAACGCGTTGGAGGCGATATGGACGATCCGCCCGTAGCCGGCCTCGCGCATCGGGCGCTCGACCGCCCGGGAGACGAGGTAGGCGCCGTCGAGGTTGACCGACAGCAGCTTGCGCCAGTACGCGAAATCGACCTCGTCCCACCCGATGAATGGCACGATCGCGGCCGCGTTGACGAGCACGTCGATCCGGCCCCACCGCTCGAGGGTCTCGGCCGCCATCCGCTCGCAGTCGGTCTCGCTGGAGACGTCGGCGGCGATCGCGATCCCCTCCAGCCCCGGGGCGACCGCGCGCGCACCGTCGCCATTGAGATCGACCACCGCGACGCTCGCGCCCTCGGCGTGCAGCTTGTCCGCGACCGCTCGGCCGATCCCCTGTGCGGCTCCGGTCACGATCGCCACCCGTCCCTCGAGCTTCATCGCGCGCCTCCGGCGGGTGTGGGAGCGCTGCCGCCGGTGAAGGCGTCGGGGGCGAGCGCGTAGGTCCCGAACACCTCCATGTCATGGGTGAAGACGACCTCCGCGTCCCACTCGGCGGCCAGCCGTTTGATCCGCCGGATCGAGCGCACGCCGGCCACCGGGTCGTTGTGGAAACCGGACTGCTGGTCGTTGGCGTACGCGCTCGGGGTGTAGGAGACGTCGGCCATGAACAGCAGCGGCCGGCCCTCCGCGCGCTCGACGAGCATCGAGTAGTGGCCGACGGTGTGGCCGGGGGTGTGGAACAGGTGGATCCCGTCGGCGAGCTGGAGGTCGCCCTCGAGCAGCGCGAAGCTCGCGCCGGGGTGGTCGTAGCCGCGGTCGGCGTAGCCGAACCGCTCGAACGGCTCGGGCGTCCGCGCCTGGCGCAGCTCGTCATGGTGCAGGTACGTGGTGGCGTTGGGCAGCAGTCGATTGCCGCCGCAGTGGTCGAAGTGCAGGTGCGAATTGACGAGCACCTGCACGTCGCCGGGCGACACCCCGCATCTGGCCAGCTGCGCGGGGACGGTCTGCTCGGGCGTCTGCTCGGGCAGCTCGAACGGCAGCTCGCGGTTGACGACCTCCAGGTCGTAGCCGGAGTCGAACATGATGAGGCCGTCGGGGTGCTCGATCAGGACGCTGTAGACGGGAAACCGGACGGGCGTACCGCAGCCGACATTCCAGGTGATGTGGGACTGGTCGATGACGAGCGTGCCGCTGTCGAGCAGTCGGATCCTGGTTGCCCTCGCCATCGTCAGCTCAGTGCCTTTCGCACGGCGACGAGCGCGCCGGCTCGCTGCTGGGCGAGCGCCTTGGTGCGATCGGGCGTGTAGTCGAAGAAGCCGGCGCCGGACTTGATCCCCAGCTTGCCGTCGTCCTTCAGGCCGGTCGCGGTGCTCGACACGCCGGTCTCGTTCGACAGCGAGGCATTGAGGTAGCCGGCCACGCTCGTGTAGATGTCGAGCCCCGCCATGTCGAGCAGCTGGATCGGCGGAACGACTGCGAGTTTGTAGCCGATCCCCCACTTGACGCACAGGTCGAGGCCCTCGACGTCGATCACGCCCTCGTCCACGAGCGCGAGGCACTCGCGCATGATCGCGTACAGGACGCGGTTCTCCACGAACCCCGGGACCTCCTTGCGCAGCGTGACCGGGTGATAGCCGATCCGACGGGTGAGCGCCTGGATCGCCGCGGTCACCTCGGGGGAGGTGCGCTCACCTGGGATGACCTCGTTCATCGGGATGAGGTGCGGCGGGTTTGACCAGTGCCAGCCGACGACCCGTTCCGGATGCGCGAGCCCCTCCGCGAGCGCGGTCACCGGGATCCCCGAGCGTGTTCGACGCGATGATCGCGTCGGGCGCGATCCGCTCCTCGACCTCGGCGAACGGCGACGCTTGAGGTCGGCCTCTCGGGAACGGCCTCGACCACGATCTCGGCGTCGTCGAGCGCGGCGTCTCGGTCGCTCTGGAGCGACACCGTCCCACCCTGGTCGGGCACCTCGAGACGATCGAGTACCCCCCGGACCACGTCGACCATCCCGCGGGCCCGTTCCAGCGCCTCGGGTGCGACGTCGAACAGCGTCACCTGGAGACCGGCGCGGGCGAGCACGGCGCCCATCCCGGGGCCCATCGTCCCGGTTCCCATGATCGTTGCCCGGTTGAGCTCGGTCATCGCTCTCGCTCCTGTTCGTCGTTTGGTCGGTGGATCGCGCGCCACACCCGCTCCGGGGTGAGCGGCAGCTCCGTCATCGCAACGCCCGCGTCCGCCAGCGCGCAGACGATCGCCGCGGGCACCGCCGCGAATGCGCCCTCGCCGCAGCCCTGGCCCGTACGGTCCGGGGCCGTCCTCGTTCTCCACGACGATCGACTCCATCCGCGGCGGCAGGTCGGTGATCTTCGGCACCCGGTGTCGAGCAGCGTGTCGTTGACGACCCGTCCGTCCTCGAAGCGCATCTCCTCGAACAGGGCGTTGCCGATCCCCTGCAGGGTGGCGCCCTCGTCCTGGCGCTCGACGAGCTGCGGGTTGATCGCGCGGCCGACGTCGGCGATCGTCGCGGTGCGCAGCACGGTGACGATCCCGGTGCCGGGATCGACCGCCACCTCGGCGCCGGCGATGCACACCTCCCAGAAGTGCGGGCCCTCCGCGTAGGACCCGGTGTCGCCCCCGCTCGGACGCACCTCGCCGCCCTCGATGATCTCGCCGCCGCGGAAGCCGAAGCGGCTCGCGATCGCGTCCTCGAACGACATCGTCTCGCCGGCGAACGTCGCCTGGCCGTCCTGGAGCTCGATCAGCGACGGGTCGACGTCCCACGCCTCCCCGACCGTCTCGCGGAGCCGCTCGGCGACCGCGGCGGCGGCGCGCTTGACCGCCAGGCCGGCGATCGTCGTCGAGCGGCTGGCGCCGGTCGAGCGATCGAACGGCGTGAAGCGCGTGTCGGCGCCGTGGACGCGCACGCGGTCCAGCGCCACGCCGATCTCCTCGGCCGCGATCTGGGCCATCACCGTCCGCGCGCCCTGGCCGAGCTCGGTGGTGCCGACGTACACGTCGGCGGAACCGTCCGAGCACAGCCGCACGGACGCCCGGGAGACGGGGTGCGCCCCGGCGGCCAGCAGCCCGACGCTGACCCCGCGGCCGACCCACTCGGCTCGCGGCTCGTCCCAGCCGACCGCCGCCGCCGCCCGCTCGACGTCGCCGACGAGATCGGCGTCGAGTCCCTTGCCGCTGCCGTCGGGCCGGACCGGCTCTCCCGGTCGCGCCAGGCAGCGGCGGCGCAGCGCCAGGCGGTCCACCCCGGCGCGCCGTGCCACCTCGTCGAGCTGGGATTCGCCGATCCACTGCAGGTGGGTGGCGCCGAACGCTCGATACGAGCCCGAGGGCGGCGTGTTGCAGTACACGCACAGCGCCTCGACGTCGACCGCGGCGAAACGGTAGGGCCCGGGCGCGGCGTCGGCGGCGGTGGCGGTGACGCGCGGTCCGTCGTCGGCGTACGCGCCGGTGTCCATCGAGAACCTCACCTCGCGGGTGAGCAGCGTGCCGTCCGCCGTCGCGGTGGTGCGCATCCAGCAGCGCATCCCGTGGCGACGGGAGGTCACCATCGACTCATCGACGCCGTTGACGATTCGCACCGGGCGCCCGGCCTTGCGTGACAGCGCCACGGTGAGCGGCTCGAGCTTCGTGTAGGACTTGGAGCCGAAGCCTCCGCCCAGGTAGGGGACGACGATCCGCACCGAGCTGATCTCGAGTCCGAACAGGTCGGCGATCTCGGCCTGGACGAGGAACGGGTGCTGGCAGTTGGCCGACAGCGTCACCGCGTCGCCGTGGTGGTGGGCGATCGTCGCGTGGGTCTCCATCGCGTACTGGTAGACGGCGGGGACGAGTACGTCCCCTCCACGCTGATCGCGGCGCTCTCCCGCTCGCGCTCCGCCTCGCCGGCGCGGATGACGTGGCGGTAGCAGACGTTGCCGTCCAGCTCGCCCAACTCGCCGAGGCCATGGAACAGTCCGACGCGCGGACGTCGGGTGTGGATGCGCGGCGCCCCGAGTCGAGCGCCCGCTCGAGGGTGTCGAGCACCGGCAGCGGCTCGTAGCCCACCTCGATCACCCGCGCCGCCGCCTCGGCGGTCGCGGCGTCGACGGCGGCGACCGCCGCCACCGGCTCGCCGGCGAACCGCACCCGCTCGAGCGCGATGATCGGGCGGTCCTTGATCGCGTGCCCGTAGTAGGGATCGATGTCCGCCAGGTCGGGGCCCGTGAGCACGGCCACCACTCCGTCGAGGGCCAGTGCCGCACTCGCGTCGATCGAGGTGATGTCCGCGTGGGCATGCGGGCTGCGCACCACCGCGCCGTGCAGCATGCCCCCCATCTCCATGTCGCCGACGTATTGCGCCTGCCCGGTGAGCTTCTCGCGCGCGTCCTTGCGCGGTCTTCGAGACCCCGACCTCGCGCAGCCCGCTGCGCTCCTGGACGGTCACGCGACCACCTCGCCCACCCGATCGAGGCGGGTCATGCAGCCACCTCGCGCGCCGCGTCGAGGATCGAGCGGTAGCCCGTGCAGCGGCACAGGTTGCCCTCCAAGCCGTGTCGGATCGCCGCGTCGTCGCCGAGCTCCCCGGCGTCGCGCAGGCTCTTGAGCGTGAGCAGCAGGCCCGGCGTGCAGTAACCGCACTGGAGCGCGGCGTGCCCGGTGAACGCCGCCTCGAAGCGCTCGAACTCCGGCAGCTTGGAGAACCCCTCGATGGTGAGCACCTCGGACCCTCCCGCCTCGACGGCCAGATACGTGCAGGCGCTCACCGGCCCGCCGTCGACGAGCACCGTGCACGTACCGCACACCTCGACGTCACACGAGCGCTTGGCGCCGGTCAGTCCCAGCCTCTCGCGCAGGAAGTCGAGCAGCAGCTCGTGGGGGGCCACCTCCTCGTGGACCTCGCGGCCGTTGACGGTGAGCGACAGCTCCATCAGCCCTCCTCCGGCATCGCGAACGCTCGCCCGCTGCGCCGCAGCTCGCGGACCCGTGCCCCCCAGTACTCGTTCGCGAAGTCGTCCTGGTACTTCATCGCGTGGATGCGGCGCAGCTGCGACTCGTCGATCGGGTGCAGCGGCCCGAGCGCGCTGGCGACCGCCTGCATCTGGATCGCACGCTCGAGCAGTGCGCCCGCGAGCACCGCCCAGCGGACGTCACGCTCGGCGACGAGCACGCCGTGGTTGCGCAGCAGGAGCGCCTTGCCATCGCCCAGCGCCTCCGCGACGAGCTGACCCTGGCGGCGATCGACGATCAGGTCGGGCTCGCCGTCGAACGTCGAGACGCCGTCGCAGAACAGGACGCTGTCGTGGGTGAGGTACGCGAACTCGGTGTCGGTGACGCCGAACGCCGTCGCGTACACGGGGTGGCCGTGCACGACGCTGCGCACATGCTCGCCCGGCGCCGATAGACCTCGGTGTGCAGGACCGTCTCCAGGTGCATCCCGTTGGGACCGGGCCCGCGCTGCCGTCGACGTCGTCGGAGAGGTCGACGGCGATCACGTCGGCGGGGGTCACCTCCCCGAGCGCGACCCCCTTTCGCTTGATGAAGATCGTGCGGTCGTCGGACGCCCGCGCGCTCACATGCCCGAGTGTCAGATCCTCATAGCCGAGCATGGCGAGGATCCGGCACGCCCAGGCAACGTCCTCGATGAGGCGGCCGTCGGGTTGGGCGAGGTGAGCGCCCGTCTGCGCCGGCAGCGTCACGCCGGCTGGCCCCTGCGCTTGGTGGGAGGGTAGTCGGGTGCGGGAAGCCGAACACCATGGCGACGTCCTCGCCGCCGGTGTTGGCGACCGCGTGCCACGTGCCCGCCGGGATGAACAGCCCCTCGCCCGCCCCGAACCTGACCGCCTCGCCGCCCTCGAGCCTCAGCTCCCCGCTTCCCGACAGCACGTAGGCGACCTCCTCGGTGGCGTGCGAGACCATCGCCGTCGCGGACCCCGGCCGGAACACCGAGTAGCCCAGCGACGACGTGTTGTCGCCGACCGTCGTGTCGGTGAGCACCATCCGGCTAAAGCTCCCGCCCGGAAGCGCGATCGGCTCCACGTCGGCGAGCGCCACCCTGCTCACAGCACCCATTGCCCGTCCTTGATGATCCAGCGACCGTTGTCGACGATCTGCATCGACGCGTCGAGCACCACCCCGTCGAGGTGCAGCGAGCAGACGTTCTGGCCGCCCGGGTAGGAGAGATGGTTGTCGCCCAACGCGCAGTGAACGGTGCCGACCCGGCCCTTCTCGGACGGCGTCCCGAACGGCGCGACCTCGCTGACGCCGAACGCGAACTCGCCGATCACGGTCGAGTTCTCCACGCCCTCGACGACCTCTCGGAGCCGCCGGGCGTCGTCGCCGCCCTCGATCTTGACCGCGCGGCCGCCCTCGATCGTCCACGTGATCGGCTCGGTCACCTGGCCGGGCAAACCGATCCCCAGCATCACCCCGTCGACGACCATCGTTCCCGCCGTCTCGTCCTCGACGGCCGCGAACGCGACCTCGGCCCACAGCGGCAGCGGACCCATCATCTGCCCGCGGCGCTTGAGCGATGTGACCTCGAGCGCCGGGCGGTCGCGGATCGTCACCGTGAAGTCCGTGCCCTTGGCCGAGGTGACGCGCACCTTCTCCATGCCCTCCAGCGCGGCCATCGCGTCCTGCGCCCGGCGCTGGGCGCGCAGCAGCGCCTCCTCGGTCAGTCCCCAGCTGCCCATCCCGGGCTCCACCGAGGCGATCTTGGCGTTGGCCTCGACCGTCTGCTTGACCGCGGGGACGTGGCAGAAGCGATTGGCCCACTCCAGGTCGGTGATGATGATGACCTCGTCAGAGGCCACCATCGCCTGGTGCAGGTTGCGCGGCGGCGCCATCGGGAAGTGCGTGTCCGCTCGCCCCCGGCGGACCTGCGTCTCGTTGTTCATCACCACCGGCCAGGCGCCCCGGTCGACGCACACGTCGGCCACCACCCGCGCCTGGTCGGCGTGATCGTCATCGGTGATGATCGTCACCACGTCGTCGGCCTCAACGGACATGCACACGTCCACCACCAGCTCCGCGTCACTGCGGATCGACTCCGCGGCCGGTGTCGTGCTCGCTGCATCGGTGACTGTCACTGTCAGCTCACCTCCTGGGTCTGGAATGCCGGCAGGACCTCACGCGCGAAGCGCTGGACCTGACCGAACTGGTCGATCGCGCCGAAACGGCAGATGAAGTGGGTGACCCCGCGCGCGTGGAACTCGCGCAGCCAGGTGGCGATCTCGTCGGGCGTGCCCACCGGGCCCCAGTTCGACAGATCCATCGCGCGGGAGAGCTCCGGGTAGTACTTGGAGATGTAGTCGCCGAAGTCGGCGCGCGCCCGCTCGGCGGAGTCGCCGATGTTCATCGTCACCTGGTAGGCGACGGTGTAGTCGCCGAAGTCGCGACCCCGGGCGGCGGCGGCGTCGCGCAGATAGCCGATCTGCTCGCTCAGCTCCGCGGGATGCTGCGCCCGGCAGCAGGTCATCCAGCCGTCGCCGAGTCGGATGATCCGGTCGCAGGCGCGCTGCATGATCGCGCGCATCTTCTCGGTCGGCTTGTCGCCGACCAGTCGCGGGTTGGAGACGATCCAGATCGGCACCGAGGCCTGCAGCGGACGCAACGGCGCCATCTCGGTGCCGGAGTGGAACGCCACGTCGTCGTAGCTGAAGTACCGGCCCTTGAAGCTCGTGCGGCCGGTGGCGAACAGCTCGCCCACGACCTCGAGGCCCTCCTCGAACACGGTCGCGCGGTCGGCAAACGGAAGCCCGAGCGCCTCGAACTCCCGGCGCACACCCTGCTCGGGGTTGCCCATGCACGGCCCGAGGATCGTGCGCCCGCCGGAGATGACGTCGAGCGTCGCCCACTCGAGCGCGAGGTACAGCGGGTTGCGGGTCGAGCTGACCAGACAGGCGGTGCCGATCCGCACCCGGCTGGTGCGCTGGGAGATCGCCGCCAGCAGTGTCATCGGTTCGTAGCGGGGCTTGGAGAACAGGCTGTCGCCGACCCAGACCGAGTCGAACCCCAGCTCCTCGGTCTGCTCGGAGAGCGCGAGCAGGGCCTGCAGGTCGTAGTCGGGGGCGATCAGCGGCTCGCGGTTGTTGAGGTTGACTCCGAACTGCACCGGTGGGGCATCACTCATGGGTGGGCGCCTCCTCGTCTCGGGATTGAGCCGGCTCGGCTCCGAACAGCTCGCCGGCGGCGGTCGAGCGCAGGACTCGCTGCGGGACCTCGATGTGCTCCTCGAGCAGGCGCGCGGCCCCCGCGGCGTCGCGGGCATCGATCGCGGCCAGGATCGCGCGGTGCTCGGCCGCCGACTGCTCGACGCCGCCGCGCAGCTCGAGCGACTTCTTGAGCAGCCGCCCCATCTGCGCGATCAACCCCGCGTGCATCTCCTCGAGCTTCTCGTTGCCCGACGCTCGCACCAGGAACAGGTGGAAGTCGTGGTTGAGCTCGAAGAAGCGCTCGGTGCTGCCCGCGGCCGCCGCGGCCTCCATCTCGCGGCACATGCGGTGCAGCTCGCCGCGGTCGCGGTCGTTCAGACGCGGGACCGCCAACTTGATCGCCAGTGACTCCAGCGCCTCGCGGACCTGGTACGCGTCGATGAATTCCCGACGGGTGAGCCGTTTCACCACCGCCCCGCGCCGCGGGACGATCGTCACCAGGCCCTCGGCCGCCAACTGGCGCAGCGCCTCGCGCAGCGGTCCGCGGCTGATGCCGAGCGAGGTGGCCAGCGACACCTCGCCGAGCTCGGTGCCGGGCGCCAGACGGCTGGCGAGGATCTCCTCGCGCAAGTGGTCGGTGACCTGTTCGCGCAGCGTTCGGTTCTCGACCGGCGTCTCGGTCGCGGGCCTGGCGGTGTTCATCTGCGACCTCCGGTTGGGTGACACTTGGGTGGTTCCTTGGAATGGACCACTGCACTGTGGAGGACCGCGGCGCTCACCGGGCCCCTCTCACGTAGGGCAGGCACAGCGCCGGGGGCAGATACGATCGCCGGGCGAAGATGAGCAGCGACAGAATGATCGCGACGAACGGCAGCATGTTGACCACGTCGGTCGAGATGCTGATCCCGGCGAGCTGCAGCGCGGTGGCGATCGACAGGCACATCCCGAACAGGAACGCGCCGACCATCACCCACACCGGCTTGCCACGCGCGAGCATCGCGATGACGATCGCCATGTACCCCTGGCCCTGGGTCATGAACGGAGTGAACACCCCGGCGCCGACGATCGACAGGTACGCCCCGCCGAGCCCGGCAAGCGCCCCCGTCGCCAGCACCGCCCAGCTGCGGGTCGCGATCACGCTCACCCCGGCGGCGTCGAGCGCCTCGGGCTTTTCGCCCGCGGCCCGCAGGTTGAGGCCGACGTTGGTGGCGCGGAAGACCCACACCAGCACGCCGGTGAACGCGATCGCCAGGTACACGAGGATCGGCTGCGAGAACAGGCTGGGACCAAGCACCGGGATCCGGTCGATGGCCGGGATCGAGGCGACCGACGGGGAGCCGAGCCGCGGGTAGCTTGACCCGAACTGCGCGCCCTGCAGAACGCTGGTGATCCCCTCGCCGGCGAGCGTGATCGCGATCCCGACCACGATCTGGTCGAGGCCGAGCCACACGCACAGGATCATCATCACCGACGCGCCGATCAGGCCGCCGGCCATCCCGAGCAGGAACCCGGGCACCTCGGAATGCAGGTAGTAGGTGCCGATGAAGCCGAGGTAGGCGCCGAGCAGCATCATCCCCTCCAGCCCGAGGTTGAGCACGCCGGCGCGCTCGGAGATCGTCTCCCCGAGCGCGGTGAGCATCAGCGGGATCCCCGCGAGCACCCCGCCCGCGACGAGCGAGGTGAGCACCGCGCGGCTGAAGATGTTGCTCGCGGCGGCGATGTGCAGCATCATCACGCGCCGGCCCTCCGAGGGTGGCGGCGGCGCATCAGCGGCCGGCCGAGCGCGGCCCGCAACCCCGGCGTCAGGTAGCTGCGCCCGAGGTCTCGCTGACGGCCGAGGTACTCGATCACGGTCATGAACAACAGGATGAGCGCCACCAGGACCAGCAGGAAGTCCGTCGGCAGGTTGGCATTGGAGGCGGCGATGTCACCGCCGCTGGAGAGCACCGCGAAGAACGCGATGAACGGGATGACCGCGATCGGATTGAGGCGCGCGAGAAACACGAACGGGATCACGGTGTCGCCGTATGACGGGTTCCAGTTGGCGCGGACGTACCCCCACACGCCGAGGATGTCCATCGCGGCGGCGGTGCCGACGAGCGCGCCGCTCATCAGAAACGCGTTGATGATCAACCGCCGGACGTTGATCCCCACATGAGTGGCGGCCCGTGGGTTGGCGCCGACGACGCGCAGGCGCAGGCCGAACGAGGTACGGGTCATCACGTAGTAGGCGCCCAGCGCGGCGGCGAGGGCGACGAGCACCCCGACGTGCACCCGAGTGCCGGGGATCGAGGGCAGCATGCGACCGATCGGCATCGCCCGCGTCTGGGGGATGTTGACGGTCGGATCCTGAAACGGGCCCTTGACCAGCACGTTCGCAACCCCGACCCCGATGAACGACATCATCAGCGTGGTGATGATCTCGTTGGTGTCATAGAGCGCCTTCAGCAACGCGGGGATGATCGTCCACGCCGCGCTGGCGGCGATCGCCGCCAGCGACAGGACGACGAGGCTGACGGCGGTGGGGGCACCCGCCAGGTGCGGGGCGATGCCGGTGATGAGCACCGCGCCGATCAGATACTGGCCGTCGTAGCCGAGGTTCCAGATGTTGGCTCTGAAGATCACGATCAGCCCCACCGCGATGAGCAGCAGCGGTGCGCCCAGCATCGCGCTGTCGGCCCATGACCCTCCCTGGATCCCGTACTGCCAGATCGCGCCGTAGAAGCTGAGCGGATCGTGGCCGAGTGCGAGCAGCAGCACGGCCCCCGCGAACAGCGCGAGCACCACCGGGACGAGCGAGCGGATGAGGGCGTCGTTGAGCGCTCTCAGCCGCCGCGAGCGCGACGGCGCCGGTGCCGGGGAGGGGCTGGGGGCGGTGGCGATCCGCCCGGCCGAGGCCCCGACGGCGTCGACGGGAGTGGACGCACCCATGAGCGGCTCGGTCACGCGGCCGCCTCCACGCCGAGGCTCACGTCGCCGATCATCAGCCTGCCGATCTGATCGCCGGCGCTCGGTCCGTTCTCGACGACGCCGACGATCCGCCCTCGCGACAGGACCGCGATCCGGTCTGCGACCTCGAGCAGTTCGTCGAGGTCGGTCGAGATGAGCAGCGCCGCGCCGCGCTCGCGCAGGTCGCCGATGAGCGCGCGCACCGCGCGCGTCGTCTTGAGGTCGAGCCCGTACGTCGGCTTGTGGAAGACGACGACCTTCGCGTCATCGGACAGCTCCCGGGCGAGCAGCAGCTTCTGGACGTTGCCGCCCGAGAGCGTCCCGGCGCGGGTGTCGATGCTCGGGGTGCGGATGTCGAAGCGCTCCACGAGCGCGCTCGCGTGGGCGTCGATGACCTCGCGGCGGATGCGCCCGCGCCGCCAGTACGGCGCCTGGCCGACCCGCTTGAGCACGAGATTGAGCGACACCGGGAGGCTCGACACGATCCCCTCGCCGAGCCGATCGTCGGTGACGTGGCGCAGGCCGAGCTTCTCGCGCTGGGCGACGCCGAGCGACGCGATCGGCGCCCCGAGGAAGCGCAGCTCGCCGTGGCTGAGCCGTCGCTGCCCGCTCACCGCCTCGGCGAGTGAGCGCTGGCCGTTGCCGTCGACGCCGGCGACGCCGAGCACCTCACCCAGGTGGACCGTCAGCGAGACGTCCTCGATCCCGGGCTGGGCGCCGTCGGGGCGAACCGATGCGCGGATGAGCTTCAGCGCGACCTCCCCGGCGCGCGCCGGGCGCGCCCGCGGGCGCCGGCCCTCCTGCTCGAGCTGCAGCTCGGCGACCGGCGCGACGTCCTCGGACTCGCCGAACATCAGCCGCACGATCTCGGACTCGAGCTGAGCGGGCGAGCCGGCCCGCACGTGCTCTGAGTCGATCGAACCGGTGACCCTGCCGCGACGCAGTACCGAGATCCGGTCGCCGAGCGAGACCGCCTCGTGCAGCTTGTGGGTGATGAACACGATCGCCAGCCCGGTGTCCTTCAGCCGGGCGAGCACCTTCTGCAGTTCGCTCACCGCCTGGGGAGTGAGCATCGAGGTCGGCTCGTCGAGGATGAGCACGCGCGACCCCCGCCACAGCGCCTTGACGATCTCGACCTGCTGTTGGCCGCCCAGCGCAAGGTCGCCCGCACGGGCCTCGGGATCGATCTCCACGCCCAGCATCGCGCTGAACTCGCCCAGGCGCCGGCGGGCGGAGGCGCGGCCCAGCCGGAGCGCCCGGTTGTCGCCGAGCAGCAGATTCTCGAGCACGGTGAGCGCCGGGATGAGCGTGGAGTGCTGGTAGACCGTGCCGATCCCCAGTCGCAGGGCCGCCCGCGGGGAATCGATCCGCACCTGCTTCCCGGCGACCCGGATCCGCCCGGAATCGGGCGGCTGCATCCCGGCAAGGATCCCCATCAGGGTCGACTTGCCGGCACCGTTCTCCCCCAGCAGGCAGTGCACCTCCCCCCGGCGCAGCACCAGCGACACCTGGTCGTTGGCCACCACGCCGGGGAACGCCTTGCTGATCGACTCAAGCTCGACGGCCGGCGACCGGTCGTCGGGCTTCCCCTGGCTTCGGGTCTCGGTGGTCATGCTCGCCCGGTCCGGCCGCGCCTAGCCCTTGAGGACCCGCTGGGCCGCCGCGGCCTTGGGGGTGTCCGGCACCTTGATCGTGCCCGATTCGATCCCGTGCTTGGCCGTCTCGATCTTCGCCCACACCTTCGCCGGGATGTACTTGCTGTGCAGCAACGAGATCCCGCCGTTGGCGAGGGTGAGGTTGTACCCGTGCTCGCCGAACGTCCCCGCCTTGACCTCCTGGAGCAGTTGCTTGAACGCGCCGGTGAAGTTCCACAGCACCGAGGACAGGAGCACGTGATTGTTGTCGATCGGCGTCATGTCACCGATGTCGCCGATGTACCACACCTTGTGGCCGGTGTGCGCGGTGCCGATCGCCTGCAGGTAGCCGAACGAGGCGCCGTCGCCCATCGCGAAGACCACGTCCGCGCCGGAGGCGATGACGCTCGTGGTCACGCGCTTGCCGCCGGCCGCATCGTCATAGGACGCCGGCCCGATCTGGCCGAACACGATCTGGATGCTCCTGCTGACGCTGTGCACCCCCGCGGCGAAGCCGCCGGTCATCTCGTACCAGTTCGTGTCCGCCGCGGAGATGATGACGCCCACCTTGTGGGTCTTGGTCATGTCCGCCGCGAGGATCCCCGCCAGGTACGCCCCCTGCTGGCTCGAGGTCGTGATATTCGACAGCGACCCCTTCGACAGCAGCGTCGGAATGTCGTAGGTGATCGTCGGGACGTGGTACTGCTCGGCCACGCGCTGGGCGTTGGTGTCGAAGCCACTCGCGTGGGCGACGATCAAGCCGGGCTTGCTCAACGCGAGCTGACGCAGCACCGAGGTCGTGTTGTTGTAGCCGATGTCCTGGACCACCTTGACCTTGACGCCGTAGGCGCTCGCCGCCTGCTTGAGCCCGTTGACCCCCTGCGCGTTCCAGCCGTAGTCGTCGGTCTTGGCCGGGGTCGCGATCGCGACCGTGCTGAACGGCATCTTGGTCGATTTGCTGCTCGCGTTGGACGTCGAACCGCCGGTCGAGGTGTGGTGCGACCCGTGGCCGCTCGACCCGCAGGCCGCAAGGGCCACCACCACCCCGAACGTGCTGAGCGCCGTCGCCACTTCCTTCAGCCGACTGTGCATCTCATCTCCTCCGCTTCCGGCCGGGCGCCGGGTCGCGCCTGAGCGGGCCCCGGCTCACGTACCTTGACTCCTCCGCATGCTTCTGTGAACTGTTGACAGCATACAGCTGACGAGCGGCTCCGTGTGCGGATCGAGCGTCCGGACACGAGCTAGCGATCGCCCCCGAGGAACAGCCTCGCCAGCTCGTCGGAGTCCTCCAGGTCCCGGGAATCGCGCGACGCCCGGATCCTCCCGGCGACCATCACGTGGGCGGTGGAGGAGATCGCGATCGCCTCGAGCGCTCGCTGCTCGATGAGCAGCACCGCGACCCCCGCGTCGCGCAGCCGCGGGATCTGGCCCTCGAGCACGACGCCCGTCATCTCCGGCGACAGCCCCGCGGTCGGCTCGTCGAGCAGCAGCGCGGTCGGCGACGGCATCAGCGCCCGCGCGATCGCCAGGAGCTTGCGCTCGCCGCCGCTCAGGCGGCCGGCGATGCGAGTCGTCAGGCCGGCGAGCAGCGGGAACATCTCCAGCAGCTCCTGCACACGTCCGGCCACGGCCTGGCGCGCCAGGCGGTAGCCGCCGAGCTCGAGGTTCTCATGGACGGTGAGCGTCGGGAACACGTCGTCGAGCTGCGGCACCCAGGCCAGGCCCCGTCCGACGAGCTCGTTGCCGGGGTGCGCGAGATGTCCTCTCCGCCGAGCCGGACGTGCCCGGAGACGAACTCCGCGTCGCCGGTGATCGCCCGCAGCAGCGTGCTCTTGCCCGCACCGTTGGGCCCGACGATGCACACGATCTCCCCGCTGGGCACGGTGAGCGAGGCCCCGTGGACGACGACGTGCCCGGCGTAGCCGGCGGACACCGACTCCAGCTCGAGGGACCGGCCCGACGGTTCAGCCGACAAGGTAGGCCCTCTGCACTCCGGGGTCGGCGCGGCACTCCTCCATCTCGCCCTGCATGAGCACGCGGCCCTGCGCGAGCACGATGACCGGGCTGCACAGTCGCTCGACGAGCCCGAGCTCGTGCTCGATGAGCACGACGGTCATCCCGTCGTCGCGCAGCTCGGCGATGAGCGATTCGATCGCCGGGGCGAGGGTGCGGCTCACGCCGGCCATCGGCTCGTCGAGCAGCAGCAGGCGAGGCCTGGCCATGAGCGCTCGCCCGATCTCGACCAGGCGCTTCTGGCCCCCGCTGAGCTCGCCTCCGTAGGTGTCGGCGAGCTCTTCCAGAGCGAGCCGGCGAAGGAGTGCGTGGGCGCGATCGACCTGCTCCCGCTCGGCCTGGCGCCACCGTCGGCGGCCGACGAGCGCCCTCCAGATGCGCTCGCCCTCCCACGGGGGGACCCCGAGCAGCAGGTTCTCGACGACCGTCAGGCGGGGGAAGACGCTCGCGGTCTGAAAGGTGCGGATGACGCCGCGACGTGCCACCGCGTGGGGCGGGCGCCCCGCGATCTGCTCGCCGCCGAGCGTGATCGAGCCGCGATCGGGCCTGACCGAGCCCGCGATCATCCCGAGCACCGTCGACTTGCCTGCACCGTTGGGACCGATGACCCCGGTGAGCGAACCGCGAGGCACGGCGAACGACACCCCGTCCACCGCCCGCACGCCGCCGTAGTGCTTGTGCAGTGCGTCGACGACGAGCAGCGGTTCGCCGTGGGACTTCAAGCCCTCACGACTCCGTCGACCTCCGCCTCCTGGCGGGCCGGGCCGCGGCGAGAGAACCGGCGGCGGCGCTCGGGCAGCAGGCCCCGCGGCCGCGCCCACAGGAAGGCCATCGTCAGGACCGCGGTGATGATCCACTCCATCGCGGCCAGCAGCGTGGGGTCTGATCCGATCGGCATGTACTGCACGGCCTGCTGGACCCCGACACCCACCAGCGCCGCTCCGATCGCCACGCCCGACACCGACCCGCGACCGCCGACGATGACCGCGGTGAAGAACACGAACGTCTCGGGATACAGCCACTCGCTCGGAGCCCACGCCCCGATGAACTCGGCGAGGAGGGCCCCGCTGAGGGCGCCGAGCGCGCCGCCGATGACGAACACCTGCATCCGGGCGCGCGTCGCGCTGCGTCCCATCGCCTCGATCGCGGCATCGTTCTCCCTCACCCCGCGCAGAACCCGGCCATAGGGTGAGTAGACGAGCGCGTACATGACGGCGCCGACGATCACCATCAACACCACGCACACTCCGACGAACAACCACGTCTGGGACTGGAGCGACAGGCCGCCGAACGACCGCGTCGGGTTGGGGATGAGCGACAGCCCGGCGGATCCGTTGTCCAGGCCGATGACGGACTCGGCGACGAGCGTGGCCACGACGGAGATGACGAGCATCACCATCGCCTGGTAGTCGGATCGCAATCGCCGCAGCGTGATCAGCCCAACGAGGCCGGACAGCAGGCCGCCCACCACCATCGCGCCGACGATCGGCAGCGGGAACGGCAGCCTCGCCCCCAGCAGGTAGTGCTGAAAACCGCCGTTGGCGCTCGCCGGACCGAGGCTGAGCATCGCCGCGGTGTAGGCGCCGACCGCCTGAAAGACGATGAACGCGAAGTTGAGCACCCCGGTCACCCCGTACTGCAGATCGAGCCCCCAGGACGCGATCACGTCGACGCAGATGTAGACGACGATCGTGGCGATGTAGTACTGCGTGGCGAGGCTCACTGGACCACCGCGCGTTCGGTCGCCAACTGGGTGAACAGGCCCTGCGGGCGGATGAGCAGCACCGCGATCAGGACCCCGAACGCGAGCACGTCCTTGAGCTCGGCGTTCCAGTAGGCCGCTCCGACCTCGGTGACGATCCCCACCACGAGCGCGCCGAGCACCGCGCCGCGTGGCGACCCGACCCCGCCGAGCACGGCCGCGGCGATCACCACGATCAGGAACTCCGAGCCGCTGGTGGCGGTGAACGTCCCGATGTCGAGGAACAGGGCGACCCCGCCGACCCCGGCGAGCACTCCGGAGACGAACCAGGCGAGTGCGATCAGCCGCCGGGTGGGGATCCCGCACGCCCGCGCGAGCGCAGGGTTGACCGACAGGCCGCGCATCGCCTTGCCCGCGCGGCTGCGCTGCAGCACGGCCTGGGTGATCGCGGTGAGCGCCGCGGCGATCGCGATGATGATGAGCTCCTGGCGGGTCAGCAGGAAGTCGGCGAAGTGCAGCGCCTTGCCGGCCGGCGCGCGGTAGCTGAAGAAGCTCGGCCCGACGATCGCCTGCAGCCCGTGGTCGCAGATGAGCCCTACCGAGATCGTCACGATCACCATCCCGAACAGGTTGAGTCCATGGCGGATGAACGGCGCGTAGATGCACTCGTTGACGACCACCGACAGCACGCCGCCCTCGACCGCCGCGATCGCCATCGCGGGCCAGATGCTCATCCCGCCCTGGTTGAGCCAGTACGCGGTGAACCCCGACAGCGTCATCACGCTCCCGAACGCGAGGTTGAACACGTTGGTGACGCTGAACTGCAGCGTGAATCCGACCGCGCTGATCGAGAGGATCCCGGCGGTCACCACCCCGAAGCCGATCGCGGAGATGAGGACCTGCACGGGGGCTACCTCCGGTCGCGGTCGCGGCGGATCGTGGTCGGACTGATCGTGCTCATCCCGCCGCCGCTCGGATCTCGGCGGCGCTCAGAACGGACGTGGCCTTCCATCCGCCGCCGACGTGGTGCTCGATCGCGAACTGGTTGCCGGCGTTGTGGTAGCGGTTGAACGCGATCGGCCCGACCGCGCCCACGTACTGGATGTGCTTCCCGGCCGCGAGCGCCGCGCCGACCCGCGGCGTAGGTGTGAACGACGGTCGCGCCGGACGACGCCGACGTCACCTTCGTGACGTACGCGTCGTAGACGCTCGGCTTCGTCGAGTGGGCCGCGTCCATCGCCAGCGCCATGATGATGACCGAGTCGTAGTCGGCGACCGAGTACAGATCGGCGTTCCACTGGCCGGGCTGGGGGACCTGCTTGCTCGACCCCTCAGCAGCGCCGCGGTGTAGGTCTTGTAGGCCGGGGAGGAAGTGGGCGAGTAGGCGACGACGGCGAGATCCTGCTTGTCGAGCAGCGTCGCGTTGATCGCGCCGGAGACCGCCTTGCGCCAGGTCGGCTCCTGCGAGACCGGGTCGGTGATCAACCTCGGCACGCTTCCGTCCTGGGAGAGCTCGGACCAGATACGTCGCGCTCGTCTGCGGGTCGGCCTCTGAGACGATCGCCTGGGGCTTGGCGCTGCTCATCTTGGCGGCCTCCGAGCGATACGACGGCTGCCCGACCGCGACGGTCTGATTGACGGCGAGGTTCAGCCCCAGGCGCTTGACGCCGGCGATCGCCCGTCGGCGCCGATCCCTGGGCCGCGACGTCGTTGCCGAACAGCGTGGCGACGCGGGTGAAACCGAGCTTCTTGGCGGCGGCCGCCATCGCGCTGCCCTGGGCGGCGTCGGGCGAGAGGATGCGCCAGAAGTACGTTGTCGGTCGAGTGGTCGAACGACGCTTGCCCGGTCGTCGAGAAGATGGGGATGTGCGCCTGCTGGAACAGCGGCACGACCGCGGTCGCCTCGTCCGAGCCGCCGCCGAGCACCCCGACCAGTGCGCTCGAGGACGCGATCATCCGGTTGGCGGCCGGAACCGCGTCGGCCGGGTCGCCCTTTGAGTCCACCGGCGTGCAGGTCAGCTTGTGGCCGAGGATCCCGCCGGCGGCGTTGATGAGGCGCTCGGCGGGGAAGCAGCCGGCGGCCGCCTCGGGCCCGTAGGCGGCGTTCGGTCCCGAGTAGGAATGGAAGATCGCGATCTCCACCGAGCCCTTGGGGCCCGATGCAGGCGCGCCCGCCGATCCGGCGCCGGGCGGCCCGTTCGTGCTGTTGCCGCAGGCGCTCACCGCCAGCGCGCCGACCGCTGCGAGCAGGAGCCCGGCGATCGTTCGCCGCCTTGTGACCGGTCTTGAGTCGTGCACCACTCCTCCTCTCCTCCCGACGCCGGCTCGCCACTGGGCCAACCGGCTCGGGTTGCACCGCCGCGCGGTTCTCTCTTCGAGGCCCGCCGGCCGGAACAATGCGTCAGCAGTAGACTGTCAACAGTTGCCACGGTAATGTGTCGGCGATGAGTTTGCAATCCGGAACCGTGCGGCGGGTTCGCGTGGTGATGCTCGCGGCGGTCGTCTGCGTCGCGTCCGTGCTGGCCGCGCTTCTGGCGGCATCCTGGGCCGGCGGAGGTAGGAGCGCCACGTCGATCGGGGGGCCGGTCCACACCGCGAGGCCGGCGGTGTTCCAGCGAGCGATTGCCGCTCGGATGCGCGCCCAGCGGCTCGACTACCGCTGGGTGGCGTGCGTGCGGACGTCGCATCGGTTCGAAGGGGTCGGCGTCGTGCGATGCAACGTCGACTTCGGCATCGACCCGCATGTCGAGGCCTACTGCTCGGTGCTGCGGGGCGGGCGGCTGGTGACGAGTGCAGACCAACCCGGCGATCCCGTGCACGCCCGACGACGCGGGCTATACCGTGACGATCGTCCGTTACGGCTGATGTCCGCGTCCGATCCGACGGGCATCGCCGACCGGGGGCACCCGGGCACCGCTGACCGGGGGCACCGATAACCGGGAGGACCCGATGCGACCACCCGCCTTCACCCTCACCGCCGGACCGACGATGGCGACGCCCGCGCGTGCTCGCCGCCCTCGGCTCGCCGATCCTCTTCGACTACGACCCGGCCTTCCTGGAGCGCTTCCCGCGAGACCGAGGCGACGCTCGCCGACGCTCTACCGGACCGCCCATGACGTCGTGCTGATGCAGGGCGAGGCGGTGCTCGGACTGGAGGCGGCGGCGCGCGGTCTGGTCGCGCCCGGAACCCGCTGCCTGAACCTGGTCTCGGGCGTGTACGCCGCCTGGTTCGGCGATTGGCTGCGAGAGTACGGCGCAGAGGTGTCGGAGGTCCGGGTTCCCTACGACGAGGCGGTCGACCCCGCCGCCGTGGAGCGGGCGCTCGCCGACGATGGTCCGTTCCAGCTGGTTTCGGTGGTGCACTCCGAGACCCCTTCGGGGATCGAGAACCCGCTCGCGGAGATCGGGCTGCTCGCGCACGCCCACGGAGCGCTGTTGCTCGCCGACGTCGTCTCCTCACTCGGCGGCACCGAGCTGAGAGTCGACGACTGGCACATCGACCTGGCCGTGGCCGGACCGCAGAAGTGCCTGGCGGGCCCGCCCGGCATGTCGCTGATCGCGATCAGCCCCCGCGCATGGGATGCGATCGAGCGCAATCCGGCCGCGCCTCGCGGATCGTTCCTGTCGCTGCTGGACTGGAAGCACCGCTGGATCGACGGCGGCCGTCAGGCGTTCCCGTACACCCCGTCGGTGAGCGACGTCAACGGCGTGCATGCCGCGCTCGGCGAGGTCCTCGACCAGGGATTGGACCGGGTGATCGCCGATCACGCCACGGCGGCACGCGCGTGCCGGTCGGGGGTGCGAGCGCTGGGACTTTCGCTCTGGCCACGTGACGACCGGCACGCGGCCAATTGCGTGACCGCGGTGCGCATGCCGCCTGGAATCGAGGTCGACGAGCTGCTCGCGCACGTGCGGTCGCGCTACGGGGTCATGCTGTCCGGAGGCTATGGCGAGCTTCGCGACAAGCTGGTACGACTCGGACACATGGGCCCGGCCAGCCGCTCCCTGCATCCGCTGGTCGCGGTGTGCGCGTTGGGGCGCGGCATGATCGATCTCGGTGTCACGCTCGATCTCGCAGCCGGCGCCGACGCGCTCATGCAAGAGCTCTCGACCGCGGCCCTGCAGGACGCGACGGAGCTCCCCTGTGAGGCTGCCACCGTTTCGCCTGCACCGGCCCGAGACGATCGAGCAGGCGAGCGAGCTTCTTGCCGATCTGGGCGACAGCGCCGTCCTGTACTGCGGCGGCACCGAGCTTCTGCTGGTGGCCAAGCTCGGGCTCACCGACTTCACGGACCTGGTGGACGTCAAGCGCATCGAGGAGCTGGCCGGGATTGACGCCGACGGCGAGCTGCGGATCGGCGCCACCACGCACACCGGCAGATCGAGCACTCCGCGGTGGTGCGCGAGCGTTGGCCCTCGCTGGCGGCGATGGAGCGCAACGTCGCCAACCTCCGGGTGCGCAACGTCGGAACGATCGGCGGAAACCTCTGCTTCGCGGATCCACACTCCGACCCCGCCACCTACCTGATCGCCGCCGACGGATCGCTGACCCTCCGGCGGGGCGGCGCCGAGCCCCGGCGGATCCCGGCGGAGGAGCTCACCCGCGGCCCGTACATGACCGCGCTCGAACCGGAGGAGCTGCTTGTCAGCGTTCATGTGCCCGCGCCCGCGACCGGCGAGGCACTCGTCCACCGCAAGCTCGCGTTCCACGAGCGGCCGGCGATCACCGTCGCGGCTCGAGTGACGGTCCGCGACGGCGCGCTGACCAAGGTGCGCCTCGCGGTCGGGTCCATCGGCGCGGCGGCCCAGCGGCTCGGCGATGCCGAGCAGATCGCCACCGGCGCGGACGCGCTCGCGCCTGAACGCCGGCAGCTCGAAGCGGTCGCGGCGGCCGCCGCCCGCCAGGCCCGACCCACCGCCGACGCCAACGGCTCGGTCGAGTACAAGCGTCAGCTTGTACGGGTGTCACCGAGCGATGCGTCCGCGAGGCGCTCACGAGGGCGATGGGCGAGGTGGCAGTCGGTGCCGGCGGTGGTCGCGCCTCACCCCGCAGCTGACCGTCCGGTCGAGATGTGTCGATCGATCGTTGTCGCCGGTGGGGCGCAAAGCGCGCCGCTTCTCAACCCGTCAACCGAGCCGTCGCTGGACATGCGGCCACGGGTGACGCCCTACCGTCAAGACGACGCCTGGCTTCGCCGATCACCGGCCCGTGGCCATCAAGCGCCTGAAGCTACGACGCCCTGACCGGTGCGCGCGCTGCGCCGCCGAACTCCCGGCGGGAACGCTCACGCAGTGGGACTCGCTGACCCGAACGGTCACCTGTCTGCCCTGCGCCGAGCTGACTGCGGCAGCCACGACAGCCGTCGACATTCCCCCAGCGATCGACGGCGGGGACCCCGGGGCCAGCATCGGCCGCGAGCACACCCGCCGTCGCGCCAATCGCGAGCAACGAGTCCGGGACGCGCATCCCCGCATCGGCTGCGTGCTGCTCGCCCTCAGCAGGCCCCCGCAGCACGAGGAGGCGTTTCGCATCGGCGAGCAGGGCGAGATCGCCGTCGCCGCCGCACTCGAGAAGGCCGCCGCCAAGGTCGACGGCCGCATCCTGCACAACCGCCGCATGCCTGGCGGACTCCGCGACATCGACCACATCGCCATCGTCCCCAGCGGCGTCTACGTCATCGACGCCAAAGCCGTCACAGGCAAAATCAAGATCCGCCGCCGGTGGTTCAAGCCACCACAACTGTTCATCGCCGGGCGCGACTGCACCAGATACCTCGACGGTCTCGACCGCCAGACCCAGGCCGTCAGCGACGCGATCACGGCCGGCGGCCTGCCCCCCACACCAGTCCTGGGCGCGCTCTGCTTCACCGACGCCGACCTCCCGCTCCTGCGGACCGCCAAGGCACGCGGCCATCTGCTGCTCTACCGCAAGGCACTCACCAAGCGCCTCGTAGCGCCCGGCTCCCGCGACAGCACGAGCGTGACGGAGCTTGCCGCGGCGATCGCGACCGTTCTGCGGCCCGCGTAGCACCAGGTACGGCCGCTTGTGCTCGGCGAGGTTCGTCTGCTGGGGACCGGGGGCTCGCTGGTCATTTCGCGCGGCAACCCGATCACGAGGCTGGCAGGTGGCGGGCGAGCGCTTCGTCGCCAAAAGAATGACCCCGCCGAACGCCCGACCTCCGCGCAATGGGATGGTGGCACTCGGCTATTTGTCTGGGTCAAGCGTCGGCGTCACTGACGGCGACTCTTGAAAGGCAGCCGGGTCTCAGTGTGGGTGAGCTGGAAGATCCGGTGGACGGGAGGTCGACTCGGGATGATCGTCAACAGCGTGGCCGATCTTCTGCACACGGCTTCGAGTGCGAACACCGCACGAACGCCCGCCACGTCGATGAAGTCGAGCAGTGTGAGATCGAGCACCACCTCTCGTACTGACACGAACTCCAGTTCGCGGAAGCACGTCTCGAGCGTGGCCGCGCGACAGAGGTCCAGTTCGCCTCTCATCGTGATCACCGTTGCCGGTCCAGAGACCTGGATTTCCATAAACGGTGCGCTGTAGCTGGGTTCCATCCAGCTCCTTTGATCGGCGTGCTCCGTGGTTTGCGCCGGTCTCCTCCCGAGGCCGCGCGTATCAGCGGCCCCGGGCGGGCACTCGGGCGGTCCAGGCACCGGGCTAGCGGTCGACGGGTGCCGGCGCCGGTGCCGGTGCTCCAGCGAGGCTCGGACGGCCCTCAGGCGCCGGACGACCCCCAGTGCGATCCGCTCGTCGATCGCGTCCTGAGGTGTCGTACGCGTCCCGCATCACGTCGGCCGCCACCTCGCGCCCGCCCAACCCGAAGGCGAGCGCTCCCGCCACCGCCAGCATGCCGATCAGGGCGATGTAGGTGGTCGTCACGATGACCGATGCGATTTTGAGCTGGTTGAGGACCATGAACACGACAATGGCCAGTACCAAAGTAGGCGCGACGGCACGGAGAACGCGACCCGCGGCGGTATCGCCCGCGCCGCGGCGGACGACGCCGTCGACAGCGCCGGCGATCGCCACTCCCAGCACGAGGATCAAGACGGCGGCGATGACATTCGGCAGGTAGTTCTGCACGTTGCTCATGAAGTTCGTCAACGCCGGGATCTTCAGGGCCCCGATCGCGGCAGCGATGGCGTAGATGAAGATGAACCAGAATGTCACCGTCGCGACCAGGCGAGAGGGCCGGGCCCCGGGGCTCAATCGCTCGATATAGGTTCCAGCTTGGCTGCCGCTGAGCGCTCGATCGAGCCCGACCGCCCCCAGCAGCTTGGCCACCACGACCTTGGCGAGCCGCGCGACCAGGTATCCGATGAACAGGATGACCAGACAGCCCAGGAGGTTCGGGATGAACCCAATCAGGGCGTCGAGTCCTCGTTGGAGACTCTGCGTGACCTGCACAGCTGCGATGGACATAGTTATTGCTCCCTCCTCTGTCGAGATCGAGTGAGGCATACGCCAGCACTACGCGTAACTGCTGCGCTCAACCGACCCAGGGATTGATCGCCGACGTCGCCGGCGCCAACTCGATTGGCTACCGGGAAGACAGCGGCCGGCCAGCTCCGGTTACAAAATCGAGCGCGATCTCAAGCCCGTGTAACCCCCCGAGCCGCCGCGCGGTCCCAGGAGCTGAGTGCTGCGGTCGGGCGATATGCAGACCGATGAGATTCTGATCGAGCGAACCCTCGACGGCGAATTGGCCGCCTTTGAGGAACTGGTCGGACGGTACCGCGGCGTCGTCTTTCGCGTTGCAGCGAGGGTCGTCGGTCCCGACGACGCCGAAGACGTGAGCCAAGACACGTTTCTGCGCGCCTTCCATCGCCTCGAGCAATATCGAGGCACCGCTGCCTTTCGCACCTGGCTTTTGCAGATTGCCCAGAACACGGCTCTGAACGCGCTCGCCTGGTCGGGCCGCCGACCTACCCAGCCGGCCGACGAATCGGCGGATGTGCCCGACCGGGATCCGGTGCGCCAGCCCGCCACGGAGCTCGAACGCCGCGAACGCCAGCACCGCCTCGAACAGAAGCTCGGCGCACTGAGGGCCGACTACCGGAGCCTCCTCGCGCTTCGGTGATCTCGAGGGGCTCAGCTACACCGAGATCGCCGAAGTGCTCGAAATGCCACTCGGAAGTGTCAAGGGCAGGCTGCACCGCGCGCGCGGCGAGCTCATCGAGTTGCTCCGGAACAACACCTACGACTGGGAGCTGCCGGGATGAATGCAGACGAGGACGACACCGATCTCACCGCGGCCGAGCTTCGCTTGGACGAGTACCTCGAGCTGATCCGCGCCAGCCCGCCGGCGGCAACCCGCGAGCTCGTCCCTCGAGCGATCGGAGCCGTGCGATGGCAGCGTGCGATTCGCGATCCGCTTGTCCTGGTCGGAGCTGTGGCGGCAGCGGTCGCCGAGAGCGCCCGCTTGCTGCTTGGAGGTAAGTCATGACTGCGGCGGCGGCCTCGATCCTGGGCCAGGCCGGCCAGGACCTGGGGGCGTTCCTCCCGCGCCTCGGCGGAGCGCTCGTGCTCCTCCTCATCGGATTGCTCATAACGCGGCTATTCGCTCGCCTCGTTCTGCGCGCGCTGCAAGCGACAAGCCTTGACCGGCTCGCCGATCGAGGCGGCGTGACCCCAATCCTCCAGGCATCCGGACTTGGGGGGTCGCTGGCCGGGTTGATCGCCCGAATCATCCGGATCTTCCTTGCCATCGTCGTCATCTTCGCTGGCTCTCGCTGCTCGGGCTGCAGTTTTCTCCGCCTCTCTCAATCAGGCGATCATCGCGCTGCCGAGGCTGTTTCTCGCCGCGGTCCTGGTACTTGTCGGAGCCGTCGCGGCGGGGGCATCTCGCCGACGAGCGGATCGGCTGACCCACCAATTCGATTTCGCCGTGCCGCTCGGCCAGATCACGCAGATCGTGGTGCTGGCGACTTTCATCATCATCGCTGCCGCCGAGATGGGGATCTCCACCGCCCTCCTCGTCGTCCTCATCGGCGTTCTGCTGGCGGCCGTATCCGGAACGTTCACGCTGGCGTTCGGGCTCGGCTCGCGCGAGGTCGCCCGAGCCCTCAGCGCCGGACGGTATCTCCGGCACGATTACCGCGTGGGTCAGGAGATCGGCTTCGGCGACGTCCGGGGCGCATCAGCCGGATCCACAGCACCGCCACGATGCTCGACACGCCAGAAGGCAGCTCGATCCGCGTGCCGA
>CAVPBY010000080.1:0-18834 GCA_963702225.1 uncultured Solirubrobacteraceae bacterium | reverse complement strand
ACCAATCGCCAGATCATCAACCGGGCGGAGGCGACGATCAGCCAGAGCAAGAGCAACGCGCTCTGGGCCAAGGCGGACAAGATGATCATGGCCACCGGCGCGGTCGTCCCGCTCGTCTACAACCGCAACTCGTTCCTGAGGGGATCCAACGTGCAGAACTTCTACATCGGCACCTTCCCCGCGTACCCGATCTACACCGCGGTCAGCCTTGGGTAGCCCTCCGGAGGTTCCCGGTCCGCTGCTCGCGGTCGAGGACCTCGGCGTCGAGTTCGCCGTCGGCGGCAGGACGATCACCGCCGCCGACGGCGTCTCGTTCGCGATGCGCCCGGCCGAGATCCTCGCGATCGTGGGGGAGTCCGGCTCGGGCAAGTCGGTGACCGCGATGTCGTTGATGGGCCTGCTCGGGCGCGAGGCGCGCGTGCGCGGGCGGGCCGTCCTCGGGGTCGCGGGGGAGCGGCAGGTCGAGTTGCTGTCCAGCGACGCGCGCACCCTGCGGTCGATCCGCGGACGGCGGATCGGGGCCGTCTTCCAGGATCCTTCTCGGCGTTCAACCCGGTGCTGCGGATCGGCCGCCAGATCGTGGAGGCGCTCGAGGCGCACCCCGAGACGCGGGGCCGCGACGCGCGCGGGCGCACGCGGGAGCTGCTCGCGCGGGTCGGCCTCGACGAGCCGGAGCGGGTCTACCGCTCGTTCCCGCACGAGCTCTCGGGAGGCCAGCTGCAGCGCGCGATGATCGCGATGGCGATCAGCGGCGAGCCCGACCTGCTGATCGCCGACGAGCCGACGACGGCGCTCGACGTCACCGTCCAGGCCGGGATCCTCGATCTGCTGCACGAGCTGCGCGACGACCTGCAGACCGCGATCCTGCTGATCACGCACGACATGGGGGTGGTGGCCGATCTCGCCGACGACGTGCTCGTCATGCGCGACGCCCACGTGATCGAGCGCGGGCCCGCCGAGCGGGCTGTTCCTCTCACCGGAGCTGCCCTACACGCGCGAGCTCCTGGCCGCCGTGCCGCGCGTCGACGAATCGGCGGCGGCGGTGGTGACGACCCCCGCCGACGGGCCGCCGGCGGCCGACGTGGACAACGTGACCATCACCTACGGCTCGGCTCGCCACCCGTTCGTCGCCGTCGACCGGGTGAGCCTCACCGTCCCGGCGGGTCAGACGGTGGGCCTGGTGGGCGAGTCCGGCTCGGGCAAGACGACCCTGGCAGGCGATCGCCCGCCTCATCGACACGGCCGACGGCACGATCACCGTCGGGGGCGGTGACATCGCCGCCCTGCGCGGGCGAGCGCTGCGCCGGGCGCGTGCGGACATCGGCTTCGTGTTCCAGAACCCGGGCGACTCGCTCAACCCGCGCGCGCCCGGGTGGGGGCGATCGCCGGCCGCTGCAGATCCACAGCGCGACCTCGGCGCGGCTGCGCGTCGCGAACGCGCGGCCGAGCTGCTGGATCGCGTGAAGCTGCCCGCGGACGCGATCCACCGCTTCCCGCACCAGTTGTCCGGCGGCCAGCGTCAGCGCGTCTCGATCGCGCGGGCGCTCGTGCTGCGGCCGCGGCTCGTCATCGCCGACGAGCCCACGAGCGCGCTCGACGTCGCCGTGCAGGCCACGATCCTCGAGCTCATCGCCGAGCTCCAGCGCGAGCTGCGGTTCGGCTGCTGTTCATCAGTCACGATCTCGCGGTCGTCCGTCAGGTGTCGGTGCAGGTGGTCGTGCTCCGCGGCGGCCACGTCGTCGAGTCGGGACCGGCCGACGATGTGCTCTCACGGCCGCGCGATCCCTACACCCAGCGGTTGCTGGCCTCGGTGCCCGTCCCGGACTCCCGCGTGCAGCGCGCCCGGCGCGAGCGGACGCCGGCGGCCTCCTGAGCTGCGGAACCGCGCCTACGGGCGCAGAACGTGCTGGTAGAAGGTGAGCAGCCCCATCCCGACGAGCAGGAACCCGTTGATGAACAGGATCGGGGCGAAGCGCTGGCTGCGCACGCGGCGCGCGAGCAGCACGAGCATCGGGAACGCGGTGAGCTGCATGCGCGGGTTGGGCGGCACGTACTCGGACGTGAAGGCGAGGAAGGTGATGATCAGCGTCCAGCTGATCGCCGGCAGCGACAGCTCGCGGCGGTAGCGCCACAGCAGCCACAGCTCGTAGGCCATCAGGATCGCCCCCAGGAACCCCGACACGTCGTTGAGGTCGATCCACGGGTGGTTGAAGTGGCTGGGGTCGAAGCGCGGCACCTCGCGGGTGACGAGGTGGACGAGCGCGAACGGGTCGGTCTTCTCGCTCCAGGCGTGGTGCTGGGTGATGTAGTTGGCCAACGGGTTGCCCGCCCAGACCCACAAAAAGCCCATGAAGCACAGCGCCCCGATCCCCGACATGGCGGTCGTGAGCACCGACATCCGGAAGCCGCGCGCGCGCAGCGCCCGGCCGAGGTGGCCGGTGCGCAGGCCGCCGGTCCACAGCTCGCGCAGCGCGCACAGCCCGCACACCGCGGCCAGCCCCAGGCCGACCGGCTGCACGGCCGTGCCGAACGCGGCCATCGTGCCGGCGAGCACCCAGCGGCGGCGCTCCAGCGCCCAGATGCAGATCGCCGTGAGCGGCAGCAGCAGCCCCTCGGAGTACCCCATCGAGAAGACGACGGCGCCCGGGAAGAGGACGAACAGCGCGGCTGCCCGGCGCGCCGTCGGCCGGTCCCACCAGCCCTCGGCGAGCTTGTCGACGTACACCGTCGCGACCCATCCCCCGACTCCGGAGATGAGGACGGCGGCGACCGACGCGCGCCAGATCTGGTGGTCGAAGCCCAGCACCCCGAGCACGTGCTGGCCGATCCAGATCGTGACCGGGTACAGCGGGAAGAAGCCGAGGTTGTTCTGATGGGTGAGCGGGTGCGCGAGGTGGCGCGGGTAGCCGTTGTCGGCGACGTCGCGGTACCAGAGCCCGTCCCAGTGCATGAGCTCGCCCTGCAGGTTGTGGTGGCCGAGCGCGTCGAGCAGCACCGCGGCGATCAGCACCGCGGCCCGCGCGGCGAGGTAGACGACCGTGATCCAGAGCAGCTCCCGGCGCCAGTCGGCGGCAAGCGAGCGCCCGCGCGCGGCGCCCTCGCGGCGGATGCGCCCCAGCGCCCGACCGGGGCGCGCCGCCGGCTCCGCCACCGGCGCCGCGGTGCTCGCGTCGACCGCGAGCGCGGCCGTGCCGGGGCCGTCCCGGCGGTCGTGTGAAGGTGGCCCGACGGCCTCGGATGCGGCGTCCACGGTCAAGCTGAGTCTAGGCACGGGGCAGGCCGGTACGAGCGTCATAATCAATCAGGTGACGTCCGCGCTCATCAGCGAGGCGCTCCGGCCGCTCAGGGCAGATCGCCGACACGCCGCCGTCCTGTTCGACATCGACGGCACGCTCGCCCCGATCGTCGACCGCGCCTCCGACGCGCACGTGCCCGAGTCCACGCGACAGCTGCTGATCGCGGTCGCCGACGCCTACGGCCTGGTCGCGTGCGTGTCCGGCCGGCGCGCGTCGCAGGCGCGCGCGATGGTGTCGATCGGCACGATCTCCTACCTCGGCTCCCACGGGGTCGAGGCGCTCGCCCCGGCTGGACCCGGGCGCGGCTGGATCCGGCGATCAGCGACTGGGTGCGGCGCATCCAGGAGTTCGGCGCGCGCGCCGACACCGCGCAGACCCGCAAGCTCCGCGTGCGTCTGGAGGACAAGGGACCGATCGTCGCCTTCCACTGGCGCGGCGCCGCCGACGAGGCGGCCGCCCGGTCGGCGGTCGAGCAGATCGCCGCGCAGGCGCAGGAGGCGGGCCTCACCACCCACTGGGGCCGCAAGGTCCTCGAGGTCCGCCCGCCGGTCCCGTTCGACAAGGGCGCAGGCGTGCGCCGCCTGCTGGAGGAGGCCGGGCCGGCGATCACCGCCGCGCTGTACGCGGGCGACGACCGCACCGACCTCGATGCCTTCCGCGCGCTCGGCGAGCTCGCCGCCGAGGGCAAGGTCGAGCACGTCGTGCGGGTCGGCGTCGAGTCCGAGGAGGGCCCGCCCGAGATCCGCGAGCGCGCCGACGTGGTCGTCGACGGCCCGCCCGGCGTTCGAGAGCTGCTCACCCTGCTGGCCGCCGGCGAGGACGCGGTCTAGGCACGTGCGCTTCCGCGAGTTCCTGCGCACGACCGTGCTCGTGAGCGGGGCCGCGGCCAGCCTGCTGGGGCGGTCACCATCGCCAGCGTGGCCGCCGGAACGGCGACGATGTCGTCGGCGAGGTCGCCGCCGGGTGGTGGTGGCCGCCGGGCTGATCGGCGTCGGGTGGGCCGCCGGGCGGCCGTCTCGCCGCCGATCGCGCGGTTGCTGGCGGACGCGCGCTCGGGCCGCGCGCTGCCGGAGGCAACCCCACGCGCACGCTGTCAACCGGCTGTGGCCGCTGCTCGCGATGTCCTTCGGCGCCGCCGCCGTGGGCATCGCGCTGCCGCAGGTGTCGGCGATCGCGGCCGGCTTCGCGATCGTCTGGACGCTCGGCTGGCGTGGTCAGGCATTGGCGGTCCAGGCGATCGAGGATCGCGACGGCGCCGCGTTCTACATCGAGCACACGTCGCCGCTGAGGCCGATCCAGCTGGTGCGCACGCCCGGCCTGCGCACCCTGCAGCCACTCGACGGCCGGCCGGAGCCGACCGCCTTCAGCCGTCCGAGCGGCCGATGGGCGAGACGGGGCGGTCGACGTCCGGTCGTGTCTGTCGCCGGGACGATCGGCTGGACCCGCGCCGCCCGGGAGCTCGCCGACGGGCTGGCGCGCGCCGGGGCGAGCGTCGTGCAGATCGAGGCGGCGCGGCCGCGCGACGTGCGCACGCTGATGCCCACCGACCTGCGGGAGGCCTACGCGGCGCGGCGCGCCGCCCGCCGCGGGATCGCCGAGCACGGCCGCGGCGCTGCTGTACTGCTCGACCACCTCGGCGCTGCTGTGGCCGCGCGCGGGCGGGATCCTGCTCGACGCGCACCACCGCCGCCAACCGCCCGGGCCGCCACGGGCTGTGGCAGCGGCCGGTCGAGCGCCGCCGCCTGCCGCGGGCGCCGGTCGTGCTCGGCTGGACGCCCGACGCGTTCGACGGCGCCCCCGACGGGGTGCGCGACACCGCGGTCGTCGTGCGCCTCCCGGTCGAGCCCTCCGCCCCCGCCGCCATGCCGCCGGCCGATCGCGATCTCGCCGCCGTCGCCTACGTCGCCGATCCCGCCAAGCGCCGCCTGGAGCTCACGCTGCAGGCGTGGCGGCTGGCGCGGCGCGAGGGGGAGACGCTCGTCGTCGCGGGGATGGAGCGTGAGGGCGAGCCGGGGGTTCGCTTCACCGGGCGCCTGGAGGCCGCGGCGTTCCGCGCGCTGCTGCGCCGCGCCCGCGTCTTCCTGGCCACCCCGCGCGAGGAGGAGTACGGGATCGCCGCGCTCGAGGCGCTCGCCGACGGCGCCCAACTCGTCACCACGCCCGCGCCGGGCGCCTACCCGGCGCTCGCGCTTGCCGCCGAGCTCGACCCGCGGCTGGTCGCTCCCGACGCCGCCGGGCTCGCCGCGTCGCTGCGCGCCGCCCTGGACGAGCCGCGCCCCGGATACGCCGCCGCGGCCGCCGAGTCGCTCGTCCCCTACCGGCGGGCGACGACGAGCGCGGCGTTAAGTCGCGATGTTCTTCCCCGGCTCGTGCCAGGATGGCTGTCGTGACACCGTTCGGCGCCATCCCGAGCCCGTCGAGCAACGGCTTCCACATCGGGCCGCTCTTCTTCCACGCCTACGGGATCGCCTACGTGTTCGCGGTCGCCGCCGCGATCATCATCTCGCGCCGGCGGTGGGCACGGGTCGGCGGGGATCCGGAGCTCCCACTCGAGATCGCGATGTGGGCGTTCCCCGGCGGGCTGATCGGCGGCCGGATCTACTTCGACATCACGACCCCGAGCCAGATCCCCCATCACTGGTGGGGATTCCTCGCGATCTGGGACGGCGGCCTCGGCATCTGGGGCGGGGTGGCCGGCGGCGTGATCACCGGCCTGTGGGTGGCCCGCCGGCGGCTCACGCACGAGCAGCTGCTGCAGCTGATGGACATCGTCGGCCCGGCGCTGCTGATCTCGCAGGCGATCGGGCGGATCGGCAACTACTTCAACCAGGAGCTGTTCGGCGGACCTTCGAGCCTGCCGTGGGCGCTGAAGATCGCGGCCGCTCACCGCCCCCCGGGCTACGGGCATTACGCGACGTTCGAGCCGACGTTCCTGTACGAGATGATCTGGAACGTCCTGCTGTTCGGCGTCCTCTCGTGGTTCTGGCGCCGGCGCACGTTCCGCGCGCCCGGGCTGTTCTGGCTGTACGTCGCGGGCTACTCGGGCTTTCGCGTGTTCGAGGAGACCCAGCGGATCGACTACTCCAACTACTTCCTGGGCATGCGCGTGAACTTCTGGATCGCCTCGGTCCTGCTCCTGATCGCGCTCACCTGCTTCGCGCTCGTGCAGCGCGGATTCCGCGGCTGGGGCGCGCCGGCCGTCGAGCCGGCGCCGCCGGGTACCCGCTACGGGCGCAACCCGGCCCGCCAGCCGCCCGATCCGTCCGCGGGCGCGCGCACGACCGGGGACGTCGCCCCGGCGGGCGCGGGCTCCGCCGGGGGCTCGGCGAGCGCCGGGTCACGCCGCCCCCCGCCCCCGCCGCGCAAGCGCTCCCGCCGCGGGCGTTAGGGCGCGACGCTCGCCGCGACGCTCGCCGCGCGCGCCCGACTCCGCGACGCCGCCGCGTGGGCGCCCGACGCCGCTACGCCGCCGCGCGGGCGCGCGGCCGCCGCGCCGCGACCTCGTCCCAGGGACGGCAGTTGACGATCGCCTCGGGCCCCAGCCACGCCCGCTGCGCGGTCGCGATCCCGTAGCGCACGACCTCGAAGCCGCCCGTCCGGTGCGCATCGCAGTCGATCAGGATCCCGACGCCGGCCGCGGCCGCGGCGCGGGCGTGGATCTCGTTCATGTCGCGCCGGTCGGGGCTGGCGTTGATCTCGAGCATCGTCCCCGTCCGCGCCGCCGCCCGCACGATCGTGGGCACGTCGAGCGCGTACGGGGCTCGGGCCTCGATCTTGCGGCCGGTGAGATGCCCGATCACGTCGACGAGCGGGTTCTCGATCGCGGTCACGATCCGGGCGGTCATCCGGTCGGGGTCCATGCTCATGGACGAGTGCACGGAGGCGACCACCCAGTCGAGCTCGGACAGCACGTCGTCGTCGTAGTCGAGTGAGCCGTCGGGCAGGATGTTCACCTCCGAACCGGCCAGCAGCGTGACCCCGTCGGCCTCATCGGTGCCCGACAGCTGCCGGATCCGCTCGATGTGCGCCGAGAGCCCGTCGCCCTCGATCCGTGCTCCCACCACCGTCGAGTGGTCGGTGATCGCCAGGTACTCGTACCCGGCGTCGGCGGCGGCCCGCGCCATCTCCGCGATCGACGCCCGCCCGTCGGAGGCGTCGGTGTGGCAGTGCAGGTCGCCGCGCAGATCCTCGGCGGTGACGAGCGCGGGCAGCGTGCCGTCGGCGGCGGCCGCCAGCTCGCCGCGGTTCTCGCGCAGCTGTGGCGGGATCCACGCCAGGCCGAGCAGCGCGTAGACGTCCTCCTCGCGCTCGCACCGGTGCGTGATGCCGGTCGCGTCGTCGAGCACCCCGTACTCGGACACGTGCAGCCCGCGCCGCACGGACGCCGCGCGCAGCGCCATGTTGTGGTCGCGCGAGCCCGTGAAGTGCTGCATCAGGTTGCCGAACTGGTCGGGCGCGACGATCCGCAGGTCGATTTTCACGCCGGTGTGGGTGCGCAGCCGGACCCCGGCCTCCGCGGGCGTCGACGACGATTCGACGAGCTCCAGCGCGGCGGCCGCCCGCGCCAGCTCCAGCGGCTCGCGGGCGGTGGCGATGATGTCGATGTCCTTGACGCTGTCGGTCATCCGCCGCGCGGAGCCGGCGAGCTCGACCCGCTCGGAGGCGGGATGCTCGCGCAGCGCGGCGACGAGCGGCTCGGCGACCGCGAGCGCGCGGCTGAGCACGATCCGGTTGCCGTCCGGATGGGTCGCCTCGCGCTCGCGCTCGGCCGCGGCGGTGGCGAGCAGCGCCTCCTCCGCCTTGGCCCCGAATCCCCTGAGGTCGCGGATCCGGTGCGCGGTCGCCGCGGTCTCGAGGGCGTCGAGCGAGTCGACCCCCAGCTCCTCGTAGAGCCGGCGCGCCCGCTTGGGCCCCAGCCCGGGCAGCCGCGTGAGCGCGACCAGCCCGCTCGGGAACTTGGCGCGCAACTTCTCGGCCACCGGGATCGCGCCGTCGTCGGCGAGCGCGAGCATCTTCTCCTGGATGATCGCGCCGACGCCCGGCAGCTCGGTCGCGCGGTTCTCGCGCGCGAGCCCGATCACCGACACCGGCGCATTGCGGATCGCCTTGGCCGCGTTGCGATAGGCGAGCACGCGGTGCACGACCGCTCCGTCGAGCTCGTACAGGTCGCCGAGCTCGTCGAGCGCGGTGGCGATCTCGCGTTCGTGGGCTCGGCCATCTCAGGGGCGCAGCCTAGACCCGCCCGGGCCGGGACGGCGGCCCGGCCGGCGTCGCCGGACGTCCGTTCGGCAGCGAACCCTCATCTGGCAAGCCTCCATTCCGACGTGCGCAAGTGCTCCCGATTCCTCTGCATATACGCCACATGGGGACCAGAACCCGACGGGGTGTGCGCACAATGCGCACGCAACGGCTTTGCCGTATGAAGTGGATTCGTTGATTTTGTTCGCCGGGGGACCACTTTCGGGCCGGCGCGGCCAGGAGCGCGCATGTCGGTTGTCGACGGGCTGACACAGCGGGCGCCGTCACCCCCGAAGGGTGCCCGCTGACCCCTGCTGAGCTGCGCGCGCTCGCGCTCCTGATGCAGGGCCTCAGCTACGAGGAGATCGCCGCCCGCTGGGCCGCAAGACCTTCTGCACGATCCGCAGCCAGCTGAACAGCGCCTACCGCCCCTTGGGGTGCGGACGTCCTACCAGGCGGTGCTCGAATGCGTGCGCGCCGGATGGCTGACCTGGAGTGACGCCGACCCCGAGACCGCGATCCTGCCCGGATCGAAGGGCTGCTCCGGGACCTCGCTCGAGGCGGTCGAGGCCCGCCTCGAGCTGACGCGCGGAGCGGCGCGCAGCAGGACTATCTCGACCGTCTCGAGGACTACCTGCGCGCGCGTGACGATCCGGGCCGCAGCGCCTCCCTGGCCGGGATGGACCAGGCACTGCGCTCGATGCTCGGCGGCGAGCCGGCGCCCGGCGACGACCCGGGCCACGCTCTGCCTGATCCGGTCGCCGATCTCGGCTCCGTGATCGCGGCGATCCGGTCCGCCACCCCCTAGCCTCGCGGTGGGCCGGCCACGCGCGGCTCGGACCCTGCCCATCTCGCTATACTTTCTGAAGCAAAGACTTCAAAGGAGACCGAATGTCAGGCGTTGCAGACGTCACGGATAACAGCTTTCAGGCCGAGGTCCTCGAGTCCGACGTACCCGTGCTCGTCGACTTCTGGGCCCCCTGGTGCGGTCCCTGCCGGCGCGTGTCCCCGATCGTCGAGGAGATCGCGGCCGAGAAGGGCGAGGCGCTGAAGGTCGTCAAGCTCAACATCGACGACAACCAGCAGACGGCCGTCAAGTTCAACGTCATGTCGATCCCGACGCTGATGCTGTTCAAGCACGGCGAGCTGAAGAAGACGGTGATCGGCGCCTACCCCAAGAAGAAGCTCGAGGAAGAGCTGGAGCCGGCGCTCGCGTAGTCGCCGACGCGGGCTGCGTTGCCCGAGTGGGAGGCCGACGGCGCCGGCGACCCGTGAGCCGTAGGCTGCGCTGAGATGAGGGTCTTCCTGTCCAGCGACATCGAGGGCTGCGCCGGGATCTCCGACTCCGACCAGGTGCGGATCGGCGAGCCGGAGTTCGCGCTCGGGCGCGAGCTGCTCGCCGGCGAGGTCAACGCCGCGATCGACGGGGCGGTGCACGGCGGCGCCGAGCACGTGCTCGTCAACGACGCCCACTCGACGATGCACAACCTGCATCCCGGCGAGCTGCACCACGGGGCCTCCTACCTGTCGGGCGCGCACAAGCCGCTGTACATGATGGAGGGGCTGGACGGCTCGTTCGACGCGGTGTTCATGGTCGCCTACCACGGGTCGATCGGCGCCGAGCGCGCGATCCTCTCCCACACCTACAACCCGGGCGCGCTGTGGGAGGTCCGGCTCAACGGCGAGCCCGTCGGCGAGAGCGGGATCAACGCGCTCGTCGCGCTCCACCACGCGGTCCCGGTCGTGCTGATCACCGGCGACGAGGCGACCGCGCAGGAGGCCCGGCCGCTGATGCCCGACGTCGAGGCCGTCGTGGTCAAGCGCTCGATCACCCGCCACGCCGCCGAGTCGCTGCATCCCGAGCGGGCGCGGGCGCTCATCCGTGACGGCGCGCGGACCGCGGCGCAGCGGGCGGGCTCGGCGTCCTCGCCCGCGATCGCGCTGCCCGCGACGCTGCAGCTGACGTTCCTCACCGCCGACATGGCCGAGATGGCGACCTGGATCCGCGACGTCGAGCGCGCCGACGCACGGACGGTCACGGTGACGAGCGACGACCCGCTCGCGCTCTACCGCACGTTCACCACGATCGTCGCGCTCACGCGCGCGATCACCAGCGGCTGACCGCGATCTTGAGCGGGCGGCCGTCGACGAGCACCGGCTCGACGGCGCCGTCCAGGCCGCCCTCGTAGGCGACCGTGGTGGCGAGCGTCTCGCCCGCGATGTACTCCTGGTGGGCGCGCGCCGCGTCGAGCAGCAGCGGATCGCCGTCGAGCGTGAGCAGGATCCGGTCGGAGATCTGAAGGCCCGCGTCCTGGCGGGCGACCTGGACGGCGCGCACGATGTCACGGGCCCGGCCCTCGGCCCGCAGCGCCTCGTCGAGCTCGACGTCGAGCGCGACCGCATGCAGCCCTGGCGCTCGACCTGGTAGCCCTCGAGCGGCTTCATCGAGACGAGCAGGTCGTCGGCGGCGAGCGCATGCTCGGTGCCGCCGACGTCGATCGCGACGATCCCGCCGCCGCGCAGCGTGGCGGCGGCACGCGCCCCGTCAAGCCCGCCGACGGCCGACGCGACCATTGGCATGTCCTTGCCGAAGCGCGGGCCGAGCGTGCGGTAGTTCGGCTTCAGCTCGACCTCGCCGAGCTCGTCGGCCTCGGAGACGAAGCGCAGCGCATGGACGTTGAGCTCGTCGCGCACGAGCTGGGAGAGACGCTCGATCGAGTCACGCTCGGCGCCGGTGGCGACCACGACCGCCGCGCGCAGCGGCTGGCGGTTCTTGAGCTTGGCCTGGGCGCGCGCCGCGAGTCCCATCTGCACCGTCTGGCGCACGGTCGCCATCGCCTCCTCGAGCCCGGGGTCGCGCTGCACCGCGGCTGGGAAGTCGCAGAGATGGACGCTCGGCTCGGTCCCGTCGAGGTTGTCGTAGATCTCGTCGGAGAGGAACGGGCAGAACGGCGCGAGCAGCTTGGCGACCGTGACCAGCGAGGTGCGCAGCGTCCGGAACGCGTCCGGGTCCCCGTCCCAGAAGCGCGGCCGTGAGCGGCGGACGTACCAGTTGGAGAGGTCGTCGACGAACTCGGCGATCGGCCGCCCGCCGCCGGTCGCGTCGAAGTCCTCCAGTCGCTCGGTGACGGTCGCGACGGTCGCGGCGAGGCGCGACAGGATCCAGCGGTCGAGCTCGTCGGCCGGCCCGGTCGAGGCGCCGCCGAGGTCCACCTCGTTCGCGTTGGCGTACAGCACGTAGAACGAGTACGTGTTCCACAGCTGCAGCAGGAACGAGCGCACGCCCTCGGCGACCTGCTCGGGCGCGAACCGGCAGCCGTCCCACGGCTACTTGGAGGTGAAGAAGTACCAGCGCAGCGCGTCGGCGCCGTACTCGCCGAGCGTCGCCCACGGGTCGACCGTGTTGCCGAGCGACTTGGACATCTTCCGCCCCTGCTCGTCGTTGATCAGCCCCAGGCAGACGACGTTGCGATAGGAGGAGCGATCGAACAGCAGGGTCGAGATCGCGATCAGCGAGTAGAACCAGCCGCGCGTCTGGTCCAGCGCCTCGCACATGTAGTCGACCGGGAAGTGCGCCTCGAACCGCGCCTCGTGCTCGTGGGGCGCGCCGTACTGGGCGAACGGCATCGCGCCCGAGTCAAACCAGACGTCGATCACCTCGGGCACGCGGCGCATCTCGCCGCCGCAGTTGTCGCAGGTCAGCACGACGTCGTCGACGAACGGGCGGTGGGGGTCTCGAGGCGCACGCCGGACTCCCGCTCGAGCTCGTCGAGCGAGCCCATCACCTTCAGGCAGCCGTGCTCGCAGCGCCACACCGGCAGCGGCGTGCCCCAGTAGCGCTCGCGCGACAGCGCCCAGTCGACGTTGTTCTCCAGCCAGTTGCCGAAGCGCCCGTGCTTGACGTGGTCGGGGTACCAGGTGATCGTCTCGTTGGCGGCGAGCAGCCGGTCCTTGATCTCGCTGGTCGTGATGTACCACGACGGCTTGGCGTAGTAGATCAGCGCCGTGCCACAGCGCCAGCAGTGGGGGTAGGAGTGCTCGTAGTCCTCCTCGCGGAGCAGCAGGCCGCGCCGCGCGCAGGTCCTCGATCAGATCGCGGTCGCAGTCCTTGACCTTACGGCCGCGTAGGGGCCGATCCGCTCGTCGTAGGTGCCGTCGCCCCGGACCGGGTTGACGACGGTCAGCCCCTCACGCTCGCCGAGGCGGAAGTCGTCCTCGCCGAACGCGATCGCGGTGTGGACGAGTCCGGTGCCGTCGTCGGCGGTGACGAAGTCGGCGAGCAGCACCGTGTGGCCCTTGGGCCCGTATGCCTCGGCCGCGATGTACGGGAACGGCGGCGCGTAGCGGGCGCCCGCGAGCGCCTCGCCGGGGAACGTCTCGAGCACCTCCGCGCCCTCGCCGAGCACCCGCTCGCGCAGCTCGGCGGCGACGACCTGCACGTGGCCGTCCGGGGTCCGGGCGCGGACGTAGGCGAGCTCGGGCCCGACCGCGACGGCGGCGTTGGAGACCAGCGTCCACGGCGTCGTCGTCCAGACCACGAGCTCGTCGCCCTCGCGCAGTGGCGGGTGATCGGCGAGCACCCGCAGGCGCACGTACACCGACGGGTCGACGACGTCCTGGTAGGCGCCGGGCTGGCCCAGCTCATGGCTGGACAGCGTCACCTGGTCCCGTGGGCAGTAGGGGACGACCTTCAGCCTCTCCTGCAGCAGCCCGCGCTCGTGGATCTGCTTGAGCGCCCACCACACCGACTCGATGTAGCTCGAGTCGATCGTCCGGTACGGGTCGTCGAGGTCGACCCAGTAGCCGATCCGCTCGGTGAGCGCGTTGAACTCGGAGATGTGGCTGACCACCTTCTCCCGGCAGCGGGCGTTGAACTCGGCGATCCCGAAGCGCTCGATGTCGGCCTTGGAGCGAACCGAGCTCGGACTCGAGCGCCAGCTCGACGGGCAGCCCGTGACAGTCCCAGCCGCCCTTGCGCTCGACGAGGTGCCCGGTCATCGTCCGGTAGCGCGGAAAGATGTCCTTGAACACCCGCGCGAGCACGTGGTGCACGCCGGGCGCCGCGTTGGGGATCGGCGGGCCCTCGTTGAAGCTCCACACGGGCGCCTCGCTGCGACGGCGCAGCGACTCGGCGAACACGTCGCGCTCGCGCCAGCGCTCGAGCACGCGCTCCTCGAGCTCGGGGAACGACGCGTGCGGGTCGACGGGACGGTGCACGGGGGCCATACGGCCGATTCTAAGTGTCGGCCGCCGGCTCGGAACCGGCCGTACCGAGCGCCGAGAGCTCAGGCGGTGGCGCGGGAGGTGCGCGTGCCTGCGCGACCAGCTCGGCGGCGCGGGTGGTGCGGGCGCGTGCGGTCGATTCCTCGGCCTCCGTCAGCCGCGCGACCAGGGTGTCGCGCGCCGCGGTGGGCGCGTCGCCGAGCCGCACCACCGTGCTGGCACCCGTGTCGGGGACGGCGCCGCGATAGTCGAACACGATCGCGTCGCGCACGACCTGGCGCACCGCGTAGACGAGGCGGCCGATCGAGTCCAGCGACACCCGCCGGCCGGTGAGCACGACGGCGCTCGGCTCGAGCGCCCGCAGCGCGCGGCCGAGGCGGGTCAGCTCGATCGCCGGGGTGAGCGACAGTGTCCGCATCCCGGCCCGGCGCAACACCAGCTCGAGCGCCTGGGCGTGGACGGCGTCGAGATCGCACGGGGAGGAGGCGTCGAAGATGAGCACGCCCTCGCGGCGCGTCGTGGGCGGCGCCATCCGCCGCTGGGCCGCGAGCCAGCCGACGGCGAACCGCCAGCCGAACTCGTACTCGGCGGTCGTGCCCTCGGGCTCGCGCTGGCCATCAGCGCCTGCAGCAGGACCTCCTCGACGGTGCGCTCGACCGAGCGCAGCCCGAGGCTCTCCTCCAGCAGCCGGTTGGCGGCGTCCTCGTCGAAGTCGGCGAACGCGCCGGACAGACGCAACGACGTGGACGGCCCCTCGCCCCGCTCACGCGCGAGCGAGATCGCCGAGGAGACGTTGTGGGTCTCGGCCAGGGTGAGCCGCAGCGCCTCGACCTCACCGAGCGAGTACTGGCGATGGCCGCCCGCGGAACGGTGCGGCTTGGGGAAGCCGTAGCGGCGCTCCCAGCTGCGCAGCGTGTTCGGGCTGATGCCGAGCATGACCGCGGCCGCGTTGGTGCGAATGCCGTTCATAAGGTCCATTAATCGCTATATCGGCACATGAACGCAACTTCTGCAGTGGAAACTGCAGCCGAGGCGTCATAAAGGCGACGAACGCGGCGGGAGGACGATGCCGGGGATCTAGATCGCGCTCGCGCGGCGCGTCGGTGGCGTGAGGTAGCGGCCGATCTCCTCCTCCTGGCGGGGACGGGTCTCGATCAGCTCGATGATGCGCTCCTGGGCGCCGATCGGATCGTTCGGCAGCACGCGGGCGGAGGTCGTCGACCCGGTGCGGCGGCCATCGCCGCGCCGGTAGGTCGCGATGCCGAGCGGTCCGGCCGCGAGCCGGATCGCGTAGGCCCAGCGCGCGACGGCGTCGTCGGCGAGGTGGGCGCCGGCGAGCACCACGAGGTCGGGACGGTGGACCGCGACCGCGTCGCCGATGCCCGAGACGCCGCGCGCCGACAGGCACAGGACGTCGATCCCGGCCCGCACGCACAACAGCTCGAGCGCGCGCACGTGGGCGTTGTCGGGGTCCAGCTCGTCGCGTGTGGCGTCGCCGATCGCGATCGCCAGGTCGCGCACCGGCGCGGGCGCGAGCCGCACCGCGCGGCGCAGCCAGTCCGATCCCCAATGCGCCGCGAACGCCCAGGCGGCCGACTCGCCGCCGTGGCGGCGATGGATCTCGACGAGCGTCGGCAGCACGACCTCGTCGACGGTGCGCTCGACCGACCGCATCGCGAGGGCGGCCTCGATCGCCGTGTCGGCCCGGTCGCGCTCGTAGGAGCTGAGCGCGCCAATCAGCGAGTTGGCGTCGGACGCGAGACCTTCGCGCGCCCGGGACACGGCCGAGGAGATCGACAACCCCTCCTGAAGCGCATCGCGCAGCGCCGCGATCTCACCATGGGTGAACAGGCGGTGCTTGCCGGGGACCGTTGCGGCTTCGGGAACCCGAATCGGCGCTCCCAGGCGCGCAGCGTATTCGGGCTCACATTGAGAAGTTGCGCAGCCTCTGAGGTCTTCAAGTAGCGCATTTCCTCCAAAGGTGAGGCGTGCGATTGCCAAATCGCGTCCCCCGAACTAAAATTGCACGAGTTCCACCCAAAAAACTGTGCAAAAGGGTCCGCGTCCGCGGTGGAAAACACTACTCCTCACGGATCGAGCTCAGTCGCACATGATTCATTCGAAGGCAAAACCCCCGATGCCTTCTAAAAACACCGAATTTCCGGCGTTCATCGAACGCCGGACCAGTCTCCGACCCGGGTAGGAAGGGAGGGATTCATATGTACGTGGCGCGTGAACGGCTGATCTTGCATACATCTATTGGTCCAGCGTGACGTCGGCGCTACGGTGACGCTATGCGCGCCGACGCGGGGGGCACGTGATGCTCTGACTCGGGCGTACGGGTCCTCGTCGGGGCGCTGACTGTCGGCGGGAGTCTGGCGGGGCGGCGCTGCTGCACGACGATCGTTTCGGGAGCCTGTCCGTCGTCCTGCTCGTCGCGGCCGTCCTGAGCGGTCTGCTCTATCGAGGCAGATGCGGGCAAGACGGAGGTTTCGGCCTCGTTCCTCGTCTACGCACTGGCCGCCGCGACGCTCGGACCCCTGACGGCAGGCGTGGTGGCGGCAGTCGCGGAGCTGTGTGTCGCGATCCGCTACCGCGACCCGCCCGATGCGGTGCTGGCCGTCAACCTCCCCGCGTGCGTTCTGCCGGCGGTCGGTGGAGGGGATCCTCATCCGGGCGATCGCGTGGCCACCGGTCTCCGCGCCGTCCTTCTATCTCGCGGTGGCGATCGCGGGATTCGCCGGATACGTGGCCAGCTTCCCGATCGCGGTCGGGTTGGCGCGGGCCTTCGCCCCCGACAAGGAGCGGCCACCCGTGCGGGTCATGCTCGATGCCCTGCCGAGCACCGCGATCAGCTTGGCGCTGCGTGCTCGCCGGGGTCGGCATCGAGCTGAAGATCGGCCCGGCCGGGATCGCGTTCGCGCTCGCCGCGGTCATCGCGTTCTCGTACATGACCCACCTGCTGCGCGAGTCGCGCCACCGCGCCGAGCAGCACGCGTCGCTGTCCTGGGGCGTGCTCGCCGGCCTGCTGCGGTCGCTCGACATCCGCGACGAGCGGACCGCGCGCCACTCGGCGGCGGTCGCGCGGTTCTCAGCCGGGACATCGCGGCCGCGGTCGGGATGGACGAGACGCAGTGCGAGCTCGCCCACGCCGCAGGGCTGCTGCACGACATCGGCCGGTTCGCGCTCTCAGACCGGGTGTTCGAGCGCGGACGGACGCTCAACGACGAGGACTGGGAGGCGATCCAGCGGCATCCCGAGCTCGGCGCGGACATGCTGCGCGACCTCGGCATGTACGGCCCCGTCGCCGAGATCGTGCTCTGCCACCACGAGCGGATCGACGGTCTCGGCTACCCGCGGCGGCTGGGAGCCGAGGAGATCCCCGAGATCGCCAAGATCATCGCCGTCGCCGAGGTGTACGACACGCTCACCGCGAGCGACACCTACCGGACGCGGCAGAGCTCGTTCGAGGCGCTCACCGAGCTGCGCCGGGTGTCGGGGACCCAGCTGGACGGGCGCTACATCGAGGTGCTCGCGAGCCTGCTCAGCGGCGAGGGGGTCGAGTACCGCCATGCCGACGCGGTCGACTTCGACGAGGAGCTCGGGATCGAGGAGATCATCCGCAAGGCGGGCACGGGCCGCTGGCAGCGGCGCTCAGGCGCCTCGGACGGGCTCAGGCCCCTGCTCGATGCCGAGTCGACGGTCCAGCTGCCGGATGGCAGGCACGCGCGCAACCGCCGGCGCAGGGCGTGCGCCGCGGGGGGCCGTCGAGTCTTCGTGCGCCGAGTCAGGCGCTGTTGCGCTGCAGCAATGGGTCGACCCCGGGCTGCTCAAGCGTGCCAAGGAACTGATTGATCTGTTCCTGGCTGAAGCGACGTTGCCCGCCCGGTGTGCGGTAGGACTGGAGATACCCCATGTCCGACCAACGCCGGATGGTCCCGAGCGAGACGCCGAGTGCCTGTGCTGCTTGCGAGGTCGACAGGCCGAGCGGACTGCCATTTATGTTCCTCATGGATCACATTGGAGCGCCTGATCGGCAGGGTTGCGCAGGCTACTGCAGCAATTGCACAACCTCTGGTGGTTAAGGGCACCGTGAGCCATGCGATTTCCGCAAATACGGTTCTCAACGGCCTCTCCCATCGGCCGGCCGAGCTGCAGGATCGGCTCACGATGCGGCTGCGCTCCATCACCACGCCGATGGGCCCGCATCGCCTATCGGGAGACCGGACGCCGGGTCCTCGTGCTGCTCACTCGCTCCGGCTTCCACCGCGAGTGGGAGCCGATCGTGGAGCCGCTGTCGCGCGGCTGCGGGTGATCGTGCCCGACCTGCCGCTACGGTGATCGGAGGAGCGGCCCGCCCGACCTACTCGCCGGAATGGCTCACCGAGGTGATCGTGGGGTTCTGCCGCGAGGTCGCGGCGAGCACCGCCTGATCGCCGGCCACGACCTCGGCGCCGACTCGGCGCCGCGCGGTCGCCGCCGGATCGCTGGCGCCGACCGCCTCGTGGTGAGGCCGACCCGCCTGCACCGCCGCGACGAGTTCTGGCCGCGCGCGCTGGGTGGCGGGTGCCTGCCGGCTCGCCGCACTGCCCGGACTGGCCGGACACTCGCCCATGGGGCCAAGCCGTGTCCGACCGTCGACCGGCGAGCGGCTGTCCGCCGAGCGCAACCAGGCGGCGCGCGACCTGATCCGCGACGCGTTCGCTGACGTCGGCGGCAACGGCAACCGCGCGCGCTCGTGGGCCAAGTCGCGCGGCGCTGCCGGTCGAGCCCAGCGCGATCTTGTCCGGGCGATGAATAGGGCGTCTCCTTGAACGTCAGCACCGCGTCAGTCGGGAACCAGCGCCCTGTCGCGCGAGCCTGGCGAAGCATTCCCAAGTCGAATCTGAAACCCGTCTGCCAAATGATGTTGAGACGGCAGCCGAATGGACCACCTCCATCGTCGTGGTTGAGGTAACCCGTCTCGAGCCCGGTGACTGGATATGGCAAACCGTCCAGGCAGCTGGTTTGGAAGTTTCCGATTTCGCGGTGCGTCCGACCGAAGACCGCGGTCGCGGACGGCTTGAAAACGAGGACC
>CAVPBY010000079.1:0-53123 GCA_963702225.1 uncultured Solirubrobacteraceae bacterium | reverse complement strand
AAGCCGCCGCCCGCGATGCAGATGTCGGCGCGACGGTCGCCCTCCAGCGGCGCGCGGTCGGGCGGGGCGGTGGGCGGGACCCCGATCTCGGCGTACCAGTGCGAGATGCCGCCGTTGCGGCGGGCGGCGGACGCGCGGTGGAGGGGATCCATCGCGGGCAAGCTTAGGGGCGCGGCCCGGGGGGCCACCTCATCCATCCCGTCCACAGTCGCCCCCGCAGCTTCAGACACAGCGACCGCCCGGGCCCGGCGGGCGCGGTCGCAGAATCGGTCGCATACACGTCCGATGAGGGGGTTCCCACAGATGCCTGCCGATCAGGGTTCAACGCTCCTGCACTTCGCTCGCAACGGCGACTTCGCCGAGGGCGGCGCCGACCTGACCGTGATCGAGCGCGGCGAGGGCATGCATGTCTTCGACACCGATGGCAGGCGCTACGTCGACGGGCTCTCCAGCCTGTTCTGCGCCCAGATCGGCTACAGCCACGGCGAGGAGATGGCCGCCGCGGTCGCCGGGCAGATGACCCGACTGGCGTTCTCGACGCTCTGGGGCAGCGCCCACCCGGCGGCGCTGGAGCTCGCCGAGCGGCTCGCCGACATCGCCCCGCCCGGGATCGACCGCGTGTTCTTCACCAGCGGCGGGTCGGAGTCCGTCGAGGCCGCCTGGAAGCTCGTGCGCCAGTACCACGACGCCAACGGCGAGCCGCAGCGGCGCAAGGCGATCGCGCGGCGCAACGCCTACCACGGGGTGACGCTGGGGGCGCTCGCGCTCACCGGCGTGCCGCGCTTCAAGCAGACCTTCGACCCGCCGGCGATCGATGTCCGCCACGTCGAGCACACCGGGTCGTTCCGGAGCGGGCTGTCCGACGCCGAGCTGTGCGCCGCCCGGCTGGCCGAGATCGAGGAGACGATCGAGGCCGAGGGACCGGACACGATCGCGATGATCATCGCCGAGCCCGTCCAGAACGCCGGTGGCTGCCTGGTCCCGCCCGAGGGCTACTGGCCGGGGCTGCGCCAGATCGCCGACCGCCACGGCATCCTGCTCGTCGCCGACGAGGTGATCACCGGCTTCGGCCGCCTCGGCGAGTGGTTCGGGGTCGCCCGCCTGGGCGCCGTCCCCGACCTGATCACCACCGCCAAGGGCCTCACCTCCGCGTATCTGCCGATGGGCGCCGTGCTGTGCTCGGGCAAGGTCGCCGCGCCGCTGTACGAGGACAAGCGGACGCTGCTGCACGGGATCACGTTCGGCGGCCACCCGGCGTGCGCCGCGGCCGGGCTGAAGAACCTCGAGATCTTCGAGCGCGAGGGCGTGCTGGAGAACGTGCGCGCACAGGAGCCGGGGCTCCGCGCCCGTCTGGAGACGTTGCGCGAGCTGCCGGTCGTCGGCGACGTGCGCGGCCTGGGCTTCTTCTGGGCGGTCGAGTTCGTCAACGGCCGCGGCGACGGCCGCCTGGACGCCGACGAGCGCGAGTCGCTGCTGCGCGGCTTCCTGCCCGGCCGCCTGCGGGACGCCGGCCTGATCGCCCGCGCCGACGACCGCGGCGAGGCGGTGCTCCAGATCGCCCCGCCGCTCGTCGCCGACGACGCGGTGCTCGACGAGATCGTCGACGCGATGCGCACCGTGCTCGTCGAGGCCGGCGAGTTCATGGGGCTGCCCGCGCCCGCTGCGGCCTGAGCGCCCGCCGTGGCCTGAGCGAGCGGCCGCGCCGCGCGCACCGCGGTCGGCGCGCGACCGGTGGGCCGAGGCTGACAGTGTTCGCCCGGTCGACGACCACGACGAGAGGATGGACATGTTCAAGCAGCAGGTGAGGACCGCCAAGGCGCCGGCGCCCGCCGGCGCGTACTCCCAGGCCCTGATCGCCGGCGGGATGCTGTACACCGCCGGCGTGAGCCCGCACGATCCCGCGAGCGGCGAGATCGTGGGGGAGGGCATCGCCGGGCAGACGCATCAGGTGATGCGCAACCTGGGCGAGATCCTCGCCGAGGCCGGGCTGTCGTTCGCCCACGTGGTGAAGACGACCGCGCATCTGCACAACCTGGAGGACTTCAGCGCGTTCAATGCCGTCTACGAGTCCTACGTCGAGGTTCCGTATCCGGTGCGGACGACGGTCGGGTCGACGCTGGCGGGATTCCTGGTCGAGGTCGACCTCGTGGCGGCGCTCGACTCCGATCGCACGAGCTGACTCCCGCGCCCTACGGTCGGGTAGAACGCAGAGCGGCCCGGTCGCGGGTCAGCCGAACACGAAAGGAACCGAGATGCAGCTTGGAATGGTCGGCCTCGGCCGGATGGGCGCGAACATCGTGCGCCGCCTGATGCGCGACGGCCACGAGTGCGTGGTCTACGACGTCAATCAGGACACGGTCAAACAGCTCGAGTCCGAGGGCGCGGTGGGGGCGAGCTCGCTGAAGGAGCTCGCCGAGAAGCTGAAGGCGCCGCGTGCGGCATGGGTGATGGTGCCCGCCGGCGACATCACCGAGAAGTCGGTCACCGGTCTCGCCGAGGTCTTCGAGAAGGGCGACACGATCATCGACGGCGGCAACTCCTACTACCGCGACGACATCCGCCGCTCCAAGAAGGTCGCCGAGCGAGGGCTCACCTATCTGGACTGCGGCACGAGCGGCGGGACCCACGGTCTGGACCGCGGCTACTGCCTGATGATCGGCGGCAGCCGCGAGGCGTTCGACCGGATCAAGCCGCTCTTCTCGACGATCGCCCCGGGCGTCGATGCCGCGGAGCGGACCCCCGGCCGAGACGGCGAGGCGAGCGACGCGGAGAACGGGTTCATGTACTGCGGTGACGCGGGCGCCGGGCACTTCGTGAAGATGGTCCACAACGGGATCGAGTACGGGATGATGGCCTCCTACGCCGAAGGTCTGAACATCCTGCACAAGGCCAACATCGGCAAGGAGCAGCAGGAGAGCGATGCCGAGACCGCGCCGCTGGAGGACCCGCAGTTCTACCAGTACGACATCGACGTCGCCGAGGTGAGCGAGGTGTGGCGCCGCGGCTCGGTCGTCTCCTCGTGGCTGCTGGACCTCACCGCCCAGGCGCTCCAGGAGTCACCGACGCTCGAGAGCTTCTCCGGCCACGTGTCGGACTCCGGCGAGGGCCGCTGGACCGCGCAGGCGGCCGTCGAGGAGGGCGTGCCCGCGCCGGTGCTCACCGCGGCGCTGTTCGCGCGGTTCAGCTCGCGTGGCCTGGACCGGTTTGCCAGCCAGCTGCTGTCGGCGATGCGCCACGGGTTCGGCGGCCACGCCGAGAAGCCGGCCGGGTAGGCGGCGCCGGTGTCCTTTCTCCCCGATGCGACCCGTTTCGCTCGTGCCGGCGGGAACGGCCTCGTCTTCATCGCGGTGTGTTCGCCGGCGGCCGCGTGACGCCGGCGGTCGCTCACGGTTCGCCCAGCCAGCGCCGTCGCAGCGGCGCCGCGGCCAGGCCGTGGACGACGATCGAGACCGCGACGCACACGAGCGCCGTCCACACGACAACCGCGGTGACGTGCGGCGGCAGCGCGCCGCTGCCGGCCAGCACCGCCGCGTAGTAGACCGCCGCCACCCCGCGCACGCCGAAGAAGCCGAGGTACAGCCGCTCGCCCGTCGACAGCGGCGCGCGGGCGGCGGCCCCGAGCCCGAGCACCATCAGCGGCCGTACGACGACGATCACGACCGGCGCCAGCAGCCAGCCCCCGACCCCGGGGATGCCGAGACCGCGGGTGGTGAGCAGCGAGCCGAGCAGCACGATCGCGACGAGCTCGGTCACCCGCCCGGCGGACTCCGAGATCGCGTGGACGCGGGCGTGCAGCCGCTCGTCGTGCTCGCCGCGCCGGAACGAGAACCCGGCCGCGAACACCGCCACCAGCCCGTACGCGTGCAGCGGCTCGCAGGCCGCGTACACCGCGAACCCCACCGCGAGCACCCAGGCGGCGAGCCCGATTCGCGCCCCGCGCCCGTCGCCCGAGCCGGCCAGCGCGCGCGCGATCCACACCGCCAGCCGCCCCGCGACCGCCCCCAGCGCGACCGCGACCGCGACGTGCACCAGCACGCCGATCGTCAACCAGTGCACGAGCCAGCCGTGCCGGCCGTGGCGCGCCAGCAGCAGAGCCCCGACGACGAACGGCGCCGCCAGGCCGTCGTTGGCGCCCGCCTCGGTGTGCAGCGACAGCCGCGGTTCACCGAGCTCCGGCCCGCCGGGCGGACCGAGCCCGAGGTCGCCGGCGAGCACCGGGTCGGTGGGCGCGAGCACCGCCCCGAGCGACACCGCCGCGCCCAGACCGAGACCGACCGCCAGCGCCGCGAACCCCGCGATCGCGGCGATCGTGACCGGGATCCCGACGACCAGCAACAGCCCGATCAGCCGCCACGACGAGCGCGCGACCGTCCGCTCGACCGCGAGCCCCGAGCCGAACACCGAGACGATCAGCGCGATGTCGCACAGCTCGCGCACGAGCGCGTGGTCGCCGAGCGGGCTGAGGTGGCCGGCGCCGGACAACCCGAGGGCGAGCGAGATGGCGAGGCCGATGATCAGGTAGGCGAGTGCGCGCATGGTCGGTCATACGCCGACCAGTCTTCCCGGCACACCTGAGCCCCGAGACTATCGTCACCTGCCCGGGCGTCGTCAGCCGCCGAGCGTGACCGGGCCGCGCGGCAGCGCGCCGGGGTCGAACTCGGCCAGCAGCTCGGCGGCCGAGCCGATCCGGTCGCGTTCGCGTGCCAGGCCGAGCGAGTGGGCGAGCAGCGCGAGCGTGGCGGTGACGGGCTCGCCGCGGTCGGCGAGCGTCGCCGCGCCGTGGCGCTTGGCCAGGCGGGCGCCGTCGGGACCGAGCACGAGCCCGACGTGCGCGTGGGCCGGCACCGGCAGGCCGAGCCGGCGGGCGACCAGGATCTGGCGGCCCGTGGAGTCGGCGAGGTCCGCGCCGCGCACGACCTGCTCGACGCCCTGGGCGGCGTCGTCGACGACGACCGCGAGCTGGTAGGCGGGCACCCCGTCGGCGCGGCGCACGACGAAGTCGTCGACGAGCAGGCTCTGCGGGCCGAGCAGCGCGTCCTCGTACTCGATCCGCTGCGCGCCGGCGTCGACCCGGAGCGCGTGGCGCTCGCCGGCCGCCAGCCGCGCCTCCCGCTCGGCGGGCGCAAGCATCCGGCAGGTGCCCGGGTAGGCGCCCTCGGGCAGCTCGCGGTGCGGCGCGGCGCCCTCGGGCAGCTCGCCGTGCGGGGCCGAGGCGGCGGCGCGGATCTCGGCGCGGGTGCAGAAGCACGGGTACAGCGCGCCCGCCCGCGCGAGCGCGTCGAGCGCCTCCTCGTAGCGATCAAAGCGTTCGGACTGGCGCACCGGCACGCCGTCCCAGTCGAGCCCCAGCGCCCGCAGGTCACCGAGCTGGTCGTCCTCCCACTCGCGCCGGGACCGCTGCGGGTCGAGGTCCTCGATCCGGACCAGGAAGCCCGACCCGGCCGCCCGCGCGAACAGCCAGGCCACGAGCGCGGTGCGCAGGCCGCCGAGGTGCAGCGGTCCGGTGGGGGAGGGTGCGAAGCGTCCGAGCACCCGGCTGATTACAGCGGCCCGGTCCTTAAAGTGAGAGCGCCCCGGTACCGGCGGGATATGAGGCCGGACTCGGGGCGCGCTCGAGGGAGGAGAGGTACTGCGCTGCTCATGATAGGACGGCTCGTCTAGAAATCAAAGACGAGTATTCAATCTCATCTATAAGCAAACGGGATCAATGCATGTCGAGCGAGCCGCTCAGCCGAGCGTCCAGCGCGACCGCGCCGCCAGGCCGCCGGCGCGAATCGCACGCTCGGTGTCCGCCGAGCGCAGCGTCGTCGGGTACGGCGGGCGCTTCCACGGGTGGGCGGCGACCGTCCCGTAGTGCTCGCGCACGTCGGCGGTGAGCTCGCCGCGATGGGCCTCACAGGCGTAGCGCCGCGGGCCGAGCGGACCGCCACCGAGCCACAGCAGCCACCGGCCGGGACGGATGTCCAGGTACTCGCCGAACCCCAGCTCGCGCAGCGCGTGCTCGAGCGCGACCTGGGTCGCGCGGTCGGGTGCCGCGCCGCAGATGTCACAGCGGAAGACGACGTGAACGGGCATCGGGACGGTCTGTCCCAGGGTAATCCCGGACACGGCCGGCGGTCGCGGGTGTGCTCAGGCCCCGGCGGCGGACGCCCGCAGCGGCGCGATGCCCGCCGGCACGTCCTCCAGCATCGCGTCGAAGCGCTCGTCCACGCGCGCGTGCAGATGCCACTCGTCGCCGGTGCCGGTGACCAGGCCCGAGCGGGCCAGCCGCGCGAGCGCGTGCGACACCGACGGGCGCTCGGCGCCGACCAGCCGGCCGAGCAGCTGGTGGGTGAGCGGCAGCGTGAGCCGGACGCCGCCGGGCTCCACGTGACCCCAGCGCGAGGCGAGGTGCAGCAGCAGCAGCGCCAGGCGGATCTCGAGCCGCGGCTGGCAGGCGATCGCGCGCTGCACGTTGAGGCTGTGCGTGCGGCGCTCGGCCCGGGTGAGCAGCACCTGGGTGAGCTGCGGCCAGCGGGAGACCCGATGCGCGAACGCGCCGTCGAGCACCGCCAGCCGAGCCGGCGCGAGCACGCGCCACCCGGTCGAGCAGGTGAAGAGCTCGTCGGGCTCGCTGGTGTCCGGCTCGAGCAGGTCTCCGCTGCCCAGCAGCTCGGAGGCGACGCGGTCCCCGACGGTGACGTTGACCGCGAGCAGGCCGTCGATGATGAGGATCCCGGGCCCGCGGCCGAGCGCGCACAGCTGCCGTGCGAGATCGAGATCCCCGGGCTCGGCGTCGAACACCACCGCAGCGGTCATCCGCCGCGCCGCCAGCCGCACCCCGACCTCGAGGCTGTCGGCCAGCTCGGAGTCGAGGTCGAGCAGGTAGCGCAGCGACTGCGAGCTGCGCTCAGGCCGGCGCGCGGCCCGCCGGAGCTCGCTCTCGGCGGCCCCCGCGGCATGTCCACCTTGATGCGGGCGCCCTGTCTCCGTCACGCCACCTCGGCGATCGCGTGGTTGGTCAACCTCTCCTGCGCGGAGCATACGCTCGCGCCGCGCGGCCCGCCGCGGACCCCCTCCGGGCGGCCAGGCCACCGTAATCCAGATTACCGTCAGCCGCCTTACGCGGCGGTCGCGCCCGCCCGGCGGCCGGGTGTAGACCGACGTGCATGTGCCTTGCGATTCCCGGGCAGGTGATCGAGCTCGTCGACGAGCTCAACCAGATCGCCAAGGTCGAGGTCGTCGGCGTGCGCCGCAACATCAACGTCAGCCTGCTCGAGCAGGACGGCGACGGCGCGCGGCCCGGTGACTGGGTGCTGATCCACGTCGGGTTCGCGCTCTCCAAGGTCGACGAGGAGGAGGCGCAGGCGACGCTCGCGCTGCTGCAGCGGATGGGCGAGGACTACGAGCGCGAGCTCGAGGAGCTGAAGGCGAGCGTCATCGAATGAGCACCGTCACGTCGACGTGCGGAGAGGAGCACTGCATCACGTGCGGTGACGTGGCGGTGCAGATGTGCGTGATCGAGATCGACTCCGATGGCACGCTCGCGCTCTGCGCAGCCGACAGCGGCGAGCGCCAGACGGTCGATGTGACGCTCGTCGCACCGGTGCGAGTCGCCGAACGCCTCCTCGTTCACGCCGGCACTGCCATCAGCCGTTCAGGAGGCGCTCTGTGAGGTTCGCCGACGAATACCGTGACCCCGCGCTCGGGCGCGCGCTGTCGGGGGAGATCCTGGCCGCCGTCGACCCCTCCCGCCACTACAAGGTGATGGAGGTGTGCGGCGGCCACACCCATTCGATCTACAAGTACGGGATCGACGGGCTGCTGCCGCCCAACGTCGAGCTCGTCCACGGCCCCGGCTGTCCGGTGTGCGTGATCCCGATGGGGCGCGTCGACGACGGGATCGCCGTCGCGCGCGCCGATAATGTGATCCTCACCTGCTTCGGCGACATGCTGCGCGTGCCCGGCTCGCGCCAGACGCTGCTCGACGCCAAGGCCGAGGGCGCCGACGTGCGGATGGTCTACTCGCCGTTGGACGCGTTGCGGATCGCGCGGGAGAACCCGGACCGCGAGGTGGTGTTCTTCGCGATCGGCTTCGAGACGACCGCGCCCTCGACCGCGCTCACGCTCAAGCGGGCCAAGCGCGAGGGGATCGCGAACTTCTCGTGCATCTGCAACCACGTGACGATCGTGCCGCCGCTGCGCGCGCTGCTGGAGTCCCCCGATCTGCGCCTGGACGGCTTCATCGGCCCCGGCCACGTGTGCACCGTCGTGGGCGCGCGGCCGTTCGGTTTCATCCCGGCCGACTACGGCCGCCCGGTCGTGATCTCGGGCTTCGAGCCGCTGGACATCCTGCAGTCGGTGCTGATGATCCTGCGCCAGCTGCGCGACGGGCGCGCCGAGGTGGAGAACCAGTACCGCCGTGTCGTGCCCGACGAGGGCAACCTGCAGGCGCTGCAGGTGATGGCCGAGGTGTTCGCGCTGCGTCCGCACTTCGAGTGGCGCGGCCTGGGGTTCATCTCCCAGTCGGCGCTGCGCCTCTCGGACGGCTACGCCGACTTCGACGCCGAGCGGCGCTTCCCCACGCCCGGGGTGCGTGTCGCCGATCCCAAGGCGTGCCAGTGCGGCGAGGTGCTCAAGGGCGTGATCAAGCCGTGGGAGTGCAAGGTGTTCGGCACCGGCTGCACGCCCGAGCACGCGATCGGGACCTGCATGGTCTCGCCCGAGGGCGCGTGCGCGGCGTACTACAACTTCGGCCGCTACGCGCGCCAGAAGGAGGCGGTGTGAGCGACTCCGCGTCCGCGCCGGCGCGCGCCCGCCGCGAGGAGCGGGTGCTCGAGCTGATCGAGACCGCGCGCTCGAAGCGGCCGCGCTTCCGCGACGAGCAGATCACCCTCGCCCACGGCGCCGGGGGCAAGGCGACCCAGACGCTGATCGAGGGGCTGCTCGTGCCCGCGTTCGCGGCTTCGGGCAGCGGCGAGGCGCTGCAGGAGCTCGGCGATGCCGGCCGCATCGCGCTCGGCAACCGGACGCCGGCGCTGGCGATGACCTCCGACAGCTTCGTCGTCTCGCCGCTGCGCTTCCCGGGCGGCTCGATCGGCGAGCTCGCCGTCAACGGGACCGTCAACGACCTGGCGATGGCCGGGGCGCGTCCGAGCGCGCTCACGGTGTCGCTGATCCTGGAGGAGGGGCTCGGCGCCGACACGCTCCGCGCCGAGGTCGAGGCGATCGCGCACGCCGCCGACGTCGCCGGCGCGGAGATCGTTGGCGGCGACACCAAGGTGGTGCAGCGCGGCCTCGCCGACGGGATGTACATCTGCACGACCGGGGTCGGTCTCGTCGACCCCCGCGCCCGGCTGGCACCGCAGCAGCTGCAGGCCGGCGACCGGATCCTCGTCTCCGGACCGATCGCCGAGCACGGGACCGCGATCATGCTCGCGCGCGGTCAGTTCGAGCTCGATGCCGAAATCGAGTCGGACACGTGCTGCCTGTGGCCCGCGGTCGACGCGCTGCTGCGCGCCGCCGGGCGCGAACTGCACTGCCTGCGGGACGCCACCCGCGGCGGCGTGGCGTCGGTGCTCAACGAGCTCGCGCGGGCCTCGCGCGTCGGCGTGATGGTGCACGAGGCCGAGGTCCCGGTGCGGCCGGTCGTCCAGGCGGCGGCCGAGCTGTTGGGGATCGACCCGATGTACATCGCCAACGAGGGACGGCTCGTCGCCGTCGTCGCCCCCGCCGCTCAGGACGACGCGCTCGCCGCGCTGCGCGCCGTGGACGGCTGCGAGCAGGCCGTGGTGATCGGCGAGGTCACCGACGAGCCGCCCGGGATGGTGCTGGTCGCGACCGCGTTCGGCGGGCGCCGCGTGATGGACCAGCTGGTCGGCGACCCGCTGCCCAGGATCTGCTGAGAACGAATCGACTGTGAGGAGAGAGGACACCATGGCCACCCCGACCGAGTTCATCCCCAACCAGGCAGCGACCGAGGCGGTGACGGCGCACGTGCTGTGGATCACCGCAGGCCTGTCGTGCGAGGGCGACTCGGTGGCGATGACCGCGGCCACCAACCCGAGCCTCGAGGACATCATCCAGGGCGTGATCCCCGGCATGCCGCGGGTCGTCGTCCACAACGGGGTGGTCGCGTTCGAGAACGGCCACGAGTTCATCCAGGCCTGGTTCGACGCCGAGCAGGGCAAGCTCGACCCGTTCGTGCTCGTGATCGAGGGGTCGCTCGGCAACGAGCAGGTGAGCGGCGAGGGGTTCTGGAGCGGCTTCGGGATCGACCCGCGCACCGACCAGCCGATCACGGTCAACGAGTGGATCGACCGGCTCGCGCCCAAGGCGGCGGCGGTCGTCGCGGTCGGCACCTGCGCCACCTACGGCGGCATCCCGGCGATGAAGAACAACCCGACCGGCGCAATGGGCGTCCCGGACTACCTCGGCTGGAAGTGGCGCTCGAAGGCCAACCTGCCGGTGATCTGCATCCCCGGCTGCCCCGCGCAGCCCGACAACATGACCGAGGTCCTGATGTACCTCGTGTTCCACCTGGCGGGCCTGGCGCCGGCGCCCGAGCTCGACGCGCAGCTGCGGCCCAAGTGGCTGTTCGGGCGCACCGTGCGGGAGGGCTGCAACCGGGCGGGCTTCGTCGAGGAGGGCCAGTTCGCGACCGAGTACGGCTCCGACCACCGCTGCCTGGTCAAGCTCGGCTGCAAGGGCCCGGTGGTCAAGTGCAACGTCCCGGTGCGCGGCTGGGTCAACGGCGTCGGCGGCTGCCCGAACGTCGGCGGCATCTGCATGGCGTGCACGATGCCGGGGTTCCCCGACAAGTACATGCCGTTCATGGACCCCGACGTGTGGGGCGCCCGCGCGGCCGACCTGGAGCGCTTCAGCTACGGGCCGATCTTCAAGTTCTTCCGCGAGCGCAACATCAAGACCAAGTACGACATCGAGCCCGAGTGGCGCAGGCGAGGTCCCGCTCTCACCACCGGTTACCAGAAGCGCTGGTAGCCACCCGACCGCGCCCACCACGAACGACGCCACCCAGGAGAGACACAGTCATGGCGACCGAAACCGAGCAGAAGATCATCGTCAAGGAGATGTCGTGGGATCCGATCACCCGCATCGTCGGGTCGCTGGGCATCCACACCGAGATCGACTTCTCCAATCGCAAGGTGAACAAGTGCTACAGCACCTCGATGGTGTTCCGTGGCTTCGACATCTTCATGAAGGGGATCGACCCCCGGGATGCCCATTTCATCACCAGCCGCATCTGTGGCATCTGCGGTGACAACCACTGCACGTGCTCGTGCCTGAACCAGAACATGGCCTACTCGGTCAAGCCGCCGCCGCTCGGCGACCTGGCGTTCAACCTCGCCGAGTCGGCCGACTACATGTTCGACCACGCGATCTTCAACGACTGCATGGCCAACGTGGACTTCTGCGAGCAGATGGTCAAGGACACCAACCCGGCCCTGCTGGCGACCGCCGAGAAGACGTCGGCGCCGCACTCCGACATCCACGGTTACAAGACGATCGCCGACATCATGCGGGCGCTCAACCCGTTCACCGGCTCGTTCTACCTGGAGACGCTGCAGGTGGCCCGCTATACCCGGGAGATGTACTGCCTGTTCGGCGGCCGTCACACCCACCCGTCGACGATCATGCCGGGCGGCTGCAGCGCCGACATCACCCACCAGACGCTCACCGACTACTACGTGCGGCTGATGCGCTACATGGACTACGTGAAGCGCACGGTGCCGATGCATGACGACATCTACGACTTCTTCCTCACCGAGCTGCCGGGCTACGACATGGTCGGCTACCGGGACACCAACCTCGTGTGCTGGGGCTCGTTCGACGATCCCGACTACGTCGATTACGACTACCGGACGATGACCGAGTGGGGCCGGCGGCGCTACATCACGCCGGGGGTGGCGATCAACGGCGAGCTGGTCTCCACCGACCTGGTCGAGATCAACCTGATGATCCGGATCCTGCTCGGCTCCTCCTACTTCGACGACTGGAACTCGGAGCAGACGTTCGTCACCCATGACCCGCTCGGCAACCCGGTCGACAAGCACCACCCGTGGAACAAGCAGACGCTGCCGCGGCCGCAGAAGCGCGACTTCGCCGACAAGTACACATGGGTGGTCTCGCCGCGCATGTATGACAAGCGCACCGACACCCACGTGTGCTGCGACACCGGCGGAGGGCCGTTCGCCCGCCAGTGGGTGACCGCCAAGGCCGGGATCGTCGACTTCGGCTACCTGAAGGCGACCGGCGACTCGATCCAGATGGTGCTGCCCAAGTCGGCCTCGCTGCCCGAGATGGAGCTCGAGTGGAAGATCCCGGAGAAGTCCAACGCGGTCGAGCGCGACCGCGCGCGCTCCTACCACCAGGCGTACTCGGCGCTGGTCGGCCTGCACTGCCTGGAGAGGGCGCTCAAGGAGGTCCGCGCCGGACGCACCAAGAGCTGGAAGGAGTTCACGGTCCCCGAGTCCGCGGTGAGCTGCGGCTTCCACGAGGCGGCGCGCGGGGTGCTGTCGCACCACATGGTCATCCGCGAGGGCAAGATCGCCAACTACCAGCCCTATCCGCCGACCCCGTGGAACGCGTCGCCGCGCGACACCTACGGCACGCCCGGCCCCTACGAGGACGCCGTCCAGAACACGCCGATCTTCGAGGAGAACGGCCCGGACAACTTCAAGGGCATCGACATCATGCGCGCGGTCCGCTCCTTCGACCCGTGCCTGCCGTGCGGCGTGCACATGTACACCGGCGGCGGTCGGGTCCGGAAGGTGATGCACACGCCGACCGCGTTCGCCTGATGGCCCCCGTCCCGTCCGCCGGGGCGGTGGTCGCCGAGGGCGCCGCCCCGGCGCCCGCGGAGCTGCTCGCGCGAGTGGAGGAGCTCTCGGCGCGGGTGGAGCAGCTCTCCGATCCGGGGGCGCGGCGGCTCGCCGCGGAGTTCGTCTCCGCGGTGATCGCGATGTACGGCGACGGCCTGGAGCGAATCGTCGCGACCATCCGGTCCTCGCGCGAGGCGGGCGCGACGATCCTCGACGAGCTCTGCCAGGACGGCGCGGTGGCGAGCCTGCTGTTGATCCACGACCTCTACCCGGTGGGGCTGCGCGAGCGGGTGCTGGAGGCGCTGGACACCGTGCGCCCGTACATGGAGTCCCACGGCGGCGACGTGGAACTCGTCGAGCTCACCGAGGAGGGAGTCGTCCACCTCGCGCTGCAGGGCAGCTGCCACGGCTGCAGCGCCTCGCGGGCGACGCTCGAGACGGCGATCACCCAGGCGCTTGCGGACCACTGCCCCGACCTCGCGGGATCGAGGTGCGGCGGGGTGCTCGAGGCGAGAGCGGCACCGGGTCTCGGAGATCACCGCCGGGATGGCAGCTGCCGATGGCCGACGGCGAGCTGGCCGCGCGGCCGCCGCGGCGGGCTCCGAGACCCGGTGTGCCTGCCCGTGCACGAGTGCGAGCGGCCACTGCCGGAGCCGAGCGGATCGCCGCGCGCCGACTCGAGCCCACCCGTTCGGGTGGCGGGCCCGCGAACGCGCGACGCGCTGCGCCCCGGCTGCGGGTGCTCGCCCCGCGCGCGGGGGCGGCCGGCGCAGCATGGGCGCCGCGGTCGCCGCGGACGAGCGCTGCGACCTGTGCCGGACGACGGTCCCGGACGACCACCGCCACCTGCTGCACCTCGGCGAGCGGCGGATCGTGTGCGTGTGCGAGGCCTGCTGGGCGCTGCGCTCCGGCGACGCCGAGTACCGGCCGACGGGCATGCGCACGCTGTGGCTGGATGACTTCCGCTGCGACGAGGCAGCCTGGGCGTCGCTGCAGATCCCGATCGGGCTCGCGTTCTTCATGCGCTCGAGCGTGTCGGGCGCGGTCGTCGCGTTCTACCCGAGCCCGGCCGGCGCGACCGAGTCCGAGCTCGCGCTCGACGCCTGGCAGGCGCTCGTCGAGGCCAACCCGGTGCTCGCCCGGCTCGACGAGGACGGCGAGGCGCTGGTCGTCAACCGGCTCACCGATCCGCCGCAGGCCGCGATCCTGCCGATCGACCGCTGCTACGAGCTCGTCGGACTGATCCGGACCCGCTGGGAGGGGATCAGCGGCGGCGACGCGCTCGCGCAGGCTGTGCCGGCGTTCTTCGCGCGAGTGCGCGCCACGCGCGACCCCGCCGCCGCGGAGGGCGATCGCGTCGTGAGCGTGCAGAGCGAGAGCCGGACGGGCCGCGCGGCCGGATCCCCGCCCCCGAGCTCGAGGTCACCGATGCGGCCCATGTGCCGTTCTCGGCCGTGCCGACGATGCGCTTTCAGGCGACCGCCCGGGAGCCCCGCGCGATCCCCGTCCAGTCGATGGGCCTCTCGGCGCAGGTGATGATCGACCCCGCGCGCCGCGGCTATGACCCGGCGACGCGCGAGCGCCTGGCCGAGCTGTTCGGCCCGCCCGAGCGCTGGGCGCCCGCGACCTCGGGCCTGGCGTGGGCGAAGGTGACGGCCACCGTCCCCGCGTTCGCGGGTGAGACCCGTTTCGGGATCGATGTCCCGTGCACCTACGACCTCGAGGTGGCCTCCGCCAAGTACTTCTACGCGCTCGCCGACGGGGTCGTGCCGCTGTCGCTTCCACTTCAACGGCACCGTCTTCTATCGCGACGCGGACGAGCGGCTGCAGATGACGCCGATCTCGTGGTCGACGACCGCCCGGTACGGCATGGCGGTGAGCGCCTGGCGGGAGATGATCGCCGCCCACTACCCCGGCGGCGGCTGGGTGCGCGTCGCCGACGACACGCTCGCGCGCCTGCACGAGCGCCGCGCGCGGCGCGGCCTGGCCAGCGTCGACGCGCTGCTGCGCGAGCTGCTGGAGCCGGGCTGATGGACCCGTCGCTCGAGCGGCTGGTCTCCTCGCTGCTGTACGAGGGCTACGCGCTGTACCCCTACACGCCTCAGGCGACCAAGAACGCGACACCGACCCCGTTCGGGATCGTCTACCCGCCCGCCTACGCCGCCGAGTGCGAGGGCGCCCACGACCACGCGCGGATGGAGTGCCTCGCGTTCCCGGACCGCAACGCGACGCTGACGGCGACGCTGCGCTGGCTTGCGCCCAGCGGCGAAGGCCACCGGGCGGCCGAGCGCCGCGTCGACCTCGGACCGGTCGGGATCGGCGAGCGGACGAGTGCCCAGATCGCCGGCGGCCGGGTGACGCTCCGATCCGAATCGGCCGATCCCGGCGGCCGCGGTCCACGTGCGCGCGTGCGTGCACAACACGATCGGAGGGCCCGGGGGGCCTGGACCGCGCCGGTGCGCTCGCGCGCTCGCTGCTGTCGATCCACCTCGTCGTGGAGATCGCCGGCGGGCGTTTCGTCTCGCCCCTGGAGGCCGGGCCTGCGCAGCGTGAACATCTGGCCCGTGCTCGCCGGCGAGCGCGATCAGGCGATGCTCGGGGCGGGCATCGTCCTGCCCGACCATCCGCAGGCTCGCGCCGGGCAGCCACGGCAATCTGTTCGACAACACCGAGATCGAGGAGGCGCTCGTTCTCCACGTCCACTCGCTCACCGATTCCGAGCGCGAGGCGGCGGTCGCGGGTGACCGCGCCGTCGGCGACATGCTCGAGCGGGCGCTCGCGCTCGGCCCCGAGGAGATCATGGCGCTGCACAGCGGCCTCACGGACGAGCGCCGGGGATTCGCCCCCACCGCCCGGGCGGACCGACCAGGACCCGGCCCCCGACATCAAGGGCGAGGGCGCGACGACCGTCGCCGGCCGCCGCGTCGCGCTCGGCGACACCGTGCTGCTCCGCCCGGCGTCGACCGCGACCCCTACGACCGCATGCTCGACGGCCGCCGGGCGACGGTCGAGCGCATCTACATCGACTCCGACGACCGCGTCCAGATCGCGGTCACCGTCGACGACGTCCCCGGTCAGGACCTGTTGCGGGAGACCGGGCGGTATCTGTTCTTCTTCGCCCACGAGGTGACCGTGCCATGACCAGAACCCCGCAGATCCTCGTCGCCGGCATCGGCAACACCTGGCTGCGCGACGACGGCTTCGGCTCCGAGGTCGTGCGGCTGCTGCGCGAGCGCGGCGAGCCGCCCGCCGGTGTCCACCTCGCCGACTTCGGCACCAGCGGCCTGGACCTCGCCTACGAGGCGATGCGCGGCTACGACGGGCTGATCCTGGTCGACGCCTCGCGCCAGGGCGAACAGCCGGGGACGCTGTACGTGATGGAGCCCACGCCGACGACGTCGAGGGCTCGATCGAGGACGGCCAGCTGCTCGACCCGCACTCGATGGACCCGCTCACCGTGCTGCGCTTCGTCAAGTACGTCGGCGGCTGGCCGGGCCGCGTGGTCGTCGTCGCCTGTGAGCCCGAGGATGTCGCCGACGTCGGCCTCGGCCTGTCGCGACGCCGTCGCCGCCGTGCTGCAGCGGGCCGCCGACGTCGTGCTGCGAGACCGCCGCCGAGCTGCAGGCGCGAGCCGTCGCCGGCGCCGGAGCCGCGCGTGCATGAGCTCTCGATCGCCGGCGCGGTGCTCGACACCGCCCGCGCCACGGGGGCGGTCGCCGCGTCACCACGGTCTCGGTTCGCACGGCGCGATGCGCCAGGTCGTCCCGCGCTCGCTCGAGTTCTACTTCGAGATCGTCGCCCGCGACACCGCCGTGCGAGGGCGCGACGCTCGGCTCACCGAGGTCGCCACCGAGCTGCGCTGCCGCGCCTGCGGCGCGGCTGGTCGCCCCAGATCCCCGCCTTCCGCTGCCCGCGCTGCGGCGGCGCCGACGTGACGATCACTGCCGGCGAGGAGCTGGAGGTCGACTACATCGAGGTCGAACAGGAGGAGACCGCATGCATCGCACCAGGGTGAGGGTCGTCGAGGACGCGCTCGACGCCAACAACACCATCGCCCGCGCCAACCGCGCCGACTTCGACCGCGAAGACGTGGCGGTGCTCAACCTGATGAGCGCGCCCGGCGCCGGCAAGACGTCGCTGCTGGAGGCGGCGCTCGCGCGGCCGCTGCCGGGCGCGAGGTCGGCGTGCTTGAGGGCGACGTGCAGGGTTCGATGGACGCCGACCGCCTCGCCGCCCGCACGTGCCGGTCGTGCAGCTCAACACCGGCAACGGGTTCGGCGGTGAGTGCCACCTCGACGCCAACATGGTCCGCTCGGCGATCGACCAGCTGCCGCTGTACGAGATCGACCTGCTGGTGATCGAGAACGTCGGCAACCTCGTCTGCCCGGCCGAGTTCCGGGTCGGCGAGGACGCGCGCGCGATGGTCTGCTCGGTCACCGAGGGCGAGGACAAGCCGCTCAAGTACCCGCTGATGTTCCGCGCCTGCGAGCTCGTCGTGATCAACAAGATCGACCTGCTGCCCCACCTTGACTTCGATCTCGACCGGCTCCTCTACCACCTCGACGCGGTCAACCCGGGCGCGCGGCGATGCTCGTCAGCGCCCGCACCGGCGAGGGGGTCGACGAGTGCGCGACTGGCTCGCGGAGCTCGCCGAGCGCGCCCCCGCCGTGCGTGTGACGGCGCGCCGCCGCGGTCGGCGCGCTCGCCGAGCCGCGCCTGGAGCGAGCGGCGGGAGGCCGGCGCCGCTTCTTCGGCGACGCAGACCGACCCGGCTGGCCGCCCTCTGCCACCGCGATGGCCGAGCGCTTCGCCCGCGGCGGGCGGCTGATCGCGATCGGGCGCGCCCGCGGCCCGCTCCGACGTCCGCCATGTCACCGTCGAGTTCGTCCACCCGGTGATCGTGGGCAAGCGCGCGCTGCCCGCGATCGGGCTCGACCGGCGACGGCGCGGCGCTCGGCGCAGCTCGCGCTGATCGCCGCGGCCCGACGACATCGTGATCGCGTTCGGCGAGCCCGCCGACGGCGCGAGCTGGCCCGCTCGGTCGGGCTCGCCCGGGCGCTCGCGGCTGCCTGACGATCGCCTTCGCGCCGCTCGGCGCCGAGTGGGAGCTCGAGCCGCCGAGCGGCGGATCCGTTCGTGCGACCAGGAGCTCGTCGAGACCGCCTACCACGTGCTGTGGGAGCTCGTGCACGTGTTCTTCGAGCACCGCGGGCTGCTGCAGGGCCGGACCGAGCGCCGCGTCCACGACGCCGGCGCCTCGAGCTTCCTGTACCCGTTCCTGGCCGAGGGGGAGCACGACCTCGACGCGGTGCTCGCCGACGTCCGCGACTCGGCGCTGATGAAGGCCGCACGACGTCGAGGCGCTGCGCGCGCGACGCTCGAGCGAGAGCGCGATGGCTCGCGGCGGCCGCCGCGGACTGCGGCGCCGCGCTGGACGGCGGCGGGCGGCTGCTGGCGCTCGGCAACGGCGGCTCGGCCACCGACGCCATCGACGTGGTCGCCGACTTCGTCGCCCGCCGCCGGATGCGGGTGGCCGCCGGGCGGCGCTCGACCTCACCGCCGACACCGCGATCCTCACCGCGCTCGCCAACGACATCGGCACCGAGGCGATCTTCGCGCGCCAGGTCATCGCCTACGGCGCGCCGGGCGACGCCCTGCTCGCGCTCTCGACGAGCGGCAACTCGCTCAGCGTGCTCGACGCGCTCGCCGAGGCCCGCCGCCGCGGGCTGCCACGATCGCGTTCGTCGGCTACGACGGCGGCCGGGTCGCCGCCGAGGACCTCGCCGACCACGTGATCGTCACCCGCTCGCAGCACATCCCGCGCATCCAGGAGGCCCAGGCGACCGCCTACCACCTGCTGCGCGAGCTGGTCGAGCTGGCGGGCCGCGGTGAGCGGCGCGCGGCCGCCGGCCGCGGGCTCGCGTCCGCGTGCGGGGCACGGTGCAGGGCGTCGGCTTCCGGCCGTTCGTGTACCGCCTCGCCCACGAGCCGGGCTCGGCGGCTGGGTGCTCAACGACGAGCACGGCGTGCTGCTCGAGGTCGAGGGCGATGGCGCCGCGGTCGAGCGGTTCCTGGGCGGCTGCGGCCCCGAGGCGCCGCCGCTGGCGATCGATCGAGCGCGTCGATCGGCGAGGCGGTCGCGCCCGGCGGCGCAGCCGGCTTCCGGATCGTTCAGAGCGCCGCCGCGACGGGTCAGCCGCGCCGCCGGTCGCCGCCGACTTCGCGACCTGCCCGGACTGCCTGCGCGAGCTGAGCGACCCCGCCGACCGCCGCCACCGTTACCCGTTCATCAACTGCACCAACTGCGGGCCGCGCTTCACGATCGTCACGCGGCGTACCCTACGACCGGCCGCTCACCACGATGGCCGGCGTTCACGATGTGCGCCGAGTGCCCGCGTGAGTACGACGACCCGGCCGACCGCCGCTTCCACGCCCAGCCCAACGCCTGCCCGGACTGCGGACCGCGGGTGCGGCTCGCCGGCCCGACGGGACGGGGATCACCGATTTCGGACCGGGCCGCTCCGCCCGGGACGCGGTCGAGTTCGTCGCCGGGCGCCTGCGCGACGGCGCGATCGTCGCGATCAAGTCGGTCGGCGGCTTCCACCTCGCCTGCGACGCGCTCAATGAGGGGGCCGTCGCCGCGCTGCGCGCGCGCAAGCACCGCGAGGACAAGCCGTTCGCGCTGCTCGCCGGGTCGCTCACCGCGGCTCGCGCGCTGGTCGCGCTCGACGCCGAGGACGAGCGGCTGCTCACCGGGCCGGCCCGGCCGATCGTGCTCGCTCCGCGCGACCGGCCCCGCCCGCCATCCGCGTGGCGGCGGCGGTCGCGCCGGGCTCGCCCGAGCTCGGGGTGATGCTCCCGTCGGCGCCGCTGCACGAACTGCTGATCGCCGACGTGGCCCGGCTGTGCGGCGACCCGCGCGGCCGCTGGTGATGACGAGCGGGAACCTCTCCGACGACCCGATCGCGTATCAACGACGACGACGCGCTCGCGCGGCTGGGCGCGATCGCCGACCTGTTCCTCTCCACGACCGACAGATCGAGACCCGCACCGACGACTCGGTCTGCGCACGGTCGCGCTGCCCGGCGGGCGCCGGCCGCTGATGCTGCGCCGCTCGCGCGGGTACGTGCCGGCGGCGCTCACGCTGCCCGTCCCGGCAACCCGCCCGCTGCTGGCGTGCGGCGCCGAGCAGAAGTCCACGTTCTGCCTGGCCGGGGGCGCCCATGCCTGGGTCGGGCATCACATCGGCGACCTCGAGCACTACGCGACGCTGCGCGCCTTCCGGGACGGCATCGACCACTTCGAGCGGCTGTTCGCGCTCGACGCCCGAGGGGGTCGCCCACGACCTCCATCCCGGCTATCTCTCGACCCCGTACGCGCTCGAGCGCGATGGGGTCGAGCACGTCGGGGTCCAGCACCACCACGCCCACCTGGCGGCCTGCCTGGCCGAGCACGGGCTGTCGGGGCCGGCCGTCGGCGCGATCTACGACGGCACCGGCTACGGCGCCGACGGCACCGTCTGGGGCGGCGAGCTGCTCGTCGGCGGGCTGCGCGGCTTCGAGCGCGTCGGCTCTCTGCGGCCGGTGCGGATGCCCGGCGGCGCGGCGGCGATCCGCGAGCCGTGGCGGATGGCGTGCGCCTGGCTGGCCGAGGCCTTCGGCGAGCGTCCGCCGCCTCCGGCGGCTGGCGCGGCGCGGTCGACCCGGCGCGCTGGCGCGCGATCGCGCCGGTCGCGGCCGACCGCGCGCTCTCCCCGCTCACCTCGAGCATGGGCCGGCTGTTCGACGCGGTCGGCGCGCTCTGCGGGCTCGGCGCCGGGTCAGCTACGAGGGCCAGGCGGCGATCATGCTCGAGGCGGCCGCCTGCGAGGCGGCCGGCGGACGCCGGGCGGGGCGCCGGCTACGAGCTCGAGCTGGGCGAGCGCGACGGCGTGCTGGTGCTCGACCCGCGCGCGCTCGTGCGTGCGGTCGACCTCGCGCCGAGCGTGGCGCCGATGTCCCGGCGTCGCCGCCGCGCGTCCACCAGGCGCTGGCGCGCGCGACCGCGGCCGGCGCTCGAGCGGGTCGCCGGCGCGACGGGGGCTCGGCACCGCGGTGCTCAGCGGCGGCGTCTTCCAGAACCGACGGCTGCTGCAGGCGGTGTCCGCGCGCCTGGACCGGGCGGGGCTCCGGGTGCTCGTGCCCGAGCGGCTGCCGCCCGAACGACGGCGGCATCTCGTTCGGGCAGGCCGCGATCGCCGCCGCCCGCGCCGCCGTCGCCCGTCAGCCCGGGTAGAGCCCGAGCGGCGTCCCGGTCACTGCGCCTCGGCCGCGCACCGCTGGCACAGCCCGACGATCGCGAAGTGGGTGAACCGCGCGTGGTAGCCCGAACTGGCGGCTGATCTGGCGACGCACCGGTCGAGCTCCGCGGCGTCGACCGCGACGACCTCGCCGCAGCGCTCACAGTACAGATACTCGGCTTCTCGTGCCCGGCTCGCACGTAGAGCCCCGGCCCGTGGCCCGAGGTGGACGTGGCGGACCATCCCGTGACGTTCGAGCGACTCGAGGTTGCGGTACACCGATGCGACTCTCGAGCCGCAGGTCGCGTGCCACGTCTCGGCGCGGAGACCGGGGTGGCGGTGCGTACAGCGCCTCGAGCACGAGCCGCCGCGCCGTCGAGATGCGCAGGCCGCGCTCGCGCAGCGCCTCGACCGCGTCGCCGAGCGTCTCGCAGCGAGTGGCGGGGCGGCGGGGGCGACGGTCATTACGGGGCCGGTCGGATGCGTCGGTGAGATGCGCGCTCCACCGCTCCTCGATGTGCCCGAACCGCCACCACGACATCGCGCTCGCCCAGGTGACCGACGAACAGCGACGATGATGAACCCCAGCAGGTTGATGTCGATTTCTCCACCAGGTCCAGAATCCGCCCGTCAGGTCGACTGCTGGAAGATGGCCCGAGAGCTCGATCGTGCCGACCAAGAAGCGCCACCATGATCGACAGGCCGGTGATCGTCGAGGTTGTAGTAGACCTTGCGCACCGGTCTGGCGAACGCCCACTCATAGGCGTAGTTCATGAACGAGCCGTCGAGCGTGTCCACAGGCACATGCCGGCGGCGAACAGGATCGGCAGGACGAGGATCGAGTACAAGGGCAACGCGGCGGCTCCCGCGGCTGCCGGCGTTCACCAGCAGCGCGACCTCGGTCGCGGTGTCGAACCCCAGGCCGAACAGGACCCCGACGGGTACATCTGGGCGGGCTTCCGGATCGTTCTGGTCAGTGCCCGAGCAGGCGGTTGAAGAGCCCGCGCTGGTCTGAGCTTCTGCTCGAGCGCGTCCTCGTCGAAGCCGCCTGCCGCATCGAGCGGAAGACCCGGAAGATCCCGCGATGATGACGACGTTCAGCGCGGCGATGAGGTACAGGAAGGCGCCCGACACGAGGTGCCGATCCCGCCGAACTTGTGCAGCTGCGAATTGCCGTTTTCCACCGGGCCAGAGACCGCCCTCTCGGCGACGCCGAGCCCCAACCCGAGCGCCAACACGATCGACGAGTGGCCGAGGGAAAACCAGAATCCCGACGCTGAACGGCCGCTTGCCGTCGTTCATCAGCTTGCGGGTCGTGTTGTCGATCGCGGCGATGTGATCGGCGTCGAACGCGTGGCGCAGGCCGAGGGTCCACGCGGTCACGCCGATTCCGACGCGTGAACACCCCCGACGCGCCGAGCGAGTAGCGGTGCGGCGCCACGAACCCGACCAGGACGCCGAAGCCGACCGCGTGCAGCGCCAGGATGACCGAGAACATCATGATCATCGTCCGCTTCTGGCCGCGGCTCAGCGAACCCCAGAACATCCGGAGCGTGACCTTGCGCCGACCCATGACCGCCGACCCTAATCGGACGCGCTCGCTATCGCAAGGTGCTCTCAATTACAGCGGAGTGGCGCGCGCCCTCCCGCGGCTCCCCGGGCTCCCCGGGCTCCCCGGGCTCCCCGGGCTCCCCGGGCTCCCCGGGCTCGAGCAGGTCGTCGTCGCGCCCGGGACGCAGCACGACGATCTCGCCGGGCGCGTGGGCGAGCAGCCAGGCGACGTCGTCGGGCGCGAACCCGGCCGCGCCGGGCGCGGCGGCCGCCACCACGATCCGTTCGTAGCGCTCGCAGCGGATCGTCCGCATGAGCGCATGACGCGGGGTCCGCCCGCGCTCCAGCCGGGCGTCGACGGCGACGCCGAACCTCGCCGCCCGCTGCTCGATCGCCTCCTGGGTGGCGATCGCCGCCTCGGCCTGACGGGGCAGGGGGCAGTCGAGCGGCAGCCAGCGCGGCACCGGGGTCAGGAACACCGGCACCAGCACCGCCCCCTCCGCGCGCGCCAGCCGCAGCGCCGCGTCCAGCGCGCCGCGCGACAGCGCGGGGGCGATGAACGGGAACAGGATCCGCGGTCGGCCGGCCCCCGGCGGAGCGGTCCGGTCGCCGCGAGCGGGTGCGTCGTCCTCGCGCCGCCGGACCTTCATCGGTCCCGCTCCGCGCGGCGGCTGCGGTCGGCGACGATCCGCAGGTCGATCCCGGGCAGCACCCGCAGCAGCCGCAATGGCAACGGCGTCCGGGTGCGCCGCAGCAGCGAGCGCGGCGCCGGCGTGCCGATCAGCACGTAGGTCGTGCCGCGCTCGCGCACCACCCGCTGGGCCACGAGCGCGACGTCGTCGCCGTACTCGACGAGCAGATGGGCGCCGAGCACGCTGCATAGCTTGCGCAGCGCGAGCAGCTGCTCGGACTGCTCGGTGTCGGGCTCGTTGCCGGCCACCCACAGAACGTCGAGCTCGGCACCGAGCCGCTGGGCGGACCGCCAGGCGCGTCGCACGATCCGCTGGGACGCGGGCTGCGGGGTGACGAGCGCGAGCAGGCGCTCTCCGATCGCCCGCGGCGCGGCGCCGCGCAGCACGCGCTCCTGGCCGGGGCGCCGGTCGGCGCCGCGCCGGCCCCGCTCGCGGATTGCGCCGCGCCTCGATCCCCTCGGCGACCTGGCGCAGCGACAGCTCGCGCAGCGCGGCGAGGTTCTGAGCGGTGAAGAAGTTGGCGAGCGCGGTCTCGATGCGCTCGTGCGGGGTACACCTTGCCGGCGCCGCAGCCGCGCGCGCAGCGCCTCGGGCGTGATGTCGAGCAGCATCACCTCCGAGGCCTCCGCGAGCACCCGGTCCGGGAGGGTCTCACGCACCCGGGTGCCGGTGAGCTCGGCGATCTCGTCGGCGAGCGACTCCAGATGCTGGACGTTGACGGTCGAGAACACGTCGATCCCTCGGTCGAGCACGGCCTCCACGTCCTCGTAGCGCTTCTCGTGCCCGCTGCCGGGCACGTTGGTGTGGGCGAGCTCGTCGATCAGGCACAGCTCGGGCGCGCGCCGCAGCACCGCCTCCGGGTCCATCTCGGACTGGACGGTCTCGCGATAGCGCGAGCGGCGCCGCGGGACGACCTCGAGCCCCTCGGCCTGCGCCGCCGTCTCGGCGCGCCCGTGCAGCTCCAGGTAGCCGATCACGACGTCGCGACCGCCCTCGAGCTCCGCCCGCCCCTCCTGCAGCATCCGGTAGGTCTTGCCGACCCCGGCCGCCATCCCGAGGAAGACCTTGTGATGACCGCGGAGAGGGCCATCGGTCATGCGCCGAGCAGGTTGTGGACGACCAGGTCGATCAGCCAGATCCCGGCGAACGGCGCGATCAGCCCGCCCAGCCCGTAGACGAGCAGGTTGCGCCGCAGCAGGGCGGTGGCGCCGACCGGCCGGTAGGCGACACCCCTCAGCGAGATCGGGATCAGCAGCGGGATCACGATCGCGTTGAACACGATGGCCGAGATGATCGCCGACCGCTGGGTGCCGAGGTGCATGATGTTCAGGATGTGCAGCGGCCCCTGGGCCTCCGCCTTGGCCGACCAGGTGAACAGGAAGATGGCCGGCAGGATCGCGAAGTACTTGGCCACGTCGTTGGCGATGGAGAACGTGGTGAGCGCTCCGCGGGTGATGAGCAGCTGCTTGCCGACCTCGACGATCTCGATGAGCTTCGTCGGGTTGGAGTCGAGGTCGACCATGTTCCCGGCTTCGCGCGCGGCCTGGGTGCCCGTGTTCATCGCCACGCCGACGTCCGCTTGGGCGAGCGCCGGGGCGTCATTGGTGCCGTCGCCGGTCATCGCGACCATCCGCCCTTGGGCCTGGTGCTCCTTGATCAGGGCCAGCTTGTTCTCGGGAGTGGCCTCGGCCAAAAAGTCGTCGACGCCCGCCTCCTCGGCGATCTTGGCCGCGGTGAGGCGGTTGTCTCCGGTGATCATGATCGTGCGGATGCCCATCGCCCGCAGCTGGTCGAAGCGCTGTCGCATCCCCTCCTTCACCGTGTCCTTCAGATAGATCACGCCCAGCACCTGGCTGTCACGTGAGACTGCGAGCGGGGTGCCGCCCTCACGGCCGATCCGATCCAGCGCGGCGCGCAGTTCCTCGGGCGGGCGGCCGCCCTGCTTGGTGATGAAGTCGATCACGGCATCACCGGCGCCCTTGCGGAGCTGGTGGCCGTCGATGTCGACGCCGCTCATCCGCGTCTGTGCGGTGAACGGGACGAATTCGGCGTTTCCGTTCAGGTCGCGATCACGGATGCCGTACTGCTTGGCGAGTACCACGATCGATCGGCCCTCGGGGGTCTCGTCGGCCAGCGAGGAGAGCTGCGCGACCTCGGCGAGCTCGGTCTCGTTGACGCCGGGCATGGGCACGAACTCGGAGGCCAGGCGGTTGCCGATCGTGATCGTGCCCGTCTTGTCCAGGAGCAGCACGTCGACGTCGCCCGACGCCTCGACCGCGCGGCCGGATAGCGCGAGCACGTTGCGGCGCACCAGCCGGTCCATGCCCGCGATGCCGATCGCCGACAGCAGCGCGCCGATCGTCGTCGGGATGAGCGCCACGAGCAGCGAGATGAGGCTCGTGTCCGAGATGTTCGTGTGGGCGAACAGCCCGAACGGGCGCAGCGTGGCCACCACGATCATGAAGATCAGCGTCAGACCGGCGAGCAGGATGTTGAGCGCGATCTCGTTGGGGGTCTTGCGGCGCTCGGCGCCTTCCACCAGCGCGATCATGCGGTCCATGAACGAATGGCCCGGCTCCTGGGTGATCTCGACGACGATCTCGTCAGAGAGCACGCGGGTGCCGCCGGTGACCGCGGAGCGGTCGCCGCCGGACTCGCGGATCACCGGCGCCGACTCCCCGGTGATCGCCGACTCGTCGACCGACGCGATGCCCTCGATGACCGTGCCGTCGCCGGGGATCAGCTCGCCGGCCGGCACGACGACCACGTCGCCTCTGGAGAGCTCGGCGGCCGGCTTGCGGGTACCGTCGCGCAGGGTCGCGACCGTGTCTTTGCGCATTGACCGCAGCGTGTCCGCCTGGGCCCGCCCGCGGCCCTCGGCGAACGCCTCGGCGAGGTTGGCGAAGATCACGGTCAGCCAGAGCCAGATCGCGATCACCAGCGAGTACCACGCGGGCTGGCCTCCGGACAACGTGTTGTCGCCCGCGAGCTGCAGGACCCACGTCACCGACGTGATCAGCGCACCGATCTCGACGACGAACATCACCGGGTTGCGGATCTGCACGCGGGGATCGAGCTTGACCAGGCTGTCGATCAGCGCGCGGCGTAGGAGCTCCCCGGAGAACAGCGACGCGGACTGGCGACGGCGACCGGAGGGCGCCGGGGGGTGGGGGGCGGGTCGATGGTGGCGGTGCTCATGACAGTTCCTTAGGCATGTGCGCGGTCGAGCGCGAGGTTGAGTTCCATCACGTTCACCGACGGCTCTCCGGAGAATCCGAGGCCCCGCCCGCCGGTGAAGTGGTGGACGAGTGCCATCACGGCGGCCAGCGGCAGGCGCCGTACCGCGGCGACTCGGTGCGCCTGAATCGCGGCGTTGGCCGGCGAGATGTCCGGGTCGATGCCGGAGGCCGACGTATCGACGGCGTCCACCGGGACCTGCGACAGGGTCAAGGATGGGTCGTAGGGGCGGTTCAGTGACAGGTAGGCCTTCGCGTTGGCGGCGATCGCCTGCTCGGTGACCCTGTCGTTGGGTCCGTAATTCGCGAACGTGGTGGCGGCCGCATTGTCGGCCGGGACGGTGCCCGATGGCCGGGTCTGGAAGTACCGCTTGTCAGGGACGGTCACCGGCTCACCGTCGTTCAGCTTCACCTTGCCGGACTTCGTGTACACGAGGTCGGTGAACTGCTGGCCGATCTCCTTCGAGCCGATGAGCTTTCCGTGGCGGTATGCGAGCTGACCGCTGGCGTTGCCTCCGAACACGCCCTGGGCGATCCCGGTGATGACCAGCGGGTACAGGATCCCGAGCATCAGTGTCAGCCCGAGAATCATGGTGATGGCGGTGCGGATGTCTTTTCTCATGTGAGGGGCCATTAGTAGAGGTGTCCGGTCAGGCCCTGGACGACCGGTCCGAGGAGCAGCGCCGGGAAGAAGGTCAGCGCGCCGACGAGGATGATCACGCCGATCAGCAGGATCACGAACGTGGGATTGTCGGTGCGCATCGTGCCGAGCCCGGGCGGGCTGACCCGTTTACCGGCCAGCAGTCCGGCGACGCCGAGGGTGAACAGGATCGGGCCAAAGCGGGCGAACAGCATCGTGAAGCCGCCGAGCAGATCGGGGAAGGTCACGCCGTGGGATCCGAGGTTGCCGGCGTTGGGCTGGATGAAGCCGGTGTATCCGGCGAACGCGGAGCCGTTGTTGTTGGCCTGGGACAGGTAGGCGTAGAGCGTCTCCGAGAAGCCCTGGGGCCCCTTGCCGACCGCCGAGATCGATGCCCGGCCGGCACTCGAGGCGACCGCGAGCGCGGTCGAGAAGAGTGCGGCGAGTGGCGTGAGCAGCAGGCCGATCGCGACGAGCTTGATCTCACGCGCCTCGATCTTCTTGCCGAGGTACTCCGGCGTGCGCCCGACCATCAGCCCTCCGAGGAACACGGCGAGCAGGACGTAGAGCAGCATCGAGTACAGGCCGGTGCCGACGCCGCCGAAGATCGTCTCCGAGGCCGACAGGTTGGCGAAGGGAACCGCGCCGCCGATGCCCGTGAAGGACTCGATCGCGCTGTTGACCGCGCCGCACGAGGTGACGGTGGTGACGACGTCGAACAGCGCCGAGCCCGCGATCCCGAAGCGCTGCTCCTTGCCCTCGAGGTTGCCGCCGTCGGCGCCGTGGGTGAGCGCGGTGTTGATGTGGGCGGCGTGCTGCGCGGGCGAGCCGTGGGCCTCGGCGATGTAGCAGACGACCACCGCGCCGAGGAACATGAGCATCATCGCCGCGTAGATCGCATAGCCCTGGCGGCGGGCGCCGACCATCCGGCCGAACATGAAGACGAGCGCGGCGGGGATGACCAGCACCGCCAGCATCTCGACGAGGTTGCTGAAGCCGGTCGGGTTCTCGAATGGGTGCGAGGAGTTGACGTTGAAGAACCCGCCGCCGTTGGTCCCGAGTTCCTTGATCGCCTCCTGGGAGGCGACCGGGCCCATCGCGATGTGCTGGGCGCCGCCGCCGGTCAGACCGTGGGCGAACAGGTAGGTGGTGAAGTTCTGGATCGAGCCCTGAAAGACGAGCACCAGCGCGAGGAGGATCGACAGCGGCAGCAGGATGTAGAGGCAGGTGCGGACGATGTCCTGCCAGAAGTTGCCCAGCGATTTGCCGCTGCGCGAGGCAATCGCGCGGATCAGCGCGACGGCGACCACGATGCCGACCGCGGCCGAGACGAAGTTCTGCACGGTGAGCCCGGCCATCTGGCTGAAGTAGCTCATCGTCGTCTCGCCGCCGTAGTACTGCCAGTTGGTGTTGGTGAGGAACGACGACGTCGTGTTGAACGTCACGTTCCACGGCGCGGAGTGGTAGTGCAGTGGGTTCAGTCCGGTGAAGTCCCAGAACGTCTGGGTGCGCAGGATGATGTAGAGCAGCACCCAGCCGGCGAGCGAGAACCACAGCAGTGACTTGGCGTAGGCCTTCCAGTCCTGCCCCTGGTCGGGGTCGGCGCCGAAGCACCGGTACATCAGGCGCTCCACCGGTCCGAGGATCGGATCCAGCCAGGTATGACCGCCCGTGTAGACGGCCGCCATGTACCGCCCGAGTGGCATCGCGAGCGCGGTGAGAAGCGCCGCGAAGCCGAAGATGGTGAGCCAGCCGAAGACGGTCATCAGAACCTCTCTCCGCGCAGCAGTGCGTAGAGGAGATAGAGACAGACGATCGCCGAGACGATCAGCCCGAACAGGTCAGCGCCGCTCATATGCGGTCGATCCCCTCGAGCAATGCGTAGAGCAGCGCGAAGGCGAGAACTCCGAGAATGACTGCGACAATGTCCATGCGTTGATCCTCGGTCCGCCGCCGTCAACGCGGCATCAAGAACGCGGCCGCGCCATACAGAAGTTGTGAAGGCGAGCCGGTCCATCGGCCGTGCCGAATCGCCGGCGCGCCGATTGCGATTCAGCGCGGGCGCCCGAGCCGCGATCATCTCCGTCCATGTCCGACGCGCCGACGCTGACCGTCCACCCGCTGTCGCCGCTGGACGCCGGCGAGCTGCGGCTCGCGGCGGCCGCCGCGCTCGCGGACGCCGGCGGCGGCCGCGTGGTCAGCTGCGCGCGGCGCGAGCCCGACAAGGGGGAGTACCTCGCCTGGCGCGACGGGTCCGCGCCCGCGCCCGCGCGGCAGGCGTTCGTCGTGCTCGCGACGTCCGCGGGGGTCGAGGAGGTCGTGGTCGAGCTGCCGGGCGCAGAGGTGGCCGCCCGCCGTGTCGTCCCCGGCGCCCGGCCGCCGATCACGCCCGAGGACTACGAGGCGGCCGCCGCCTGCGTGCTGCGCGACGAGCGCATGCGCCGCGCGCTCGAGGCCCGCGGCGTACGGGACCTCGAGCTCGTGCAGATCGACGTGCTCCCGAGCGGGGCGTTCGGCCACGAGCTCGAGTCCGATCACCGCTTCGGCCGGGCCGTCGCCTACCTGCGCCGCGACCGGTGCGACAACGGCTACGCCCGTCCGGTCGAGCACCTGATCGCCTACGTCGACCTCGACGAGCATCGCGTGCTCGCCGTCGAGGAGGGCGAGCGCAGGCCGATCCCGGGCGCGGACGGCGACTACCGCGCCGGCGTGGTCGCGCCGCGTGACGATCTGCGGCCGTTCTCGGTCACCCAGCCCGAAGGGGTGTCGTTCACGGTCGACGGCGGCGAGGTCCGCTGGCACCGCTGGACGCTGGTGCCCGCGATCGACCCGCAGGAGGGGCTCGTGCTGCACGACGTGCGCTACGACGGCCGGCCCGTGCTGCACCGCGGCTCGTGCGCGGAGATGATCGTCCCCTACGGCGAGGCCGACCCGATGCACAACTGGCGCGCGTACTTCGACGCCGGCGAGTACGGGCTCGGCGCGTCGCTGAACTCGCTGCAGCTCGGCTGCGACTGCCTGGGCGAGATCACCTACCTCGACGCCTGGCTGTCGGACCACCGCGGCGAGCCGCTGCGGATCGCCAACGCGATCTGCCTGCACGAGGAGGACGCCGGGATCCTCTGGAAGCACACCGACCACGCGACCGGCCACGTCGAGACCCGGCGCGGCCGCCGCTTCGTCGTCAACGCGATGGCGACCGTCGGCAACTACGAGTACGCGTTCCGCTGGTACCTCGGCCTGGACGGCACGATCGAGGTCGAGGTCCAGCTGCACGGCATCGTCTCGACGATCGCCCTGCCCGCCGACGGCGCGCCCAGCGGCTCAAACGCGATCGACGACGGCCTGGGCGCGCCCCACCACCAGCACCTGTTCTGCTTCCGCCTCGACCTCGACGTCGACGGCACCGCCAACACCGTCCACGAGGTGCAGGCCGCGGCGGTCCCCGCCGGCCCGGACAACCCGCGCGGCAACGCGTTCGTCCCGGTGGCCACGCCGCTCTCGTCCGAGAGCGGGGCGCGCCGCCAGGCCGACGACGGCGCGGGCCGCGTGTGGACGGTGAGCGGCCCACGCGCCGGCGCCCACGGGCGGCCGACCGCCTACCGACTCGTCCCGGGCCACGGGACCGCCACGCTGCTCGCCCAGCCCGGCTCCAGCGTCGACCGGCGGGCCGGCTTCGCCCGCCACACGCTGTGGGTCACCCCCTACCGCGCCGACGAGCGCTTCCCGGCCGGCGCCTATCCCTACGGCCGGGCGAGCCCGAGGGCCTGCCCGTGTGGAGCGCCGCCGACCGCCCGCTGCAGGGCGAGGACGTGGTGCTCTGGTACACCGCCGGCGTCACCCACTTCGTCCGCCCCGAGGACTGGCCGATCATGCCGATGACGAAGGCCGGCTTCCGCCTGGAGCCCGTCGGCTTCTTCGCCCGCAACCCGACGCTCGACATCCCCCCGTCGGCGCCCGGCTGCTGCCACAGCGGCGGCTGACGTCAGCGGCCGCCGGCCACGACCGGCTCGTCGACCGCGTGCGCCCCGTCGCCCTCGATCGAGCGATCGGCCGCCGCCGACCAGCCGGCGACGGTCAGCACGACCGCGACCGCCAGCATCTCCAGCACGCCGGCGGTCCAGCCGCCCTCGGCACCGTGCAGCGCGCCGACCGACAGCGGCCCGAGCGCCGCCACCAGGTAGCCGACGGTCTGCGCCATGCCGGAGAGCTCGGCGCTCATCGGCGCGCTCCGGGTGCGCAGCACGAACAGCGTGAGGGCGAGGCTGATCCCGGCCCCCTGGGCGAGGCCGAGCACGACCATCCACGCCCACGCGCCCGCGCGCGGCGCCACCAGCAGGCCCGCCAGGCCGACCAGGAAGCCGGCGGCGACGAGCGCCGTGAGCAGCCGCTGGCTGCGCCGGCGCGTCGCCCACGCCGGCACCGTGAGCGCCGCGGCGATCCCGGTGAAGTTGAACACCGCGAGCATCCCGCCGGCCGTGGTGGCGTCGACGCCGTGGTCCTGCAGCAGCGTCGGCAGCCACGCGTTGAGCGAGTAGAAGGTGAGCGACTGGCAGGCCATGAAGGCTGCCACCCACCACGCCAGGCGCGAGCGCCAGACCGTCGCCGCGAGCGCCCGTCCCGGCGCGTCGGCGGGCGGCGTGCGGCCGCGCATCGCGACCGGCAGCCACACGACCGCGGCGACCAGCGCCGGGATGCCCCACAGCCCCAGCGACGCCCGCCAGCCGATGTGCAGGCCGTTGCCGAGCGGCACGGTCAGCCCGGCGGCGGCGGTGGCGCCGCCGGACAGCATCACCGAGTAGAGGCCCATCATCGTTCCCGCGCGGTGCGCGAGGTCGCGCTTGACCAGCCCCGAGAGCAGCACGTTCTCGATCGCGATCCCGGCGCCGGCGAGCGCCGAGCCGGCGAACAGCGGCGCGTTTCCGGGGATCAGCCGCACCGCGATCCCGGCGACGAGCATCGTCACCGCGATCCCCAGCGCGCGTTCGAGGCCGAGCCGCCGCCCGAGCCGCGGGGCGACCAGCGCGAACAGGCCGAAGCACAGCAGCGGCAGCGTGGTGAGCAGGCTGACCCCCGCGGTGCTCAGCCCGGTGCCCGCGCGGATGCGCGAGGTGAGCGGCGCGACCGCCACCACCGCCGGCCGCAGGTTGACCGCGAGCAGCGCGATCCCGGCGATGAGCAGGCGCGGTCGGGCCATCCCGGGCACCCTAGTGACCGACCGTCACCTGGATGTGCACGAAGCGGCTCGGTCGGGGATGATGGGTGTATGGCCGACAACCCCTCCACACGCAGCGTCAAGATCGGCGCAGACGAACGCACGGGCTGGTCGTCGGAGCGCCCGCGCCGCGACGGCGCGCCTCCGCGCCCCGTCGACATCTCCGAGAAGTGCCGCGTCCTGAGACCGACGGATCGCATGCGCTACTCGCCCGGGTCGATGGTGATCATCGCCGGCCCCGAGGCCGTCGGCCTGGACCGGTTCGCCGACCGGGTGGTGGAGGAGCGCGGGGTCGTGCTGTCGCTGGCCAAGGTCCGGGCGCTGCTGCAGGGCCGCGTCGCCGAGGACGAGCTCGAGGACAAGGCCGCCGAGCTGCTCGACACCGCCGTGCACAAGCGCCTCGGCGCCCGGCACTCGATCGTCATCCCCGTCGAGGGGCTCCAGGCCGAGCGCCGCGAGCGCGTTCGTGCGCCCCGCCCACGCAGAGCGCCGCCCGCGGCATCTGATCCTCGTCGACGGCAGCCCCGACCAGGTCTCCGACGACGAGCGCCCGCTGCTCGACGAGCTGCGCCGCGCGCTCGACGCGGGGAGCTCGGCGCGAGGGGTTCCAGACCGCGATGCGGCTGTCCGGTCAGACGCGCGACGAGCTCAAGCGGATCGTGTTCGCCCGCCCGCCCGCCGATGACTGAGCGCTCGCCCCGCACGCTCTCCGCCCGCGGGACGCGCTGATGGACCTCGGCATCGCGGGCCGGGTCGCGCTCGTCGGCGGAGCCAGCCGCGGCATCGGCCGCGCGGTCGCGCAGGAGCTCGTCGCCGAGGGGGCGCGCGTCGCGATCACCGCGCGCGACCCCGACCGGACGGCTCAGATCGCGGCCGAGATCGGCGCCGAGGCGGGCTACGGCTGGGACTCCACCGACCTCGACTCCACGCCCGCGCTGGTCGAGCGGGTGACCTCGGAGCTCGGCCCGATCGAGATCCTCGTCACCAACACCGGCGGCCCGCCCCAAGGCCCCGACCCGCTCGGCTTCTCCGCCGCGCAGTGGCGCGACGCCCACCGCTCGCTCGTCGAATCGCCGATGACGCTGCTCGGGCTCGTCGTGCCGGCGATGCGCGAGCGCGGTTGGGGTCGCGTCGTGGGGATCGCCTCGACGTCGGTGCGCGAGCCGATCGAGGTGCTCACGCTCTCCAATGCCGAGCGGTCCGCGGCGCTCGCCGCATACAAGACGGTCGCTCGCGCGGTCGCCGCCGACGGGGTCACCGTCAACATGCTCCTCACCGGCCAGATCGCGACCGAGCGGCTGGCCGAGCTGCACGGATCGCTCGACGCCGCCCAGGAGCGCGCCGAGCAGAGCGTGCCCGCCGGGCGGCTCGGCCGGCCCGAGGAGATGGCCGCCGCGGCCGTCTTTCTCTGCTCCGAGCGCGCCGCCTACATCACGGGCGCGGCGCTCGCGGTCGACGGCGGACTGCTCCGCGGCATCTGACCGGTTTCGGCTCGCTGCGCGGTGGGTACGACAGGCCGCGCAGCGTCCGATCAGGGGACGCTGGCGGTCACGTTCGATAAGGAGAGAACGATGTCCCCACGCATTCGCGGAATGCTCGCGGCGCCGCTCGCCGCCACATGCCTGGTCGGCGCAGCGCTGACCGCCACCGCATCGGCCGCCTCTCCGACGGCGCGCACGGCGGCGATGACGGCGACCGCATCCACCGCACAGTGCCCCTGGCTCAACAACGCCGAGCCGATCGCCACGCGCGTCTCGCAGGTGATGGCGAAGATGACGCTGGCCGACGAGATCAACCTCGTCGAGGGCCACGGCACGAGCGAGCCGTATGTCTTCTACGAGCCGGCGATCCCCCGCCTGTGCATCCCGCAGCTCGGCGAGGAGGACGGGCCGGCCGGCGTGGCGGACGGGAACACCGGCGTCACCCAGTTGCCGGCCGGCGTCGACCTCGCCGCGACGTTCTCCAACTCCCTGGCGCGCCGCTACGGCGCGGTGATCGGCTCCGAGGAGCGCGGCAAGGGAGCCGCGGTCAACCTCGGCCCGACCGTCAACCTCGACCGCGATCCCCGCTGGGGCCGCTCGTTCGAGTCGCTGACCGAGGACCCGTACCTGAGCGGCGCGATCGGCGGCGCCGAGATCAAGGGCGTCCAATCCCAGGGTGAGATGTCGCAGCTCAAGCACTACGCCGACTACGACCAGGAGACATATCGCAACACCCCGCAGGACGATCAGATCATCGCCCAGCGGCCGCTGCACGAGCTGTACCTGAAGTCGTTCGAGACGATCGTCGCCCGGGCCGACCCGGCCTCGCTGATGTGCTCCTACTCGTCGTTCAGCATCGCCGGATCGCCGGACCCGAACGCCCAGTACGCCTGCCAGGACAACTACCTGGAGAACGACATGCTGAAGGCGAACTGGGACTTCCCGGGCTTCATCACCTCTGACTACGGGGCGCTGCACGACACCCTCACCGGGATCGAGTCCGGCACCGACCAGGAGCAGCCGTTCAACACGTACTTCGGGCAGGCGCTGCAGACCGACATCCAGAACGGCACGATCCCGCGCGCCTACGTCAACACGGCGATCTCCCGGACGCTGTACGAGATGTTCCGCTTCAACCTGTTCGACAACCCGCCGACCGGCACGACCTCGTCGGTGGTCACGACGCCCGCGCACGTGCAGACCGCGACCAGCATCGCGGAGGCCGGCACGACGCTGCTGAAGAACGGGGGCGGCACCCTGCCGCTGTCGGCCACCGACGGCTCGATCGCGCTGATCGGCCCCGCCGCGTCGGCGAGCCCGGCATACGGCGGCGGTGGCTCGGCGTACGTGGTGCCGTCCAAGACGGTCACTCCGCTGCAGGGCATGTCCTACGCGATGGGGCGCACCGCGAACCTCAGCTACACGCAGGGGCTGCCGACCGACGGTTCGCTGCCCGCGATCCCGGGCCTCAACCCCGCCTACGCCCCGACGCCGTTCGGCGGCAGCTACCAGGGCACGCTCTCCGCGCCCGAGACCGGGACCTACGTGCTCGCGGTGACCAACGACTGCGGGTGCTACACGCCGACGTATCTGACGCTCGACGGCAAGCAGATCCTCGACAACCCGAGCACGCCGCCGAACCACGTCTACTCGGTCGCGGTGCGGTTGGTGAAGGGTCACACGTACACGCTCGGGATCCAGGGCGCGTCCTCGGCGCTCACGTGGGCCACCCCGTCGGCGCTCGCGCCGGGGATCGCCGCCGCCGTCAAGGCGGCCAAGTCGGCCAAGACAGCGGTCGTCGTGGTCTCCGACGACACCGAGAGCGAGTCCACCGACCGGCTCTCGCTGGCGCTGCCCTCGGCCCAGAACGAGCTGATCTCGGCGGTCGCCAGGGCCAACCCGAACACCGTCGTGGTGATCGACGCCGGCGCACCGGTGACGATGCCGTGGCTGTCGAAGGTGAGCTCGGTGCTCGATGCCTGGTACCCGGGCGAGACCAACGGCAGGGCGCTGGCCGACGTGCTCTTCGGCGTGGCCGACCCGAGCGGCCATCTGCCGGTGACCTTCCCGCAGAACCTGTCGCAGGTGCCGGCCCACACGGTGGCGCAGTGGCCGGGGGTCAACGGTCAGGTGCATTTCTCGGAGGGCCTTGACATCGGCTATCGCTACTACGACGCTCGCAATCTCACGCCGCTGTTCCCGTTCGGCTACGGGCTGTCGTACACGACGTTCTCCTACAGCAACCTGCAGGTCGAGCCCGCCCCCGCCGGCGCGACCGGCGACGTGACGGTCACCGCGACGGTCACCAATACCGGCTCACGGGCCGGCGCCGACGTCGCGCAGCTGTACCTGGAGGACCCGTCCGCTGCGGGTGAGCCGCCGCGGCAGCTGGCCGGCTTCCGGCGGGTGATGCTGGCGCCCGGCAAGTCCACGCAGGTGAGCTTCACGGTCACACCACAGGACGAGCAGATCTGGGACTCGACCGCCCAGGGCTGGTCGCAGACGCCGGGCACCTACGGTGTCGCCGTCGGCGACTCCTCGGCGACGGCCGACCTGCCGCTGCAGGGCAGCTTCACGCTGGCCGCCACGCCCGGCTCACGCGAGGTGTCGATCCAGGCGCCGTCGACGATGACGGCCGGCTCGCCGTCGACCGTGACGGTCGACCTGTCGGCCTCGGGAACGCAGACGCTGCCGAAGGTGGCGTTCGCGTTGCAGCTGCCGCAGGGCTGGACGGCGACGCCCGTCGGCCCCTCGACGTTCAAGGACGTCGCTCCGGGGTCGGCGCTCAGCGCCCGGTTCACGGTCGTGCCGGCGGCCGATTCGCCGAACATCAACGCGGTCGTGCACGCGACCGCGCGGCTCGGTCCCGACCTCAGCCGCCAGGCCGGTACGTTCACGACGGTGGGCTGACCGCCACCCACTCCGTCCGGTGGGCGCGCGCAGGGGCGCGCTCCCCGGACGGGCCGGCCGGCCGCCGCGATCGACCCGGCGTGACCACCGGCGGCCGGGCGTGGCATCAGTGCGAGTTGGGTCACTTTCGGCCACTTAGTGGACCATTGGAACGCTCAAGCTCCAGCGTTTCCCCCACCGCTGCCAGATGTCCTCGCCGGTCAGTCACTTTTCAGTATGGAATGGAGGGCGAGCAACCGACGAGCGGAGGCGGGATGTCCTGGGAGGCGATCGCGGACAACGCGCGGCTGACGGCGCTGCACGACCTGGGGGTGCTTGACACCGATCCCGAGGAGGAGTTCGACCGGCTCACGGCGCTCACCGCCGAGCTGCTCGACGCGCCGGTGTCGACGATCACGCTGATCGACCACGATCGCCAGTTCTGGAAGAGCGCGTACGGGATCACCGGCTCGTGGGCGGAGGCGCGCGAGACCCCGCTCAGCCATTCGCTGTGCCAGGAGCCGGTCACCACGGGCCGGCCGCTGGTGCTCTCAGACCTGCGTCGCGACGCCGAGCGCGCCGACTGCCTGGCGCTCACCGACCTCGACGTCGTCGCCTACGCGGGCATGCCGCTCGTGCTCGCCGACGGGTTCGCCGTCGGCGCGTTGTGCGCGATCGACCACGAGCCGCACGAGTGGGCCGAGCGCGACCTGCGGATCCTCTCCGACCTCGCCCACGCGGTCAGCTCGATGCTCAACCTGCGGCGCGCCCTCAACCAGCAGATGCTGCACGATCAGCTCACCGGGCTGCCCAACCGGGCGCTCACCGTCTCCTACGGCGAGCAGCTCTCCAGTGCCGAGGACACGGGCGACCTCCTCGCGCTCGCGATCGGGATCGACCACCTCGGCTCACTCACCGAGGTCCACGGCGTCGTCCAGGGCGATCAGCTGATCAACCTGCTCGCGCGGCGGATCGCGCACCAGCTGTCGATCGAGGACGTGCTCGGCCGTCTGCAGAATGATGTGTTCGCGGTGCTGCGCCCGAGGATGCTCGACCACGCCGAGGCGATGGAGCTCGCCGCACCGCATCCGCGATGCCGTGTGCTCGGACCCGATCACGGTCCGCGGCGAGCCGATCCGGCTCTCGGCGACCGTCGGCATGGCGATCGCCGGTCCGGGGATCGATGGCGACACGCTGATCGGCCGGGCGCTCTCCTCGCTGGAGCGGGCCCGCGCCCAGGACGACGAGGTGATGATGTTCGTCCCGCGGACGCTCGGGGAGACCCCGGCCGCTCGCGGGTGCGCAGCGCGCTCGCCGGTGCGGTCCAGCGCGGCGAGATCTTCGTCAACTTCCAGCCGATCGTCGACCTCACCACCGGCGAGACCGCCGGCTATGAGGCGCTCGCCCGCTGGCGCCACCCGGAGCTCGGGCTGATCGGGCCCAGTGAGTTCATCCCGGTCGCCGAGGCCAGCGGCGACATCGTGATCATCGGCGAGTACGTCCTGCGCACTGCGTGCACCAGCTGGCGATCTGGCGCTCGATGGTCCCCGGCGACGGTCTCGGCATCACCGTCAACGTCTCGCCGATCCAGCTCGCGGCCCCGACATCGCGAAGTCGTCCGCTCGATCCTCGAGGCCTCCGGCCTGCCCGGATCGGCGCTCACGCTCGAGATCACCGAGAAGATCTTCATCTCGCCCGGACGGGTGCAGCGCGACAACCTGGAGGAGATCCGGGCGCTCGGCGTCCACGTCGCGCTCGACGACTTCGGCACCGGCTACTCCGCGCTCAGCTACCTCAAGCACTTCCCGGTCGACATGATCAAGGTCGACCGCTGCTTCCTGGACGGGCTGGAGACCGACCGCCGCGACGCCGCGCTGATGCGAGGGATCCTCGCCATCGGCAACGGGATGGACCTCGACGTCATCGCCGAGGGCGTCGAAACCCGGGCGCAGCGGGAGCTGTTGCGGATGTCCGGCTGCCACTGGGGGCAGGGGTTCCTGTTCTCCGAGCCGCTCCCCGCCGAGGAGATCCGCATGCCCGGGGTGAGGGGCCCGTCGTCGGCCCCCGCCGGTCTGGCGCTCGGCCAGCGGATCGTGGCCGCGCCCGAGCAGTAGCGCCCGCCCCGCGCTAAGTTTCGGCCGCGTGCTGACCCCAGGCGCGCCGGTCGAGGAGCTGTTCTGCGAGCTGGTCGCCATCCCCTCGCCGAGCGGGCATGAGCGCGCCGTCGGCGAGGCGATCGCGGAGTGGCTCGCGGGGGCGGGCGTCGACGCGGCGTTCGACGGGGCCGGCGCCGAGAACGGCTCGGACGCCGGCAACCTGATCGCCCGGGTGCGCGGGGCGCCGGATGCGCCGGTGCTGCTGTTCGTCGCCCACATGGACACGGTCGAGTCCGGCCCGGAGGCGGTCGCCCCGGTGACCGGCGACGACGGTGTGATCCGCTCGGCCGGCGAGACGATCCTCGGCGCCGACAACAAGTCGGCGGTCGCGGCGGTGATGCGGACGCTCGCCAGGGCGGCCGCCGCCACCGATGCGGTCACGCGGCCGACCGTCGTGGCGGCGTTCACCTGTCGCGAGGAGGCGGGGCGGATGGGCGTCTCGCTGCTCGATCCGGCGCTCGTCGCCGAGGTCGACTGCGCGTTCTCGGTCGACGGCTCCTCGCCGATCGGCACCGTCATCACGCGCGCGCTCGGCCAGCAGGTGTTCAGCGTGCTCCTCCACGGGCGCGCTGCGCACGCGGCGGCCGATCCGGGGGCGGGCGTGTCGGCGATCGCCGTCGCCGCCGAGGCGATCGGGGCGATGGAGCTCGGGCGGCTGCCGGGCGGCGGCAGCGCCTCGATCGCGTCGATCGCGGGTGGCGCGCTGCTGGACCACCTCGGCCACCTCGACGCGCCGCCGGCCGCGACCGGCCCGGCCACCTCGACCCCGCCGCCGACCGCGACCGCGTCCGCGCCGCGCTCGAGTCGACGCCGACGAACTCCGTCCCCGACCTCGTGATGCTGCGCGGCGAGGTCCGCGGCTACGGCGACGAGGAGATCGAGCGGGCACGCGCCGCCCTGGAGCGGCGCCGTCGCCGGCGCCTGCGCCGCGCACGGCGCGCACTATGAGTGGATCGATCGCGAACGCGCGGTCCCGCCGTTCCCCGGCGCGCCCGACTCACGCGCGCTCGCGCTCGCGCGGGCGGCGTGCGAGCGGGTGGACGGCGCGCGCTTCTCGGTCGCCGAGGCCCACGCGACGCTCGAGGCCAACTACCTGTGCGCCGGCGCGGACGTCGTCGCGCTCGCCAGCGGCGGCCGCGGCGCCCACCAGTACACCGAGTCGATCACGGTCGCGGAGCTGCGCGCGCTCGAGGCGCTGCTGGGCGCGATCGTCGAGCAGGCGGCGCCGCGCTGACCGTGTGGCCATCCGTCAATCCGCCGCGCCCGCGCCCGTGCCCTCGCCGTCGGCGGCCCGCGCGAGCCTGCCCGCGACCGCGTAGATGTGGGCGAACGAGCGCGCCTGTTCGCCGGTCCACAGCGACGAGCCGTGACCGTACGTCGAGCCGAGCCTGCGGCCGGCGTCGAGCAGCGAGTGGTCCGAGCGGCAGCCGAGCAGCACCGCCGAGCCGCGGTGCAGCCGAACCCGGACCTCGCCGCCGACGCGCCGCGAGGCGCTGCGCAGCAGTGCGCGGATGTCGTCGAGCACCCCGTCGTAGTAGCGGCCCTCGTGGAGCATGTCGCCGAACTGCGTGCCGAGCTGCGCCTTGAGGTTCTGCTGGGCGAGCGTGAGCACCAGCCGCTCGAGCTCCTGGTGGGCGCGGATGAGCACCAGCATCCCCGGCGCCTCGAACCCGAGCCGCCCGACGATCCCCATGATCGTCTGACCGGTGTGGATCCCGCGGCCGAACCCATGGAAGGCGCCGATCCGGTTGAGCGTCGCGAGCACGTCGTAGCCGGCGACCCCGATTGCGCCGTCCTCGCGTCGCGGGTCGGGCACCGGACCGCTCACCACCTGAAGGCCCATCGGCAGCCCGCGGTCGAAGCCGATCACCAGCTCGGCCGGCTCGGCGGGCGCGTCGGCGACCGAGACCGTCGTCGGCCACGCCTCCTCGGGCAGGTACTCCCACGAGCCGTACGTCTCCCCGCCGCCGATCGTCGTGCCGAGGATCCCGAAGTTGAACGAGTACTCGGCGGTGATGTCGGAGACCGGGATCCCGCGGGCACGCAGGAAGTCGCGCTCCTCCTCGCGCGTGTGCGCCTCGTCGCGGATCAGCCCGGCGATCTCGGATCCCCGGCGCCAGCGCCTGCACCACCGCGTCGAAGCGGACATGGTCGTTGCCCGCTCCCGTCGACCCGTGCGCGATCACCTCGGCGCCGCGGTCCAGCGCGACCCGCACGACCTCCTCGGCCTGGAGCATCCGCTCGACCCCGACGCACGACGGGTATACGCCCGCCGCGCAGGTAGTTGGCGCGCAGGATGTCGGAGACGAACTCCTCGTACAGGCGCGCGCGCCCGTCGACGACGACGTGCTCCACGGCTCCCAGCTCGGCCGAGCGCGCGGCGATCTCCGCGAGCTCGGACTCGGGGAAGCCGCCGGTGTTGACGGTGACCGTCGTCACGCGGTCGCCGCGGTCGACGAGCACGGCGAGGGCGTAGGAGGTGTCAAGGCCGCCTGAGAAGGCGAGCACGGAGTCACGTCCGGGCATCAGAGTGGGCGCTCCAGGATCGGGACCCGGTCTGAGACCAGGCCGGGGGACAGGACGAAGTACTCGTGCGCTGCCGGCGTCCAGGCGCCGCTGCAGGGCCCACTGGGCCTCCAGGTCGCGCGGGTCGAGCAGCAGCGTCGGCTCGGCTCCGGGCGGCTCGGGCCCGAACACCTCGGTGCGGTAGGCCATCGTGTGACGCACCGGGTGCAGGTCGAGCACCGCCGCCAGCAGCCGCATCGGCCCGAACTTGCGGTGCACGCGCAGCGCCGGGTCATAGAACTGGGTGACGCCGGTGAGCGTCCGCGCGCCGTAGGCGAGCAGGCCGAGGCCCTTGGCGACCGTGCCCAGCCCCGGGATCGCCGAGCACAGCGACCAGCCCACCCACGCGGCGCGGTCGGGCGTCGGCGAGGCGCAGTAGCCGGCGACCGGGATCGGGCCCTCGTACCCGAGACGGTCGGCCTCGGCGAGCACCGCCGGCAGCACCCGGGATGCGCTCGCGCTCGTGCACCGGGCGCGCCGGGTCGGTCATCGCGCGCTCGGCGGCGGCCGCGACAGCGTGATCAGCAGGAACGCCCGACGGCAGCAGCCCGAGGTCGATCATCACCCAGTTCTGCAGCGGGATCCCCTTGGCGCCGAACGCGGTCGCGTTGAGCACGTTGTAGGCGCGCATCAGGTCCTCCAGCTTCCACGCGCTCGTACGGACCGAGGAAGTCCAGCGGCGTGAGCGCGACCGGTCCCACCTCGCCGGCGCTCAGCTCGAGGTCGAGCGTGCGCAGCACGTCCCCGTTGGAGGCGAGCCACAGCTCGTACCCGCCGCCGCGTCCAGGCGACGGGCGTGGCTCGAGGATCTCGGCGGCCGGACAGCACGACAGCGGGCAGGGCAGGAGGCCGCCGCGCCGTGGCCGCCGCGCCCGCTGACCGACTGCTCAAGGCCCCCTGCGGGGCGCCGATGATCAGACAATGATGTCCCTCGAGATGGCGATCGGCCAGATCGATCAGATCCTCAGCCTGCAGCAGCAGCTCGCCGACCCGAGCTCGCTCACCGGCACGCTCGCCTCCGCCGGCGCGGGCTCGCAGCGGCACGAGCTCGAGCGGTGGCGCGGGCCTGACCACGGGCAGCGGCACCGCCCAGTTCGCCGACATGCTCGCCGTCCAACCAGGCCACCGCGCCATCGGGCTCGGCGCCGACGACACCTCCCGGCACCGCCCTCACCGGAACCGGCCTCGTCCGACGGCCTGCTCGCCGCGCTCACCGGCTCCTCGAGTCACCCCCACGACCGGCCTCACCGGGACGGACGCGGCGACCGACCTCGACAAGCACGGGCCACGACCAACGCGGGTGCGCCCGCGCAGGTCCAGGCGATGGTCGGCGAGGCCAACTCGCTGCTCGGCAAGCCCTACGTGTGGGGCGGTGGCCACAGCGGCTGGAGCCCCCAGGCCGGCTACGACTGCTCCGGCTTCGTCGCCGCGGTCCTGCATGCCGGCGGCTATCTGAACAGCTCGCCCCAGGACACCCAGTCCTTCCCAGCCCAGCCCGGCATCGAGAACGGCCCTGGCCGGTACGTGACGATCTACGACCGCACCGATGCCGGCATGAGCAACGACCACGTGATCATCGACATCGGCGGTCAGTTCTACGAGTCTGGCGGCGAGCACGGCGCCTGGGGCGGTGGTGGTGGCGTGAGAAGATCGCCCACCCCGTCGCAGGCCTACCTGTCGACGTTACCTCGTCGTGCACCCCGAAGGGCTCCCGAGCCAAGTCGGGCCCGGCGCTGCGCCGCCGGCGTCCGCCCCCGCGCCCGGGATGTCGGAGGGCGGTCAGGAGACCGGCAGCGGGATGTCCAGCAGCCACGACAGTCCCGTGTGATGCAGGTCGCCGAGCATGTCCTCGGGCGTGAGGTCGGCGACGATCTCGTAGCCGACGACGCTGCGCTCGGCGAAGTGCGTGAGCACGACCCGCGGCACGAACGTGCTCGTCGCGCCGAGCGCGCCGAGGCGGCGCAGCAGGTTCCAGTCGCCGGGCTCCTCGGCGAGCCAGCAGTCGGGGTCGAGCCCGACGTGGGTGACGCGCGACGAGTACAGCACCGCGCCATGCGTCACCCCGGCGTGCTGCAGGGGCGCGTGGCCGACCGTGTGCCAGGGGCCGTCGGGCCGCTCCATCAGCGCCTGGCCGTAGGCGAAGTCCAGCTCCTGCTCGGCCATCCCCGCCAGCAGCAGCGGGATGTGGTCCTCGGTGAAGGCGTCGTCGTGGCACAGCGGCGCGACGAACGTGCCGCGCGCCTCGGCCACCATGCGGTTGGCCGCGTAGGAGCCGGCGATGCGCCACAGGTTCCAGCGCTGCTCGGGGTAGGTCGGCCGCTCCTCCATCTCCATGTACCGCAGCCGGGGGTCCCGGATCTCGGCGACCGCGGCGGCGGTCTCGGCGTCCGGGCCGTCGCTGCAGACGAGCAGCTCGACATTGCGGTAGGCGCCGTTCAGGACCGACGGGATCGCGCGCTCGACGAGCAGCCGCGGCTTGCGCCAGGTCGCACGCATGTCACGAGCGGCTCCCGGCTCGTCCACGGATCCGGGGCGCCGAGGAAGCGGTCACGGTGCGCGATCTGCATCACCGCGTCGACCAGCTGCTTGGCGACGCGGGCGCCCGCCACGAGCTCGGCCGGCGGCGCCGCTGGTTCGACGGCCCGCTCGAGCCCGACCCGCTGCCGGACGTCCGCGGCGGAGTCGATCTCGAGGGTCCCGGAGCGGTCGTAGGGGACGTCGAGGCCGATGATCTCGCCGACGGCGCATCCCCCGCGATCACCTGGCAGCCCGGCGGCCACCATTTCGTAGCGGTTCCTCGACTGCAGATCGGTGCCGGTCCGCGTCCAGGCACAGCGCGTGCGGGCCTCGTGGGGCGCGGCGAGGTAGGCGGCGACGACGGGACCCACTCGCGCGGTTGCTCCCAGTCGGCGCGCGACAGCTTGCCTCACCGGCCGCGCGCTCGGATCGGCTCCAGCTCGGTCGTCTCGGGCGGCGGCGGTCTTGACCGCGCGCGGCGACGGCCGCGGCGCCGGCGGCGACGGGCGCGGTCGCGACCGCCGCCCCGTCGGCTCCGCGCCGCCGGGGCGGGGCGACCGGCCGCCGGCCGGCCTGGCGCGCAGGTCGTCAGCATCGGCTCCGTCCCGCTCGCGAGCGCGCACCGCGGCAGCGCAGCGCCGACCGGTCGCTCTCTGAGCCGAGCCGCTCGAGCCCGGCGCCGTCGCCAGTCGGGCAGCGGACGGCGCGCCACAGCGTCTCGGCCGGCGCGCCCGCGTCGACGAGCGCGGTCGCCCGGGCGTCCCGCTGCACGCGTGCAGCCGCCGCCGCGTCGAGTGACCGAAGCGGGCGGAGGTGAGCGCGTCCGCCAGCCGGCGCGGTTGGCGGCGAACTCGGCGGCGGCCTGGTCGGCGAACTCGGGCATCATGTCGGCGATCGTCACCATCGTGGCGAGCATGCCGTTGGCCATCGGGAGCGGACGCGCGGTGAAGCCGAGGACCGAGGCGCAGGCCTCCTCGATCGCCGCCGGCGCCGGCAGCCCGTGCTGTCGTGCTCGTCCAGCCACCCCGGAAGCGCAAGACCGCCCGCTGGACGTAGGCGTGGCGGATGACCTTCCTGGCCCCAGGCGCCCGTCGTTGAGAGGGCGCGCGACGGCGCACCCGTCGCGCGGCGACGCGGGCGAGCTCGGCGACGAACGGCCGCGCGTGCCGGCGGGCAGGTGCTCGAGCACGTCGAGCCAGAGTCGGTGTCGACGCCGCGTCGGCGAAGGGGAGCGGCCGGGTTCGTTGCGCGACGCGATCATCCCGGGGCGGTGACGCCCGGGAACTGGACGTCGGTGCAGACGAAGCGCGCCTGCGGCAGCGCGCAGGCGAGGCCGTGGGGACCGCAACCGACGCGAGGACGCTCTCGGCGAGGGACTGATCGTCGTGGAGCGGAGAGCTTCGAGGTGACCGAGGCGTAGCGGGCGAGCCAATTGGAGCTTCGCGAGGAGATTTTCGATGCAGCCATCGGTGTGTGATCGGCACGGGCCGGCGGGCCCTTGAGGGGAGTGCGCGGGGCCCGGCGGGCGAGCGCTCAAGTCCCGCCGCGCGGGCGCCGATACACCCCACACCCTCGATGACGGAGTCGGCTGCCCATCGCGCACCGGCGCCTCGCGCAAGCGGGCGCTCGACGATCTCGCCCTGCTCGGCGGCGACCGCGCCTTCCACCCGCCGGTCTCGACCTCGAACCTCACCCGGCCCGACCCCGAGCGGCTGCTGGGATACGCGCGCCGCGCCCATGACGCGCGCCGCCTCACCGGCGACGGGCCGCTCGGCGCCGGCTCGAGGCGCGGCTGCGCGCGTTCCACGAGGCATAGGGCTTGATCTTGTTCCGGTAAACATGAACGACATAGCCCGAGTGTATCCGAACTCGAGGGCTCCCATACCAAACACAACCCATCATAACGCCGCCCTATTGTGCCAGTGCAAGTGATTTGACCCCATGCGCCGATGCTGATGCATGAGAACGATGCAAGACGTATGTTCGTGTATTCAGAAGGCCTCAGCCTACCTTATTTGAATTCAGGGCCAGCCTCGATCAGTGATCCTTCAACTCCGCTCGAGTCTCGATCCAACCATCCTTGGTCCACATGGCGGATTTGGCGGCCTTGACGGGATGTAGGAACATAGGTCTTACAACAGTTCTCCCATAGGCGTCTTCCCATTCAGATCCGCCCTTATCCTGGGCTGTGACCCCATACCCGCGCACCTTCCGAACACTGACACAACGCCACCCTTCCTCTCCCTCCACCACCACCACCACCCTCCTACACGGTCGTTACACTACATTGGCAGTCATAATATCATCTTCTGGGTCATGCTCCTCGCAGTCTTTCGACTACGACGGGTTATTCCTCCTACTCAGATGGCTTAAGGAACATCGAGGCTCACTTCACTCGTTTGGTTTGCCTCTTTATCTTCGCCGCTCGCTTTTACCTATCACAATACCGATCACATACCGTGCCATGACACGACGATTAACCATCGGCAACCGCTCGGAGATGGGCTTAGAGACACCCATTTTATCTGATCCCGCGTCTCAACCAGACCATTCGCCACTCAATTTCACAACCGTAAAAACAGACTTCTGGAAGAAACCATCAAAATGGCAGATCTGCATGCCACGGTTACGGCTGATTGCCAAATTTGCCGTCTCCTTCGTCTTTCTCGTTCTTGTACTCAAGATCCTACACGACAAGCCTCCTGCTCGGCCCAAGCGGCCCTCAAGACCTCCAACCGAAGCAGAAGCCATGGAAGCAGCGAAGCGGACGGATTGGCTATGGAAAGACTATCCTACGTATGGCGCGTCCTCGCGCTACTCTCCTGAAGACACTTACTGATGCATATGAACCCCAACAGTCACGATGGCCTCACTCGAAGCACCTCTGACCTGTCTTATACTTGCACGCCGGGGGAAGAAAGCTGCAGTGACAAGACTCCAAGATTAATCCGGTACGATGGATACAAGAACATGCACGAACCAGTTTCGGATATCATCCCCTGCATTGGACCTCGAGGATTACTCATGAACGAGAGTGATGAGGACGCCGTGTGGGCCTATACTGGGACAGCGCGAGGTAAGCATCTCATCTATCCCTACCTTTTCCAAAACACGGTAGCTCACATTCGCAGGTGCCGTCGACCCTCTGCTTGGTTCCTACGAAGCTTCCGGATTGGATGGCGACGTCTCTTTTGACCGGATCGGGCGGTTCTCTGCGTATGGTCTGGAGCAATTTGACACCTCTGAGCTTGAGGACTTCAGAAAGTCTAGCGACGTCAATTGGGACGAAGTGAGATGGGGAGATCTGCAAGATGCTTGTGCTGATGCAAATCGGCACCGATTCAAGGCGGTCAAAGAACGCCACAAAATTCGATACAGTACTCCAATATCCGTCACAGTCGTGGCAATACCGTGAATACGGAACCCAGTAACTCTCTAAACCCAGGTAAAAGCCTGAAGACAAAGAGAACCGCGATACTAATTCGGGTCTGGACTGGAGCTACGTGGTCCGCTGACGCTGTCATGAACATTCGCGCGCTGATTGCCGAAGCCTCACTTGCCAGCGGAGGCAAATATCAAGTATTCATCCTCCTTCACGTCAAGGACGAGGGCAATGCGCTCTTCACCGGCGAAGAGGAACCACAAAGTACAATCAGGAAGTTTGTGCCACCGGAGTTCCACTCTATGACGGAGGTCTGGAACCACGCCCAGCTTCGCGGACTCTACTCCAATCTTGCTGAACACGCGTACGTCGGCCGTTCTCCCTGGATGATCGTGCAATGGTTCGCTCGCAACCATCCTGAATTCGATTTTTTCTATCAGTGGGAGTTTGATGTCAGATATACTGGTCATTATCTCGATTTCCTGGAGGCCATATCAAACTTTGGAAAAAACCAGCCTCGCCAGGGCATCTGGGAGCGTTCAGGAAGAGTGTATATTCCCTCGGTCCACGGCGATTTCAACACTGAGTTTCGAGAAAAGGTCAGGATCGAAGACCCGCATCATGTTTGGGGTCCAGTGGCCGTGGAGGGAGTGAGACCTCGAGGCCCCAAACCACCAACGAAAATCACAGAAGACAATTACGAATGGGGCGTTGGTGAAGACGCTGATTGGATTGGGTTCCTCCCGAGCTTCAACGTCACCAATACCTACTGGTGGTATAGAGATAACCTCTGGGGCTACGCTCAAGGAACTTCGACGCCTAGAAGGTCCACTTTGATCGCCCAGGGCCGAGTCAGTCGGAGGGTCCTGGAGATCATGAACTATGAAAATGCCGAGAACGGCCACCACATGGATGCTGAAATGTTTCCACAGACAATGTGTCTGCACCACGGCCTCAAATCCACTACCTTTCCTCATCCCATTTTTGCCGACCGACCCTGGCCAGCAGATGTCTTGCAGAAAACCTTCAACCCAGGGCCATACGGCCAGGCTGGTGGCATTCTGGAGAGCACATTCTCCAAGTGGAATGAATATGCCTGGCTGAACACAACCTGGTACTTCAACTCTGCACAAGCTAAGCCCGTCTACCAACGGCTCCTCGGGGTCACAGCCCAGGATAAGGGCGGATCTGAATGGGAAGACGCCTATGGGAGAACTGTTGTAAGACCTATGTTCCTACATCCCGTCAAGGCCGCCAAATCCGCCATGTGGACCAAGGATGGTTGGATCGAGACTCGAGCGGAGTTGAAGGATCACTGATCGAGGCTGGCCCTGAATTCAAATAAGGTAGGCTGAGGCCTTCTGAATACACGAACATACGTCTTGCATCGTTCTCATGCATCAGCATCGGCGCATGGGGTCAAATCACTTGCACTGGCACAATAGGGCGGCGTTATGATGGGTTGTGTTTGGTATGGGAGCCCTCGAGTTCGGATACACTCGGGCTATGTCGTTCATGTTTACCGGAACAAGATCAAGCCCTATGCATGGTAATTACAACTGGATATAGGCTTCGATACTGGCTACGTTCTAGTCGCAAGGTCTTCATCTGTATATAGATAGACATAAGCCTAATATAATGGTAGACTCCAACCAATACTGCCAACCCGTCTTGCTTGGGTGGAGTATATCGGACTGTGTAGTCGCCTCCCGTCCGTCTCGCCCACACATTTCCCACCTATGCTCCTCTCGTCCACGCCCATCTCGATTTCATGTCGGCAAGGGCTTGTTGATTGTCTATGACTCCAGGTGAATTGTGCGAAGGCCAGTCCGGGACCGAGCCCCACATTCTACACTGCAAGCTATGATCCGCAAGGCAGACCGAGAGAAGTCCCATTTCCAGAGGAGAGGTCAAGAAGCAAAATTAGCCAGGGTGAGGCTAAGCGAAAATGGATTGCGAGGCAATAGTGATCTGCGGCCAAGAGGCTTGGCGTGTTTCCACGATAAAAAGCCCAAATAATTCATGTTTATCACAAACCACACGTCCCCATCAGAAGTCATCAGCACAATGACGGACACTACCGAATTCTCACCCGCGATTCCCTGGCGTGAATCTCCCGATGTCCAGACGCGCATCCAAGAGCTCCGCGGCTACTTAGATCCAAAGAACCCTCAGTACGAGCGCAAAGAGCAGCATGCCAATATCAAAGCCGCTATTCAGCTCTACGAAGACGGAAAAATCGACGGGGAGGAGGTTTGCATAATGGAAGGAAAAGTTGTCACTAAACAGGAGGTGTTTAATGGAACTGCTTGGGCTTGGGTCGAGGTACACTCTTTTAAATCCTTCCCTAAGAACTTATCTAACGAATGGGTTCGAATTACAGGGAGAGTGCTATCAGTTTGCTGAAAAGTAATTAGGTAGAAAGGAGGTGGGTGGGGAGGTGGCTGAGAGAAAGGTGTAGGAAATCAGAGCCAAAGTTACAGAGCTTTCCGATCAGAATCTACCCGTATACAGAGATGGCCTTAACTTGGCTGGACACGATCTAATATAGAATTCCAGAGCCCGACCGTCTTATCCTCTGACCCCGACGCCACCAGCCTGCCGTCCGGTGAAAAGGCCACGGCCTGGACCCAGCCCGAATGGCCCTCGAACGTACGGCGCACCGCTCCCGTCGCGGGGTCCCAGAGCTTGACCGTCCCATCCCTTGACCCCGACGCCACCAGCCTGCCGTCCGGTGAAAAGGCCACGGCCTGGACCCAGCCCGAATGGCCCTCGAGCGTACGGCGCACCGCTCCCGTCGCGGGGTCCCAGAGCTTGACCGTCCCATCCCCTGACCCCGACGCCACCAGCCTGCCGTCCGGTGAAAAGGCCACGGCCTGGACCCAGCTTGAATGGAGCTCGAGCGTACGGCGCACCGCTCCCGTCGCGGGGTCCCAGAGCTTGACCGTCCCATCCCTTGACCCCGACGCCACCAGCCTGCCGTCCGGTGAAAAGGCCACGGCCTGGACCCAGCCCGAACGGCCCTCGAGCGTACGGCGCACCGCTCCCGTCGCGGGGTCCCAGTGCCTGACCGTCTCATCCCCTGACCCCGACGCCACCAGCCTGCCGTCCGGTGAAAAGGCCACGGCCTGGACCCAGCTTGAATGGCCCTCGAGCGTACGGCGCACCGCTCCCGTCGCGGGGTCCCAGAGCTTGACCGTCCTGTCCCTTGACCCCGACGCCACCAGCCTGCCGTCCGGTGAAAAGGCCACGGCCTGGACCCAGCTTGAATGGCCCTCGAGCGTACGGCGCACCGCTCCCGTCGCGGGGTCCCAGAGCTTGACCGTCCCATCCCTTGACCCCGACGCCACCAGCCTGCCGTCCGGTGAAAAGGCCACGGCCTGGACCCAGCTTGAATGGCCCTCGAGCGTACGGCGCGCAGAATTTTCGATAAGGGTATGGGTAATGGTATAACCCTCGTCTTCGGATGCGTGAGCCCCAGTATTTCTAATCTCTTCCCTATTCATCGGGGTCTCTCCAGGGCGCTCAGTGATGAAAGAGCTGCTCGTAGTCTCTGACACTGGCTGATACATGGCTGTGGACTCCCCGGTGGCCGGTATCACGTCAAGCAACTCCTTAGCGTATGCCGCTGCAGTAGCCGCGGCATATCCTTGCCACATATCGTTCTTATGGGTGTCCGAGTAATCGCAGATACCCCGGATGACCACGCACGGGAAATGGTCCATTAGCCCCGCAGCTTCCATCTCAAAGCATAATACCTCTTCGTCGCGCGCCAATTTATCCCGAACTTGTGCGTCTTTCATTAGTCGATCTGCCGATGCGATTAAGCCGTAATGAACTGCGGGGTCGTCTTTTGCTGTACGCTCATTGCGCTGGACTAGCTGTGCGGTCTCCGCACTGCATACCTTCTCACAGGCATCCTCAGGGTCGGGATGAATAAAGTCTGACTTATATAAGCGATCCGTCCCCGGTTCCGGACGCTGATACTTTTGGAGTCTCGGATTCCGTTCGATCATCTTACTAACAGACTCGGCGATCCGATGTCCCTTTAGTTCGTGCTGTGCCGCTATCACATTTAACGCCGTGAGCAGCATCTGAGGCGGCGCATCCAACGCCCCAGTCCGCTCGAACCTCTGGTTCTGTATCGTCTTACCGAACTCGTAGTAAATCACTCCGCCCGTTCTACCTACAGGAGAACTAACCACCACGTCACCTAATCGAATATCGTGTTTTAGGCTCGGCGCACCACCTCCGATACCTACCATCAGTCCAAACCGAATCGATGGAAAGCTACGGAGCATATCCTTAGCCACCGAAGCCGCCGACGTGAGACCATATTTACCTTTTGGAAGGCAGGCAATAACCACTTTATGATAGCCGATACGACCGAACGTATAGATGTTATCATCGTAGGGCTAGCTGTCGGACAGGGGCGGATATCTTCGTCGAGAATTTCGCAGGCAACCACGTACTCGGTCTGCACAGCGCAAATCCATCCGACGTGGTAATTTTGAGGTCTCGATGGAGGAGGCATTAGTCAACGGTTCTGATGTTGACGTGCATTTTTGGGGTTGTGTCAAGTCGGCGAAGATGGAACAGATTCGAGCTCCAGCGTAGTCATTTGTTGGAATCGAAATCGGACCTGTGAGGCTGTGGCCTGTAAGGCTGAATGCATTAGACAAATTCACAACACTCGACGCGCCAGGGCCGGGCCTAGAGAATAGCCTAAATCAAAGGCGATGGGCATGTGCGCTTAGAATACAATTGTGCGGCAGTGGCTTGGCCAGGGGCAGCCCGTTTCGGATGCGCTCCGGAGCCGGCCAGAGCATGGCGAGCGAGGTTGATGCTGCATCGCCGCATCGGTAACCGCGAGCGGCCGTGAGTGAGCTTCCCAAGACCTTCGACCCGGCCGCGATCGAGCAGCGATGGTACGAGCATTGGGAGAACGAAGGACTGTTCCGGCCTGACCGTCCAGATGCGGAGCCGTGGACGATCGTCATGCCGCCGCCCAATGTGACAGGCTCCCTCCACATCGGGCATGCGCTCGACAATACGCTTCAAGATGTGCTCGTCCGCCGTGAACGGATGCTCGGCAAGGATGCACTCTGGGTGGTCGGTACCGACCATGCCGAAATCGCCACTCAGATGGTCGTTGAGCGCAACCTCGAGAGCCAGGGCCTCAGCCGCCCCGAGATCGGCCGCGAGGCCTTCCTCGAGCACGTGTGGGAGTGGAAGGCTCAGTCGGGTGGGTCGATCACCCGCCAGCTCCGTCGTCTCGGTGCATCTTGCGACTGGCGCCATGAACGCTTGGCCAGTGGATCAGGGCTTCATTCGTGCTGTGACGAGGGTGTTCGTCGAGCTCTACAGGAGAGGGCTCGTCTATCGCGACAAGCGGCTGGTGAACTGGGACCCTAAGTTCCAGACGGCGATCAGCGACCTCGAGGTCGAGACGAGGGAAGTCAGGGGAGGTTCTGGACCCTGAGCTACCCGCTCGCGGATGGATCCGGCGCAATCCAGGTCGCTACCACGCGGCCCGAGACGATGCTTGCCGACATGGCGGTTGCAGTTCATCCGCACGACGAGCGCTATCGTGCGCTGATCGGCAAAAAGATCAGACATCCCATCACCGGTGGTCTGATCCCGATTATCGCCGATGAACATGCTGATCCAGAACTGCGCTCGGGCGCCATCAAAAATCAC
>CAVPBY010000078.1:0-104224 GCA_963702225.1 uncultured Solirubrobacteraceae bacterium | reverse complement strand
GGACCAGGCCATCCATGACTTGCGTTATTCGTCATGAAGGTCTTCTTCGACACGAATGTCTACGTCGCAGAAGCCCTCTTCGGCGAGGTTGCGGAACAATTGCTCGAGGCGACCGAACAAGCATCCTGGCGGATCTACGCCAGTCTCTACCTGCTCGACGAACTCGAGTGCGTCCTTACGGAGAAGCTCGACTTTTCTCGTCGGTTGGCGAATTTGTCCGGCGCGGATCATTCGTCGGGCCAAGCTTGTAGAACCGGGAGCGTCTCGTCACGTCGTACCGAAGGACCCGGCGGATAGCCCGATACTTCTCACCGCTCTTGCCGCCGCTGCTGACTACCTGGTCACGGATGATGCTCATCTGCTCGCGCGATTTTACGAAGGACTCCGGATCGTTTCACTGAACGGCTACCTTCAGTTGCTCCGCGACCAGGGCCTCTTGAAGGGATGAGACGAAACTGCGGGTGAGGGATCTGAGCAGGGCAACATGATCGTTGTCCTGGCGATCCAGGACTACCACTGAGAACCCGAGGTTGCCCACCATGTCTCATAGCAACCGTCCGGTCGCAGAAGGTTTCCCTCCCGGGGCATTCATTCGGGAGGGATTGGAGGCCCGAGGCTGGACGAGGTCGTCGCCACGCTCGACGGCCCCGCGCGCCGCCATCGCATCAAGGAGCTGCTCGTGCTCACCGGCGAGCTGCCCGAGCACAACCCCACCGTGGCCGCGCAGCTCGCCGAGTACGGCTTCACCGACTTCACCGGCTACGTCGTGTGGGCGTGCGAGCAGGCGCTCGAACGCGGGATCCTGCCGCACACCAACCTCGGGGTGCTGCAGCGTGAGGACCTCCTCGGCTGCGCGAGGTGACCGCCTCGCAGGGCCTGATGCTCGAGTCGGTGTCCGAGCGGTTGATGGAGACCGTGCACGCCGGCTCGCCGACCAAGCACCCGAGCGCGCGGATCGCGACGATCGAGACCGCCGGCGAGCTGAGGATCCCGTTCACGAGCGGGATCCTGGTCGGGATCGGCGAGACCGAGGAGGAGCGGATCGCCTCGCTTGACAAGCTGGCCGAGCTGCACCGCGCGCACGGGCATCTGCAGGAGGTGATCCTTCAGAACTTCGTCCGCACCAGAGCTACTACGGCCGGGAGCCGGCCGAGATCGCGGAGGGGGCGGCCGCGAGTACTGGCGCACCGGGCGGACGGACGCCACCCGCGGAGCGGGGCTGCCGAGCTGGGCGTGCCCGGTGACGCTCGATGACATGAAGCGGCTGATCGCCGAGACCCGCCGGCTGATGCCCGACGTCGGCATCCAGGTGCCGCCCAACCTGTCGGACTGGTGGCCCGAGCTCGTCGCCGCGGGAGCGACCGACCTCGGCGGCCTGTCGGCGAACGGCGACCACATCTCGCCCGAGCATCCGTTCCCGTCGCCGGCGCAGGTCGCGCACCGCCTCGCCAAGGACGGCTACGCGCTGTCCGAACGGCTCTGCGTCTACCCGGAGCACATCGACCCGGAGTGGATCGCCGCGCCCGTGCTCGACGTGATCACCAGCCGCTACTGGTCGTTCATCCCGCGGCGGGGGTCGGGCCGCCGCATCACCCACGACATCGATCCGGTGACCGCCCCGCGCGCGATCGAGCGCGCCCGCGACGGCCACGCGCTCAACGGCGCGGAGCTGACAGCGCTGTTCGCCGAGCGCCGGCCCGCCGTGATCGCCGACCTGCGCACCGCGGCCGACGAGCTGCGGGCGCGGGTGGCGGGGGAAACCGTGACGTTCGTCGTCAACCGCAACATCAACGTCTCGAACGTCTGCATCGTCGGCTGCGCGTTCTGCGGGTTCGGGCAGTCCAAGCGCTCGCCTGACGCCTACGAGCACTCGCGCGAGGAATTCGCCCAGCGCGTGGGGGAGGCGCTTGACGCGGGCGCCACCGAGCTGTGCATCCAGTCGGGCATCCACCCCGACTGGACGCTTCAGGACTATCTCGGGTGGCTGCGCTTCGCCAAGCAGCTGGCGCCCGACGTCCACCTGCACGCGTACTCGCCGATGGAGGTCGCGCACATGTGCGACGTGAGTGGGCTGGCGCCCGCCGAGGTGTTCGCGCGGCTGCGCGACGCGGGGCTGGGCTCGACCCCGGGCACCGCGGCCGAGGTGCTCGTCGACGGGGTCCGGGAGCGGATCTCGCCCAACAAGCTGCCGGTCGCGCGCTGGGTGGAGATCATCGAGGCCTCACACCGCGCCGGGATCCGCTCGACCGCGACCGTCATGTTCGGCCACATCGAGGAGCCTCACGAGCTCGCCGAGCACATGCGCGTGGTGCGCGAGCTGCAGGAGCGCACCGGCGGTTTCACCGAGTTCGTCCCGCTGTCGTTCATCCCGTTCCAGACGCTGCTGGGGCGCGCCCACGGCGTGCAGGAGATCAGCCGCGAGGAGAACCTCAAGCACACGGCGGTGTTCCGCCTGGCGCTCGGCGAGACCGTCGCGAGCGTGCAGGCGTCGTGGGTCAAGATGGGGCTCGACGCCGCCACCGAGGCGCTCTCCTGGGGTGTCAACGACCTCGGCGGCACGCTCATGGAGGAGTCGATCAGCCGCATGGCCGGCAGCTACCACGGCGTCCGTCTGGCGCCCGAGGACCTGATCGGCGCCGCGCACGCCGCCGGCCGGCCGGCCGCCGAGCGCACGACCCTCTACGAGGTCCGCCGGCGGTTCGAGCCCGAGCCGCTCGCGGCATGACGTGAGCACCGACCCGGTCGCATCCGCGTCGCCGAAGGCGCGCCCCGGCCGACGCCGGCGATCACCCGTCGGCGCTGTTCGCGGGGGTCGAGCCGGTCGAGGTGTTCGTCGAGCTGCTCGCCGAGCTCGACACCGACACGACCTCGACGGATTTCTACGACCGCATCTGCGAGGCGATCTGCCGGCTGACCACGATGGAGCGCGCCGCGATCGTGATGGGCGACGCGGGCCGGCGCCGCGCGGTCGTCACCGGCTCCCACGGCGGCTCGTTCCGCGACCTCACACTGCCCACGTCGCTGATCGCGACCCCGATCGTCGCCCAGGCGCTGCCGGGCCGACGCGGTCGTGATCGCCGACGACATGGACCACCAGGTCCCGCGCGAGTACCTCGACCGCTACGGGATCTCGACGCTCACCTGCACGCCGCTGTCGGCCGCCGGCCACGCCTACGGCGTGATCCTCGCCGACCGCGGCGGCGGCCCGTTCGAGATCGCCGACGGCGAACGACACCTGCTGTGGACGCTCGGCAAGACCGCCGCGCTGGTCGCCACCGCGCGCAACGCGACCCGCTCGCAGGAGCGCACGCGCCGGCTCGCCGATCGGATCGAGCTCGCGCGCGAGATCCACGAGCGCGTCGTGCAGCGGCTGTTCGGGGTGACGCTCGCGCTGAGCGCGCAGTCGCCACTGGACGCCGAGCAGCGCGAGCGTTGCCGCGTCGAGGTCCAGGAGGCGCTCGGCGACCTGCGCCAGGCGCTCGAGCGGCCGCTCGCACCGGTCGCCCAGCACACCGGCACGACCCTCGCCGACGAGCTCGCGCGGGCCGCGAGGCCGCGCCGCCGGCGCCGCCGGTCAACGTCGATTGGGACCCGTCGGTGAGCGTCCCGCCCGCCGCCGAGCCGCTCGCCCAGGCGGTGCTCGCCGAGGCGCTGCGCAACGTCGCCAAGCACGCCCGGCCGACCGCGGTGCGGGTGCGCGTGAGGGCCGACGAGGACACGTTCACGCTCGAGGTCCGCAACGACGGCGTCGGCTCGGGCGCGCGCGGCACCGGCATGGGGCTGCGCCTCGCGTCGTTCGAGGCGCTCCAGCAGGGCGGCGTGCTCGACTTCGGCGCGCCGGGCGACGGCGAGTGGCGCGTGAGGCTCGTCGTGCCCCTGAATACGACCCCGCCCACCCACCGATGAGCGGCGCCGAGCCCCGCCTGCGGGTGCTCGTGGTCGACGATCACGATGTCGTGCACTGGGGCTTCCGGGTGCTGCTCGGCGAGCAGCCGTGGGTGACCCACTGCCTGGCGGCTCGCTCGGGCGCCGAGGCGCTCGCGCTGCTGCCGACCCTGCGGCCCCACGTCGCGCTCGTCGACCTGTTCCTGTCGGGTGAGTCGGGCGCCGACGTGTGCGCGTCGATCCGCCGGGCCTCGCCGGACACGCGCGTCCTGCTCATCTCCGGCTCGGGCCGCATGTCGGGGGCGGCGGCGCGCGCGGCCGGCGCGTCGGGGTTCGTCTCCAAGGACTGGGAGGCCAAGGACGTCGCGCGGGCGGTGCGCGCGGTCGGGATGGGCCAGACCGTGTTCGCGCCGGCGTCCGAGCAGCCCGCGCCGCTGCTGTCCGAGCGCGAGCGCGAGGTGCTCGACCTGATCGCCGCCGGCTCGACCAACCGCGAGATCGCGGCGACCTCTTCCTGTCCCCGCACACCGTCAAGGAGCACACGAGCGCGCTGTATCGCAAGCTCGGCGCGCGCAACCGCGCCGAGGCGGTCCAGCGCGCCCAGCGCGTCGGGCTGCTCTCCTGACCGCCGGTCAGCGCCGCCGCATCGCCCACTCGAGCACGGGCAGCTTCAGCGCGTGCGGCACGTGCCGCCCGGCGAGCATCGCCGCTCGCATCGGCAGGCCCGGGACGACGACCCGATGCCCGGCGTCGAGCCCCTTGACGCCCGCCTCGGCGGCCTGCTGGGCCGACACCCAGGCGGGCCGTGGCACCGCGTTCTCGAACGACTGCCCGGAGCCGACCTCCCAGCCCGCAAGATCCCAGAACTCGGTCGACACCGGGCCGGGGGCGAGCGCGGTGACCGTCACTCCCGAGCCCCTGAGCTCGTGGTGCAGCGCCTCGGAGAAGGTGAGGATGTACGCCTTCGCCGCCGAGTAGCCCGCCGAGTAGGGGAGCGGCTGCATGCCGGCGGTCGACGCGACGTTGAGGACCGCTCCGGCGCCGCGGCGGACCATGCCGGGCAGGAACGCCGAGCACAGCGCGAGCGGCGCCTCGACGAGCACCCGCAACTGGTCGAGCTCGCGCACGGGATCGGACAGGTGGAAGGCGCCGCCGGTCGCGAACCCGGCATTGTTGACGAGCACGTCGACGTCGAGCCCGAGCGACGCGATCCGGCCGGGCAGTCGCTGGCGCGAGGCGACCTTGGACAGGTCGCATCCGAGCGTCTCGGCTCGCACCGAATGCTCGGCGACGAGCTCGGCGGCGAGCCGCTCCAGGCGATCCTTCCGCCGCGCCACGAGCACGACCGCGTGGCCACGGCGGACCAGCTCGCGCGCGATCTCGGCACCGATGCCGGCGGAGGCGCCGGTCACGAGCGCGGCGGTCTTCGAGGACGGGACGGGCAGGGACACGGCGCAATCGGAGGCTACCGGGATTGTCCGCCGCGCCCGGCGGGTACGCCGCCGCGTACACCCCTCTCTCTGCTCGCCGCCGTGGCGCGATTCTCCTGTTCCGCCTCGGCTCTCGCCGCGAGCCGGGCGTGCCGTCAAGACGATCGAAGGTGTGCGCTCGGGCTCACTCCGTACCAGGTGAGCCCACCGGCTCGGCCGGCCCTCGCACACCGTGCGCGTCTTCGGAATGGCCGAATACGACTACCACCGGCTCAACCTCAGCGTCCAGTTCGACACCAACCACCACCCGGACCGGGCGAACTTCGTCGGCGTCACCGATGGGCCGTTCAGCCGTCACATCCGCTTCCACACCGTGCACGGCATCCACATCGGCAGCACGCGGAGCGCGGTCCGGCGGGCGTTCGGGCGTCGATGCCACTGGAGCCTCGACACCTGCACGGTCTGAAGGGCCGCCCGGGCGCGATCGGCTCGACGTCGTTCGGCATGGCGTTCACCAACCGCAAGGTGGTCGAGTTCGACAACCAGTATGTGTTCAACGACTTGTGACCTCGAGCGCCGTGGGCCGCGGATGCGCGACGGTGCGCCCCCCGAACGGGGGGAAATGCCCGGATTGCCTGTATCGAGTTCCTAGGGTCGGCGTAGGTTCAGCCGATGCCTGCGGAGACCGACACCCGTTCAGCGATCCTGTTCCCCGGGCAGGGGAGCCAGACGCCCGAGATGCGCGACCTTGTCGAGCGCATCCGTCCCGACCTGCTCGCGCTCGCCGCGGAGGTCGTCGGAGAGGACCCGTTCCCGCGTGCGGACGAGGCCACCAGGTACGCGCAGCCGGCGATCTTCTGCGCATCGCTGGCGGGCTGGACGGCGCTCGGCTCGCCGCTGGGCGCGATGATGGCCGGCCACTCGCTCGGCGAGCTCGGCGCCCTCGTCGCCGCCGGCGCGCTCGGCGAGCGCGACGGCCTGGAGCTGGTCGCGCTGCGCGGCCGGCTCATGCACGAGTCCGGCCTCGCCGCCGGCGACGGCTCGATGGTGGCGGTGATCGGAGCCGGCGCCTCCGACCACGCGGGCGAGATCGCGACCGCCGCCGACCTCACCGTCGCCAACGACAACTCGCCGCTGCAGATCGTCCTGTCGGGCGCCAGGTCGCACATCCCAGCGGCGATCGAGCGCGCCAAGGAGCTCGGGCTGCGCGCGATGGCGCTCGACGTCGCCGGCGCGTTCCACTCGCCGATGATGGCCGCCGCAGTGCCGGAGTTCGCCGCGGCGCTGCGCGAGGTGCGGTTCACCCGGCCGCGCACGACCGTGATCAGCGCCGTCACCGCCCAGCCGTTCACCGACCCGCGCGCCGAGCTCGTCGACGCGCTCACCCACCCGGTCCGCTGGCGCGAGGTGATGCTCACCATGCATTCGCTCGGCGCCGAGCGGTTCGTCGACGTCGGCCCCGGCCGCGTGCTCACCGGCCTGGCCAAGCGCACCCTCTCCGGCGTGGAGCTCGTCAATGCCTGAGCTGCGAGACGAGGGCTGCGCGCTCGTCACCGGCGCCTCGCGCGGGATCGGCGCCGCCACCGCCAAGGCGCTCGCCGCCGACGGCTGGGCGGTCGGCGTCGGCTACCGCTCCGGCGCGAAGTGGCGCACGCGGTCGTCTCCGAGATCGAGTCGGCCGGCGGTCGCGCGGTCGCGCTCGCAGGGCGACATCACCGACCCCGGACGCCCGACGCGCTGTTCGGCGCGCTCGAGGAGGCCTACGGCCGGCCGGTCCTGTGCCTGGTCAACAACGCCGGCGTCACCGACGACGACCTCACCCCGTCGCTTTCCGACCAGGCCTGGCAGACGGTGATCGACACCGACCTCACCGCCGCATTCCGGCTCACGCGCCGCGCCCTGCGGCCGATGATGCGCGCGCGGGCGGGGCGGATCGTCAACGTCGCCTCGGTCGTCGGCCTGCGCGCCAACCCCGGCCAGCCCAACTACGCCGCCGCCAAGGCCGGCCTGATCGCTCTCACCGCAACTCGGCCGTCGAGGTCGCGCGGCGCGGGATCACGATCAACGCCGTCGCCCCCGGCTGGATCGACACCGAGATGACCGAAGGAGTCGACCAGGCGCCTGCTCGAAAGGTCCCGGCGCGCCGCGCGGGCACCGCCGAGGAGGTCGCCGCATGCGTGCGCTTCCTGACGTCCGACCAGGCCGGTTATGTGACCGGCGCCGTTCTGTCCGTCGACGGTGGCCTGGCCGCCTGAATGACCTTTCCTCCAGACCGCGAACTTTTACAAGAAGGAGAACACGACATGTCTGTGACAACTGAACAAGTGGAGAGCCGAGTGATCGAGACGCTTGCGTCGTTCGGCCCCGACCAGAGCCAGATCACCCGCTCCGCGACCTTCGAGGAGCTCGACATCGACTCGCTCGACCTCGTCGAGCTCGCGCAGGTCGTCGAGGAGGAGTACGGCGTCGTGCTCAAGGGCGAGGACATGAAGGACCTCAAGACCGTCGGCGACGCGGTCGACCTGATCGTCGAGCGCGCCGGCTAGGACCGGCCCCTTGTCCGCATCCGCAGACAGACGCAGGGTCCTCGTCACCGGGATCGGCGCGGTGAGCCCGCTCGGCATCGGCGCCGCGCGGCTCCATGAGCGCTGGGCGGCCGGCGTGGTCGGGATCAGCGACGGCCTCGGCCGCGCCGACGAGTTCCAGCCCGCCCGAGCACCTGTCGGTGAAGGAGGCGCGCCGCCTGGACCGCTTCTCGCAGTTCGCGCTCGTCGCCGCCGGCGAGGCGATCGCCCAGGCCGGCTGGGTCGGGGGCGCGTCCGAGAGCGGGATCGACCCGTACCGCGTCGCGTGCGTGATCGCGACCGGGATCGGCGGGCAGGGCACGATCGAGAGCCAGCTCGAGGTGATGCGCGAGCGTGGCGCCCGCCAGGTCTCCCCGCTCGGCATCCCGCAGTACATGCCGAACGCCGCCGCCGCCGCGATCACCATGAAGCACGGGATCCGCGGCCAGAGCTTCCAGGTCGGCTCGGCCTGCGCCAGCGGCGCCCACGCCATCGGGCTGGCGCTGCGGATGATCCAGTACGGCGAGGCCGACATGGTCGTCTGCGGCGGGGCGAGGCGACGCTCACCCAGTTCGCCGAGGCCTCGTTTCGAGCATGCAGGCGCTGTCTGCGTCGGGCGTCTCGCGCCCGTTCGACCTGCGCCGCGACGGCTTCGTGATGGGCGAGGGCGCCGGCGTGCTCGTGCTCGAGGCCGAGGACAACGCGCGCGAGCGCGGGTCACGGTGCTCGGCGAGATCGCCGGCTACGGCTCGACCACCGACGCCCACCACCTCACCGCGCCGGACCCGAGCGGCACGCCCGCCTCACGCGCGATCGAGCTCGCGCTCGGCGACGCCGGCGCGGCGCCCGTGGCGTCGACTACATCAATGCCCACGGCACCTCGACCCCGCTCAACGACGCGGCCGAGACGCGAGCGATCAAGACCGCCCTCGGGGAGGCCGCGCAGACGCTGCCGGTGTCCTCGACCAAGTCGTCGATCGGGCACCTGCTCGGCGCCGCCGGCGCGATCGAGGCGGTCGCCACCGTGCGCACCCTCATGACCGGGGTGATCGCCCCGACGCTCGGCTACGAGGTCCCCGACCCCGAGCTCGATCTCGACTACGTCCCCGGCGAGTCGCGGCCGCTGATCGTCTCCAACGGGCACCCGCCGCTCGCGCTGTCGAACTCGTTCGCGTTCGGCGGCCACAACGTCACGCTTGCGATCCGAGGAGCACAGTCATGAGCGCCACCGCCACGCCGCTCCCCGACGTCGTGCGCCCGCAGCGGCTGACCCCGATCGAGCGTCTGGAGGCTCTGTGCGACACCGGCTCGCTGCGGGTGCTGCGCTCGGGTGTGATGTCCGAGCGCCTCGGCGAGCGCGCCGCGCCCGGCGACGGCGTCGTCGGCGCGACCGGGCTGGTGAACGGCCGGCCGATCGCCTGCTACGCCCAGGACGGCCGCTTCTTCGGCGGCGCGCTCGGCCAGTTGCACGCCGAGACGATCGTGCGCGTGCTGCAGACCGCCGAGCGGGCCCGGATCCCCGTCGTCGGGTTCGTCGAGTCCGGCGGCGCCCGGATCCAGGAGGGAACCGCCGCGCTGGCCGGCTACGGGCAGATCTTCCGCGAGACCGTGCGGCTCACCGGCGTCGTGCCCCAGATCTCGATCGTCTCCGGCGCGTCGGCCGGCGGCGGCGCGTACTCGCCGGCGCTCACCGACCTGATCGTCATGACCGAGGACGCGGCGATGTTCCTCACCGGCCCGGGTGTCGTGCGCGAGGCGCTGGGCGAGGAGATCGACGCAGCCGGGCTCGGCGGACCGCGCGTCCACGACCGCAACGGCGTCTGCCATCTCGTCGAGGCCGACGAGGCGAGCGCCGCGCGAACCGTACGTCAGATCCTCGGCTACCTGCCGTCGGTCGCGGGCGGGACCCTGCCGCGCGCGCCGATGCGGACGGCGACCGGCGAGAGCCCCGGCGACTTCGTGCCGGCCGAGCCGCGGCGGGCCTACGACGTGCGGCTCGCGCTGCGCGCGATCGTCGACCGCGACTCGATCCTCGAGCTGCACCCGCGCTGGGCGCGCAACGTCGTCACCGCGCTCGCGCGCATCGACGGCCGCCCGGTCGCGATCGTCGCCAACCAGCCGCGCTACCTCGGCGGCGTGCTCGACGCCGAGAGCTCGGAGAAGGCCGCGCGCTTCATCGGCTTCTGCAACTCGTTCGGGCTCCCGCTCGTCGCGGTCGTCGACACGCCGGGCTTCATGCCCGGCTCCAAGCAGGAGCCCGCCGGGGTCATCCGCCACGGCGCCTCGCTGGTGCGGGCGTTCGCCGCGGCGCGGGTGCCGAAGTTCACGGTCGTGCTGCGCAAGTCCTACGGCGGCGCCTACATCACGATGAACTCTCGCGACCTCGGCGCCGACCTGGTGATGGCCTGGCCCGACGCCGAGCTCGGGATCATGAGCGCCAAGGCCGCGGTCGGGATCGTCAACCGCCGCCAGCTCCGCGTCGCTGCCGACCCGGAGGCCGAGCGCGACCGCCTGGCCGAGGTCTACGCCGAGGAGCACCTGCGCGCCGACAGCGCGGCCGCCGAGGGGTTCGTCGACGAGATCATCGAGCCGGCCGAGACCCGCGACCGGCTGATCGCGCGCTGGAGCGTTCGCGGCGAGCTCGGTCGCTGGCGTAGCGACGCGGTCGCGCGTCCGGCCCGCGCGATGATCCTGTCGGGCAAGCGCCTGCTCATCACCGGCGTCATCACGAGGGACTCGATCGCCTTCCACGCCGCCGAGCAGGCGCAGCGCGAGGGCGCCGAGGTGCTGCTGACGTAGCTTCGGGCGGGTGAAGCGGATGACCGAGCGAGCCGCACAGCGGCTGCCCAAGCCGGTCGACGTGCTCGAGCTCGACGTCAACCGCGCCGAGGACCTGGAGGCGCTCACCGAGCCGCTGCGCGAGCGCTGGGGCGGGATCGATGGGGCGCTGCACGCGATCGCGTTCGCGCCCCAGGACGCGCTCGGCGGCAAGTTCATGACCGCGCCGGCCGACAGCGCCGCGCAGGCGTTCACGACGAGCGCGTTCTCGCTGAAGGCGCTCGCCGCCGCCCTGCAGCCGCTGATGGAGCGCGGCGGCAGCGATCGTCGGGCTCGACTTCGACGCCACGCGTCGCCTGGCCGATCTATGACTGGATGGGCGTCGCCAAGGCCGCGCTGGAGTCCGTCAACGCGCTACCTGGCCCGCGACCTCGGGCCCGACGGCATCCGCTGCAACCTCGTGTCCGCCGGTCCGCTGGGCACCGTCGCCGCCCAGGGGATCCCGGGCTTCGAGCAGCTCGCCGACCTGTGGCGCCGCAGGCCCCGCTCGGCTGGGACGTCTCCGATCCGGCGCCGGTCGCCCGGGCGGTGTGCTGGCTGCTGTCGGACTACTCGCGGGCGATCAGCGGCGAGATCGTGCACGTCGACGGCGGTTTTCACGCCGTCGGCGCGCCGCCCGGTACGACGGAGCCGGCGCTCAGCGGAACAGGTCCTGTCGGCGCCGCGCAGCAGCGGCGCGACCCGGGCCCGTCCTCGGCGACGTGACGCGCTCGACGCCGCGTGACGAGCACCGCGGGCTGCATCGCGTCCTTGGTGCGGGCGAGGTCGGCGGCGGCGGCCAGCTCGTCGGCGACGGCGATCACGGTCGCCGCAGCTCGCGCCCGCGGGCGTCGGTGCGCCCGCGCCAGTCCTCGAGCGCGCAAGGCCGGCGCAGCCGATCGCGATGTCGCACTGGCCGTGGCGCCAGGCGCGGCCGAAGGAGTCGGTGATGAGCACGGCGGGCGCGGCCCCGGTCCGCTCCCTCAGGCCCGCGCGCAGCCGCCGCGCCGAGGCGTCGGGGTCGAGCGGCAGCATGATCACGGTCTCGTCCTCGGCGGCGTTGGAGGCGTCGACGCCGGCGTTCGCGCACACGAACCCGTGGTGGGTCTCCCAGATGAGGACGCCGCGCTCGGCGCGGCGCACCTCGCGGGTCTCGTCGAGCACGACCTGGACGTGGCGCGGGTCCTTGCCGCCCAGCCGCGCGGCGAGCTCCACGGCGCGGGGGGTGGGGGTCGACCTCGGACAGCCTGCGGGTCCGTCCCTCGGCCTTGGAGATGAGCTTGTGGGCGACGACGAGCACCGCGCCGGTGTGGCCACCGGCGCCCCGGGCGGCCGAGCGCGTCGGCGATCAGCGGCCGGCTCGTCGCCGGCCCCGACCTCGGGGATCCCCGGCAGGGCGGTGGCGCAGCTCACCCGCGGCTGCGCACGAGTTGGCGGAGCATCCCGCGGGTGAGCGCGGCACCGCCGCGGGAGCGCTCGAGCGCGTCGGTGAGGACCGCGAGGTCCTCCGGGGTGTCGACGTCGAGCGCGAGCGAGGGCACCGACACCGACTCGACGGTGAGGCCGGCGGCGCGCGCCTGCTCGAGGTGGCGGTCGTGGCTGCCCTCGCCGAAGCTCGGCGCGAACGCGCCGGGAGGGGTGATCAGGAGCGCGTTCGTGCCCGTCCCGTGGCGATCGGGGACGACGAGCACCGACGGGTGCGCGGCCGGCGGCCGACGAACGCGTCGAGCTCGTCGGGGTCGAGCAGGGGGCAGTCGCCCGGCACGAGCAGGACGCGGTCGGCGCCGAGCTTGACCGCGTGCTCGACGCCGCGCCGGGCGGCGTCATTGTGGCCGGCGTCCGCATCCTCGACCACGTCCGCCCCGTACCCGGCGCCGATCCGCTGCGCGACGTGATCCGGGGTGACGACGATCACCGTGCCGATCGTCGTCGGCGCGCCGCATCGCGATCAGCGCGTCGGAGAACATCGCCTCGACCAGCGAGCGCCGGGGTGTGGGGTCGAGCTCCTCGGCGAGGCGCTGCTTGGCGTGGTCGAGCGTCTTGATGGGGAGGATGGCGATCGTCGTCATGTGGGGACCACGCTACCGGCGGGCGGTCATCGTCCGGGGCCTCGCCGGGCGGTCAGTCCGAGCGCGAACTCAAGCGTGGCCTCGGCCACGGCGCGGCGGCGCTCGGGCGTGTCGAGCAGCACGTCGCGCTGCAGCGTGACGAGGCCGTGCGCCGGATCGTCGGCGACGAGCCCGTCGATGAGCGGCGCGTAGCAGGAGGCGATCCCGTCGCTGTCGAGCGTGCGGCCCGCCCACCGCAGGCAGGCGGCCGTCGGGCCCTTGAGCACCGCTCCGCCGACGAGCGGACTGACCGCGACGACCGGTGCCGCGCTGAGGCGCAGCGCGTCGGCGAGCCCCGGGACGGCGAGGATCGGGCCGATCGAGAGCACCGGGTTGGACGGGCCGATGACGATCGCGCGGGCCGCGCCGATCGCGTCCAGCACCTGCGGGGAGGGCGCCGCCGCGGGCGCGTGGCGGTACTCGACGCCCTCGATCGGGCCCTCGCCACGGCGGCGGATCATGAACGCCTGCAGCGCCCACCAGCGGTCGCCCGCGCTCACCCGCGTGCGCACCGGCCGGTCGCTCATCGGCAGCACCCGGGCGCTGGACGCCGAGCGCGGCGGCGATCTCCTGCTGCGCAGCCGTCTGGCGTGCGGCCCGCCGCCAGCGCCTCGGCGCGGTGGACGGCGATCGCCAGGTCCCGGTCGCCGAGGTTGAACCAGATCTCGTGCCCGAGCTCGCGCAGTCCGTCCATGACCGTGAACGTGTCGTCGGCCAGGCCCCAGCCGCGCTCGTCGATCCGGTCGGCCAGCCAGAACGTCACCAGGTCGGCGTCGGGGGAGACGTGGCCTCCGTAGATCTCGATGTCGTCGCCGGTGTTGGCGATCACGACGAGTGCCTCGCCGGCGACGTCGAGCATCCCGCGCGCGAGCCGGCGCCGCCGGTGCCGCCGGCGAGTACGACGACCGGGCCGCGGCGGGGAAGGGTGCGTCGCGGCCGGGGTCGCTCGTCATCACGTGGGCGGTGCGGGGCGGGTCAGCCGTCGAGGCCGGTGACGCGGATGCCGGCGCGGGCCTGGTTGCGCATGTTGATCGAGATGATCAGCGGGGTCAGCCCCTCGACGATGCGGGCCGTCTCCAGCGCGACGGCGTTGACCGGCCGCAGCCCGTCGATCCGGGCGACGAGCCCGATCACCCGAGTGCGCCGGTTCCGCCGACGATGCACACCGGGGAGGCCATGGCCGCGTCAGTCTATTGAGGGGGAGCGTCGGAGGCGGTTGTGTTACAACGCGGGGAGATGACCGCGAGCGAGGACGAGCTGCTGCAGATCGCCCTGGTCGCGGCCCGTGCGGGCGCGGCGGAGCTCGTGCAGCGCTTCGGCCACCGCCAGCGGCAGATCCGCTCCAAGTCGTCGCCGACCGACCTCGTCTCCGAGGCCGACGTCTCGGCCGAGACCGCGATCCGCGCCGTGCTCGGCGAGCGACGGCCGCGGGACGCGATCCTCGGCGAGGAGGGGGCGCGACCGGGGACGGAGCCCTGCGCTGGGTGATCGACCCGCTGGACGGCACCACGAACTTCCTGTTCGGCGTGCCCCAGTGGGCGGTGAGCGTCGCCTGCGAGGACGAGCACGGCTCGCTCGTCGGCGTGGTGCTCGACCCCAACCACGACGAGTGCTTCGCGGCGACGCGGTCCGGGCCGGCGACGTTGAACGGCGAGCCGATCGAGGCGGGTGGCGCGGACGACCTGGCCACGGCCCTGGTCGCGACCGGGTTCGGCTACGACGGCGAGATGCGCGCCCGCCAGGCCGCGGTGCTCACCCGCGTGCTGCCGCGCGTGCGGGACATCCGTCGGGCCGGAGCGGCCGCGGTCGACCTCGCGTGGCTCGCCTGCGGGCGGCTGGACCTGTACTGGGAGCGCGGCGTCAAGGCGTGGGACATCGCGGCGGGCACGCTGCTCGCCGAGCGCGCCGGGCTCCGCGTCGAGCGGCTCGCCGAGGGCGACGACGGCCCGGCGGGCATCCTCGTCGGCCCCGAGCCGTTGCTCGGCGAGTTGCGCGCGCTCGTGCTCGGCGGCTGACCCGGGCCCGCGGGGGTACGGGCGGCTCCGGGGCGGTGCTGGGGTCGCGGCGGCGCTCTGGGTCCGGGCGACGCTCCGGGGTCCGGGCGACGCTCCGGCAGCGAAACGCCCGCGCGGGCCGCCGCGGTCGTCCGCGCGGGCGTTTTCATCGCCCTGGGCAGCAAAACCGCGCATCCATGTCCACCGGTCGGCGCCCGCGGGCGATTCGCGACCCGCAGCACCGCCCCGGCTGCGGATTAGACTCCGGTGCCCCTCCGCGGCGGTGGTGGAACGGTAGACACGACGGACTCAAAATCCGTTGTCCGCAAGGACGTGAGGGTTCGAATCCCTCTCGCCGCACTCTGGATCTGTCGCCACCGTCGCGCCCGCGCACACGCATGCGACGGATCCGCCCCGACCGCGCGGGCCGGTGCGCTCGGCGCCGGTCAGGTGGCGGCGGCCCCGGGGGCCGCGAACGTCAGCCCCGCCCCGGCCGCCCCGACTGCGCGTCGTGGCCTGCTCGTCGGGAACCTCGAGCTCGCACGTTCCAGCCCTGGGCGAACCCGAGGACCGCGACCAGGATGAGCAGGACCTCGACCGGCACGAGCAGCAGCACCAGCGTGCCGATCGTGTGCGAGCTCAGGCCCTGGCCGCCGCCGAGCGCGTGGGCGGCCCCGTAGCCGGCGTTCGAGCGGTCGAACCAGCTCGTCCCGCCCAGCCCGACCGTCGCGATCAGCGCAATCGCCAGCAGCAGCAGGCCGAGCACACCCGCGATCGGCAACAGCCCGCGGGCCCACCGGGCGATGAAGAACGCCATCACCACGTAGACCGCCGCACCAGATGAAGTTGACCGGCGTCATCCCCTCGAGCTTGCTCCAGCCGCCGACCGTCACCGCCCGAGCATCAGCGCGACCGACACGAGTAGCCCGACCACGACGAAGATCCGCGTCACCTTGCAGATCGCGCGGTCGCGATTGGGGTGGATGACCGTGTAGCCAGGGCGGACGTCTCGATGTCGCGCCACGGCCGGACCATACCTCCGCGGGACCCGGCCTGCGCCCCTGGGACGCCACGACCGCGCCCACGGGACGCGCCCGGCCGGCCGTACAATCCACCGGGCCGTCCGCGGGCGTGGCGGAACTGGTCTACGCGCCGGCTTTAGGTGCCGGTGGGCTATGCCCTTGGGGGTTCGAGTCCCTCCGCCCGCATCCGTCCGTCCGCCGCCCGCACCGTCCTCCGTCCCGTTCCGCTGTCGACCGCCGTCCCCCCGTCGCCGGGTACCATCGACCTTCCGCTCCCAGGGGAGTGAGTTAACGGCTATGCGCATGGTCTCCAAAACCATGAATCCGGGTTCGAATCCCGGCTCCCCTGCTCTGATCTCGCACACGGTCTACCGGACCTTCGACACCGCGCGCCGGCGCGAGTTCATCCGCATCACCGAGGACGTCGAGACGGCGGTCCGGGAGAGCGCGATCGCCGAGGGGATGGCGCTCGTGGGCGCGATGCATATCACCGCCGGGGTGTGGATCAACGACGACGAGCCCGGGCTGCAGGAGGACGTGCTCGAGTGGCTGGACAAGCTCGCGCCGCCGAGCTGGCGCGAGCCGGCCAACGGGGTGGCCAGAGAGCTCTCGCCGGACCCGGGCGACTACCGCCACCACCGGGGCGGGGAGGACAACGGCGACGCGCACCTCAAGAACCTGCTCGTCCACCATCAGGTGATCGTGCCGGTCACCGACGGCGCGCTCGACCTCGGCCCCTGGCAGCAGGTCTTCTACTGCGAGTTCGACGGCGGCCGGCCGAAGCGCATGGTCATCAAGGTCCTCGGGGAGTAGCGCCTTCCCCGCGCCGGTCACCGTCGGCCTCTACCGGGCGCCGCTCGACGTCGGCGCGGAGCTGACCACGGCTGGCGCCGGTGCCCTCGCCGGCGATCTGGGCGGTCGTCGACCTGACCGCCGACCGGCTCGCCCCGCGAGCGCCGCCGCGCCGTGCGGCGACGCGGTACGCTCAGCGTTCCCGCGGGCGAAGTGTTGTGGTTGCACAGGAGCCTTCCAAGCTCTTAGGGCGGGTTCGATTCCCGCCGCCCGCTTGGCCGGGAGCGCCGCTCGCGAGGCGGGGTTATCATCGGCTGGTCACGGGGAGTGGCGCAGTCTGGTAGCGCACCCGGCTGGGGGCCGGGCGGTCGCAGGTTCAAATCCTGTCTCCCCGACTTTACGAAAGTCAGCCGCTGGCGCGAGCACCCTCTCCCGCGTCGATCAGCCGCGCGCGGCAGGCGAGCTGCAGCGCGAGCCGCTGCTCGGGATCCTCGAGGTCGATGTCGAGCTGCTCGCGGATCCGCCGCATGCGGTAGCCGACCGCGTTCGGATGCAGGTGCAGCCGCCGGCCCGCCGCCACCAGCGAGCCGCGCTCGTCGAGGTAGACCTGGAGCGTGTCGACGGCGGTCCGGGCACGCGGCGGGCCGAGCCGATCAAGGGGCGCGAGCAGCGCCACGACCGAGTGACGCGCCGCCGTCGAGGAGGAGACGCAGCTCGACGAGCAGCCGCCGCACCGGCGTGGCATCGAAGCTGAGCGGCTCGTTGACTCGCGACTCGGCCCGGGCGGAGGCGAGCGCGGCCCGCGCCTCGTGGGTGGCGGTACGCAGCCCGAGGATCCCATCGTGCTCGCCGCTCACGCCGCAGACGAGCGCCGGCGCCCGTGGGCGACCCGCGAGCTCGGCGACGATCGCCGCGGCGACCGTGACCGCGTCCTCGGTGACCGTGACGCGCGCGCCCGGTCGCTCCATCCGGACTGCGAGGATCGTGTGGTCGAGTGCCAGCACCGTCCACTCGGGACCCTGCGTCTCGGCGAGCGTGCGCACGCGTCCGAGCAGCGCGGCGCTCGCGCCGCCGCCGCCGAACGGCTCGATCGCGATCGCTCGGTGTGAGCCGTCGAGCGCGAGATCGAGCAGGCGGGCGCGCTCGGCCGCGGTCGCCACGTCGGCGTCGTCGGCGGCCAGCACGTCGGCGAGCGCCGCGCCGCGCGCCTGGATCGCGGCCTGCCGCGAGGAGCGCAGCGACAGCCGGACCCGCGCGATCGCATCCGCGACCAGCTGGCAGCCGACGTCGGTCGCGGCGTCGCTCTGCTCGGCCGACACGTGGCCCTCGGCATGAGTGCCGAGCAACACCGGGACCGTGATCGCCCCCTCGGGAAGCTCGGTGTAGCGGACGGGCGTCTCGAGCGCCTCCGACGCGGAGACGAGGATCGAGCCGAGCGTCAGCTCCTCGGCGTCGCGGACCGCCGCGAGCGTCGCCTCGATCCGTCGCAGCATCGCGTCGGACCCGCTGCGCAGGGACTGCTCCATGGCGAACGCGACCTCGGAGAGATCGCGGTGCGTGGCGACCGCCAGCAGCGCGACGCGACTGCGGTCGGCGAGCCGGATCGCGGTGAGCGACGTCGTCGCCGGGCCGTACAGCGCGACCGCGGCGAGCTCGTGGTCGCCGGCGTGTCGCAGGACGAAGTCGAGCTCGTACCCGGCCGCGCGCCTCGAGGCCGAGCGGGTGAGGATCGCGAGCGCGTTGCGGCTGGCGCGGGCGAGGTCGTCGAGGTCGTCGATGATCGCGATCCGCTCGACCGGCCGCGCGTCCCACGGGCCGGCGACGAGCGAGATCCCCGAGGCCGCCCGGCCGCGCAGAAGCTCATCGACGCGCACCATCAGGATTATGGCGCCGGCACAAAATCAGCACATCATCTGTCGTCTCAGCACATTGAGTGCGTGCGGATCGCCGCTCAGACTGTCGGCCCTATGGCACGCTCAATCGCGGTCGACGTGGGCGGCACGTTCACGGACCTGATCTACCGGGACGACGCGTCGGGCGAGGTGATCGTCGCGAAGGTGCCGACGATCCCCGCGGCGCCGGACGAGGGAGTGCTCGCGGTGCTCGACGCGACACTCACCTCCGAGCAGCTGGGCGGCGCCGACTCGTTCCGTCATGGCACGACGGTCGGGCTCAACGCGCTTCTCGAGGGCCGCGGTGCAACCGTCGGGCTGCTGGCGACACGGGGCTTCCGAGACGTGCTCGAGCTGCGGCGCGGCGACCGCGACGATCCCTATGACCTGTTCTGGGCGCCACCCCCGCCGATGGTGGCCCGGGAGCTGCGCTGCCCGGTCACCGAGCGGGTACTCGCCGACGGTGAGATCGACACCGCGCTGGAGGAGGCCGACGTGCTCGCCGCGGCGAGCACGTTCGCGCGGGGAGGGGTCACCGCGGTGGCGATCGCGTTCATGAACGCCTACGTCAACCCCACGCATGAGCTCCGCGCCGCTGCGGGCCTGCGCGAGGCCGGCTTCGGCGGCCATCTGTCGCTGTCGCACCGGGTCTCGGGCGAGTACCGCGAATACGAGCGCACGACGACGACCGTGATCGACGCGTTCGTCCGCGGCCGGATGAACTCCTATCTGGCCCGGCTCGAGGCGGGCCTGCGCGAGCGCGGCTTGCGCGGGCAGTGCCTGATCATGCGCTCGGGCGGCGGGGCGATGACGTTCGAGGAGGCCGCCGAGCGCTCGGTCGAGACGATCCTCTCCGGACCCGTCGCCGGCGCCCGGGCGGTCGCCGAGCTCGCCGGTGACCTCGCGCTCGAGCACGCGGTGGCGGCCGACGTCGGCGGCACGAGCTTCGACACGTGCCTGATCGATCACGGCCGCCCGCCGGTCCTCTACGAGGGTGCGGTCCGGGGGCTGCCGATCCAGACGCCGTGGATCGACGTCCGCTCGATCGGCGCCGGTGGCGGATCGATCGCCCACGTCGACGCCGGCGGCCTGCTCGGAGTCGGCCCGCACAGCGCCGGAGCCGATCCCGGGCCCGCCAGCTACGGACGCGGTGGGCGCGCGCCGACCGTCACCGACGCCGCCGTGCTGCTCGGCATGCTGCCCACCGATGAGATCTCGGGCGGGGTGACGCTCGATCGCGATCTGGCGCAGGACGCGTTCGCCGAGCTGACCGAGCGGCTGCGCTTCTCCTCCGCGGCCGAGGTCGCGCGGGGGATCGTCCAGATCGTCGTCGCGCAGATGGGCGACGCGATCCGCGGAGTGACCGTCGACCGTGGGCAGGACCCGCGCGAGGCCTCGCTGGTCGCGTTCGGCGGCGCCGGGCCGCTGTTCGGGGGCCTGCTCGCCGCCGAGCTCGGCGCCCGGGCGCTGATCATCCCGCCGTATGCCGGCAACTTCTCCGCATGGGGCCTGCTGCGCGCCGAGATCGCGCGGACCGCGTCGCGCACCTACATCAGCCGGCTCTCCTCGCCCGGCCTCGATGGCGCCCGCGACGTGGCCGAGGCGCTGTTCGCTCAGCTGGAGGCGGGGGAGGGCGACGGGGCCCTGCGCCGCTCGGTCCAGCTCGACATCCGCTTCGTCGGCCAGGAGCACACGCTCACCGTCGCCGGTCCGATGCGCGGCGGCGCGATCGCCTCCGAGCCCGAGCTGCTCACCGAGACGTTCCTGCGCGAGTACGACCGCACGTTCGGCTCGACGATCGACGAGCAGGTCGAGATCGTCTGCGTGCGGGCGATCGTCGACGCGGCCCCGAACGGGGCTCCGCATCACACGGCGAACGGCAGCGCACAGCCGCAGTCGCCCGCGGGCGCGCCCGTGGCGCCGGTGGCGAGCACCCGGCCGGCGTGGTCGTTCACGGCGGATCGGGAGCTGTCGTTCGCGCTCGTCCAGCGCGCGGAGCTCGTGCCGGGCGGCCGGCTCGACGGCCCCGCGATCGTGCTCGAGCCGACCGCGACGACGTACGTCGACGAGGGCTCGGCGCTCGAGGTGCACCCGCAGGGCGCGCTCGTCATCAGCCGCACGGGAACCGAGGAGGGACAGGGCACATGACCAAGGGGGCAATCGAGGTGTCCCGCGGCGGCGCGGGCGGCCGGAGAGCGACCGCGGACGCCGACCCGATCACCACGGAGATCATCCGCCACGGCTGCAACGCGGCAGCCGACCAGATGAAGCGCGCGCTCGTGCGCACCTCGTTCTCCCCGGTCATCTACGAGGTGCTCGACTTCGCCGCCGCGCTGTATGACCGCGACGTGTGCCTGCTCGCGCAGGCGCCGAGCCTGCCGGTGTTCATGGGCACGATGAGCTTCTGCGTGCGCGCCGCGGTGGACGCGGTCGGCGGGGAGGGCGCGCTCGACCCCGGCGACATCATCCTCTACAACGATCCCTACGGGACCGGCTCCCACCCGCAGGACGCGGCGATGGTGATGCCGATCTACCTCGACGAGCGCGAGCTCGTCGGCTACGCGGCGATCAAGGCCCACTGGCTCGACATCGGCGGCAAGGAGCCCTACTCGACCGACACCGTCGACGTCTTCCAGGAGGGCACGATCTTCCCGGGCGTGAAGCTCGTCTCCCGTGGCCGGGTGATGACCGACATCTTCCGGCTGGCGGTCGCCAACTCGCGGGTCCCGAAGATGGTCGCCGGCGACATCAACGCGACGATCGTGGGCGTGCGGACCGGCGCCGCCGCGCTGATCCGCGTCGTCGAGCGCTACGGGCTGGAACGCTTCGGAGCCGCGGTCTCGCACATGTACGACCACGGCGAGGCGATCGTGCGTGACTGGTTCGCCGCGCTGCCCCAGGGCCGGTACGTCGGACGCGGGGAGATGGACTCCAACGGCATCACCGACGCGCCGGTCCCGTTCGAGATCAGGGTCGAGATCCGTGAGGACGGCGTGACGCTCGACTTCACCGACGCGCCGGAGCAGCAGGAGGGGCCGATCAACTGCCCGCTCCCGTCGACGGTGTCCGCGAGCCGGATCGCGATCTCGATGCTCGCGGGCGGCACGATCGCGCCGTGCGAGGGCCATTTCCGCCCGATCGAGGTGCGGACGCGGCCGGGGACGCTGTTCCATCCGCTCCATCCCGCCCCGTGCTTCCTCTACGGCTGGGCCGGCGACCAGGCGATCGAGGTGATCTACCGGGCGATCGCCGACGCGTCTCCGGAGGCCGTGCCCGCCGCCAGCGGCGGGGACATCTGCGCGCTCGTGTGGTGGGGCGCCCGAGCCGGGACCGGTGAGCCGTGGACCGACGGCGCGCCGCATCCGATCGGTCAGGGGGCGTCGGACCGCGGCGACGGCGCGAGCGGCCTCATGCACGTCTCGGAGGCTGCGACCCGGCTCACCTCCACGGAGGTGTGGGAGGCCAAGAACCCCTGGATCGTGCGCCGTGCCGAGCTCGCCGCCGACTCCTGCGGCCCGGGGCGTCACCGCGGCGGTCTCGGCATCGACATCTCGTTCGAGATGCGCGAGGACTCGTGGCTGACCTCGACGATCGAGCGGACCCGGAACGCTCCGTGGGGGCTGGTCGGCGGCGGCCCGGCGCGGCCGAACGCGCTCGAGCTGGAGCTTGCAGACGGCACCCGGTCGCGCCATGCCAAGGCCACCCGGGTGCGGATCCCGCGGGGCGCGCGCGTCCATCTGCACACCGGCGGCGGAGGCGGGTTCGGAGATCCCGCCGAGCGCGACCCGGAGGCGGTGCGCCGTGACCTGCGCGCGGGCTACATCACCTCCGACCACGCCCGCACGCACTATCCCCACGTCGCTCAGGAGGACGTCGATGCAGATTGATGAGCAGACGCTGCCGGCGCTCGCGCGCGGTTGCTCGGTGCTCGGGGCGGGCGGCGGCGGTGACGTCTACACGGGTCTGCTGGCCTGTCGTCAGGCGCTCGAGACCTACGGACCGGTGCCGGTCGTCGACCTCGACGCGCTGCCCGACGGCGACATGATCATGCCCTGCGGCTACATCGGCGCGCCGACGGTGTCGATCGAGAAGCTCGGCAGCGCCCATGAGGGCGAGTGGCTGCGCGAGGGGCTCGAGCAGCTCACCGGCCGTTCGGTCGCGGCGCTGATGGCGGCCGAGATCGGTGGCTCCAACGGGTTGCAGCCGATCGGCTGGGCGGCCTCCCTCGGGCTGCCGATCGCCGACGCCGACGGTATGGGACGCGCCTTCCCGGAGGTGCCGCAGGTGACGATGGAGATCGCCGGGATCGACTCGTCCCCGTGTGTGCTCACCGACGAGCGCGGCAACCGGCTGACGGTCAACGCCAGCGACGGCCACTGGCTGGAGCGGATCGCCCGCACGCTCTCGATCGAGTTCGGCGGGCGTGCCGCCTCGACCGAATACACGATGACGGTCGCGCAGGCGCGCTCGGCGACCGCGCGCGGGACGGTCTCGCTCGCCACCGAGATCGGCCGCGCGATGCTCGACGGGAACGAGCCGATCGCGGCGCTCGCCGAGGCGATCTCGCTGCGGCCCCTGATCGAGGGCAAGGTGGTCGACGTCGAGCGGCGGGTGACCGGAGGGTTCGTGCGCGGCGCCGCGGTCATCGAGGGCCTGCGCGAGGACGCGGGGCGGATGCTGCGCGTCGAGATCCAGAACGAGAACCTCGTCGCGATCGAGGACGGCGTCGTGCGGGCGATGGTCCCGGACATCATCACCGTGCTGGACTCCCACACCGGCGCGCCGATCCACACCGAACGGCTGCGCTACGGACAGCGGGTGACCGCCGTCGCCTTCCCCTGCAAGGAGATCTGGCGGACCGAGCGGGGGCTCGCGCTCGCCGGGCCGCGGGCGTTCGGCTACGAGTTCGACTACACCCCGATCGAGGAGCTGATCCGATGAGCGCCCGCCAGGACCTGCGCATCGGGATCGACGTCGGTGGCACGAACACCGACGCCGTGATCCTCGACGGGCACGATCGCCTGCTCGCCAAGACCAAGCAGCTGACGACGGCCGACGTCACCGGCGGGATCACCAAGGCGCTCGAGGCGGTGCTGGACACCCCGGGGATCGAACGCGGCCGCATCACCCACGTGATGCTCGGCACCACCCACGCGACGAATGCGGTGATCGAGCGCCGGCGGCTGCGGCGCGTGGCGACCGTCCGGATCGGCGCTCCCTCGACGAACGCGATCCGCCCGTTGTTCACCTGGCCCGCGGACCTGCGTGAGACGGTGTCGGCCGGCGAGATCGTCGTCGCCGGAGGCATCGAGTTCGACGGCCGGGAGATCGTGCCGCTCGACGAGGACGCGCTCGCGCGGTTCCTCGATCCGCTGGCGGGGACGATCGACGGGGTCGCGATCACGAGCGTGTTCGCGTCGGTGTCCGAGCGCCACGAGGTCGCCGCCGAGCGGGTCGCCCGGCGAGTGCTCGGCGACGACATCCACATCTCGCTCAGCCACGAGATCGGCACCCTCGGCCTGCTCGAGCGGGAGAACGCGACCGTGCTCAACGCGGCGCTCGTGGGCGTCGCAACCGACGTCGCCGGCACGCTCGACGGGGCGCTCGAATCGCTCGGCCTGCGGGCCGCGACGTTCTTCGCCCAGAACGACGGGACGCTGATGGCGCTCGACTATGCGCTGCGCTACCCGGTGCTGACGATCGGATCGGGTCCGGCGAACTCGATCCGCGGCGCCGCGTTCCTCAGCGGCGCCGCCGACGCCCTGGTGGTGGACGTCGGCGGCACCTCGACCGACGTCGGCGTGCTCGTCAACGGCTTTCCGCGCGAGTCGAGTGCCGCGGTCGAGATCGGCGGCATCCGCACGAACTTCCGGATGCCGGACCTGGTGGCGATCGCGATCGGCGGCGGCAGCGTGCTCGCCTCGCACCCGGACGGCGCCACCGTGGGTCCGGGCAGCGTCGGCCACCATCTGCCCGAGCGCGCGCTGGTGTTCGGCGGCGACACGCCGACGCTCACCGACGCGGCGGTGCTCGGAGGCCGCGCGTCGATCGGGGAGCGGGCGCCCGAGGAGCGGTTCGCCGACCTGCTCCGCGCCGGCCTGGCGGTGGCCGATGAGCGGTTCGCCGAGGCCGTCGACATGGTCAAGACGGTGCGTGGGGACCGGCCGCTGATCGTCGTCGGCGGCGGCGGCGTGCTCGTGCCGCCGGACCTGCCCGGGGTCAGCGAGATGATCCGCCCGCCCCACCACGACGTCGCCAACGCCGTCGGAGCGGCGATCGCCTCGGTCTCGGCGCACGTCGACCGCGTCTTCCACTTCGGTCCCGGCGGACGCGAGGCGGTGCTCGAGGAGGCCACGCGCCAGGCGCATGAGCAGACGGTGCGTGCCGGCGCGAGCGCCGACGCGGTCGAGATCGTGGAGATCGAGGAGCTGCCGCTGGCCTACCTCAACGTCCCAGCCGTGCGGGTGCGGGTCAAGGCCGCCGGCCCGCTGAGCTCGGTGTAGCCATGTCAAGAGCCCGTCAGGAAGGAACCAAGATGCGACATCTGTCCCGTTTGCCGGTGACCGCGCTCGCTACGGCGGCCGCGCTCGCCATCGTCGCCTGTGGCTCCGTACAGAAGCCACCTGGCGCGACCTCGTCCGGGAGCACGGGGACCAGCGCCGGCGGAGCGCCGAGCGCGCAGAGCAGCACCTTCACCTATGACACGTACACGCAGGTGATGATCGGCTGGGATCCCTCGACCTCGTACTCGAACGAGACGATCGCCATGCACGACATGTACGAGACGCTCACCAACTACGACTCGACCACCCAGACCGTCAAGCCGCTGCTGGCGACGAGCTGGTCCCACAACGCCAAGGGAACCGAGTGGACGTTCCATCTCCGTCATGGCGTGCACTTCCACACCGGCCGGCTGATGACCGCGGCGGCGGTGAAGGCGTCGATCATGCGCACGATCGACCTCAAGCAGGGCGCCGCCTACATCTGGGGCTCGGTCGCCGGCATCGCCACCCCGAGCTCGTCCACGGTCGTCTTCCACCTCAAGTATCCGGCGCCGCTTGACCTGATCAGCTCGGCGGGCTATGCCGCCTACATCTATGACACCAGGGCGGCCGGCTCGCCGTCGAAGCTCACCGCCTGGTTCAACGCCGGCCACGACGCGGGCACCGGTCCGTACACCGTCGCGCAATGGAGCAAGGGGGCGGAGACCGAGCTGCGACTGAAGGCGTTTCAGAAGTACTGGGGCGGGTGGAGCGGTCACCACTACACGCGCGTGATCTTCCGCGTCGTCCCGACCGCCTCGACCGCGGCACAGCTACTGCAGTCCGGACAGGTCAGCTGGGTCGAGCAGCTCACCCCGCAGCTGTGGAAGTCGCTGAAGGGGCAGCCGAACATCACGACGACGAGCACGTCCTCCTACCAGAACCTGTTCGCGATGCTCAACACCGCATCGGGGCCGCTCAAGAACGCCGATGTGCGCCGCGCGCTCGCGGAGGCGACCAACTACTCGGGGGTGATCTCCGCGCTGCAGGGGTCGTTCGTCACCTCCCACGGGATCATCCCGAAGGGGCTGTGGGGGAATGATCCGAACCTGAACAGCGCCACGACCAACATGGCCGCGGCGAAGCGGCTGCTCGCACAGGCGGGCTACGGCCCGGGCAAGCGCAAGCTCACCCTGACACTCACCTACACCCAGGGCGACAACGACGAGCAGACGATCGCCACGCTGATGAAGTCGGAGTACGCGCCGCTGAACATCGATCTCAACATCGAGCCACTGCAGTGGGCCACCCAGTGGGCGAAGGCGAAGTCCAGCAACACGGCCAGCCGCCAGGACATCCTGATGTTCTACTGGTGGCCGGACTACGCCGACCCGTACTCCTGGTTCATCAACCTGTTCCGGTCGGCCTCGCCGGTGAGCTACAACCTCGCCTACTTCAACAACTCGACGGTCAACTCCGAGATCGACCACGTCGAGTCGATGTCGGCGACCGACCGCTCCGGCGCGATCGCGCTGTACCGCAGGATCGAGAGCCAGCTGATCGCCTCGGCCCCGGCGCTGTTCCTGGGCACCCAGGTCTATCAGCGGGCGTACCTGAACTCGGTCGGCGGCTACGTCGACAACCCGGCGTACCCCAACGTCGTGTTCGCCTACGACCTCACCCCCAGGTAGGGACGGCGCGGCGGCGACGTGCTCGGATTCGTCTCCAAGCGAGTCGCGCTCGGGGCCCTCGTCGTCGTCGGCGTCGTCGCGCTGACATTCGTGATCGCCCGGATCATCCCGGGCGATCCGGCGGTCACCTATGCGGGCCCGCACGCGACGGCGGCGACGATCGCCGCCGCCCGCCGTGAGCTCGGCCTCGACAAGCCGGTGATCGTGCAGCTGCTCGACTACCTCAAGGGGATCTTCTCCGGCAGCTGGGGGACCTCGTACCGCACCCACCACAAGGTGCTCTCCGATCTGGGCACCGCCCTGCCGGCCTCGATCGAGCTCGTCGTCGCCGGCATCCTGATCGCCCTGGTGCTCGGGCTGCCCTTCGGTCTGCTCGCGGCGCGCTTCCCGGGCAGGAGCGTCGACCTGGTGGTGCGGGTCGTCTCGGTCATCGGCGTCTCGATCCCCGTGTTCTGGCTCGCGCTGATCCTGCAACGGCTGCTGTCCGGCGACCTGCACTGGCTGCCGACCGCCGGCGTGTACGACCCGAACCTCTATTACACCCACCCGCTCACGAGCTACACGAACATCCCGGTGCTCGACGCGCTGATCACGGGCAACTGGGCGGTGCTCGGCAGCGCGCTCTCGCACCTGGTGCTGCCGGCGCTCGTCGTCGCCGCCTACCCGGCGGGGCTGATCGCACGGATGGTTCGCGCCTCGGTGCTCGAGACGCTCGGCGAGAGCCATGTGCGGATGACGCGCGCGCTCGGCTTCGCCGAGCGGGCGCTGTTCACCCGCTACGCGCTGCGTCCGGCGCTCAACCCGGTCGTCCAGGTCATCGCGCTCGTGTTCGCCTACTCGCTGGCCAACACGTTCCTGGTGGAGGCGGTGTTCGACTGGCCGGGGCTCGGCAGCTATGCCGCCAACTCGCTGCAGGCGCTCGACACCCCGGCGGTGATGGGCGTCACGCTGATCGTCGCGATCACCTACGTGGTGCTCAACCTCGCCGTCGACATCGTGCAGGCGATCCTCGACCCACGGATCCGCGTCGGATGACCGTCACGGTCCCACGCGCTGCGAGCGCCCGTGGCACCGTCGGCAGGTCGCTGCGCGCCGCGCGCGCCAACCCGACGTTCGCCGCCGGGACGGTGGTGCTCGGGGCGATCGTGCTGATCGCGATCTTCGCTCCGCTGCTGTCGTCCCACCCCGGCGACGCGGGGAGCGCGACCCACCCGACGGCGGTCCTGCTGGCGCCGTCCTCGGCGCATCCGTTCGGAACCGACGAGGTCGGCCGCGACCTGCTCACGCGCGTGATGTACGGCGGTCGCACATCGCTTCTGATCGTCGTCGAGGTGCTGGCGCTCGCCGCCGCGATCGGGATCCCGCTCGGGCTGATCGCCGGGTACTTCGGCGGGATCGTCGACCAGGTGATCATGCGGATCACCGACATCTTCCTCGCGTTCCCCGCGCTCCTGCTGTCGCTGGCGATCGCGTCCGTGCTGGCGCCGAGCGTCGGGCACATGGTCCTTGCCATCGCGGTCACCTGGTGGCCCTGGTACACCCGGTTGGTGCGCGGGGAGGCGGCGTCGGTCGTGCGGCGGCCCTACGTGGAGAGCGCGCGCACGCTCGGCGTCTCGCACCGCCGGATCATCGTGCGTCACGTGCTGCCCAACGCGGCCACGCCGGTGCTCGTCCAGATCTCGATGGACGCCGGCGGGGTGCTGCTCACCGCGGCCGCGATCTCGTACCTCGGCCTCGGCGCCCAGGACCCGACATGCGAGTGGGGGCTGATGGTCAGCCAGGGCGCCACCTACTTCACGACCAACTGGTGGTACGCGACGTTCCCGGGGATCGCGATCCTGATCACGGCGATGGCGTTCAACCTGATCGGCGACGGGGTGCGCGAGCGTCTGGATCCCAAGCGGGTGCTGTCGCGATGACGCTGCGCGTGCGCGAGCTGCGGATCGGCTTCGGCGAGCGGACCGTCGTGGAGATCGACGAGCTCGAGGTCGGCGACGGCGAGATCGTCGGCCTCGTCGGCGAATCCGGCTCGGGCAAGTCGATGACCTCGCTGGCGATCATCGGCCTGGCCCGCTCCGCCGGCGCATCGGTGAGCGGTTCGATCGAGCTCGACGGCCGGGAGCTGACCGCGCTCTCCGAGGCGCAGTGGCGCCAGCTGCGCGGCGACCGGATCGCGATGATCTTCCAGTCGCCGGTATCCTCGCTCAACCCCGTCTTCCGGGTCGGCGACCAGTTCGTGCGCGCGCTGCGCCTGCACGGTGCGAGCAAGGAGCAGGCGCGGGAGCGTGCGGCCAGGGCGATGCGCGAGATGGTGCTGTCGCCCGACCTGCTGCGCCGCTATCCGCATCAGCTCTCCGGGGGGCAGGCCCAGCGAGTCGCGATCGCGATGGCGGTCGCGCTCCACGCGCGCGTGCTGCTCGCCGACGAGCCGACGAGCGCGCTCGACGTGACGGTGCAGGCGGAGATCCTCGAGCTGCTCCAGCGCATGCGGCGAGAGGAGGGGATCTCGGTTCTGTTCGTGAGTCACGACCTGGCGGTCGTCGCAGGGCTGTGCGACCGCGTCGCGATCATGCAGGCCGGCCGCATCGTCGAGACCGGACCGACCGGACCCACGCTGCGCGAGCCGAGTCACCCCTACACCCGCGGGCTCGTCGCCGCGATCCCGCGACTTGGGAGCGCTCGTGCTTGAGCTGCGCGAGCTGACCGTCCGGTACGGCACGGAGACGGCGGTCGACTCGGTCTCCCTGACGATTCCCGACGGTCCGTTCGGGATGGGACTCGTCGGCGAGTCAGGCTCGGGCAAGACGACGATCGCGCGCGTGGTCATGCGGCTGGTCGCCAGCTCCGGGGGCTCGGTGCTGCACGACGGTGAGGACGTGCTGAGGGCGCGCGGCCGCGCGCTCCGGACCTATCGCCGCTCGGTGCAGATCGTCTTTCAGGACCCCGACCTCACGCTCGATCCGCGGATGCGGGTCGGACCGGCGATCGCCGAGGGCATGCGTGCGCACGGGCGCGTGTCACGCGAGGCCGCCACGGCGCGGGTCGCGACGCTCCTGAGCGAGGTCGGACTCGAGCCCGAGCACGCGGAGCGGTTGCCCCATCAGCTCTCCGGTGGCCAGCGCCAGCGGGTCGCGATCGCCCGCGCGCTCGCCGTCGAGCCGCGGATGCTGGTGCTCGACGAGCCCACGAGCGCGCTCGACGTGACCGTCCAGGCGCGGGTGCTGGAGCTCATCGGGGAGCTGCGTCGTGAGCGGTCGCTCGCCTATCTGCTGATCAGCCACAACCTCGCGGTCGTCGAGCAGCTGTGCGAGCGGATCGCGGTGCTCTACCGCGGTCATCTGGTCGAGGAGGGACCGACCCCGGAGCTGCTCGACCGTCCGGCGCACCCGTACACCCGCGCGCTCCGCGCGGCCGTCCCCGAGCTCGACGAGGCGCTGCCGGCCCCCGCGATCCGACCCGATCTGACGATCGACGCCCCACCGGTGAGCGGCGGCTGCCCGTTCGCCGACCGCTGCCCGATGGTCGTCGAGCGCTGCCGCCTGCAACGGCCGGCGCTCCGCGAGCTCGAGGGGCGCCGGGTCGCCTGTCACCGCGCCGAGGAGTCGATCGAGCTGCCTCCCGAGACTCCGCGCGGCGTGGTCTAGATTCCGCGCGTGAATCGTTCCGTGAGCGTGATCCACGCCGGCCTCATGACAACGTCATCCCTCGCCGCCACCACGCTGCGCTCCGCCGCGGAGATCCCCGACCAGACGGGCCGCACCGCCATCATCACCGGCGCCAACAGCGGCATCGGGCGGGCCGCCGCGGCCGCGCTGGCCGCCAAGCGCGCGCACGTGGTGCTCGCCGTGCGCAAGCTTGACAAGGGGCGTGGGGCGGCGGCGCGGATCGGCGGCTCGACCGAGGTGCGGGAGCTCGACCTCGCCGACCTCTCATCGGTGCGCGCGTTCGCCTCCGGCTGGGATCGGCCGGTCGACCTGCTGATCAACAACGCCGGCATCATGGTCCCGCCGGCGAGCCGCACCGCCGACGTGCCCGGCGGCAGCTTTGCCGGACCGAGCCGGATGGGCGGCCAGCGCGGACCGGCCACGCTGGTCGGCCGCTCGCGTGCCGCGTTCGACGAGGACGTCGCAAGGCGCCTGTGGGAGGTCTCCGAGGAGCTCACCGGCGTGAGCTTCCAGCTCTCCGGACCGAAGGACCGAAATGCGCTGAGGTGAGGCCACGCGGCCGCTCCGAGCTCAGCTCCGCGGCCGGCTCGATCAGCAGGGTGACCGTCGGGTGCGGGCCGCTGCGGGTGACGGTCAGCCGGGCACCCTGGGCGTGCGCGAGTGAGCGTGCGAGCGAGAGGCCGATCCCGCTGCCGTCTCCCACGCCGCGCGCGAAGGCCTGCTCGGGATCCGCGCCGAACCCGGCGCCGTGGTCGGTGACCTCGAGGGCGAGCGCGTCGTTGCTCTGCCGCACCGACACGGTCACCGAGCCGGCGCCGTGGCGAAGGGCGTTGTCGATCAGGACGTCGAGCACCTCATCGAGGACCGCGGGGGAGATGAGCGCCGGCGCGAGCGGGTGAGGAGCGGAGATCCGCAGCGGACGCCCGGCGGCGGCGAGGCGCCCCTGCCAGCGCTCGCGCACCCGCGCGAGCGCGCGATCGAGCTCGGCGAATTGCGCATCGTCGACCGCCCGGTCGCGGGCGTGGGCCAGCAGGGTGGCGATCGTCGCCTCCAGCCGCTGGGCCTGCCGGAGCGCCGCGCGCAGCGCCGGATCGTCGTCGCGCGCCAGCAGGCCGCTCTCGAGCTCGAGGCGCAGCGCGGCGAGCGGCGTGCGCAGCTGGTGTGAGGCGTTGGCGGTGAACTCCCGTTCACGCGTGACCAGCTGGGCGATCCGTCCCGAGCTGGCGTTCAGGGCATGGGCGACCGCGTCGACCTCGGCGATCGCCGCGCTCGGCGCCCGGGCGGCGAAATCCCCGGCGCCGACCCGCTGGGCCACCGCGGCCAGCGACTCCAGGGGGCGGGCGAGCCGGCGGGCGAGCCCGAACGCCGCGAGGACCGCCAGCGCGATCAGCGCGGCGGCGCCGGCGGCCAACCACAGCCAGGCACGGTGGATGCGCGCGGTGACCGCGGTCTGGGTGCGCTCGCCCCGGACGGCGCCGACGACCACCTCCCGGTGGAAGATCGGGATCGCGACCACGAACGCTGCGGCGGTGGTCGCCCGCTGCGGGGCGCGTGACGCGATCGCCCGGCGGACGGTCACATCCGCGCGTGCCGGCCCGGCGCCGGCGATCCGGCCGAGCGCCGGTCCGTAGAGCGCGATCTCCCCGGCGAACTGGTGCAGCTCGGGTCGATCGCGGATCGCGGCGCCGGCGTCGATGCTGCGGCTCGCGGCGATCGTGTCGCGCTGCAGGCGCAGCACCTCCTCATCGCGGTAGGCCTGCTGCAGCACGAGCGCCAGCGGGATCCCGAAGAGGATCACCGCGGCGGCGGCGACGGCGGCGATCGCCCAGATCAGCCGACCTTTCACGGCGTCTCGAAGCGGTAGCCGACCCCGCGCAGGGTCGTGATGGATCGCGGTCCGAGCTTGTGGCGCAGGGTCAGGATGTGCGTGTCGAGCGTGCGGGTCGAGCCGGTCCAGGTCGTCTCCCAGACCGTGTCGATGATGCGCTCGCGGGTCAGCGCGGCGCCGGCGTTGGCAGCGAGCACGACGAGCAGGTCGAACTCCTTGGGACGCAACGTGAGCTCCTGGTCGTCTGACCATGCGCGGCGGGCGAGCCGGTCGATGCGCAGCGTGCCCAGCTCGAGCGGCTCGGTGGGGTCCTCGGACCCGCCGGAGCGGTGGCGCAACAGCGAACGAATGCGAGCCAGCAGCTCGGAGAGCCCGAACGGCTTGGTCAGGTAGTCGTTGGCGCCGGCGTCGAGCCCGGCGACGATGTCGAGCTCGTCGTCGCGGGCGGTCAGGATCAGGATCGCCACGTCGGGGCGGCGCTCCCGCACGCGCCGGCACACGTCCAGCCCGTCGCAGTCGGGCAGCCCGAGGTCGAGGATCACGAGCTCGACCGGAGGCTCGGCGGCGCGGACCGCGCCCCCACCGCGGGAGAGGCAGCGGACGTCGTAGCCCTGGCCGTCGAGCACGCGCTGCAGTCCGCGGATGATGGCCTCGTCGTCTTCGATGATCAGCAGCGCGGGGCGGTCCATGGCGACACAGTTAAGCGGCTGCCACCGGACGCTCGCGCCGTTTTGACCTGGCGTTGACGTGACCGCACACGCCGTTGACGGGAGCTCGCCTACGGTCGCCGCCATGCTCCTGAACGTCCCCGTTTCCCCCGCGCGCTGCCGGCGGCGCTGGCAGCCGCGGTGGTGCTCGCCGGCTGCGGTTCGTCGGGCGCCGGCTCGTCGAGCCACCCGACGACGGCGGCCGCCTCGCCGTCGGGCCACAGCTCATCCACCACGACCTCGTCCTCCCATACCGGGGTGAACCCCAACCAGCGCGAGACGTTGCCGCCCGGGGACATTCCCGACACGATCGCCTACGTCCCGTACACGGACCCCGCGCTGGGGGTGACGATCTCGACACCCGAGGGATGGTCGCGCATCACCCACGCCGGCCACCTGGTGTTCACCGACAAGCTCAACCGCGTCGAGGTGTTCACGGCGCCGAGCGCCAAGGCGCCGACGCCCTCATCGGTCAAGGCATCCGAGGTGCCGGTCATCAAACGGTCGGTCAAGACGTTCTCGCTGCAGTCGATCTCGGCGGTCGTCCGTCATGCCGGCCCCGCGGTCCGGATCGCCTATCTGGGTGACTCGCACCCCGATCCGGTCACCGGCAAGGTCGGGACCCTCGCCTTCGAGCGCTACGACTTCTTTCACCGCGGCCGCGAATACGTCGTCCTCGTCTCCTCGCCGAAGGGCTCGGACAACGTCGACCCGTGGCGCAAGATCACCAACTCGCTGCGGTTCCGTCGATGAGCCGGGCGCGTCTGGAGGCCCACAGCCTGTACCGCTTCTTCCACATCGGCGACGACGAGACGTTCGCGCTGCAGGGCGTCTCGCTGACCCTCGAGCCGGGCGAGATCGCCGCCGTCACCGGACCGTCCGGCTCGGGCAAGTCAACCCTGCTGTCCTGCCTGGCGGGTCTCGACGAGCCCGACGGCGGTCATGTCGCGATCGAGGGCGAACGGCTGACGCGCCGGCCGGAGGCGGTCCGGGCGCGGCTGCGGGCGGCGCGGATCGGGATGCTGTTCCAGCAGACGAACCTCGTCGGCCATCTCTCGGTCTCCGACAACCTCGCGCTGGCGCAGCGGATGGGCGGCGGGTCGGGCGGGGCGGCCTCGCGCGGGGAGGTGCTCATGCGGTGTCGGATCGACCACCGCGCCGGACACCGGGCGCCGCAGCTGTCCGGCGGTGAGCTGGCGCGGGCCGGCCTCGCGGTCGCGCTCGCCAACGATCCCACGGTGATCCTCGCCGATGAGCCGACCGGCGAGCTGGACTCGGTGTCGGCGGGCCAGATCCTCGACCTGCTGCGCGACCGCGCGCGGGCCGGCGCCGCGGTGTTGATCGTCACCCACAGCGACGCCGTCGCGGGCGTCGCCGACCGCGAGATCCGCCTCCTCGACGGTCGGATCGCCGGATGAGCGCCGCCGAGCCCCTCGCCGTCTGCCGCCAGGCGTCACGCACCCATGGCCGCGGCGCGACCGCGACGGTCGCGCTCGTGGCGACCGACTGCGAGATCCACGCCGGCCAGCGGGTCGCGCTCACCGGGCCGTCGGGCTCGGGCAAGTCGACGCTGCTCTACCTGCTCGCCGGCCTCGACGATCCCACGAGCGGCTCGGTCGCCTGGCCGGCGATCGGCGAGCGCGAGGACCTGCGCCCCTCCAGGCTGGCCATGATCTTTCAGGGACCGAGCCTGCTCGCACCGCTGACCGTCGCCGAGAACGTCGCGCTGCCGCTCATCCTGGGCGGTCGGCCCGACGCGGCCGCGCACGCCGACGCCCGGGAGGCGCTGGACGTCCTGCACCTCGCCGAGCTCGCCGACAAGCTCCCCGACGAGATCTCCGGCGGCCAGTCGCAGCGGGTCGCCGTCGCCCGGGTGCTGGCCGGCACGCCGCAGCTGATCCTCGCCGACGAGCCGACCGGCCAGCTGGACGCCGCCAACGGCGCGGCGGTGATCGACGTGCTGATCGAGGCCAGCCGGCAGACGAACGCCGGCCTGCTCGTGTCGACCCACGACCCGGCGGTCGCGCAGCGGCTGACCGACCGCTGGGAGATCCACAACGGCGAGCTTGCCGGCGTGGCGCGCACCGTCGCATGATCGCGCTCACCTGGTTGCGCGGGCTCATCGCCCACCGTCCGGTCCGCCTGCTGGCGACCGCGCTCGGCGTCGCCGTCGGCGTCGCCCTGATCGCCTCGATCGGGACCTTCCTGTCGGCGACCAACGCGAAGATGACTCAGCGGGCGACCGCCCGCGTCGCCGTCGACTGGCAGGTGCAGGCCCAGCCGGGGTCAGTGCCCGGCCGGGTGCTCTCCCAGGTCCGCTCGTTCCCGGGCGTGCGCCGCGCGCTGCCGGTCACGTTGGTCACCAGTCCGGGCCTGTCGGCGACCACCCCAGGCTCGACGCAGACGACCGGCGCCGCGCAGGTGCTCGGACTGCCGGCCGGATACGGCGCGGCGTTCCCCGGAGAGCTGCGGCTGCTGTCGGGAAGCCTGAACGGCCCGCTGCTCGCCCAACAGACCGCCTCCAACCTGCACGCCGCGCCGGGCACGACGGTCGACGTGGCGCTGCCGGGCGCCCGCCGGGCGCGCGTGCGGGTGGCCGGCATCGTCGACCTGCCCGCCGCCGACTCCCTGTTTCAGAAGGTGGGCGCGGCGCCCGGCGCGCAGCTGAGCGCCCCGCCCGACAACGTGCTGCTGCTGCCGCAGCCGACATTCGCGCGGGTGCTCGCCCCCGTCGTCCGCGCGCGTCCCGAGCTGATCACCACCCAGATCCACGTCGGGCTCAGGCATCGGCTGCCGGCCAGCCCGAGCGCGGCCTTCGATGACATCACCGCGCGCGCCCACAACCTCGAGAGCCGGCTCGCCGGCGCCGGGCTCGTGGGCGACAACCTCGGCGCGGCCCTCGACAGCGCCCGCGGCGATGCGCTCTACGCGCAGCTGTTGTTCCTGTTCCTCGGCGTCCCCGGCGCGGTGCTCGCGGGCCTGCTGACCGCGCTCATCGCCTCGGCGGGACGCGAGCGGCGCCGGCGCGACGCCGCGCTGCTGCGCACCCGCGGCGCAACCACCCGCGCGCTCGTGGGCCTCGCCCTCGGCGAGACGCTGCTCGCCGGCGGCGTCGGAGTGCTCACCGGGCTCGGCGCCGCGATTCTGATCGGCTCGGCCAGCTTCGGCACGGCCTCGTTCGGCGCCGGCAGCGTCAGCGCGATCCTGTGGGCGGCCGGCGCCGCGCTCGCCGGACTGGCGATCGCGACCGGGGCGATCGCGCTGCCGGCGCTGCGCGACGCCCGGTCGCTGACCGTGACCGGCCAGCGGCGGCAGGTCGGCCGCGAGCAACGCCCGCCGCTGTGGGCGCGCCTGCGCCTCGACTTCGTCGCGCTGGCGCTCGCCGGCCTGGTCTACTGGCAGGCGTCCCAGAACGGCTACCAGCTCGTGCTCGCCCCTGAGGGCGTGGCTCAGGTGTCGGTCAACTGGTACGCGCTGCTGGCGCCCATGCTCGGCTGGACGGGGCTCGGGCTGCTCGCCTACCGGATCGCGCTCGCCGTGCTCGCTCACGGGCGCCGGCCGCTCGCGGGGCTGCTGCGCCCGCTCGCCGGGGAGCTGTCGGCGACGGTCGCGGCGACGATGGGGCGCCAGCGGCGGCTGCTCGCCCAGGCGGTGTCGCTCGTCGCGCTGACCGCGGCGTTCGCGGCCTCGACGTCGGTCTTCAACTCGACCTACCAGGCACAGGCCGGGGTCGACGCTCGGCTGACCAACGGGGCCGACGTCACCGTGACCGAGTCGCCGGGGGCCGTCGTGACCCCGGCGCAGGGCCAGGCGCAGTTCGGACGCGTACCCGGGGTGGCGAGCGTCGAGCCGCTCCAGCACCGCTTCGCCTACATCGGCGCCGACCTGCAGGACCTGTTCGGGGTGCGCCCGCGGACGATCGGCCGCCAGGGAAAGCTCCAGAACGCATGGTTTCTGGGGGGCACCGCGAGTGGGCTGATGCGCGTGCTCGCCCGCCGGCCCGACGCGATCCTGGTCAGCCAGGAGACCGTCCACGACTACCAGCTGCACCCCGGCGACCGGCTCAACCTGCGCCTGCAGAACGGCCGGACGCACCGCCTGATCACCGTGCCGTTCCGCTACGAGGGCGTCGCGCTGGAGTTCCCGACCGCTCCCAAGGACTCGTTCTTCGTCGCCAACCAGTCCTACGTGACCGCGCGCACCGGCTCGGCCGCGGTCGGCCGGTTCCTGATCCAGACCGACGGCACGAGCCCGGCGACGGTCGGCGCGCGCGTCCAGCGCATCGTCGGCACCGGCGCCCAGGTGACCAACATCGTCAACCAGCGCCAGGTCGCCGGCTCCAATCTGACCGCGGTCGAGTTGTCGGGGCTGACCCGCATCGAGCTGGCGTTCGCGTTCGTGCTCGCCGTGACCGCGTCGGCGGTCGCGCTGGGGCTCGGGTTCGCCGAGCGCCGCCGGACGTTCGCCATCACCACGGCGCTCGGTGCCCGCAGCCGCCAGCTCGGCGCGTTCGTGTGGAGCGAGTCGCTGTTCGTCACCGGCCTCGGAGCGCTGCTCGGGGCCGGGACCGCCGTCCTGCTGTCGATCATGCTCGTCGACGTCCTCACCGGCGTGTTCGACCCACCGCCCGACGTGCTGTCGATCCCCTGGCTCTATCTGGCCGCGCTGGCGGCCGCGGTCAGCGCCTCCGTCGCGGCGGCCGGGGCGCTGACGCTGAGCTCGCTGCGTCGCCCCGCGATCGACGAGCTGCGCGACGTGTGAGCCGGTCTGATGGCGTCATCGTTTCCACATGTCCGCCGACGACGCTGTGGGTGCTTGGCCCTTCCACCGAAAGGAGCCCCCATGACCAAGCACCACATCCAGAGGCTGCTGTTGACCGCCACCGCGCTCGGCGCGACGGCGTTCGGCGGCACGACGGTCGCCCAGGCGGCGTCGAGCTCATCGGCGCATCCGGTCGAGACGGTCGCCCAGCACGACGGCGACGCCGTCCAGTCGGGCAATCAGACCGCTCCCGATCCGGCGACCGCATCGCGTGCCGCCGACCACGCCGTTCGCGTCCACCGCGCGGCCTCGCGGGCCGGCGCGCGCAGCGGGGAGAACCCCGAGAACGGCGCCGAGACCAACCGCGAGAGCGGGCAGAGCGACGGTCCCGGCGGTCACGCAGACCCGCCCGGCAACGTCGATCACCAGTTCTCCGGTACGGAGTAGCTGACAGCGGGCGCTCGCGGCCGACACGGTCGCGGGCGCCCGGCGTCGTCCCCGGTCCCCGCGAGGCTGGGCGATGCGAGTCCTGATCGTCGAAGACAAGGTCAAGTTGGCCGGGCTGCTGCGCCGCGCCCTGCGCGGCGAGGGGCTGGCCGTCGATATCGCCCTGCGGGGCGAGGACGCTCTCTGGATGGCGGCCGCGACCCACTACGACGTCGTCGTGCTGGACATCATGCTGCCGGGCATCGACGGGGTGGAGACCTGCCGCCGCCTTCGCGCGGCCGATATCTGGTCGCCGATCCTCATGCTCACCGCGCGTGACGGGCTCACCGATCGCGTTCGCGGCCTGGACGCCGGCGCCGATGACTACGTGCTCAAGCCGTTTCACCTCGCCGAGCTCAGCGCCCGGCTGCGCGCGCTGGCGCGCCGTGAGCCGGCCAGGCGCCCCACCGTGCTCGACGTGGGCGGTCTGAGACTCGACCCGGCGACCCGGACCGTCTGGCGGGGCGGGATCGAGATCGAGCTGCCGCCCAAGAGCTTCGCCCTGCTCGAGGTGCTCATGCGCCATCCCGGGCAGGTCCTGTCGCGCTTGCAGCTCCTGGAGGCGGTCTGGGACGGCGACTATGAGAACCGCTCCAACGTCATCGACCAGCACGTCCGCGGCCTGCGCGAGCGCGTGGACCGGCCGTTTGGCGCCCGGACGATCGAGACCATCCGCGGCGCCGGCTACCGGTTCTCGCCGGAGCTCTGGACCCACGGGACCGCCCCTCACACCGAGCCACCCTCACGGCCGTGAAGCGGGTGCCGATCCGTCGACGGCTGACGGTCGCGTTCGCCGTCGTGATGGCCCTCGTGCTGGGCGGGTGCGGTCTGTTCCTGCACGAGCGGATGAAGGCCAACCTCAACCGTGCGCTCGACTCCGCGCTGCGCTCCCGGGCGACCGACCTGGCCGCGCTCGCCCAGCAATCCGACAGCGGCCTGGCGCAGGCCCGGGTCGCGCCGGGCTCGGCGGCGCTGGGTCCCGCCCAGCTCATCTCAGGCTCAGGCCGTGTGGTGGATCGCTCCCCGGGAGCGCCGGTGACCCCGCTGCTCACCGCCGCCGAGTGGCGTCGCGCCCGCGGCGCGACCCCACTTATCGTCGATCGACGCTCGCCGCGCGGGTCGGCGAAGCGGTTGCTCGCCGAATCCGTCCACGCCCAGGGCCAGCGCATGGTCGTGGTCGTCGGCAGCTCATTGGAGTCCGTCGACGCCGCGCTCGGGTCGCTCGACGGGCAGCTGCTGCTCGGCGGACCGGTCGTCCTGGTACTCGCCGCCCTGGCCGCGTCGGCCCTCGCCGGCGGCGCCCTGCGGCCCGTCGAGGCGATGCGCCGGCGCGCCGACGCGTTCTCCGGCACGGACCTCGGCCAGCGACTCCCCGAGCTTGCCGCCGACGACGAGCTCGGACGGCTCGCCCGCACCCTGAACGCGATGCTCGAGCGCGTCGACCGGGCAGTCCGCCAGGAGCGCAGCTTCATCGCCAACGCCAGCCACGAGCTGCGCAGCCCCCTGACCGCACTCCAGGCCGAGCTCGAGTTGATCGCGCGCGACCGCCCCCGCGGCACTGCCCTCGATCGTCAGGTCGCCTCCGCCATCGAGGAGACCGACCGGCTGGGCGACATCATCTCGGGCCTGCTGCTCCTCGCCCGAGCCGACAGCCGCGAGTTCATGCTGCGACGGCGTCGCGTCGAGATCACGACACTGCTCGCCGACGCGACCGCGCGGGTCCGCGGCGACGGACCGCCCGTGTCCACCGGTCCGGTGGCCGACCTGACCATCGACGCCGACCGCGAGCTGCTCACCCAGGCCATGAGCAATCTGATCGGTAACGCTCGGCGCCACGCGCGCAGTGCCGTCACCGTCGCGGCCACCGTGGATGGCGAGGAGCTCGAGCTGGCCATCGTCGACGACGGCCCAGGCTTCCCCGACACGTTCCTGCCGCGAGCCTTTGACCGCTTCACCCGCGCCGACCCTGGGCGCACGAGCGACGGAGCCGGCCTCGGGCTGTCCATCGTCCAATCCATCGTCGAGCTTCACGGCGGCACCGTGCGGGCGTCAAACCGCCTGGATGGTGGCGCCGAGGTGCGCATCCGCCTTCCGGCGGGCGCCGAGGTCCCGCTGCCGGGTCGACGTTCCTCGCCGATCCCCCGAGTCAGGAGCGCCGCCCGCGGGTAGCTAGCCGCGAAATGCTGCCTTCCGGAGCAGGGACACGGTATCGGGAGATCCGCCAGATCGGCGCCGGAGGGATGGGCACGGTGAGCCTTGGCGAGGACGAGGTTCTCGGGCGGCCGGTCGCCCTCAAGCGGGTCCCCGGCCGAGGTGATCCCCGCAACGCGTTGCGCCTCAAGCGCGAGGCGCTGGTGGGGGCGTCGCTCAATCACCCCAACCTCGTCTCCGTCTACGACGCGCAGCTCGAGGACGGAGGTGACGTCCTCATCGTCATGGAGTACGTCGAGGGACAGACGCTGCGCGACCTGATCCGCTCACGCGGTCCGCTTGCCCCCGCGGAGGCTCTACGGGTGCTGCGCGGCGTCGCGGCCGGACTCGATGCCATTCACGAGCAGGGCATCGTCCACCGTGACGTGAAGCCGGCCAACGTGCTCCTCGGCCGAGACGGGACGGTGAAGCTGGCCGATCTGGGCATCGCGGACGTGGCCGATCGCACTCGGATCACGTCCGCGGACGCCGTCGTCGGAAGCTTTGGCTACATGTCCCCCGAGCAGCTCAACGGTGAAGTGCCGAGCCGGGCGATGGACGTCTACGCGCTGTCCGCAGTCGCCTACGAGATGCTGACCGGCCAGAAGGCGCGGCCCGAGTCCAATCCGCTCGCGCTCGCGCACGCGATCTCCACGAAGCCCCCGCCGAACCTGCTGGATGCTCTGCCGTCGGCGCCGCGACGGGCGGCGGACGTCCTCCAGCGAGGTATGTCCGCAGACCCCGCTCAGCGCCCGAAACGCGCCGGAGAGCTGGTGCACCGGCTCGAGGCGGCGATGGCGCCCGAGCGTCCGACTGAGACCGCACCGATCGCCGTGGTGAACGCACCGCCGCGTCGACGCGACGCGCCACCGTCCGTGCGCGAGCGTTCACAAGCCGGCCGGCGTGCGCCCCAGACCACGTCGCCGCTTGCTCCGGCGGCCGCCTCCCGGCGCCGCACCTCGATGCTGGCGCCGATGCTCATCGCCGGGGCTGTTCTGGCCGTCGCCGGCGTCACCGTGTCCGCGCTGCTCGGCGGCGGCGCCAAACGGTCGGGCACACACACCCCTCCCGCCGGCCGGTCTCAGCGCAACGCCTCGGCCCATCGAGCTTCTGGCACCTCCTCCGCGCACCGATCGACCAGCAGCTCGACTCGGTCGACCATCCACGCCTCGCCTCCGACCAGCACCTCCGCGTCGGCCGCCGGGGCGGGCGCGGGTGGGGCTTCGCCCACGACCACGAGCACCGGTCCAACCTCGTCCACGACCCTCAACGCCGGCCGAGTTCCCTCCACCACCCCTGTCAGCGTCGTGCAGCGGTTCTACACGGCCGCCGCCGCCCACCAGTACGTCGAGGCCTGGTCGCTCGCCGACTCGAACTTGCACAGCCAGCTGGGCGGATATCCGGCATTTGAGAACCAGATGAGCGCGGTGCGCTCGATCACGTTTCATCAGGCTCAGGAGATCGGCGGTGCCGGCTCGAACGTGTCGACGGTGGCCGTCCGGACGACCTCGGTGCAGCGCGACGGCACCCAGGAGTGTTCCGGTACGGCGCGGACCGTCCGCAGCGGTCACGCCTGGCTGCTCGACGGTATCTCGATCAGCTGCTCATAGCCGCTCGCCGTCCGTTACCCGCTGCCTGCGGATGTCTCGGAGCCGGTTGGACGGGAAGTAGGGTGAAGAGCACCGACCACCAGGAGAGCCGATGAGCACCGAGACGACGATTCCGCCGCTGCGCGACCGGCCCGCGTGGGCCCGGCTCGAGTCCCACCATCGGCAGCTCAAGGACACGACGCTGCGGGAGCTGTTCGACCGCGACCCGAGCCGCGGCGACCCGGCGTTCACCGCCGAGGGCGCGGGGCTGTTCCTCGACTACTCCAAGAACCGGATCACCTCCGAGACGGTCGAGCTGCTGCTGAAGCTGGCGCGCGAGTCGGACCTGGAGGGCCGCCGGGACGCGATGTTCGCCGGCGAGCGGATCAACGTGTCCGAGAACCGGTCCGTGCTTCACGTCGCGCTGCGGATGCCGAAGGGGACCAAGCTCGTCGTCGAGGGCACAGACGTCGTCGCCCAGGTCCACGAGACGCTCGACCGGATGACCGCGTCCGCCGACCAGATCCGCGCCCGCACGTGGCGGGGCCACACCGGGGAGCCGATCACGAGCATCGTCAACATCGGGATCGGCGGCTCGGACCTCGGGCCGGTGATGGCCTACGAGGCGCTCAGGCACTACGCCGACCGCGGTCTCACCGTTCCGTTCGTCTCCAACGTCGACTCGACCGACTTCGCCGAGAAGACGCGCGACCTCGACCCCGCCGAGACGCTGTTCATCATCTCCTCCAAGACGTTCACGACGCTCGAGACGATGACCAACGCGCACACCGCGCGCGCGCTGGACGCTCGACGCGCTCAAGGACGACGAGCGCGGTCGCCAGGCACTTCGTCGCGGTCTCCACGAACGCCGAGAAGGTGTCGGAGTTCGGTATCGACACCGACAACATGTTCGGCTTCTGGGACTGGGTCGGCGGCCGCTACTCGATGGACTCCGCGATCGGCCTGTCCACGATGATCGCGATCGGCCCCGAGCAGTTCGCGGAGATGCTCGCCGGCATGCACGAGATCGACGAGCACTTCCGCACCGCTCCGCTGGAGCGCAACCTACCGGTGCTGATGGGGCTGCTCAACGTCTGGTACGGCGACTTCTTCGACGCCCAGACGGTCGGCGTGATGCCCTACGAGCAGTACCTGAGCCGCTTCCCCGCCTACCTGCAGCAGCTCACCATGGAGTCCAACGGCAAGCACGTGACCCTCGACGGGCGCCACGTCGACTACCAGACCGGCGCGATCTTCTGGGGCGAGCCGGGGACCAACGGCCAGCACAGCTTCTACCAGCTCATCCATCAGGGGACCAAGCTGATCCCGGTCGACCTGATCGGCTTCGGCCGCTCGCTGAACCCGATCGGCTCCCACCACGACCTGCTGATGTCCAACGTGTTCGCGCAGGCGGAGGCGCTCGCGTTCGGCAAGACCGAGCAGCAGGTCCGCGAGGAGGGACCGCCGAGGCGGTCGTCCCGCACCGGGTGATGGAGGGCAACCGCCCGACGAACACGATCCTGCGCCGGAGCTGACGCCGCGGGTGCTCGGGACGCTGATCGCGCTCTACGAGCACAGCGTGTTCACGCAGGGCGTGATCTGGTCGATCGACTCCTTCGACCAGTGGGGCGTCGAGCTCGGCAAGGCGCTCGCGCAGCGGATCATCCCCGAGCTCGAGTCCGCCGGCGAGCCCGAGCTGGGACACGACAGCTCGACGAATGCGCTCATCCGCCGCTATCGCGCGATGAAGTAGAGCGCGCCGGCGCCCTCAGCCGTCGGCGACGCGCTGCTCGGCCTCGGTCGCCCACGCCGCCGCCCAGCGGTGCAGCCCGAGCGCGTACTCGGCGGTCATCCGGTGATAGACGTCGTCGAACTCGTCGGCCGCGAGCCGCTCACGCAGCTCGGCCACCCGCTGCTCGTGCAGCTCGCGCAGCCGGTGAACGAGCGCGACCCGGTCCGCGGGCGAGACCACGGCGGCGAACCGCAGCCGCAGCAGCGCCTCGTTGCGCATCTCGAACCGCGGCTCGGAGTCGTCGCTCAGCCAGTCGTGCAGCGCCTCGCGGCCGGCGCGGGTGATCGAGTAGCAGTGGCGCCGCGTCTGGCCGCGTGGGTCGTCGCGCACGACGACGAGCCCGGCCGCGACCAGGCGGCGCAGCTCCGGATAGATGCCGCCGACGCTCGCGCCCCAGAACAGCCGCGTCGAGCGCTCGATCTCGGCCTTGATCGAGTAGCCGGTCGAGTGACCCTCGGCGACCATCGCGAGCACGATGCGCGCCGTCTGGTTGAGGAGGTCGGGGGAGGGAGCGGGGCTCACGGGTCCGAGTATCGCCGCTCCGGCGGGCAGACGCAACAGAGTGACGGGTCATTCGAAGCGAATCGGACTGATAGCTAGGTCCGAGCGCTCAGACTGAGCTATACTGCTCTCATGACGAACGCGGAGACCATCAACCGACTCGGAGAGGCTCCGACGTCCGCCGGCCGCGGCCAACGAGACCGCGGCGGACCCAAGGAGGTTTCAATGAACTCTCGCTTCCTCACCAACGCCGGTCTGGCACTGGCAGGTGCGTTCACCGTCGTCGCCTCGATGGCGTGGGCCCCCTCCACGTTCATGTGGTTGATGTTCGCGGCGGGCATCGTCGCCGTCGCCCTCTCGTCGGCGGCCGTGATCCGCGGCCGAGGAACGTCGCAGCGTGCGCTCGACGGCGTGATCGCCGTCCTCGGCGCCTGGACGATCGTGGCGAGCCTCGTGTTCAGCGCGGGCGTCGTCACGTGGCTCGGCTTCGCGTCGGGTATCGGCTTCGTCGGGCTCGCGCTCACCGGGCTGACGCTCCACGAGCTCCACACCGAGCGGGTCGTGCACGCCTTCGACGTGCGCACCACCTCGGACGAGCCGTACGCGTCGATCAACGGCTGACGCCCAGCCCGACCGGACGGCCGATCTTCGATCTGACCGCCTCCGGGTCACCGCCTCTGTGGTCGATTTCATCGCACAGTGCGCTGAAATCGGCCACATGCGGGTGTAAGGCCACCGGCGGCAGCTGACGGCAAGGCCGGGGATCTGAGACAGTGTCCGCGTGCACGCCGGCCCGATACTGACGCGATGACCGTCGTCGCGATCTCCGCGGCGTACGGGGCGCGCGGGAGCCTCATCGGTCCCGAGCTTGCGGAGCGGCTCGCCGTGCCGTTCGTGGACCGCGCGCTCACCCACCGGGTCGCCGGGGCGCTCGACGTGTCCGTCGAGGAGGCCCACCAGCAGTGGGAACCGCCCAGCCGGAGCTTTCTGGAGCGGATCCTGTCCTCGTTTCACGGGGTCGACACCGGGGCGCCCGTCGGCCCTCCGCCCGAGACCACCTCGCCCGAGGACTTCCGCCGCGCCGCGGAGGCCGCCGTGCTCGAGCAGGCCGCCACCGGCGAGGGCGTGATCCTCGGCCGCGGCTCGGTCGCCGCCCTGCGCGAGCAGCCCGCACGTGCTCCGGGTCCGCCTCACCGGACCGCGCGAGCGCAGGCTGGCGATCGCGATGCAGCTCGGCGGGCTGAACGAGCCGGAGGCGAGTGCCGCGATGAGGCGCCTCGATCGCTATCACGCCGACTACCTGCGCGAGTTCTACGACGTCGACATCGACGATCCGGCGCTCTACCACCTCACGATCGACGCGACCGCGCTGGACGTGGAGCCGTGCGTCGAGCTGATCGTCACCGCCGCCAGGGCGATCCGCTGAGCGGCCCGCCTGATCGCCCCCCATCCGCCGGCGCGTCCGACCTCGTCGGAGGCGTGGAGACCGGGGGCAGCTGGTGCGTGTGCGCGCTCGGGCGCGGGCCCGACGAGATCGTCGCCACCGAGACATTCCCCACCGAGGGCCCGCGGGAGACGATCGAGCGCATCCTCGCCTTCTTCACCGATCCCGGGCGCCCTCGGCCGCGCGCGCTGGGGATCGGCGCGTTCGGCCCGCTCGAGCTCGACGAGCGGTCGCCGCGCTGGGGCCAGGTGCTGCGCACCACGCCCAAGCCCGAGTGGGCGGGGACGGCGCTCGGAGCGGCGCTGCGCGACGGGCTGGGCGTCCCGGTCGCGCTGGACACCGACGTCGCGGCCGCGGCGATCGCCGAACGGGAGTGGGGGGTGGGCCGGGGCGCGGAGAGCGTCAGCTACGTGACGGTCGGCACCGGCATCGGCGCCGGGATCGTGCGCGGCGGCCGGCCCGTGCACGGCCTGCTGCATCCGGAGGCCGGTCACCTGCGGATCCCGCACTCCGAGCGCGACCCGTTCCCCGGCGCCTGCCCGTTCCACGGCGACTGCTGGGAGGGGCTGGCGTCCGGGAATGCGCTGCGCGAGCGCTGGGGACGCGACCCGGCGGCGCTGCCCGACGACCACGCGGCCTGGCCGCTGGAGGCCGGATACCTGGCGGCCGGCATCCTGGCGATCGTGATGATCTGCTCGCCGCACCGGATGATCGCCGGCGGCGGGGTGCTGCAGCGGCCCGGCCTGCTCGACCGCACCCGGGCCGAGCTCCGGCGGCTGCTCGGCGGCTACCTGGACCGCCCGGAGCTCACCGGTGACCTCTCGGAGTACCTGGTCGCCCCCGCGCTCGGGGACCGCGCAGGCGTGCTCGGCGCGCTCGCGCTCGCCCGCCGCCGCCTCGGGCAGCTGTGAGCGTGCCGGCGGGGCTCAGACGGTCATCTCGGCGGGCGCGGAGGCGAGCGCCGCCTCGATCGCGCTCACCAGCTCCCGCGCGGAGGCGGCGGTGAGCTCGACCGCGACCCGCGCGCCCGGACCGCGCGAGGGATCGGCGAAGTCGATGTTGAGCGTGTGCTCGGCGAGGGCATGCACCGGATGGTCGAAGTAGACCGTCCCGTCGGTGACATGGAACCACTTGGACCGACCGTCGCTCGCGCCCTTGGCGCTGCCGTCCAGCTTGACGGTCATGGTCGCGTACGTGCACATCAGCTGCCTCCCAGATACCGGCCGTAGAACGTCTCGATCCGCTCCCACCCGTCGATCGCCGCGGCCACCCGGTAGGCGGGTCGGTCAACGGCGAAGAACGCGTGGCCCGCGTCGTCGTAGCGGTGGAACTCATACGTCTTGCCGGCGTCGCGCAGCAGGCGCTCGAGCTCGTCGACGTCGGCGGGGCCGGGGTGCGAGTCCTCGTTGCCGAACAGGCCGAGCAGCGGGCAGCGCAGGTTCGGGAGCTGGTCGACGAGGTTTGAGACCTGCAGCGGGACCTCGTCGGGCACCGGCTCGGTGACGAACGCGCCGTAGCAGTCGACCGCCGCGTCGAGCTCGAGGTTGCACGCGGCGAGCACCGACTGGCGGCCACCCGAGCAGAAGCCGATCACGCCGACCCGGCCGTTGGAGTGCGCGAGCGAGCGCAGATGCCCGACCGCCCCCTGGACGTCGCCGAGCAGGCGCTCGTCCGGGACCCCGCCCTGGGCGCGCGCGGTCGCCGCGGCGTCGTCGGGCGCCGCGCCCGGCGCCTCGCGGAAGTAGAGGTTCGGGCAGATCGCGTCGTAGCCGAGCTCGGCGAAGCGGCGCGCGATCTCCTTGGTCGCGCGGTCGTAGCCGGGCATGTGGTGGATCACGACGACGCCGCCGCGCGAGGCGTCCGTCGAGGGCGTTGCGATGTACGCCTCGATCTCGTCGTCGCCGTGTCCGGCGACCGAGATCGTCTCGGTGATCATGGAATCGGTCATCCGGATCATCTTCGCACGGACCCGGCGGGCCGTCCGCCGGAGACGTGCGCGCCGCCGGAGACGTCGGCGGGGGGACGGGCGAGGCTCGAGTGCGCGTCGCGCACGAGCCGCTCGCCGCCGTCGGACAGCAGGTCGAGGCTGCCCATTCCCGGCAGCGCCTCGAACACGGCACCGAACCCGTGCACGATCATCGGGTCGAGCTGGCGGCCGGCGGCCGCGTCGAGAGCGTCGAGGGCGGCCTGGAACGAGCGCGCCGGCCGGTAGGGCCGGCGCGAGCAGATCGCGTCGAACGTGTCCGCCACCGCGATCACGCGCGCGCCGAGCGAGATCTGCTCGCCCGCCAGGCCGTCGGGGTAGCCGCGGCCGTCGAGCCGCTCGTGGTGGTGACGCACGATCGTGGCCCGACGTCGTGCAGCATCGCCGCGGTGCGCAGGCGGCGCAGCTCGCCACCGGCCATCCCGATCTGGGCTCCGACCAGGGTGCTGTAGCGCGCCACCCGGCGCGAGTGGCCGCTCGTGTAGGGGTCGGAGGCCTCGAGCTGATCCGCGAGGCGGCGCAGCGGCAGCGCGCGGTCCGGGACGGGCGCCATCGGGGTGGCCGCTGCGGTGGCCGGAACCTGCGTTGAGCGGTCGTTGAGTTGGTCGGTTGCCATTTTCACTCCTGCGTCGGGCACGCGGTGCGCGGCACCCGTCCCGGATGGATCACTCACTGTCCGAAATACGGTGCGTCGCGGTCATCGTACGGGTGGTTCGACGTCGCGACCAGTGCGGGGGGCGCCCCGGGTTGGATCGATGGGCAGGGATCGTGAAGTTTGACGAGACCCGCTCCCCGGCCGCCGCCGCCCGGGCCGACGGTAGCCTTGAGCGGCGCATGGATCAGGTCCTCGACATCCAGGGAATCAGCACCCGCTGCCGCAGCGTGGGCAGCGGGCCCGAGGTGCTCGTGCTGCACGGATGGGGCGCGTCGATCGAGGCGGTCGGCTCGATCGTGGGCGCCCTGGAGCCCAGCTGCTCGGTGCACGCCGTCGACCTCCCGGGGTTCGGCCAGACCGGGCTGCCGCCCCACGCCTGGGGGGTGGGGGAGTACGCCGACTGGACGCGCGCGCTGCTGGCTGCGCTCGGGCTGGAACGGGTGTCGATCGTCGGCCACTCGCACGGCGGGCGGATCGCGATCCAGCTCGCCTCCCACCACCCCGAGCTCGTCGACAAGCTCGTGCTCGTCGACGCCGCCGGCGTCCGCGCTCCGCGCACCCTGCGGTGGTATCGCCGGGTGGCGATCGCCAAGCTCGCCAAGCACGTGCTCAACCGGCTGGGGCCGGGCGGCCGGGCACTCGGTCGCCGGCTCGTCGGGCGCACCGCCTCGGCCGACTACGCCGCGACCCCCGAGGTCCTGCGGCCGACGTTCAACCGCCTCGTCTCGGCCGACCTGACCCCGCTGCTGCCCCGGGTGCGGGCCTCGACGCTGCTCATCTGGGGCGAGAACGACGCCGACACCCCGCTGCGCGACGGCGAGACGATGCGGCGCCTGATCCCGGACGCCGGGCTGGTCGTGTTCGAGGGCGCCGGCCACTTCGCCTACGCCGACCAGCCGCAGCGCTTCGCGCGCGTGGTCCGGCACTTCCTCGGCCCGACCGGAGCGGATCCGGAGCCGGTGACCGTCGCCGCTCGATGAGCGTCGGCTCGATCGGCGCGCTGCTCGCCTGCCTGGCGGCGGCGCTGGCGGTACCACACGCGCTCGCGCCGGGCGCTGCACCTGCTCCAGCTCGAGCACTACGAGAACGCGCGCCTGCTCGTGTGGCTGCGGCGCCGGGGCGAGGTCGCCCCGGTCGCCGACGTCGCCGCACTGCTCGCGGCGATCGTGTGCGCGCTGTTCTCCGCCGGCCACGGTGTCCACTGGGTCGAGCTGGCGGGGTTCGCGGTGATCGCCGCCGGGCTCGTCGCGCTGCAGCTCGGTCGTCCGGCGCGCGCGGAGGTCAAGCCGCTCGTGCTCACCGAGCGCGCCCGGCGGCTGTGGGCGCTCGCGCTCGCGACCGCGGCCGCGCCGGCGGTGGCCGGCGCCGCGCTCACGGTCGTGCTCGGGTCCGACGTCCCGTTCGCGGTCGCGACCGTGCTCGTGCTCGCCTGCGTGGGCGGCGCGCCGTGGGTCATCTGCGCCGCCAACCGCGCGCTCGCCCCCGTCCAGCGCCGGATCAATGCGCGCTTCGAGTCCGCCGCGCGGGAGAAGCTGGCGCGGGTCGCGCCGCGGGTCATCGGGATCACCGGCAGCTACGGCAAGACGACCACGAAGGTGTGCGTCGGCGCGGTGCTCGGAGAGGCGATGGCGACGCTCATCACGCCGGCGAGCTTCAACTCCTATCTGGGCGTGATCCGCACGATCAACGAGCACCTCACCGACCGCCACCGGGCGTTTGTGGTGGAGATGGGCATGTACCGGGCGGGAGACATCGCCGAGCTGTGCGAGCTCGTCCGGCCGGGGATCGGGGTGCTCACCGCGATCGGCCCGGTCCACCTCGAGCGGATGGGCACGATCGAGGCGATCGCCGACGCGAAGGCCGAGCTCGCGCTCGCCCTGCCGCCCGACGGGCACCTCGTCACCAACGGCGACGACCCGCGATGCCTCCAGGTCGCCGGCCGCGTGAGCGTCGACACGATCCTGTTCGGGCTGGAGAACCCCGACGCCGACGTGCGCGCCGAGTCGATCGAGATCGCCGACGGGCAGACCCGCTTCGAGCTCGTCATCGGCGAGCGGCGGATCGAGGCCCGCGCCCGCCTGCTCGGACGCCACAACGTCTCCAACCTGCTCGCCGCGGCCGCCGTCGGGCATCTGTGCGGGATGACGATCGAGCAGATCGCGCGGGGCCTGTCCCAGGTACGGCCGCCCGAGCACCGGCTGGCGCCGATCCCGAACCCCGGCGCCGGGATCGTCGTGATCGACGACGCCTACAACTCCAATCCGGCCGGCGCCGAGGCGGCGCTCGAGGTGCTGCGCGAGCACCCGGCGCAGCGCCGCATCCTGGTGACGCCGGGAATGGTCGAGCTCGGCGCCCGGGAATCCGAGCTCAACGAGCGATTCGGCCGTCAGGCGGCCGCGGCCTGCGACCGGGTCATCCTCGTCGGGCCCGAGCGCACGCGGCCGATCGCGGCCGGCCTGTCGCACGAGGGGTTCGATCCCGAGGCGATCACGGTCGTGCGTGACATCGGCGCCGCGACCGAGGTGCTGCGCGGGCTCACCCGCGCGGGCGACGTGATCCTGTTCGAGAACGACCTGCCGGACATGTACGCCGAGGACGGCGCCTGAGCCGGGCCGGCGCCGCCCCCCGGCGGCGCATCCGGGTCCGGCGGGGCGAATACACTCCCGCGCCGTGCCCCCCCGTGGACTCCGCGTCGGGGTCGTGTTCGGCGGCCGCTCCGTCGAGCACGACGTCTCGATCATCACCGGACTGCAGGCCTGTGAGGCGCTCGACGAGCGCCACCAGCCGGTGCCGCTCTACATCGACCGCGACGGGCGCTGGTTCACGGGCGCGAGCCTGCGCGAGATCGCGACCTACCAGGTGGACACGGTCGCGGCCACGCCCGTGTCGCTCGACCTCTCCTCGGGCACGCTGCGGCCGGGCGTCGGTGGCACGGGCTCCCCGCCCGAGGCCCGCAGGCGCGGGATCTTCGGAGGGTCCGGGCGCGACCGGGAGGGCGCGGCCGACGAGCAGGTCCCGCCGCGGCTCGACGTCGTCATCCCGGCGACGCACGGCACGCAGGGCGAGGACGGCTGCCTGCAGGGTGCGCTCGAGCTCGCCGACCTCCCCTACGCGGGGCCGACGCTCGAGGCGGCCGTGCTCGCGATGAACAAGGCGACGACGAAGTCGATCCTGCGCGCCGCCGGGATCCCCGTGCTGGAGGACATCACGCTGCGGCGTGAGGAGTACGACCGGGCCGGCGCCGAGGCCGTGATCGAGCGCGTGCGGTCGCGCTTCGGGCTGCCCGTCTACGCCAAGCCGGCGTCGCTGGGCTCGAGCGTCGGCGTCACCCGCTGCACCGACGAGGCGGCGCTCGCGGATGCGCTCGAGCTGTGCTTCGAGCTCGATCGGCTGGCGATCATCGAGCCGGCGGTCGAGGGCGGGCGGGAGATCAACTGCGCCGTGCTGGGCCGGCCGGGCGAGGAGCCGCGGCTGTCGCTGTGCGAGCAGCCGGTCGCCGGAGACGCCGGCTTCCTCTCCTACGAGGACAAGTACCTGCGCCCGGGCGACAAGGGCGGTGGGGGCAGTGGGGGCGCCGACAAGACAGCGGCCGCCGCGACGGGCGGGATGAGCTCGGCGCAGCGACTCATCCCGGCGCCGATCGGCGAGGAGCTCACCGCCACCGTCCAGGACCTCGCGCGCCGCACGTTCGAGGTGGTCGGCGGCGCCGGGGTGACGCGCGTCGACCTGCTGCTCGACGATCAGCAGCGGCTGTTCGTCAACGAGCCCAACACGATCCCCGGGTCGTTCGCGTACTACCTGTTCGAGCCCGCCGGCCTGCCGTTCCCCGACCTGATGGACGCGCTGATCGAGCTGGCGCTCGACGAGCACTCCGAGCGGCGCCGGACGACGCGGACGTTCGAGAGCAACCTGCTCGCGATGCGGGGTGAGGGCGCCAAGCGGTGACCGCTCCCGGGCCGATCGCGATCGCGCGAGGCGGGACCTCGATCGAGCGGGAGGTGAGCCTGCGGGGCGCGCGGCGGGTGATGGCCGCGCTGCGCCAGTCCGGGCAGGAGGTCGCCGAGCTCGAGATCGACCACACGATGATCGAGCGGGTGCGCGAGCTCGCCCCCGAGTTCGTGTTCATCGTCGCCCACGGCCAGAGCGGCGAGGACGGCTCGCTGCAGGCGCTGCTCGAGCTGCTGGACGTGGCCTACACGGGCTCGGACAGCCTCGCGAGCACGCTCTGCCTGGACAAGATCGTCACCAAGCGGCTGCTGCGCCGCGCCGGTCTGCAGACGCCCCCGTTCCACGCGTTCAGCCGCCACGCGTTCGAGGACCTCGGCGCCGCGTCGCTGTTCGACGAGGTGCTGGCGCGGCTCGGCGCCCCGGTGCTCGTCAAGCCCGCGCGGCTGGGCTCGTCGTTCGGGATCAAGTACGTCGCCCGGCCCGAGCAGCTGCGCACCGCGGTCCTCGGAGCGGTCGCCTACGACGACGAGATCCTCGTCGAGCGTCATGTGAGCGGGCGCGAGCTCGCCGTCACCGTGCTCGGGGGCCCCGAGGACCGGGCGGGTCCGATCCCGTACGAGGCGCTGCCGATCGTCGAGATCCTGGGGACCGCCGAGGTCTATGACTACGAGGCGCACTACGACTTCGACGCGGTGCGGCTCGACGCCCCCGCCGACCTGCCCGACGCGGCGCGGACCGCGGTCGAGCAGGCCGCCCTCACCGCCTGCCGCACGCTCGGGACGCGCGACATGGCGCGCGTCGATCTCATCCTGGAGCCGTCCGGGACGGTCCAGATCCTCGAGGTGAACACGATCCCCGGCCTCACCGAGACCGGCCCGACGCCGCTGGCCGCCGAGGCGGCCGGAATCGGGTTCGTGGGCCTCGTGGCCCGGCTCGCGGACGCAGCACGTGCCCGCGTGGCGAGTCGCCCCGGCTGAGCGGTCCGGGCTGAGCGGTCCAGGCTGCGCGGTCCAGCTGAGCGGCCGGACGCCGGGCGCTGTCCGCAGGCGGACGAATCGGCAGGTTTTTCGTTCGCGGGGCCGGTTGCGGGTATTCCAACACGGGCCCGGTTGCCGCGATCGCGGCAGTGCCGGGTGGCCGAGGATGCGACGGCAGCGGCCGCCGGCAGCGGTTTCTGTCGGGATCCCCTGAACGCGACCCCTGTCGCAGGAGACTCAGATGTCGACCACAACCAGGGCCGCGCCGCCCGGCGCGGACAGAGTCAACGCCCTTGCCCTCCGCTGGCAGCTGCACCGCGACCGGCGCGCCCGGGAACAGCTGTTCGACCGGTTCCGGCCGCTCGCGCGACGGCTGGCGGGCCGCTACACCAATCCCCACGAGCCGCTCGAGGATCTCGTGCAGGTCGCCTATGTCGGCCTGCTCGGCGCGGTCGACCGCTTCGATCCGCGCCGCGGCGTGCGGTTCTCCGCCTACGCGATCCCGACGATCCTCGGCGAGCTGAAGCGGTACTTCCGCAACACCGGCTGGTCGGCGCACGTCCCCCGCGGCGCCCAGGAGATGGCGTTCCGCGTCGACCGCGCCAGCGTCCAGCTCGCCGCCGACACCGGCCGCCCGCCGAGCGTCGACGAGCTCGCCCAGTACCTCGAGATCGACCTCGAGGACGTGCTCACCGGCCTGGAGGCCGGCACCGCGCACTACTCGGTGTCGCTCGATGCCCCCGCTCCCGGCAGCGGCGGCGAGGAGCCGCAGTCGCTGGGCGACGGTCTCGGCAGCGGCGACGACGGCTACGCGCTCGTCGACGCCAGCTGTCGCTGTCGGCCGCGATCGCGCGGCTGCCGCACCTCGAGCGCAAGGCGCTCGAACTGCGCATCGACGGCGATCTGAAGCAGAGCGAGGTCGCCGAGCGGATGGGCTGCTCGCAGATGCAGGTCTCCCGGCTGCTGCGCCGCGCGCAGGCGAACCTGCGCGTGCTCACCGATCCTGCGGTGCCGTCGGGCGATCCGAGCCGGCGGTGAGCTCGATCAGCTCGCGCAGCAGCGCGTCCATGCCCGCGATCTCGTAGAGCGCGCGCTGGCGCCCGGCGCCGCCGCCGCGCGCAGCAGCGCGCGCAGCGCGTCGAGCTCGCGCGGCGCAGCCGAGCTCGCGCGGCGTGGCCGGCGCACAGTCGAGCGCGTCCGTCGAGCAGCTCGCGCCACCGGCCGCAGCCGTCCCTCCGCGTCGGGCAGCTCGGCGCTGGACGCCGAAGCGCGCGGCACGGAACATCGCCCTCCTCGATCACCTCCGGCGGCGGGTCGGGCCGGGGTCGCGCCTCGGCAGCGTGGCGGGCCAGGCAGTGCACGAGCGCCACGAGCGCGGCCGTGTCCGTCAGCGAGGCCTGGGCGTCGAGCGCGCGGACCTCGACCGTGCCCAGCCGCGGATGCGGGCGCAGCTTCCACCAGAACCACGTGTAGTCGGGCACGTCGGCGGCGCGGGCGAGCAGTCGGCGATCGCGCAGAAGTCGGCGAAGTCGCCCATCGCGCGGGGAACGCCGGATCGCGGCCAGCCGCGCAGCGTCACCTCGCGCGCCGAGGCGAGGCCGGTGTCGCGGCCGTGGCGGAACGGCGAGTTGGCCGCCAGCGCCTGCAGCAGCGGCAGATGCCCGCGCAGGCCGTTGAACGCGCGGATCGCGGCCTCGGCGTCGGGCATGCCGACGTGGACGTGCAGCCCGCCGACCGGCGTGGCGCGGCATCGCCGAGCAGCTAGCGGATCCGCTCGTAGCGCTCCTTGTCGGTGATCTCGGCCTCGCCCTCGAGAGCCGACGGATGGGTCCCGGAGCCGAGCAGGCCGGCGCCGGTGGCCAGCACCGCCTGGCGCATCCGCGCGAGCGCGGCGACGCCTCGCCGGCGTGTCGGCAGACTCGGTGATCAGCTCGACCTGGCAGGCGTGCAGCTCCCGCTCGACCGTCCCCGTACTCGGCCAGGCGCTCCAGGACGGCCGCCGAGGAGTTGATCTACGCCCGGTCACCGGGTCGACGAGGAACAGCTCCTCCTCGACCCCGACCGAGAACGGCGCGCCCGTCGCCGAACGCCGCGGCCGACAGGCCGTCTGCTGAGCTCGAGCCGGGCACGGGGACGTATCGCGCCTACCCGAGCGCCGCGGGTCTGCAAACGCGCCGGCGCTCAGCTGACCGCGCCGCCGAGCCGGGGCGCGGCGGCGGGAGCCCGGCAGGACCGGTGCAGGAACACGAGCGTGCCCGCGAAGATGATCAGGTCGCCGACCGACAGCACGTTGGGCAGCGGCCCCGGCCACGGGATGACGTCCCCGAGCCACCCCAGGTGCGCGTGCGCCACCGGGGCGGAGTTGTCGAACCCGGCCCGCAGCGTGAGCCCGGCGAGCCGCTCGGCCGCCCGGGACGCGGGCATCACCCCGAGGTTGGCGAGGATCGCGGCCGCGTTGGCGCCGGCGCCGAGCGCGAGCAGCCGGATCCCCGGCAGCCGGCGGTTGGCCCACAGGAACAGCCCGATCATCACGTAGGTGGCGATGTGCAGGCCGCGGTGCAGCACCATGCTGCCGGTCGGTGCGAGCACTGTGATCACGACCTGAACGGCGAGCGCGGCCAACGGGATCCACAGGCCGCGCAGCCGGACGTCGGCCAGGCGCGCGAGGCTGCCGCCGGTGAGCGGCACGGTCGCCACGCAGATCAGCGCGAGCGCGATCAGGACCATGGCGCGCGCTCCCGGACCCGGGCCGCGGCGAGCGCCACCACCGGCCCCGGCAGGGGGTCGCGGTCGGCGACGGGCGGCTCGGAACACGCGGCGGCGGCGTCGAAGCAGGGGCTGAGCAGCAGCTGGGTGGCCTCGGCGGCGCTCATCGGCCGGGCGATCGCGTAGCCCTGGGCGACGTCGCAGCCGAGCGCCTCGAGCGTCCGGAGCTGCTGGATGTCCTCGACCCCCTCGGCGACCGCGCGCAGCCCGAGATGGTGGGCGAGGTCGATCGTCGAGCTGACGATGATGTTGTCCTTGACGTGGGCGTCCATCCGGGCCACGAACGAGCGGTCGATCTTCACCTCCGAGACGGGGAGGTCGGCGAGGTAGGCCAACGACGAGTAGCCGGTGCCGAAGTCGTCGATCGAGATCTTGACGCCGAGCGCGTCGAGCTCGTGCAGGACCGCGCGGGCGATCACCGGATCGGCCATCAGCGCGCTCTCGGTGACCTCGAGGCGCAGCGAGCTCGGTGGCACGTCGGCCTCGCTGAGCGCCGACATCACCAGCGCGGTGAAGTCGCGGTCGACGAGCGAGCGGGTGGAGACATTGACGGCGACCGTCGGGGACAGGCCGAGCCGCCGCCAGGTCGCGATCTGGGCGAGCGAGCACCGCAGCACGTGCTGGGTGAGCGGCTTGATCAGGCTCGTCTGCTCGGCCATCCGCAAAAACGCGTCGGGAGCGAGCCGGCCGCGACCCGGATGGTCCCAGCGCACGAGCGCCTCGACGTCGGTGAGCATGCCGGTGTGCAGGTCCAGCTGCGGCTGGTGCCAGACGACGAGCTCGGGTCCCGACACGGCCGCCCGCAGCTCGCCGGTGAGCGCGAGCTTGCTCGGGCTGTGGTGGTCGTGGCGCTCGTCGTAGAACTCGATGTCGGCGCTGGACTCCTTGGCGCGGTACATCGCGACGTCGGCCTTCTGCAGCAGCGTCTCGATGTCGGTCCCGTGGTCGGGGAAGAGCGCGATCCCGACGCTCGCCTGGACGTCGACGACGAACGCCTCCAGCTGGAAGGAGTCGCGCAGCGAGTCGGCGACCGACTGTGCGAGCTCGCGCGCCTGCTCGCGGCAGCAGCCCGGCGCGATCATCGCGAACTCGTCGCCGCCCAGCCGCGCGATCTCGCCGCGGCGGCCGACGACCTCGCGGAAGCGGACCGCGACCCGCGACAGGAGCAGGTCCCCGACGCGGTGCCCGAGGGTGTCGTTGACGTCCTTGAAGCGGTCGAGATCGAGCAGTAGCACGCAGCCGGGCTCGGGCCGGCCCTCGAGCGTGCTCATGGCGGTCTGCTGGAAGAACATCCGGTTGGGCAGGCCGGTGAGCGAGTCGTGGCGCGCGAGGTGCTCGGAGCGCGCCGACTGCGAGATCGAGTTGTACATGGCCACGATCGGCGCCAGGCAGAGCGGCACGATCGCCACCGAATAGCTGGCGGCGGCGAGCACGATCGGGGCGGTGAGCAGGATGACCGAGCCGGTGACCAGGCCGAACACGCCGTTCTCACGGAAGTGGGCGCGCACGGTGACGCCCTGGTAGACGGCGACGGCGACGCCGACGACGATGCGGTTGACGAGCGCGAAGACGACCGAGCCCGCGAGCATCGCGGGCAGCTGCCCGCTGGAGATCGGGTGCAGGATGTCGAGTCGCGGGTCGACCGAGAACCAGCGCACCACCATCCACGCGGCGAGCATCGAGGCGAAGTACTGGCCGAGGTTGAAGCGCACGCGCCAGCCGGGCTTGCGGGCGTGGACGTCCTGGACGACCGAGGCGATCCCCTGGGCGACGAGCGCCGGTCCCAGGCCGCCGGTGATCAGCAGCGCGAGCGCGAACGCGCCCGACAGGGTGAGCTCCTCATAGTCCTCACCGCCGCGACGGGGGATGCGGATCGGCAGCATCTCGCCGAGCAGGACGCCGGCGGACAGCAGCGCGAAGCGCAGCGGATCGTGGGCGATCCAGCCCATCCGCGCCTCCGGCAGGGCGAGCGCGGCAAGCCCGATCCCGGCCAGGAAGACGGCGGCGCAGTACAGGCGGACGGGGGAGCGGGCGGACATCGGCAGAGGGGAGGTGTGCGCGGGCGCCGGCGCAAGCGCCGTCGGCGCCCGCGGACCTCAGCTCCAACTAGAACTTCCAGCCGGCTCCGGACGCGATCGCGACCGTGGCGATCGCCGCCAGAGCGGACGCCGCCTGGTAGAGGCGCAGCTTGTTCATGAGTTACCTCCTTGATGTGTGTCCCGGCCCCTTCCATGGGGGCTCTGGCGCTAGATCGTCATCCGACCCGCCGTTCATGAGACTCTCTTGAGTGGTCTGGACGATCGGACGAGGCGGGGGGGCGGGGGGCGGGGGGCGGGGGGCGCGCGATCATGTGCGGCGGTGCGCGACTACGTGTTCGGCTACGGCTCGCTGGCGGCGGGCGACGTCACGCCCGGCCGCCGGCGGCTGTTGACGGGGTTCGTCGCCGACCTGCGCGGCATGCGGCGCGGCTGGGGGGTCGCGATGGACAACCGAGTCGACCTGCCCGGATACAAGTGCTATCTCGACCCCGACGGGCGGCGCCCGGCGCTGTCGGTGTGCTTTCTGGACATCGACCCCGTCGCGTCCCTGGACGCGCGGGTCAACGGGGTGTGCCTGCCGGTCGACGCGGCCGCCCTGGCCGCGCTGGACCGGCGCGAGCGCAACTACGACCGCATCGACGTCAGCGACCGGCTGGCGGACGCCGACGGGATGCGCGTCTGGACCTACCGCGGCTCGGCCGCCGGCCGGGCCCGGTTCGATGCGGCCGTGCACGCGGGCACAGCGGTCATCCACGCCGGCTACCTCGAGGCGGTCGCCCGGGCCTTCCAGTCGCTCGGCGAGGCGGAATGGGCGGCATGCGCGTCCTCGCTCGACCCCGGCGGGCTGCCGGTCGCCGACCTCGCCCGGCACGAGCTGCCGTAGCTGTGAGGCGCGTTCCGCGCTTATGCAGAGGCAGCCGTCCACCTCGCAGCGGGACGTCCTTGATCCGTTGACGGCCGGGCCTGTGGCTCCGTCCCGACAGAAGAGGGAGCCGGGTCACGCCCATAAGATGAGACCGTGGACGAGGAAGTGATCCCGGTCCTATATGTCGAGGATGCTGCTCGCGCGGTGGCCTGGTACGGACGACTGGGATTCCACAAGCAATGGGAGCATCAGTTCGAGATGGGCTTTCCGTGGTTCGTATCGGTGGCCCGCGGGCGCGTGCGGCTCTACCTGTCCGAGCACAAGGGTGACGCTCGCCCAAACACGCTCATCCATCTGAATGTCGCCGACATCGACGCAGTGGCCGAGGAGTTCGGGATCGTCGTCGACGAGGAGGGGCTCGCGGGGCGGGAGTGTGATCTCGAGGATCCGGACGGCAACAGGCTCCGGGTGGCGACCCCCCGCTCCTGACGGTTGGGGATCGACGAGCGGGACGGGCTTTACGGGCTCGGCGGCCATCTGCTCGTGGACGCCCTGCAACGCTGCGTGAGAGGCGGCCGCGAGTTCGGCGGGTGCATCGGTTCGGTGGGGTCAGACGGACCACAGGGCTTGGGTGGGTGAGAGGCGTGCGGCGCGTAGCGCGGGGATGAGCCCGGCGACGGCGCCGATGATGACGGAGGCGGCGATGCCACCGGCCCAGGCTTCGGTGGGGATGATGGTGGCCCAGTGTTCGGTGTGGGCGTAGACGGCGGTGGCGGCGGCGCCGAGGGCGACGCCGCCGGTGCCGCCGAGGAGTCCGAGCAGGACGGCCTCGGAGAGGAATTGGGTGCGGATGTGGGCTTTGGTGGCGCCGAGCGCGCGCCGTAGGCCGATCTCGGATCGGCGTTCGAGGACGCTGATGATCATGATGTTGGCGACACCGACCGCGCCGACGAGGAGGGCGACGGCGCCAAGGCCGAGGAACAGTCCGTTCAGCGCGCTCTTGGCGTCGGCTTGGGCAACGAGCGCGGAGGAGGGTTGGCTGACGTTGACCCCGCTGGAGTTCTCCGGGTTTGCGGTGAAGGCCAGGAGGTTGTCGACGGTGTTGACGCGGTCGTTCTCGGCCCGCAGGTAGATGGTGGATGGATGCCCATCGAAGCCCAGGTACTTCTGGGCCGCGGCGTAGCCGATCAGGACCGAGGAGTCGATGGCGGAGGCGAGTACGGCGGGATTGAGGATGCCGGCGATGTAGAACCACTGGCCGCCGACCCAGATGCGCTCGTTGGGGTAGATACGGTCGATGCCGAGCAGCTGCGCGGTGGTGGCGCCGAGTACGGCGACGGGTTCCTGAGCGGTGGCCGCGTTGAGCCAGTGGCCTTGGGCGACGCTCGTGGCTACGACCGGGAGGAGGTCGAGAGATGTGGCTTGGACGGTCAGGCCGTTGGTATCGACCGAGGGGATATAGGGGCTGCGGAAGGCGTTGGCGCCGCTGACCGCTCCGGTGCTCTGGACCTGCTGCACACCGCTGATCCGGTCGATCATGCCCGGCGCGGTGGTGGGCAGCTCCGCGGTGCCGCCGGTGAAGCTCTGGCCGTTGCTGACGGTGAGCAGGTTGGTGCCGAGCTGGTTGATCTCGGCCAGCAGGCCGGCCTGGGAGGAGGCCGACAGGCCGAGCACGGCGACGATGGCGGCCACGCCGATCGCGATACCGAGAGCGGACAGCCCGGCCCGTACCTTCCGTGTGCGTAGCCCGACGGTGGAGAGCCGGGTCAGGTCGGATAGCCGTAGGCGCCTCCGGCTCAGGGTCGCGGCGGCGGTCACGACGGCTCCTCGCTCACGGGCGCGCCGGACGCAGTCTGAGGTGCACGAGCGGGCGACCCGGCCAGAGGGCGCAGGCGAGGGTCGGCTCCTGCGACGGGGCCGGTGTCGGCGACGATCTGCCCGTCGAGGATCTCGACCTTGCGGGCCGTTCGCTCGGCGATGGCGTGATCGTGGGTGATGAGCACGATCGTCGAACCGGCCTGGTGTAGCTGGTCGATCAGGCCCAGGATGGACTGCCCGGTGGCCTGGTCGAGGTTCCCGGTCGGCTCGTCGGCGAGCACGATCGCGGGCCGACCGACCAGCGCTCGGGCGATCGCGACCCGTTGGCGTTGCCCACCGGAGAGCTGAGTGGGACGCGCATCGGGCCGCCGGGCCAGGCCGACCAGGTCCAGGGCGTCGAGGGCGCGCTGACGACGATGCTTGAGGGCCATGCCGGCGTAGAGCAGCCCGTCGGCGACGTTGTCGAGCACGGTCGAGTGCTCGGCCAGGAAGAACTGCTGGAAGATGAACCCGATCCGGGTGGCCCTCAGGTAGGCCACATCCTCGTCGGCCATTGTCGCTACGTCGAGGCCGGTGATCCGGACCCGGCCGCTGGTGGGCCGGTCGAGGGTCCCCATCAGCTGCAGCAGGGTGGTCTTGCCCGACCCCGACGGGCCGACGACCCCGACCAGCTCCCCCTGGCCGATGGTCAGATCGACCTCCCGCAGGGCCTGGACGGGCGGCTGCCCGGAATAGGTCTTGGTCACTCCGTCCACGTCGAGCACGGGCACCGGCTTGCCTGCACCGTCGATGGCGATGTCGTTGCCGTCCGTGACCGGGGTGTGGTCAGGTGTGGGTGGCGGGGAGTAGGTCATGTTGACGCGACCACCACTACTTGGCCGCTGGCCAGCCCGGAGCCGGTGACCTGCACCAGCCCGTCGGCGTCGTCGAACAGCCCCAGCGAGACCGCCACCAAATGGTCGCTCGCGCCGGCGCGGACGACCTCGACCGCGTAGCCTCCGCCGGACCGCGCCAGGAGCGCGGTGACCGGTACCACCAGCGCGTCCGGGACGCTGGCGGTGGTGATCCCGACCTGCACCGGGGCCTGATCCCAGGTGCCCGTCGCGGCCGGGTGCGACGGGGTGACACCCACGGTGATGGTCGGTGTGGTGCTGCTGCCCGAGCTCGCTGCCGAGCAGGTGTCCATTCCCTGCGCGGCGGAGCTCGAGCCCGAAGCGGACCCGGAGCTCGGCGGACAGGTGGCGACTGCCCCCACCGAGGAGACGACGCCTCGGGTGGTGTGGTTGTTGGGCAGGGTGATGCTCACCTTGTCCCCGACCGCGATGCTGGTCTGTTGGGAGGCGTCCAACGCCACCTGAACCTCGCGAGTGGTCGAGGTGCCCTGCATCACCGTCTCGCCGGGTTGGCCCTGGCCCCCGAGCTCGGCGGACAGGACCGTCACCCGCACGGCCGTGGGTTCGAACACCGCCTGGCCGAGGTCCAGCTTGCCGCTCTGGGTCACCCCCAGCGCGGCCTGGAGCTTCTCCACCGCTGTGTTGGTCGCCGGCCCGAACGATGCGGATTTCGGGTTGAGCTGGGTCCGCGTGGCATAGCCGAGCGCGATCAGATCCGCGTTGAGCTCTGCCACGTCGGGGCCGCTCACCCCGAGCGAGAGCGTCCGGTAGGCGGGCGTCGAGCCATGCAGCAACACGACCGGGCGGTTGTTGACACGGTAGAGCACCTGACCCTGAGAGATCACCTGGCCGGCCGCGGGGAGTCCGGTGTATGTCCCGCGGGCGCGGTTGATCACCGAATACGGCGAGCCGTCCGACCGTGCCCTGTAGGTCAGGATCCCAGGCTGAGAGACCGTCGCCGAGAGCGTCCTTCTCTCCACCTGCGCGGTGTGGGCCGGCGCCGGCGGTGCGGCCGCGCTCGCAGGCTTGGCACCGGGCGTGACCGCCACGCCGCCGATCGCGGCGACGGCAGCCAGGACCGCCGTTCCCCCCAGCAGCCATTGCTTCCGCTTCACTGGCGCACCACCCCCGCCGCCGCCGCGAAGTACTGGCACGTCTGCATCGCAGCGTTGAATCCCGGATCGGTCCGAGGATCCTTTCCTGCGAGGGATGGGATTCGATTCGTGTCGATGAGGGGCCCGTCAGGGGTGGGGTCCGGGAAGTCGGGCACGCCGTGGTCACGCATGCACTGGGCGAACTTCAGGCGGGCGTTCATCTGCTGGGGGGTCGCCTTCTGGCCTGTGAACCCCGCCGGCTCCAGCTTCTTGCAGGCGCTGATGGCCTGCGTGAATGCCGCGCTGTTCGTGTCCAGCGGCGAGCCGTTCGCTATCCCATCGATGGTGAATGCGCCCGATGCGGGCGGGTCCGGGAACGCGCTGATGCCGTTGTTGCGCATGCACTCGGCGAACTTCAACGCCTTCTCATGGCTGGCAGCGGTGATGCCACCGCCGGTGCTGCCGCTGCCGCTGCCGGAGCCGGTAGGGCGGCTCGAACCGCACGCGCTGACCAGTAGCACTCCTGCGATCAGGGCAAGGGCCGCCAGCGGCCATCGTTTTCTACTCATGTGTTCTCCTGCGGGTCGCGATTGGGAGTGACATCAGTTCTGTGCCAAGCGGCGACCGCGAGCGAGTCGCGCCCGCGGCCGTCGCGGCCAGAGGCGTCCTGTGTAGGCCACCAGCCGTGCCCGCCGCGGCGATCGTGCGCACGCCGATCGCCGGGGTGACGGAGTCGACCAGCCGCTCGGTGGCCTCGCCTGCGGCGGCCAGGAGCGCCGACGTGTTACTGCCCTGCCCCTGCCCCAGCACGACGCCGACCGCGGTCAGCCGGCGGCCGGCGACCGTCACGTGGGTGAAGAATGCCAGGCACCCTCCGGCGGCGGAGTCCGAGCCGGTCTTGCCGGCGTAGCCCTCGGCGACCAGGCGGTTGAAGTTGGTCAGCGTGCCGGCGACCGGCAGCGTCACGTCAGCCATCGAGACGATCTGACGGAAGACCGAGAAACGCATCGCCTTCTGGAAGACGCGCAGCTGGTCGGCGGCGGTGGAGACCGTGCTCGGATCAAACCCGCTGGGATCGGTGTACGTCGTGTAGTCCATCCCGAGCGCGCGGGCCTCGGCGTTCATCTCAGCGACAAACCGGGGCTCGCTGCCCGCCACCCGGGCCGCGAGCATCTCGGCGATGTTGTTGCCCGACGGGATCAGCAGCGCCTCCAGCAGCTGGCGCTCGGTCAGCTGCTCACCGGCCGCCACCGCCACCACCGACTGGCCCTCGGCGCGATCCTGGACCACTGCCTGCGCGTCGGCTGCAGATACGGTGATCGTGAAGCCGTCCTGCCCGCCGCTCAGCGGATAGCGCTCGAGGACCAGGTAGGCGGTCATCATCTTCGCCAGGCTGGCGATTGCGGCCGGCTGCTCATGCGGGCTCGCCGCCGGCCGGCCGTTGCCCAGCACCAGGGCCGCCTGTCCCTGCTGCGGCCACCTGACCGACGACAGGGAGGTGCGACTCTCGTTGAGCAGGTGGGGCTTGCCGTTGAGCTGGTGACCGGCTCGCGCAAGCACCGCGTCGCCGAGCTGGACGAGGGCGCGGCCCGTGGCGGCAAGGAGAAGAACGAGCACCCCGCCCAGCAACACGTGGCGGCGGCGCGCTCCGTACACGGTCGGTGGGGTACGACGGGCGGCTGTTCGTGCCGGCTGCCTGGAAGTCACGCCGCCATTGAAGGCAGCGGTGTGTTGCCAGCACGTATGCGCTTTTCGATACGCCGCCGATATGTTCGGCCTGACAGCATCCAGAGCATGCGGTTGACGATGCCCCGCCCCTCGCTCGCCGGCCTCCCCCCGCGGCGGTGGCTGCATCTGCCCGCGCGGACCGTCCGCCTGCGCCTGACCCTCCTCTACGGCGGCCTCTTCCTCGTCTCCAGCGTGGTACTGCTCGCGATCACCTACCTGATCTTCCGCAGCCACTCCGGGGTCAACCTGATCGTCCAGAACGGGACGCATGGGACGGCCGCCCAGCAAGCCGTCACCGAGCTGAAATACACCGAACTCGTCCGCCGTTCGACCGACGCACTGCACCAGGGGCTCCTGCGATCCGTGATCGTGCTGGCGATCATGACCGTGGTCTCGATCGCCCTGGGTTGGCTGGTCGCGGGCCGAGTGCTGCACCCGCTGCGGGCGATGACGGCGGCCACCCGGCAGATCTCCGAGCGCAACCTGAACGAGCGCCTCGCGCTCGAGGGGCCCCGCGACGAGCTCAAGAATCTCGCCGACACCATCGACGGCCTCCTCGCGCGACTTGAGGCACACGTCGGCGAGCAGCAGAGGTTCGCGGCCAACGCCTCCCACGAGCTGCGCACCCCGCTGGCGACCACGCAGACTCTTCTCGATGTCGCTCGCAACGATCCAGACCGCGACGACGGCGAGCTTCTCGACCGCCTCGAGGCCGTCAACACCCGGGCAATCGACCTTACGGAGGCATTGCTCCTGCTCAGCCGCGCGGACCAGCGCTCATTCACCCAAGAACCCGTCGACCTGTCACTCATGGCGGAAGAAGCCACCGAAACGCTCCTCCCGCTCGCGGAAAAACGCGGCGTCACGATCGAGACCTCCGGCAATCTGACGCCCACCATCGGCTCGAGACCACTCCTGCTGCAGCTGGTCACAAATCTCGTGCACAACGCGATCGTCCACAACCTGACTGACCACGGCACCGTGTGGGTCACGACCGGCGCTCACCCAGAGGGCGCGGTGCTCACCGTCGAGAACACCGGCAAGCAGCTCACCCCACAGTCGACTTCCACGCTCGTCGAGCCGTTTCTCCGCGGCACCGGACGCGTGCGTACCGACCACGCGGGCGTCGGCCTCGGCCTGGCGATCGTCAAGAGCATCACCAAGGCACACGACGGAACCCTCACCCTCACCCCCCGGACCGATGGCGGAATTCGCGTTACGGTGCAACTACCCGCCGCACCACGATGAACTCAGGTCCCGTCAAGTTGGTCTGTAGCGGCTTGTGGCACATTCAGCTACGGTTGGGACATGACCAGGAACATCGCGCAGCGCGAGCTGCGCAACGACAACGCGAAAGTGATCGACGCGGTAACCGCCGGCGAGACCTTCGTCGTCACCCGCAACGGTGAACGCTTCCGTCGAGGTCGCGGCCAGATGCGGTCCGCCCGCCAACTCGGCTGCTGTGATCGCCGAAATCGCGAGCTCGTCGGGTAGCGCGTCCCTGACGAGCGGATCGTGCCAGTCGATGACGACCGACGTGTCGAGAAGCCCGGACGTCACCTCATACCCCCTGGTCGATTCGGCAGTCGAGGTCGGCACGGAACTGATGCCGGTCGATGCGCACCCGGCTGTCGCGAGCGCCGCGACCTCGTCGCGCGAGATGGACGCGCGCCGACCGGTCCGAATCGGACGCAGCTCAGCGACCGGCGACGCGGCAATCCCGGCTGCAGGAAGTCGAATCCAAGCTGGAGCCGATTCCGTTCGACGTCACCGCCGTGCGCAGTTACGGGCTTGTCGTCGCCGCCGTCGCCACAGAAGGACGGAAGTCGCGGAGCCGATTCGCAGACCTGCTGATCGCTGCGACGGCGCATGCCAACCGTCTCGATCTCTACACGCGAAAACGGTGATGACTTCGCCGGACCTGAGGAGCTTGTCCAGATCGTCTCCGTCTGACTGACTCGTCAAGGCGCCGCTTCGAGGGCCGGCGCGACGGTCGCCGGCGCCGGAGCGCCCGCGCGCGCTGGATGGCCTACGGGCGGTCGACGATGCCTAGCGCATCGACTTCATCCCGCCCGTCGGCGCCGAGTGCGGGACGGTGAGCCCGGGCAGGTCGCCGGGCGCCAGCGCGACCCAGGCCCCGAGCACGACGAGCACCAGCGCCACGCCGACGCGCACGCCGCGCGGCAGCACCCGCTCGGCCGCGATCAGCACGGCCACCAGCGCCATCCAGGTCAGGCTCATCACCCCGAGCGCGAGCAGCGCCGCCATCAGCCCCCAACTGCAGCCGACGCACCAGCCGCCGTGCTCGACGCCCATCCGCAGCGCGCCGAGCCGCCCCGGGCGCCAGCGGTCGCGCAGGAACGCGGCGCGCTCGCGGCAGCGGCGCAGGCACGCGCGCTTCGGCGCGCTCAGCTGGTAGAGGCCGGCGGCGGCGATCGCCCCGGCCGCCACGTAGCGGCCGGCCTCGTCCCAGGCCAGGAAGCCCGGGTCCAGCGAGCGGACGCCCTCGATGGCCGCGTAGCCGACCAGACCCGCGGCCAGCCAGGTCGCCAGGTAGCCGGCGGCGAGGAGCGCGGGAGCGCCCGCGTCCGCCGCGCGGCGCCCGTGCTCCACCACCATCGGCGCGAGCGCCGGGAGCATCATCGCGGCCATCATCACCAGCCAGCTGACCGCGAACCAGCCGAGGCCGCCGAGCTCGGTGCCCGGGCCGGCGTCCATGCCGGCCATGCGATCGGCGGTCAGCGCCCACGCGGCGGCGGTGACCGCGAGCAGGACGGCGCCGAGCCGCAGCTCGACGCCTCCTGGCCGGCGAAGGGCCGCCGCGGTCACCGCACCTCCTCGGGGTACTCGTCCTTGCGCTGGACGCTCAGCTCGTCCGGCTCCTTCGGCGTGCGCCGGAGCAGGAACGAGTGGTAGGGCGCGACGAACGGGTCGGGCGCCGTCACCGTGTAGGTGTGGTGGACGGTCCCGTTCTCGCGCGCGAAGGCGATCCAGCTGGGCGCCTCGCGAATGCCGTCCTCGAGCTTCGCGCCGACCTGCTTCGACCACTCCTGCAGGAACGGGGGCGGATCCTGGAGCATCTCCTGCACTTGCGGGATCTCCTTGGCCTGCTCGGGGGTGAGCGCGAGCTCGAAGTCGAACGGGAAGTCGCTCCCGTACGTCGAGACCCAGGGGAATTTCCATCCCATCCGCTGCTTGTAGGCGCTCAGCCGGTCGATCGGCGCGCGCGAAAAGGCGATCAGCGTGACGTCCGCGTGATTGAGGTGGATTCGCGGCCCGTCGAGCTCGTCGCCCAGGCTCGTGCAGCCGGGGCACGCGCCGATCTCGTAGTCGGGGCCGTACATGATGTTGTATGCGAGGAGCTGCGAGCGGCCCTCGAAGAGCTCGGCGAGCGTCTTCTTGCCGTCCTCCGTGTCGAACTCGTACTCCTTGTCCACCGGGACCCACGGCAGCTGCCGCCGCTTCTCGGTGACCTTCTTCGTCAGCTCGGCGTGCTCGGCCTCGAGCTTGGCCAGCTCGCCACGAGCGGCCTGCCACTCCTCGCGCGTCCCGACTCTGTGCTCGGTCATGGAGTCCTCCGTTGGGTGGTGTTCTTGGGTGATTCGACCGGCCGGGGGCCGGAAACTCATCGCCGAGCTCCCAAGAGCGGCGAGCACGTGGTCGCGCAGCCCGGTTCACCGGCGGCGGTCATGTCGTTCTCCTCGAGTGATGTGGTCTCGGGCCTCTGCTTCTCGCGCGAGCCACTACTATAACCGCATGGTTGTAGATATGGCGGAGACCGAGCGGACGAATGCGCTCTTTCACGCGCTGGCCGATCCCACGCGCCGCGACATCCTCGCCGTGGTGCTGCAGGACGCGCAGTCGGTATCCGACCTGGCCCGCCGCTACCCGATCAGCTTCGCCGCAGTGCATAAGCACGTAGGAGCGCTGGAGCGCGCGGGGCTCGTCACCAAGACCCGCCACGGCCGGGAGCAACGCGTGCGCGGCGACGTCGCGACGCTGCGAACCGCCCATCGCCTGCTCGACGATCTCGAAGCGCTCTGGCGCGGGCGGATCGACCGCATCGAGCAGCTGCTCGCGCATCCGACGGAAGGAGCACCGCAATGACCGTGATCGACGTGGTCAGGGACGCACGGGGCAGGACCATGACCATCACCGCGCGCTTCGACGCGCCGATCGGCCGCGTCTGGCAGGTCTGGAGCGATCCGCGCCAGCTGGAGCGCTGGTGGGGACCGCCGACATATCCCGCGACGGTGACCGAGCACGACCTGGCACCCGGCGGCACGGTGGCGTATGCCATGACCGGCCCCGAAGGCGACCGACACCGGGGCTGGTGGCGCGTGCGCGCGGTCGCCCCGCCCCGCACGCTGGAGTTCGAGGACGGCTTCGCCGACGCCAACGGCACGCCGAGCCCGGACACGCCCACAGCGGTGATCCGCGTCGCCCTTTCCGAGCTGGCCGGCGGCGGCACGCAGATGACCATCACCACGACATGGGGCAGCGACGAGGCGATGAAGCAGATGCTCGCCATGGGCATGGAAGCCGGCATGACCGCCGCCGTCGGCCAGATCGACGCGCTGCTCAATCTGCCGGCGTAAGCCTGACCGCCGGCTCCGCCGACTGGATGGTGGATGTCTCTTGCGGCGCATTTCGCGCGGTTAGCGTGCGTGGGTGCTAGTGACCGCTGAGAAGGGATGAGAACGCGTCTGCATGAGTGCCTCCCGGTAACACCCCTACCACGAACGACCGCCCCCGACCGGGGCAACTGAGCACGAGTCGCCGCGGCGACTTGGAGCGGGTTTGGGTCGATATGGTCAAGTCGGCTGAGGTGGTGTAACGCTTCCAGCTCGTCGGCGTGGGGTTGGCGTCTCAGGCCGCGTTGAGGGCGATGGTCTCCTTGAGATCTTGATCTTGTGTGAGTGAGTTCTCCGGGACGGAGGTCCCGTCGAGGATCGGGGTCATCGACTCGGCCGAGAGATAGCGACGCTGCACCAACCACTCATCGTTCTGCTCGGCGAGCAGCGCGCCGGCCAGGCGGATCGCCGCGGCGTCGTTGGGGAAGATCCCGACAACGTCAGAGCGGCGGCCGATCTCTTTGTTGACGCGCTCCAGCGGGTTGGTGGACCGCAGCTTGGTCCAGTGCTCGCGCGGCAGCAGATAGAAAGCGGTGAGGTCTTCTTCGGCCTCCTCGAACAGCACGCACACTTTCGGAGCGACGGGCGCCAGTCGCTCGAGCACATGTCCGGCCCGCTCCCTCGCGTCGGCGGCGTCCTGGGCGTTGAAGACCTCACGTAACGCGGCGGAGACCAGTCCGCGCTGGTCACGGCGACAGTGCGCGAGCATGTCCCGGACGAAGTGCACGGTGCAGCGCTGCCAGGCGCAGCCCAGCACGCGGGCGATCGCGTGCTTGAGACCCTCGTGCTGATCGCTAATCGCCAGGCGCATCCCGGAGAGGCCGCGCTTCTTCAAACCGCGGAGGAACTCGACCCAGAAGCTGCCGGTCTCGACCTCGCCGATGTCGATGCCGATCACCTCCCGCACCCCGGTCTCATGCACCGCATACGCGACGACAAGGGCCTTGGAGACGACGCGGCCGTGGTCGCGCACCTTGACGTGCTTGGCATCCAGCCACAGATACGGATAGGCGCCCTCCAACGGCCGGTGGCGGAACGCGTCGACCTGCTCATCCAAGCCACGGCAGATCGCCGAGACGCGGTCCTTGGTCATCCCCTCGATCCCGAGCTGCTCAACCAGCCGATCGACCTTCCGGGTCGAGACCCCGTTGACATACGCCTCCATCACCACCGCCGTGATCGCCTGCTCCGACCGCCGCCTGGGCTCCAAGAACGACGGGAAATAGCTGCCCGACCGCGTCCTGGGGATCATCAGCTCGATCTCCCCAACCCGCGTCTCCCACGGCCGCGGGCGATACCCATTGCGATACGTCACCCGGCTCTCCGAAGCGACCTCACCCAAGCCGGCGCCGACCTGACCGGAGACCTCGGCCTCCATCAGCTCACGACAGACCAGCTCCACCGCCTCGCGGACGAAATCCTCCAATCGCCCATCACGGACCTGCCCGACGACATCAGCAACCGTCATCCTCTGACCTTCGACCATCGTGGTGCTCCTTCTCATCGATCTGCGCGAACAGACCGACGAGCTTGGACGCCACGGTGGTCGGAACCACCCGGGCGCTCGTTACACCACTTCTACCGGCACGACCGTCGATATGCGACCTCAATGCGCTCCGAGTGGACCAGCGCGCCATTCCGCGGCCGACTTGGAGCGGGTTTGGGTCGATATGCGACGTCAATGCGCTCCGAGTGGACCAGCGCGCCATCCCGCGGCCGACTTGGAGCGGGTTTGGGTCGATATGCGACGTCAATGCGCTCCGAGTGGACCAGCGCGCCATTCCGCGGCCGACTTGGAGCGGGTTTGGGTCGATATGCGACGTCAATGCGCTCCGAGACCTGCCGGCCTCGTCCCCCTCGCCCCCCTCGCCGCGCGACTTCCACTCAGTCAGGCGTGGCGGATGTGGGCGGCCGCCCGTGCTGGGTCGCCGGCAGCGGTCAGGCCAGCGCGCTGGACAGCCATTGATCGGGTGGGGTCGTGCGGATCCCGTCCGGAGTGCGGTACAGGCGGCATTTGAGGCCGTAGTCATCGCGTCGTTGGGCCTCGGGCTCGATGTCGTGCCCGTCCACCCGAACGGTCGGGGATCCCAGGAACCGGTGACGGACCGCCGAGCCCTCGTCGTCGATCTCCACGACGGTGAGCTCGGTCCCGGGCAGCAGAGCTTGCCCTACGAAGGCCCAGTGATTGTTTCCACGCGTTGAACGACGCTGGCGACGAAGCGTTCGGCATGAGCGGCCCCCTGCTGCGCGTCGGCGGTTTGACCTCGTCGGCCAGGTCGGCGCTCACCGCCTCGGGGCTGACGAGGTCGGGGCGAAGCATCAGCATCACGGACGTGAGCCACTGGCCGGAGTGCGTGCCCGGATTCGGACCGACCTCCCCGCGAGGGGCGCAGGCGACCGCGCCGTCAAGCGACGCGCCGAGGCGCGCGACGGCCATGTCCAGCGCCGCAGAATTGCCGCCGTGAGTCGAGAGCAGCACGATGACCGCGAACCCGTGGCCTGCGAGGCTTTGGGCCAGATCGATCGCCACGTCGGTCAGGGTTATTGCGCGTAGCGTCGTGGTGCCCGTCAGCGCCATGTGCCACTCAGAACAACCGACTCGCACCGTCGGAGCGAGGACAGCGTCCAATCGCGAGGCGACCTCGCGGCCGAGTGCATCAGCCAGCAGCGCGTCTGCACCGAGCGGAAGATGCCCGCTGTGATGCTCGATCGAGCCGAACGGCACGACCACGGTGGACGTCCCGGCCTCGATCAGTCCGAGCAACGCTGGTGCGGTCAGGGTCTCCAGCTCGTCCACCGACGCAGATTGTCCCAGCAGCGATCCGCTTGAGACGCGCAACGGGACCTCGTCCCGGAGGTCGCCGTGCCGCCGAATCGGCGTCGGTTGAGGAACCACCCCTGGCGGCTCGCGCTGTTCGATCCCGGCACGGACGTCGGGGTGGGTGTCTAGCCTCTCGTCAGGTCCGGAGCGAAGGCGGTGGGAATGGATCGCAAGTGGTGGACGTTGATCGCGGTGTGCACGGGCACGTTCATGCTGCTGCTCGACGTCACGATCGTGAACGTCGCGCTGCCCGACATCCAGTCGTCGTTGCGCGCCAACTTCTCGGACCTGCAGTGGGTGATCGACGCCTACTCGCTCGTGCTCGCCGCGATGCTGCTCACGACCGGCTCGCTCGCCGACCTGTTCGGCCGGCGCCGGATGTTCACGATCGGCCTCGTGATCTTCACGGCCAGCTCGCTCGGGTCCGGCCTCGCGCAGTCGCCGCTCATGCTCAACCTGTTCCGCGGCGCCCAGGGCATCGGCGGCGCGGCCATGTTCTCGACCTCGCTCGCGCTGCTCGGCAACGCCTTCCAGGGGCGCGAGCGCGGGGTCGCGTTCGGGATCTGGGGCGCGGTCACGGGTCTGGCCACCGCGGTCGGCCCGGTCGTCGGCGGCGCGCTCACGACCGGCCTGTCGTGGCGGTGGATCTTCCTCGTCAACGTGCCGATCGGCATCGTCGCGCTCGCGCTCACCCAGCTGCGGGTACAGGAATCCCGCCAGGAGGGGAGACCGCGGATCGACCCGATCGGCGTGATCACGTTCAGCGGTGCGCTCGGCGCGCTCGTGCTCGCGCTGATCAAGGCCGATTCCCGCGGCTGGGGCTCGACGTACATCCTCGTGCTGCTCGCGGGCGCGGCCGCCGGGATCGTCGTGTTCGTGATCGCCGAGACGCTGCAGCGCGATCGGGCGATGTTCGACCTGTGGCTGTTTCGCAAGCCGACGTTCGTCGGCGGCTCGATCGCGGCGTTCTCGCTCTCGGCGGGGCTGTTCGCGCTGTTCCTCTACCTCACGCTCTACCTGCAGGACATCCTCGGCTACTCGGCGCTGCAGACCGGCCTGCGGTTCCTCGTCCTGTCCGGCGGCATCCTGGTCACCTCGACGCTCGCCGGCCGGCTCACCGCGCACGTGCCGATCCGGCTGTTGATCGCGCCCGGGCTGGCGGCCGTCGGCGCCGCGCTGCTGCTGATGCGCGGCGTGAACGCCTCCAGCGGCTGGGAGCACCTGATCCCGGGGTTCGTGCTGGCAGGGCTTGGCGTCGGGCTGATCAACCCGCCGCTCGCCTCGACCGCGATCGGCGTGGTGGAGCCGGCGAGGGCGGGCATGGCCTCCGGGATCAACTCGACGTTCCGGCAGGTCGGCATCGCGACCGGCATCGCCGGCCTGGGCACGCTCTTCACCCACGTGGTGACCACGCACATCGAGTCGCTGCTGCGCGGGGTCAAGGGGCTGAACGCGCACGCCGCGGACGCGATCGCCCACGCCGTCTCGCAGGGCGGCGGCGCGCGGTCGGCCGTCGCCGGCGTCCCCGCGGCGGCGCGCGCGCAGGTCGGGCACGCGATCCACGCCGCGTTCACGACCGGCCTGAACGACGTGTTCCTGATCGGCGCGGGGCTGTCGTTCGTGAGCGCTCTGCTCGTGCTCGTGCTGATCCGCAGCCGCGACTTCGAGGCCTCGGCCGCCCGGGGCGCGGGCGGCCCGCCGGCGCCCGAGCCGGCGGAGGAGGGCCTGCCCGAGGCAGGCCGGCTCCCCTGAGCCGCGCCGGGCGCGGCATCCGCAGGCGCTACATGCGAAAGACGCCGTAGCGGACGTCGGGCAGCGGCGCGTTGGCGGCCGCCGACAGCGCCAGGCCGAGCACGTCGCGCGTCTGGAGCGGATCGATCACCCCGTCGTCCCACAGGCGGGCGGTCGCGTAGTACGGCCTGCCCTGCTCCTCGTACTGGTCGCGCAGCCGCGCGCCGGCCTGCGCCTGGCCGACCTCGTGCATCACGGTCGCCGCCTGCTCTCCGCCCATCACCGAGATCCGCGCGCCCGGCCACATCCACAGCATCCGCGGCGAGAATGCGCGTCCGCACATCCCGTAGTTGCCCGCGCCGAACGACCCGCCGAGGATCACGGTGAGCTTCGGCACGCGCGCGGTCGAGACGGCGGTGACCATCTTGGCGCCGTGCTTGGCGATGCCGCCGGCCTCGTAGTCGCGGCCGACCATGAAGCCGGTGATGTTCTGCAGGAACACGAGCGGGATCCGCCGCTGGTCGCACAGCTCGATGAAGTGCGCGCCCTTGAGCGCCGACTCGGAGAACAGGATCCCGTTGTTGGCGAGGATCCCGACCGGGTGGCCGTGGATGTGGGCCATGCCGGTGACGAGCGTCGACCCGTACAGCTCCTTGAACTCGTGCAGGCGGGAGCCGTCGACGAGCCGCGCGATCACCTCGCGCACGTCGTAGGGCCGGCGCACGTCGGCGGAACGACGCCGAGCAGCTGCTCGGGGTCGACGGCAGGCGGCTCGCCGGCGACCCGCTCCCAGGGCGTCGCCGTGCGCTGCCCGAGCGTGGCCACGATCTCCCGGACGATCTCCAGCGCGTGCGCGTCGTCGTCGGCGAGGTGGTCGACGACGCCGGAGCGCCGGGCGTGCAGGTCGCCGCCGCCGAGCTCCTCGGCGGTCACCGTCTCGCCGGTGGCGGCCTTCACCAGCGGCGGCCCGCCGAGGAAGATCGTGCCCTGCTCACGCACGATCACGGACTCGTCGCTCATCGCCGGGACGTAGGCGCCGCCGGCCGTGCACGAGCCGAGCACGGCCGCGATCTGCGGGATCCCCTGGGCCGACATCGTCGCCTGGTTGAAGAAGATCCGCCCGAAGTGCTCGCGATCGGGGAAGACGTCGGCCTGTTGGGGCAGGAAGGCGCCGCCGGAGTCGACGAGGTAAATGCAGGGCAGCTGGTTCTGGAGCGCGATCTCCTGCGCGCGCAGGTGCTTCTTGACCGTCATCGGGTAGTAGGTCCCGCCCTTCACGGTCGCGTCGTTGGCGACGATCACGCACTCGCGGCCCGACACGCGGCCGATGCCGGTGATGATCCCCGCGCCCGGCGCGGCGTCGTCGTAGAGGCCGAGCGCCGCCAGCGGCGACAGCTCGAGGAACGGCGACCCCGGGTCGAGCAGGCGATCGACCCGCTCGCGCGGCAGCAGCTTGCCGCGCGCGACGTGGCGCTCCCGTGCGCGCTCGCCACCGCCGAGGGCGAGCCGGGCCTGGGTCGCGCGCAGGTCGTCGACGAGCGCGCGGTTGGCCTCGAGGTTGGCCCGGAACGCCTCGGAGCCGGGATTTGCGGTGGTGGTGAGGACGGTCATGTCGAAGCTCCGGGGTCGGCGTCGACGCGGGCGATCGGCTGGTCGAGCACGACCCCGTCGCCGGGGGCGACGGTGAGCTCGGCGAGCGTCCCGTCGGCCGGCGCCGACAGCGTGAGCTCCATCTTCATCGATTCGATCACAACGATCGGGTCGCCGCCGCGCACCGTGTCGCCGATCGTCGCCATCACCTGCAGCACCTGGCCGGGCATCGGCGCGCGCAGCTGCCCGTCGACCGCCCCGCCCGCCGTCCGGGCGGCGGAGACGGCCGCACCGCCCACGCGTAGCCGCCGTGACCGATCCACCAGCCGTCGCCCCCGGCGGCGGTCTCCAGGCGCCACTCGCCGCGCCCCTCGACGGCGAAGCGCCCCGGCGCGACCCGGTGGGCCATCGCGGGCCACTGCGCCGGCACGTCGACCTCGAGCGGCTCGCCCCCGCTGCCGACGGCCAGCCGCCAGTGCGAGCCTCCCCGCGTGTCGCCCAGGCGCCAGCCGTCGTGCCGGGCGAACGGATCGTCGCCGGGCGGCGCGTCGGCCGCCATGTCGGCGACGAGCAGCATGCCGGCGGTGATCGCCACCGCGGTCGCGTCCATCGGCCCGGCGAGCGGCCCCAGCCGTTCCACGAGGCCGGTGTCGAGCTCGCCGGCGGCGACCTCGGGCCGCGCGATCAGCTGGCGCAGGTAGCCGACGGTCGTCGTCACGCCGAGGATCGTCGTGTGCGCGAGCGCGCGCTGCAGGGTGCGCAGCGCCGCGGGGCGGTCCTCGCCCTGGGCGATCACCTTCGCCACCAGCGAGTCATAGCTCGTGTCGATCACGGTGCCCGTCTCGATCGCGTCGTCGACGCGGACTCGGCCCCCGCCCTCCCAACGCCCCTGGCCGGGGCGGTCGTAGGCGAGCACGCGGCCGGCCGTCGGCAGGAAGCCGCGGTCGGGGTCCTCGGCGGTGACCCGCGCCTCGATCGCGTGGCCGCGCAGCACGACGTCGTCCTGGCCGAGGGCGAGCGTCTCGCCGGCGGCGACGCGCAGCTGGAGCTCGACGAGGTCGAGCCCCGTGACGAGCTCGGTGACCGGATGCTCGACCTGGAGGCGCGCGTTCATCTCCAGAAACCAGTGACGCTCGGGATCCGAGGCGTCGGCGATGAACTCGACCGTGCCCGCGCCGGTGTATCGGGCCGCGGCGGCGAGCGAGACCGCCTCGGCCCCCAGGCGGGCGCGCAGCGCGGGGGAGACCACGGGCGACGGGGCCTCCTCGACCACCTTCTGGTGGCGGCGCTGCAGCGAGCACTCGCGCTCGCCGAGGTGCAGCACGGTGCCGTGGGCGTCACCGATCACCTGGACCTCGAGATGCCGGGCGCGTGGCACGAAGCGCTCGATGAACACGCGGTCGTCGCCGAAGCCCGCCTGCGCCTCGCGCCGCGCCGACTGCAGGGCGGCGTCGAGCCCGGCGCTGTCCCCGACGACGCGCATCCCGCGCCCGCCGCCGCCCCCGGCGGCCTTGACGAGCAGCGGGTAGGCGTCGCCGGCGGCCGCCCGCGCCTCCTCCTCGGAGAACGTCTGCACCGTCGGCACGCCCGCCTGCGCGGCGACCCGCTTGGCGGCGAGCTTGTCGCCCATCAGCGCGACCGCCTCGGCGGGCGGGCCCACGAACGCGATCGACGCCTCCGCGCAGGCGCGGCTGAGCTCGGGGTTCTCCGACAGAAAGCCGTAGCCGGGGTGCAGCGCCTGGGCGGGGTGGGGGCCGGAGGTGGCGGCGGCGATGATCGCCTCGAGGTCGAGATAGCTCCCGACCCGCGTCGCGACTGTCGCCTCCCGCGCGTGCGGGGAGTCGCGGTCAACGTCGGTGTAGAGCGCGACCGACGCGATCCCCAGCCGGTCGAGCGTGCGGATCACCCGCCGCGCGATCTCACCCCGGTTGGCGATCAGGACCGTGTCGAACATCGCGCGGGTCAGGCCCCCAGGGCCCGCGCGATCACCATCTGCTGGACCTCGTCGGTGCCCTCGCCGATCGTGAGGATCTTCGCGTCGCGGTAGAAGCGGCACACCGGGTACTCCTCGATGAAGCCATAGCCGCCGTGGATCTGGACCGCCTCCTCGGTGGCGCGCACCGCCAGCCGGCCGGTCTTGAGCTTCGCCTGGGCGGCGGTGAGCCCGAACGGCTTGCCCTGATCCTTCAGCCACGCCGCGTGGTAGGTGAGCAGGCGCGCGGCCTCGATCTCGGTCGCCACGTCGGCGAGCTTGGCCTGGATCGTCTGGAACTTGGAGATCGGGCGGCCGAACGCGCGGCGCTCCCTCGCGTAGGCGAGCGCCTCGTCCAGCGCGCCCTGGGCGAGCCCGACGCCCATCGCGGCGACGCCGATGCGGCCGATGTCGAGCACCTGCAGGAACTGCTTGAAGCCCGCGCCGCGGGGGCCGAGCAGGTTCTCCTCGGGCACGCGGCAGTCGGCGAACGACAGCGGCCGGGTGTCGGAGGCGTTCCAGCCCATCTTGCGATACGGCTCGCCGGGCTCGTAGCCGGGGGTGCCCGCCGGCACGATCAGGTTGGAGACCTCGTCGGGGTGGGCGGGATCGGTTTTTGCGGTGATGCAGACGACGCCCGAGATGTCGGTGCCGGCGTTGGTGATGAACTGCTTGGCGCCGTCGATCACCCACTCCGAGCCGTCGGCGCGCGCGCGGGTGCGGACGTTGCCGGCGTCGGAGCCCGCCTCGGGCTCGGTGAGCCCGAACGCGCCGAGGATCTCGCCCGCGCACAGCCGCGGCAGCCACTCCTCGCGCTGGGCGGCGGAGCCGAACAGGTAGATCGGCTGGGTGCCGAGCGACGTGTGGGCGCACATCGTGATCGCGACCGACGAGTCGGCCCGGGTGAGCTCCTCGACCGCGATCGCGTACTGCAGGGAGGTGCCGCCGGCGCCGCCGACCTCCTCGGGGAACGGGATCCCCATCCACCCGAGCTCGGCCATGCGGGCGACGATCTCGTAGGGGAAGGAGTGGGTGCGGTCCAGCTCACCGGCGGCCGGGGCGACCACCTCTCGGGCGAACTCCTGCACGGTGCGCTGCAGCAGCGCCGTCTCGTCATCGAATCCGAAGTCCATGGCGCGACAGCTTACAGAATGACCGTTCGAAGTCCGAACCGCCATTCGGTACAGTCGCCGGGGCGATGGCCGCCGCCCGACCCACCCGCCCGGCGCTCCGCGAGCGCTACGACCGTCGCCACGACGAGCTCGTCGCCGCCGCCGCGCGAGAGTTCGCCGCCCACGGCTACGACCAGACGACGATGGCGGCGCTCGCGCGCGCCGGCGGGCAGGCGACCGGCGCGCTCTATCACTACTTCGGCTCCAAGGAGCAGCTGCTGCGCGCGATCTGCGACCAGCTCGTGGAGCCGCTGCTCGCGCGGGCGCGGGAGCTCTGCGACGAGCAGCCGGCCGCCGACCCCGCCGAGCGGTTGCGCGCGCTCGTGCGGCTGTGGGTCGCCCACGTGTGCGCCCACCGCGACCACATGCTCGTCTTCCAGCAGGAGCGCCACCAGATCGAGTCCGGTGAGCGCTGGCGCGGGGTGCGCGCCTCGCGCAAGCGGTTCGAGCGGCTCGCCGCCGCGGTGCTCGCGGAGGCCGGGGCGGACGGTCCGCTGCCGCTGCTCGCGCTGCTCGGCATGGTCAACCACACCGCGCAGTGGTACCGCCCCGGGGGCGCGCTCACCCCCGAGCAGATCGCCGACGGCTACGCCGGCCTGTTGCTCGCGCGCTGACGCAGGAGGCGGGCCTTGCCTGGTATCAGCCGTGATACCATCGTTCGCATGGCCATGACGTTGCGACTCGACGATGACGAGGCCGACGCGCTGCGGCGTCACGCCCAGCGTCAGGGGCGCTCGATGCAGGACGTGGCTCGCGAGGCCATCCGGTCGCATATCGAGCGTGAGAGCCGCCGGGAGCTGCTCGATCGGGTGCTCGACTCCGAGCTTCCCCGGTACGCGGAGGCGCTCAGGCGCCTCGGCGAGTGATCTTCCTCGAGCTCGACGAGCTGCTGTATATCGCCGAGCGCACGCTCGGAGAACCGCCGGCGATCCGGGACCGGGGGCTGTTGCAGTCCGCGCTCGCCCGGCCGCAGGCCGGCGCCTTTGGGGAGGACGCGTATCCCACCGTGCACGGGAAGGCCGCGGCGCTCTTGCACTCGCTTGCGCGCAACCACGCGCTGGTCGATGGCAACCAGCGACTCGCGCTCGCGTCTGTCATCGCGTTCTACGGCCTGAACGGGGTGCGCCTCACCCTCGACAACGAGCAGGCCTACCGCCTGGTCATGCGGGTGGCGCAGGGCGAGCTCGATGACGTACCCTCGATCACGCGGGAGCTGGACGAGGGCACGGCGCCATATCCCTGAGCCCTCCGTGCGCCCGCGTCGCGCCGCGTCGACCCGCCTTCGCGCGGGCGTCAGGCGGCGGAGACGGTCTTGCCGGGGTTGAAGATCCCGTCGGGGTCGAGCGCGCGCTTGATCGCCAGCATCATCTCGACGGCCGCGTCGCCATGCTCGTCGCGCAGGAAGCGCGCCTTGCCGTAGCCGACGCCGTGCTCGCCCGTGCACGTCCCGCCGAGCGCGAGCGCGCGCTGCACGAGCCGCTCGTGGAACGCCTCGCCGCGCTCCACCTCGGCGGGGTCGTTGGGGTCGAGGACCAAACAGGTATGGAAGTTGCCGTCGCCGACGTGACCGACGATCGGCGCGAGCAGACCCTCGCGCACGATGTCCTCCTGGGTGGCGACGATGCACTCGGCGAGCGCCGACAGCGGCACGCACACGTCGGTGGTGAGCGCGGCGCCGCCCGGCCGCAGCGCCCGCGCGGCCTCCATCGCGCCATGGCGGGCGTGCCACAGCCGCCGCCGCTCGGCCTCGTCGGCGGCCCAGGCGAAGTCGCCGCCGCCGTACTCGGCCGCGAGCGCTGAGACCTCGCGCGCCTGCGCGGCGACCTCGTCCTCGCCGGCGCCCTGGAACTCGAGGAAGAGCGTCGGCGCGACCGTGAACGCGGTCTCGAAGTGGCGGTTGATCGCCTCGATCTGCGGCTGGTCGGCGAGCTCGATCCGCACCACCGGGATCCCGTACTGCCCGACCGCCATCACGCAGCGCACCGCGGCCTCGATCGACGGGAACGTGCACTGTGCCGCTGCGGTCGCCTCCGGGATCGGCTGCAGGCGCAGCGTCGCCTCGCAGATCAGCCCGAGCGTCCCCTCCGACCCGATCATCAGCCGGGTGAGGTCGTAGCCGGCCGAGGATTTGCGCGCCCGGGAGTGGGTGCGCACGATCCGGCCACGGGCGTCGATCACGGTGAGCGCGAGCACGTTCTCGCGCATCGCCCCGTAGCGCACGGTCGTCGTGCCCGAGGCGCCGGTCGCGATCATGCCGCCGATCGTCGCGTCGGCGCCCGGGTCGACGGAGAAGAACACGCCCTGGGGCCGCAGCCGCGCGTCGAGCGCGCGCCTGGTCGCGCCGGCGCCGACGACGACGTCGAGGTTCTCCAGCGACGGGCGCCCGATCCACGCCATCTCGCGCATGTCGGCCGAGATGCCGCCGGCGAGCGCCGCGACATGCCCCTCCAGCGAGGTGCCCGCGCCGAAGGGCACGATCGGTACCCGCTGCGCCGCGCACGCCCGCACGATCTGTGCCGCTTCCTCGATCGAGCGCGGCAGCACGACCGCGTCGGGGGCGGCGGCGGCATGGAACGACTCGTCGTGCGCGTGCTGGGCGAGCACGTCGGCGCCGGTGAGCACGCGGTCGGAGCCGAGCCGGTCGCGCAGCGCGTCCAGCGCCGCCGACAGCGCCGCCTCTGACGGGCGCGGGGGAGCCGGGGCCGCGCCGAGCGCCATCAGGTCCCCTTCGCCTCGAAGCGGGCGAGCGCCGGATAGAGCGCGCGGTAGCGCTCGCGCTCGGCGGCGTAGGCCTCGACGAGCGCGGGGTCGGGGGCGACCTCGCCGGTGACGCGCACGGCCGCGGCCGCGGCCGCCGCCGGGTCGCTGAACAACCCGCCCGCGACCCCGCCGAGCAGCGCGGCGCCGTAGGCGGCGCCGGCTGAGGCCGAGGCGGTGTGCTCGAGCGGCAGCTGCAGCATCGCGGCGAGGATCTCGCACCACAGCTCCGACCGCGCGCCGCCGCCCGAGACACGGGCGCTCGCGGGGCGCGCACCGGTCTCATGGATGAGGTCGAGGCCGTCGCGCAGCGCGTGCGCGACCCCTTCCAGCACCGCGCGCACGAGCGCGCCGCGGTCGTGGCGCAGGCCGAGGCCGACGAACCCGCCGCGCACGTCGGAGTCCGGGTGGGGGGTGCGCTCGCCCGACAGGTAGGGCGCGAACAGCAGCCCCTCGCAGCCCGGCGGCCAGGCCGCCGCCTCCCGCAGCAGCGCCGGGATCCCGTCGCCGTGCCCGACCGCCCGGTCCAGCCAGGCGAGCGCGCCGGCGGCGGCGAGGATGACCCCCATCACGTGCCAGCGACCCTCCAGCGCGTGACAGAACTCGTGCAGCCTGCCCTCGGGGTCGGCCGCGTAGCCGTCCTGGGCGGCGAAGATGACGCCCGAGGTGCCGAGCACCAGCGACGCCGGACCGGCCTCGTCGATCACGCCCACCCCGAGCGCGCCCGCCGCCTGGTCCCCGGCGCCGGCCGCGACCGGCACCCCGGCGGGGGTCCGGCCGATGATGGCCGCCGACTCGTGGACGGCCGGCAGCCACGCCGGATCGACGCCGAACAGCTCGCACAGCGCGTCGCTCCAGCGGCGGTGCTCGACGTCGAGCAGCAGCGTCCCGGAGGCGTCGGTCACCTCGCAGGCGGCCTCGCCGGTGAGCCTGAGCCGGACGTAGTCCTTGGGCAGCATGATGCGGCGGATGTGCCCGAGCAGCTCCGGCTCATGTTCGGCCAGCCACAGCAGCTTGGGCGCGGTGAACCCGGCGAGCGGGCGGTTGCCCGACAGCTCGACCAGCCGCTCCACGCCGTGCTGCGCCAGCAGCGCGTCGACCTGCGGCTGGCTGCGGCCGTCGTTCCAGAGGATCGCCGGGCGCAGCGGGACGTCGCTCCCGTCGAGCGCGACCAGCCCGTGCATCTGGCCGCTGAGGCCGATCCCGTCGCAGCGATCGGCGCCGATCTCGGCCAGTGCGGACTCGGTGGCCTCCCACCACAGCGCCGGGTCCTGCTCGGACCAGCCGGGGTGGTCCATCGCGACCGGGTAGGAGCGGTCGGCGCTGCCCACGACCGCGCCCGCCTCGTCGACGGCGATCGCCTTCACCGACGACGTGCCGACGTCGATTCCGATCACCCTGCCGTCGCTCACGACCCTCATTGTGTTTCATGTCGAGCATGAACGCACGCTTCACCTTCGGACTGTGGACCGTCGGCAACCCGGGACGCGACCCCTTCGGAGAGCCGGTCCGGGCCCCCGTCGACCCCGTCGACAGCGTCCACCGCCTCGCCGAGATCGGCGCCTGGGGCGTCTCGCTGCACGACGACGACCTGATCCCCGGGCAGCTCCGCCGCCGAGCGCGACCGCATCGTCGCCCGCTTCAAGCAGGCGCTTGAGCAGACCGGCCTCGGGGTCGGGATGGCGACCACCAACCTGTTCACCCACCCCGCGTTCAAGGACGGCGCGTTCACGTCCGGAGACCGGCGGGTGCGGCGCGCGGCGATCGGCAAGGCGATGCGCTCGATCGACCTCGGCGCCGAGCTTCAGGCGGAGGTCTACGTCTTCTGGGGCGGGCGCGAGGGCACGGAGGTGCAGACCGCCAAGGACCCGCGCGACGCGCTGGAGCGCTACCGCGAGGCGATCGACGTGCTCGGCGACTACGTGCACGAGCAGGGCTACGACCTGCGCTTCGCGATCGAGCCCAAGCCCAACGAGCCGCGCGGCGACATCTTCCTGCCGACGGTCGGTCACGCGCTGCACTTCATCTCGATGCTCCAGCGCCCCGAGATGGTCGGCGTCAACCCCGAGTTCGCGCACGAGAACATGGCCGGGCTGTCGTTCCACCAGGGCGTCGGCCAGGCGCTGTGGGCGGGCAAGCTGTTCCACATCGACCTCAACGGGCAGCGGATCGGCCGCTATGACCAGGACTTCCGCTTCGGCGCCGAGGACCTCAAGGAGGCGTTCCACCTGGTGCGCCTGCTCGAGCGCTCCGGCTACGACGGGCCCCGTCACTTCGACGCCCATGCCTACCGGACCGAGGACGCCGAGGGCGTCTACGACTTCGCGCGCGGCTGCATCGGCACCTACCGGGCGCTCGCCGAGAAGGCGGCGCACTTCGACGCGCTGCCCGAGGTCCAGGAGGCGCTCGCCGCGGCCGGCGCCACCGACCTGTCGACGCCGAGCACCGGGGAGGGCGACCGCGCCGACGCGCTCAAGGCCGAGGGACTGGAGCTCGACGCGCTCGCGGCCCGCGGCTACGGCAACGAGAAGCTGGATCAGCTCGTCATCGAGGTGCTCCTCGGGCTGCGCTGAGCGCTCAGCGCGCAGTCGCCGACGCGATCTCGTCGGCGACCGTCGCGGCCCCGGGCCGGCCCATCGCGATCGTGTAGTGGTTGCTGTCCGGGACCGCCACCGCGCGGCGGCGGTCCGGGGCGCCGGCCACCCAGGCGGCGACGACCTCGGCCGGCTGCAGCGGCGGCGGCGCGCCGTCCAGCCCGCGCGGGGCGTGCAGCTGCACCGCCTCGCAGCGAAGCTCGGTCGCGTCGCGCGCCCGGATCACGTCGTCGCCGTCGACGGGCACGACCTCGGGCCGGACCGAGGAGCGTAGCCGCGGCGGCTCCCCGCACAGGTCGTAGTCGGCGTACGCGCGCAGCACGTCCGGATCGACGTCGCCGTCCCCGAACGCCGGGTGCGCCGACCACCAGGCGCGGTAGGCGTCGCGGTTGGGGAACTCGGTGCGCAGCCGCGCGACCACCGGCCCCAGCAGCGTCACCGGGTCGGCGCCCGGCGCCAGCCCCGGGATCGGCAGCCCCCCGTCGACGAGCACGAGCGAGGCGACGCGCCCGGGGTGGCGCGCCGCGAACCGGCAGGCGACGTAGGCGCCGAGCGAGTGCCCGGCGATCACCGGCCGTCGCAGGCCGGCGTGGTCGAGCAGCGCGAGCACGTCGCCGGCGTGCACGTCGATTCCGAACGGCGGCCCGAGCGGCCCGCTCGCCCCGCGGCCGCGCAGGTCGATCGCGATCAGCGCCGCGCGCTCGCCGAGCGCGTGCGCGATCGCCAGCCAGGCGCGGCTGGTCGCGGTGATCCCGTGGATCGCCACGACCTCCGGGGCGCCGTCGGGCGCGTCGCCGAGCCGCCAGGCGGCCAGTTTCCCGCCGGGGACGGCGACCTCGATCCCCTCGATCCTCACCCCGCGATCGTAATTGAGTCCCGAGGGGCGAGCGCGGGCCGGCCGCCGGCGACCGCTCAGCGCCCGGGCTCGTCGAGCTGTGCGACCGGCTCGTCGAGCTTCGGCCCGGGCTCCCGGCCCGGCAGGTCGTGACGGTCCGGCGCCGCCGGCTCCTCCGACGTGGCTCCGGGCAGCCGCTGCCACGGGCGGGCGTACGCCATCCACGCGCCGCCGCATCCGAGCAGCGTCCCGCACAGCACCCAGCCGAGCGTCTGCGTCGGGATCTGGACGTACTTGAGGCCGGAGGCGTAGATCACGAACGCGATCACCGGGCGCACGTACTTGTCCGGGACGCTCGAGGACAGCAGCGAGCCGAGGAACACCGCGGGGACCGAGCCGATGATCAGCGAGCCGGTGACGCCGAACTCGACGTGGCCGAAGATGAGCGCGCCGCAGGCGGCCGCGAGCGTGAGCGGGACGGCCTGCGTGAGGTCGGTGCCGACGAGCTGGTTGGCGCCGATCATCGGATACAGGAACAGCAGCGCGATCACCATCAGCGAGCCCGAGCCGACCGAGGTCAGGCCCACGATCACGCCGCCCACGATCCCGACGATGAGGGTCGGGATCGGCCGTGGCTCGATCTCGTCGAGCGACGCGTAGCGCCGGCCGCTGCGGCGGTCGATGGCGAAGCGCAGCACCATCGCGGCCGCGCCGACGAGCAGCGCCGCGCCGAGGAAGTATTCGATGTTCGTCTGCGCGTTGGACGAGTCGTGCATCAGGTGCAACAGGTAGGCGCCGAGGAACGCCGCCGGCACCGAGCCGGTCACCAGCCAGCGCACGAGCCTGAAGTTGACCGTGCCGGCCCGGATGTGGACCGCGGCCCCGATCGGGCGCATCAGCACGGCCGCGACGAGGTCGGAGGAGATCGCGGTCGACGGCGTGACGCCGAACAGCAGGATGAGCATCGGTGTCATCAGTGCTCCGCCGCCGGCACCGGTCATGCCGACGAGCAGGCCGACGACGGCGCTGCCCAGGATGATGTAGGGGTCGAGGTGCATGCCCACAATGATGAGCGATTCGCTCGACAAACTCCAGTCCGCGGCCGGACGGCCGCGGCTCAGGCGGCCGTGGGGCCGTTGCCCTCGAGCTCGCCGGGCGCCTCGCCGCAGAGCAGCCAGCCCTCCGGCACCGACTGCACGAGCCCCTCGCGGCCGAGCTCGGTGAGCGCGCTGGTCACCGTCGGGCGCCGGGCCGCGACGAGGTCGGCCAGGATCGCGTGGGTGAGCCGCAGTGGCACCAGCACGCCGTCGGCGCGCACGCGGCCCCAGCGCCCCGCCAGGTGCCAGAGGAGCATGTGCAGGCGCACGTCGACGCGGGCCTGATGCACGATCGCCATGTTGACCGCGAGCTGGCGCGTGCGCAGCACCGAGCGGGCGAACAGCCTGCCCGCCAGGCGCGGGAACGCGGCGAGCTGGCGCGCGAAGCGCTCGTCGAGGACCGCGAGGCGGGTCGGCTCGAGGATCAGCCAGCTGGTCGACATCTGCAGCGGCGACATCCCCTCGTCGCCGACGAAGCGCAGGATGTCGCCCTCGCCGAGCAGCTCGGCGCTGAAGCGGCCGCTGATCCCGATCCGCCGCACGAGCACGCCCTCGAGCACGAGCAGCCCGACGCCACCGTCGATCGGAACCGGGTTGCCCGCCCACGTGCCGGGCGGGATGTCGAGCTCGCGCGCGGCGAGCGCGCCGACCGCGGCGGCGCGGTGTCCCGGGTCGATCGCCTCGGCGAGCTCGGAGTCCTCCTGCAGCGGGTAGCAGACGTTGGCCGGCGCCACGTGCATCAGCCGGCCACCTCGCTCGGTGCCCGGGCGGGCACGGTCGAGGTGAGTCTCCCGAGCAGCTCGCGCAGTGCGCCGGCGACCTCGTCGGGGCGCTCCAGCGGCGACATGTGGCCGGTCCGCTCGAGCACGGTGAGGCCCGCCGGGGTGGGCAGCACGTCGGCGATCCGCTGCGCCTGGGCCGGCGGGGTGAGCCGGTCGGCGTCGCCGGCGATCACGATCGTCGGCACGGTGATGCGTTCGGCGGCCGCGGAGAGGTCGAGATCGGACAGTGTGATCCCCACCGCGCCACGCACGCCCGCGTCGGTGCTCATCAGCATGCGCTCGTAGAAGGCGACCATACCGTCGCTCGCCTCCGGGCCGAACGCGATGTGGCGGGCGGCGGCGAACGACAGCGGCGTCGAGACCGGCAGCAGCGGGCGGCCGGACCCGAGGAACGCGCGGCCGAGCCATCCCGGCGACAGCCGGGAGCCGAGCTCGCCGAGTACCAGCGCGCCGCCGACCAGGTTCGACAGCCCGGTGTTGATCATCGCGGCGGCGCCGATCCGGGTGGTGACGTCGTGACCGGCGGCCCACGCGGCGATCGACATCGCCCCGAGCGAGTGGCCGGCGACCGCCGTGCGCGCGGGGTCGCCGCCGAGCGCGGCGAGCACCGCCTCCAGATCCTCGCCGAAGCGCTGCAGGCGATAGTCGCCCTCACGCGCGGTCTCGCTCTCGCCGTGGCCACGCAGGTCATAGGCGACGAGCGTGAGCCGGCCGGAGGCGAGGCGGCGGATGACCGGACCCCAGAACGGGGTCGCCTCCGTCCAGCCGTGGGCGAGCACGAGCGTCGCCTCCCCGCCCGCCGGCCCGAAGCGCTCGGCGTGGAGCACCGTGCCGTCCGCCGACGGGACGTCGTGGACCGTGTGCTCGGAGGCCGCGTCGCGGAGCGGCGCGCCGAGCGCCCGCAGCTCGTCGTCGTCGGCGAGCACGTTCAGGTGACGGCGCTCCGCGAGCGCGGTCGCGGCCAGCCCGCCGGCGAAGGTCGCGATCAGCGCCGGGCGGGCGATCCGGCGAGGGGAGAGTCGGCGGTCGGGCATTGCGGAACGAAACCGTACCGCTCGCCGCGGGCGGGGAGCGGCGACGGGCAGCGGGCTCGACGCCGGACACCTTCGTAGGATGGCCCGCGGATGCGACTGGGTCTGCTCACCGGCGGGGGCGACTGTCCCGGCCTGAACGCGGTCATCCGCGGGGTCGTGCGCAAGGGCATCGATGCCCACGGCGACTCGTTCATCGGCTTCCGCGACGGCTGGCGAGGAGTGCTCGACGACATCTGCGAGGAGCTCACGATCGAGTCGACCCGCGGCATCCTGCCGCGCGGCGGAACGATCCTCGGCAGCTCGCGGACGAACCCCGACAAGCGCGAGGACGGCCTCGGGGCGGTGCGGGCGACGCTCGAGCGCCGCCACCTCGACGGGCTGATCGTGATCGGCGGCGAGGACACGCTCGGCGCCGCGCACAAGCTCAACGAGGCCGGCGTGCGGGTGATCGGCGTGCCCAAGACGATCGACAACGATCTCGGCTCCACCGACCAGACGTTCGGCTTCGACACCGCGCTGCAGATCGCGACCGAGGCGATCGATCGGCTGCACACGACCGCCGAGAGCCACCACCGGATCCTCGTCGTCGAGGTGATGGGCCGGCACGCGGGCTGGATCGCGCTCCACTCCGGCCTCGCCGGCGGCGCCGACGTGATCCTCATCCCCGAGATCCCGTTCGACATCGAGGAGGTGTGCCGGCTGATCAGCCGCCGGCACAGCCGCGGGCGCTACTTCTCGATCGTCGTCGCCGCCGAGGGCGCGCTCCCGCAGGAGGGCACGATGTCGATCGCCACCGGCCAGCTCGACGAGTTCGGCCATCCGCGCCTGGGCGGGATCGGCTCGGCGCTGGAGCGGGAGATCGAGCAGCGCACCGGGTACGAGACCCGCGCGACGGTGCTCGGGCACGTCCAGCGCGGCGGCACGCCGACCGCGTTCGACCGCGTGCTCGCCACCCGGCTCGGCCTGGCCGCGATCGACGCCGCCCACGCCGGGGCGTGGGGCTCGATGACCGCGCTGCGCGGCACCGAGATCGAGCTCGTGCATCTCGCCGACGCGGTCGCGAAGCTGCGAGTCGTGCCGCTCGACGAATACGAGCGCTACGGCGTGCTGTTCGGGTAAGGGCCACTGGTGGGGCTCGCGAGCCCCGGACTATCCTCCAGGGCACGACGGGGAACCCCGACATACGGAGGCGCAAGCCACGATGAGCACGACCGAAGCGACCAACGTGAACCCCAACCTTCGCTCGCTCGCCGAGGCGGGAACGAGCCCATGGCTCGACCTGCTCAGCCGCTCGCTCGTCCACTCCGGCGAGCTCGCCCGGCTGATCGCCGAGGACTCGCTGAAGGGCGTCACCTCCAATCCGTCGATCTTCGAGAAGTCGATCCTGCAGTCCGAGGACTACGACGAGCAGCTCCACGAGCTGCTCGACAGCGGTGACGACCTCTCCGCCCAGGAGATCTACGAGCACCTCGCGATCCGCGACGTCCAGGACGCCTGCGACGTGATGCGCCCGGTGTGGGACGCCCACGGCCATCAGGACGGGTTCGTCTCGCTGGAGGTGGCGGCCGACCTCGCCCACGACACCGAGAAGTCGATCAACGGGGCGCGCGACTTCTGGAAGCGCGTCGATCGCCCGAACGTGATGATCAAGATCCCCGGCACCAAAGAGGGGCTGCCCGCGATCGAGCAGGCGATCTACGAGGGCATCAACATCAACATCACGCTGCTGTTCGCGGTCGAGGCCTACGAAACGGTCGCCGAGGCCTACCTGAAGGGCCTGGAGCGCCGTCAGGCCGAGGGGCTGTCGCTCGACGTCGCCTCGGTGGCGAGCTTCTTCGTCAGTCGCATCGACTCCAACGTCGATAAGCGACTGGACGGCACCGGCCACGACGACCTGGCGGGCACGGCCGCGATCGCCAACGCCCGCCACGCCTACCGCAGCTTCGAGCGGATCTTCTCCGGGCCGCGCTGGGAGGCGCTGCATCACGCGGGCGCGCACGTGCAGCGCCCGCTGTGGGCCTCCACGAGCGTGAAGAACCCCGACTACAAGGACACCATGTACGTCGAGGATCTCGTCGGCGCCCACTGCGTCAACACGATGCCGCGGGCGACGATCGACGCGATCGCCGACCACGGCAGGATCTCCGGTCCCACGGTGCGGCACGACCCCGAGCCGGCGCTCAAGGCGCTCGCCGAGGCCGGGATCGACCTGCGGGCGGTCACCGACGAACTGCTCCAGGACGGTGTGGCGCAGTTCGAGGACGCGATGACCCGGCTGCTCGACGGGATCGAGCGCAAGCGCGACGCGTGAGCGCCGCCGAACCGGTCATCCTGCCCGGCGGCGAGCCGGGCGAGAACCCTCTGGCCGAAGGGCTGGAGCGCACGCCGGTCCACCCGACCTCGCTGGTCATCTTCGGGGCGACGGGCGATCTGGCGCACCGCAAGCTGCTGCCCGCGGTATACAACCTCGCCCACGAGGGCCAGCTGCCCGAGCGCTTCGAGGTGATCGGCGTCGGGCGCCGCGATCAGGAGCACGAGGACTTCCGCGACACCCTGATCGAGTCCGTCGGCCGCTACTCGCGCCGGCGGCCCGACACCGCGGTGCTCAAGGGTCTGGTCAATGACAGCCGCTATGTCCAGGGCTCGTTCGACGAGGACTCGATCTACGAGGAGCTCGAGCGGACGCTGCGGGAGTTCGACGAGCAGGCCGGGTACGCGCTGGACCGCGTCTTCTACCTGTCGACCGCGCCGGAGTTCTTCCCGCTGATCGCCGGCAAGCTGGGCGCGGCCGGCCTGGACCGGGTCGAGGGCGCCCAGACGCGAATGGTGATCGAGAAGCCGTTCGGCTATGACCTCGCGTCCGCGCGTCGGCTCAACGCCGAGCTGCTGGAGGTCTTCGACGAGACCCAGATCTTCCGCATCGACCACTACCTCGGCAAGGAGACCGTCCAGAATCTGATGGCGGCGCGCTTTGCCAACGTCCTGTTCGAGCCGGTGTGGAACCGCAACTACATCGACTGCGTGCAGATCACCGCCGCCGAGGAGATCGGGATCGGCTCGCGGGCGGGCTACTACGAGCACGCCGGCGCGCTGCGCGACCTCGTGCAGAACCACATGCTGCAGCTGCTCGCGCTGCTCGCGATGGAGCCGCCGACCGCGTTCACCGCCGACCGCGTGCGCGACGAGAAGCTCAAGGTGCTGGAGGCGATCGTGCCCGGGCCGGTCGGCACCGCGCAGTCGATGTCGGTGCGCGCGCAGTACGCGTCGGGCGTCGTCGGCGGCGTGCGCGTCCCCGGGTACCTCGAGGAGGCGGGCGTGGCGGCCGACTCGCGCACCGAGAGCTACGCGGCGCTGCGGCTGAACGTCTCGAACTGGCGCTGGTCGGGCGTGCCGTTCTATCTGCGCACCGGCAAGCGGCTCGCGCGCAAGCTGACCGAGATCGCGGTGATCCTCAAGCCGGTCCCGCACGTCGCCTTCCAGAGCTCGGGGTCGGTCGGGGTGCAGGCCAACCAGATCATCTTCACCCTGCAGCCCGACGAGGGGGTGTCGGTCTCGATCGGCGCGAAGATCCCCGGCTCGCGGATGCGCATCCGGCCGGTGAACATGGAGTTCCGCTACGGGACCTCGTTCGTCTCGGAGTCCCCGGAGGCATACGAGCGCCTCATCCTGGACGCGATGCGCGGCGATCCGCTGCTGTTCACCCGCAACGACGAGATCGAGGCGCTGTGGGGGATCGTCGACCCGATCCTGGAGTCCTGGCGCACGGACACGACGACGGCGGTCCCGCAGTACGAGGCCGGCTCCACCGGTCCGGCCGAGGCGGACGCGCTCCTGGCGCTCGGCCACCGCTGGCGGCGGCTGTGAGCGAGGACACCTGGTCGGCGCACGACACGACGCCCGAGGCCATCGAGGCGGCGCTGCGCGAGATGCTGCGCGAGCGCCACGCGACCAACGCGACGCTCGCGCCGGCCCGGGTGCTCAACTTGATCGTGATCGTCGACCGGGAGTGGAAGGGCGAGGTCGCCAACCGCCTGGAGCGGGTCGGCCGCTATCACGCCTCGCGCACCGTCGTGTGCGCCGTCGAGCCCGGCCGCACGTCGGTCGACGCCCGCGCGACGATCAGCCACGAGGACCCGAAGGACGGGCTGTCGGTCGTCAAGGAGAGCGTCGAGCTCGACATCGGGCCTGACCACCTGCTCGCGCTCACCACGCTCGTCGACCCGCTGCTCGTCTCCGAGATCCCGACGGTGTGCTGGTCGCCGCACGGCCATGCCGAGGTGGTGCGCGCGCTGCTGCCGGTGATCGACGTCATCATGCTCGACTCCGACGCGGAGGGCGATCCGGGCGTCGCGTTCGAGCGCGCCGCGCGGGTGCGCGAGGACGCCTACGTCGTCGACCTGGCGTGGCTGCGCACCACCCCGTGGCGCGAGCGCCTCGCCGCCTCCTATCACCTGGGCTCCCGCCGCGCGCGGCTGGGGCGCCTGCTGTCGGTCGAGATCCGCCACCGCGAGGGATCGACCGCGAGCGCGCTGCTGCTCGCCGGCTGGCTGGCCTCGCGGCTGGGCTGGGAGCGGGCGCCGCTCACCGTCGGCCGCAGCGAGATCGACATGGAGGGCGCGCAGCGGCGGCCCGGAGGCCAGGTCGCGGTGACGCTGCGCCGCTCCGCGCAGGAGGCCCCAGGGCTGGCGGGCGTGACCGTCTCCTCCGAGCACGGGAACTCGCTGTCGTTGCAGCGCAGTCTCGGCGGCCTGGACGCGGTCGAGCACCTCGCCGGCGGCGGCCGCAAGAGCTGGAAGATCCTCGGTGCCTCGCGCGGCGAGGCGGGCATCCTCGGCGAGGGCATCCGTCAGGCGCTGCTGCGCGAGCCGACGTACGGGCCGGCGCTGTACGCCGCGCGCGAGATGTGCCCACAGTGGGGGAGCGCCCCGAGACCGACCCCGCTTTGGCCCACAGTAGGGAGGAGACCGCGATGATGACCGGAGACGAGCCGAGATGAGTGTGAGCTTCGAGGTGGTGGAGGACCCCGCGCGCTCCTGCGCGGCACTGATGGTGGGCGCGGCGAGCGGCGGTGCCGAGATCGTGCTCGCGGGGGGCTCGACCCCGAAGGCCGCCTACGAGCACTTCGTCCAGGCGGTCGAGAAGGTGGGGATGGGGCTCGACGGCACGACGTTGTGGATCGGCGACGAGCGGTGCGTGGACCCGGCCGACGAGCGCTCGAACTACCGGATGATCCGGGAGACACTGCTCGAGCCGCTCGGCGACCGGCCGGACCTGCCCGAGATCCATCCGATCCACGGGGAACTCGGCCCCGAGGTGGGCGCCGACGACTACGCGCGCCTGCTCGCCGAGGCAGGCCCGCCGCGCTTCGACCTGATGCTGCTGGGGATCGGGCCCGACGCCCACACGCTGTCGTTGTTCCCCGGCCAGCGCACGCTCTCCGAGCGCGATCGGCTCGTCGTTGCAGTGCCGGAGGCCGGCCACGAGCCGCTCGTGCCGCGCGTCTCGATGACGCTCGCCGCGGTCGGGCTCGCCCGCCAGGTCGTGCTGCTCGCCTCCGGCGAGTCCAAGGCCCAGGCGATCGCCGCGTCGTTCGGCCCCGACGCCGAGCCCGACCCCGCGGTGCCGTGCTCGATGCTCGCGGGTGTCGCGAAGGAGCTCGTCGTGCTGATCGATCCGGCCGCCGCGTCGCAGCTTCCCGACCGGGGCGCCCCCGCGTGAGCCCCGACGCGGGCCGGGAGGTCGTCGGCGTCGACGTCGGTGGCACCAAGATCGCCGCCGCGCGTCTGTCCGGCAGCACGCTGGGCGAGTCGGCGATGGTCGCCACCGACCTCTCGAGCGCCGATCAGATCATCGAGCAGCTCGTCGAGGCGGTGGGCAAGGCCCGCGGCGAGCGGTTGGACGGCGTCGGTCTCGGCCTGCCGTCGGTCGTCGACTTCGAGAGCGGCCGGGTCGTCTCCTCGGCGAACATCCCGGTCGCCGACATCCCGCTGCGCGAGGTGCTCGGCGAGCGCCTGGGCGTGCCGGTGTTCGTCGACAACGACGCGACCGTCGCGGCGCTCGCCGAGGCCCACGACGACGACCTGGCGATGGTCGCGCGGGATCTCGTGATGCTCACGATCGGGACCGGCGTGGGCGGCGGCCTCGTGCTCGGCGGCCGGATCTACCGCGGCGCGGCGGGCGGCGCGGGCGAGCTCGGGCACACGATCGTCGGCATGGACATGAGCTCCGCGGTGCCCGCGGCCGGGACGTTCCCGCAGCGCGGATCGCTGGAGGGGGTCGCCGCCGGGCACGCGCTCGACGAGCTCGCGCGCATCTGCGCGCGTGAGAACCCCGACACGCCGCTCGGCCGGCGCTTCGCCGACGGCAAGAGGTGACCGGCGCCGACCTCGTCCAGGAGGCCCACGACGGCGACCGCGAGGCGGCGCGCGTCGTCGAGCTGTGGGGCGAGCGGCTCGGGATCGGGATCGCGAACGCGATCCACATCTTCGACCCCGAGGAGGTCGTCATCGGCGGGGGCGCCGCCCGGGCCGGCGACCTGCTGCTGGAGCCCGCGCGCCGGACGGCGGCCGCCTACGTGCTGCCCGGCCTCGGGCGCCGCACCACGATCCGGGCCGCCCGTCACGGGGTCCGCGCGGGTGTGCTCGGCGCGGCGCTGCTCGCGGTCCACGAGCTGTCGGGCGGCCCCGGGCCCTCGCCGACCGAGCGCGGGGGATCGGTCGCGGCGTCCGCGGAGCGCGGCCGTGATCGTCGCCTGCGGCTTCGACCACGCCGGCTACGTGCTGCGCGAGCGCCTGCTCGGGGTGATCGCCGCGGCCGGCCACGAGCCGCTCGACTTCGGCACCGACCGCCCGGAACCGATCGACTATCCCGACAAGGCGCTCGAGGTCGGCCGCGCCGTCGCCGACGGCCGCGCCGAGCGCGGGATCATCGTGTGCGGCTCCGGGGCGGGCGTGTCGGTCGCCGCGGCCAAGATCCGCGGCGTCCGCGCGGCGACGATCCACGACACCTACACCGCGCGCCAGGGCGTCGAGCACGACGCGGTCAACGTGCTCTGTCTCGGCGCGCGCGTGATCGGCTCCGAGGTCGCGGCCCAGATCGTGGCCACGTTCCTGGCCGCCGAGGTCTCGGCGAGGAGCGCCATGTGCGCCGGCGCGCCAAGGTGGCGGAGATCGAGCGCACGATGGGGGCAACCGACGCCTCGGCTCGGGCGAGACCGCGCGCTGATGGCCTCCGAGCTCTGGATCTGCGCCACGGCGAGACGGAGTGGTCGCGGGCGGGGCGGCACACCTCCCATACCGACATCCCGCTCACCGATCACGGCCGCGCGCAGGCCGCGCACCGCCGCCCGCGCGCTCGCCGGGGTCGCGTTCTCGCTCGTGCTCTGCAGCCCGCTGCTGCGAGCCCGGGAGACCTGCCGGCTGCCGGCTTCGAGAAGGGGGCGGAGATCACCGACGCCCTGCACGAGTGGGACTACGGCGACTACGAGGGCCTCACCTCGGCCGAGATCCACGCCGATCGTCCCGACTGGGACCTGTGGCATGACGGCTGCCCGGGCGGCGAGGGCCCCGCGCAGGTCGGCGCCCGCGTCGACCGGGTGCTCGCCGCGTCGCGTCGGTCGACGGCGTCGCGCTCTGCGTCGCCCACGGCCATGTGCTCCGCGTCCTCACCGCGCGCTGGCTCGGCATGGACGTGCAGGCCGGGGCGCACTTCGCGCTGGCCACCGCGGGCGTCGGGCTACTCGGTCACGAGCACGAGACGACGCCCGTGCTGTCGCGCTGGTCGATCTGAGGGTCGTTGCTCGCCGCGAGGTGGCACACGTGCGCCCCGACCTGGGCAGGTGGCCGGGCGTCCGTTTGTGACGACGGCGCTTCGAGGGCCCGCACCCGCACACAGCAGCACCCCGGCAACCCTGACAACTGTCACCCACCAATCCGGCCGCCCGCCACTTACACGACGCCCCGGCCGGCCGTAGGCTGGCCGCCATGATCCAGACATCGGAGTCAGAGGGAGGCCTCGCGGGGGCGACGGATGGAGCGCCCACCGCGATCGAGGCGCGCGGCCTGCGCAAGGCCTACGGCGAGCTGCAGGCGGTTCGCGGGGTCGACATCACCGTCCGGCGCGGCGAGGTGTTCTGCCTGCTCGGCCCCAACGGCGCGGGCAAGACGACGTGGTGGAGATCCTCGAGGGGTACCGCGAGGCGAGCGGCGGCGAGGCCCGGGTGCTCGGCATTCCGGTCGGCGGCTCGAGGGCCGCTTCGCGCGAGCTGCGCGAGCGCGTCGGCATCGTGCTGCAGTCGTGCGGCGTGCAGCCGGACCTCACGGTCGCCGAGCTGGTCGAGATGTACGGCCGCTACCACCGCCACCCGCGGCCGACCGACGAGGTGCTCACGCTGGTCGAGCTCGAGGCCAAGCGCGACGAGCGCGCCAACAAGCTCTCGGGCGGTCAGCGGCGCCGCCTGGACCTGGCGCTCGCGCTCGTCGGCGACCCGGAGCTGATCTTCCTCGACGAGCCGACGACCGGCTTTGATCCGGCCGCCCGCCGCCAGGCCTGGTCGGCGATCCGCTCACTGTGTGACCTGGGCAAGACGGTGTTCCTCACCACGCACTTCATGGACGAGGCCCAGTACCTGGGCGACCGCGTGGCGGTCATGCGCGCGGGCGAGATCATCGCCGAGGGCACGCCGGACGAGCTCGGCGGCCGCGACCGCCGACCGGCCGAGATCCGCTTCACGCTGCCCGAGGGCGTCGCGCTCGACGAGCTTCCCGACGTGCCGAGTGAGCGGCGCACGATCGACTCCGGCCACGCGCTCGTGCTCACGCGCGAGCCGGTCCTGGCCGCGCACGTCATCAGCGGCTGGGCGCTCGAACGCGGGATCGCGCTCGGCTCCTTCCGGATCGCCCAGCCGACGCTCGAGGACATCTACCTGGAGCTCACCGGCGGCGACGGCGCCGCGCCGGCGTCACAATCCACCCCAGCGCACGAGGAGATCCCCGCATGAGCGTGCATGCCGACACCCGCTCCGGCCTGGCCCGTGACCTCGGGCTCGTGGCCTGGCAGATCCGATACGAGCAGCGGTCCTACTGGCGCAACCGCGGGCGCGGGCTGTTCACGTTCGTGTTCCCGCTGATGTTCCTGGTGATCTTCGCCAGCCTCGACAGCTCGAGCCACATCAAGAGCCTGGGCGGGATCTCCTACGACGACTTCCTGGTCCCCGGCATCCTCGCCTACTCGGTGATCACCACGACGTTCGTCAACCTGGCGATCTCGACCGCGATCCTGCGCGACGACGGGGTGCTGAAGCGGATGCAGGGAACGCCGCTGCCCCGTTGGGCGTACGTCGCGGCGCGGATCGGCTCGTGCGCGCTGGTGATGGCGGCGATCACGGTCGTCGTCGTGGTGGCCGGCGTGGCCGTCTGGGGGCTGTCGCTCCCGCTCGAGAAGCTGCCCGCGATCGTGCTCACGCTGCTGCTCGGCACCGCCGCGTTCACGACGCTCGGAATCGGCATCCTGCGCTTCGTCAAGAACGCCGACACCGCGCCCGTGATCGTCAACCTGTTCGTGCTGCCGCTCACGTTCATCTCCAACATCTGGTTCCCGACCAACTCGCTGCCGAGCGCGCTGCGCTCGATCGCCTCGGCGTTCCCGATCAAGCCGCTGGCCAGCTCGCTGCAGTACGCGTTCGACCCGCTCCATCATGGGGCCGCGTTCGACTGGGGCTCGCTGCGCACGCTGCTCATCTGGGCCGCGGTGGGCACGTTCCTGATGGTGCGCTTCCTGCGGCGGCCGCTCGGGGACGACGTTCCGTGAGCTTGCGCCTGCGGTTCGCGCCCGAGGAGTGGCACGAAGGTCGAACCCGCCGGTCGGGCCCGGTGCGGACGGCGATGCTGGTGGTGTGGATGGCATTCGTCGTCTTCCCGCCGGTCGACGCGATCACCGGCCACGACAACGGCACCCGCTACTGGGTCGCGATTGCGGGCGCGCTCGCGTTCAGCGTGCTCTACACGTGGCTCGTGCTCATCTGGGCCGAGCTGCGGGGCGGCGTCCGGGAGGTTGCGATCTCGGTCTCCCTCGCCCTCATCGCGCTCGGCCTCACGCTCGAGGTCAATCCCAACTGGGGCTACCTGTTCACCTACGTCGCCGCCTGCGCGGCGCTCACCACCCCGTCGACGTTCGGGTTCGCGACCGTGCTCGCGTGCGCGGCGGCAGGCACCGGCGCCGCGCTCGCCGCCGGGGGTGGCAGCGGCGCGGTCGGCATCGGTGCGAGCACGCTCGGGGTCGGCCTGCTGCTCACGCTGATGCGCGACCTGCGCCAGCGCAACGCCGAGCTGAGCCGCGCCCGTGCCGAGCTCGCGCGGACGGCGGTCGCCGCCGAGCGCGAGCGGTTCGCGCGCGACCTGCACGACCTGCTCGGCCACAGCCTGTCGGTGATCGCGATCAAGGCCGAGCTCGCCGGCCGGCTGCTGCCCGGCTCGCCCGAGCGGGCCGCGGGCGAGGTCGCGGACGTCGAGTCGGTCGCGCGCTGCGCCCTGCGCGAGGTGCGTGACGCGGTGAGCGGCTACCGGCGGCCGACGCTCGAGGGCGAGCTCGAGGGGGCGCGCATGGCGCTCGCCGCGGCCGGGATCATCGCCGAGATCGAGCACCTCGCCGGGGCGCTCTCGCCCGAGGTCGAGGCGGTGCTCGCATGGGCGGTGCGCGAGGGCGCGACGAACGTCATCCGCCACAGCGGCGCGCGCCACTGCGAGGTGCGGGTCCAGCGCGGGTCCGCCGAGGTCGGCGTCGAGATCCTCGACGACGGCCGCGGCGCGATGGCGGTGAGCGCCGACGGCAACGGACTGGAGGGGCTGCGCGAGCGCGCCGCCGCGGTCCGCGGCCGCCTGGAGGCCGGCGCGGCCGCCACCGGCGGCTTCCGGCTGGCGGTCTCGGTCCCGCTGGCCGCGAGCGAGTTGGTGCCGTGATCCGGGTGCTGATGGCCGAGGACCAGGGGATGGTCCGGGGCGCGCTCGCGACGCTGCTCTCGCTCGAGCCCGACATCGAGGTGGTGGCGCAGGTGGCGCGGGGCGACGAGGTCCTCGACGCCGCGATGCGCGAGCGCCCCGACATCGCCCTGCTCGACATCGAGATGCCGGGCGCGACCGGCCTGGAGGCCGCGACGTCGCTCGCCGCCGAGATGCCCGAGTGCCGCATCCTCATCCTCACCACGTTCGGCCGCCCCGGGTACCTGCGCCGCGCGATGGAGGGCGGTGCGGCCGGGTTCCTGCTCAAGGACGCTCCGGCGTCCGAGCTCGCCGCGGCGATCCGGCGCGCGCTCGCCGGCGAGCGGATCGTCGATCCGGGGCTCGCCGCGGCCGCGCTCTCGCAGGGCGAGTGCCCGCTCACGCCCCGCGAGCACGAGGTCCTGTCGGCCTCGCGCGAGTACGCGACCGTCGCCGACCTCGCCCGGGCGCTCTACCTGTCGCACGGCACGGTGCGCAACCACCTCTCCTCGGTGATGCAGAAGCTCGACGCTCGCAACCGCGTCGAGGCCGTGAAGATCGCCGAGGAGAACGGCTGGCTGTAGTGCTCAGGCGCTCAGCGCTTCGGCCCGATGAAGCTGTCCAGCGTCGCGACGTCGGCCTTGCGCGAGACGTACGTCGTATATGGGCCGGCCGCGGTCCAGTGGACTCCGATCCGCTCACACGTCGCTCGGAAGATGGCGGCGATCTCGGTGGACTTGGTGAAGAACGAATAGCGCGGGTTGGACCACCCGCCGCGCCCCGTGTTCTGGAAGCGACAGCCATCGGACTGGATGAGGCCACGGAGAAGGAGCTCCGGGTAGCGGTCGACGATCGCCTGCTGCCAGTCGGTGAGCGTGTTGGGGCGCAGGTGCTTGAGCCCCGGTCCGTGCTGTGGCGGGCAGCAGGGCCGGTGCTTCCAATAGGAGCCGAGCTCGAGGCAGTGCTTGTCGGTGGTCCGTCGATGCGTTGGGCGGCCTCTGACCACTGTGATCGATTCGTCGGCCAGGCCGATGATCTCCGGGTACTTGATATCGAGATAGACCCGAAGCCGGTAGACGCCTCGATGATGTGGCGAGATGTAGCCATCGCCGAGGTACAGCCCGAGCAGGTACGCGTACTCGGCCGGATGCATGTCGGGGGCGGCGCGCCCGACGCACTGCCCGGGCTCGGCGCAGGGCTTGCCGCCCGGCGCCGAGTTCCGAGCGCGTCCCGCGAGCCAATCACGCACCGTCGAGCGTGGAATCCGCAGTTGCGCGGCGACCTCCGACGCGGACAATCCACGCGCGGCCAACGCGCGCGCCGCGTCTACGTCGGCCCGCGATCGCATCCCTGCAGAAGTGCGGCTGAGAGGATTCGAACCTCCACGCCCGTAAGAGCACGGCGACCTGAACGCCGCGTGTCTGCCAGTTCCACCACAGCCGCTGGGGACGATGAACGTAGCAAACCCGGGTGTGAAGGTGGCTCCTGGAACACGAACAGAGGTTCGCATACGGGCCGGACGGAACCCGGCGAATCAGGTGGCGACCGAGACGACGGCCGCGACAGCACGGCCGGCCCGCCGTCAGACTGAGGGGATGCGACGGATGACGGGAAGGGGAGTGCGCGGCGTGGGCGGCGCACTCGTCGTGGCGCTGGCGCTCCTGGCCGGCGTGGGTGGGGCGGTCGCCGCGGTGGTCGCCCACCACCGGTCGGCGGGTGCGGGCCGGACCCCGGCGCGCACGGTGACCGTGAGCGCCGAGCAGGCACGGCGCCTGCCGGCCGAGTCCGTCCGCGTCGCCGGGGCGCCGCACGGCCGGCCCCGGCCCAAGGGCTTCCTGTCGATGTCGCTGCAGTACCGGACGGTCGGGCAGTGGGGGCGGCCGGTCAGCCCGCTGCTCGTGCGGCTCGTCGACGCGCTCGATCCGTCGGGTGGAGAGATCCTCCGTCTGGGCGGCCAGGGCGGGGATCGAGTGTGGTGGCCGGTGCCGCACGTCCGCCGGCCCGGCGGGGTGAGCGACACGCTGTCGCGCAGCTGGATCCTCGCCGCCCGGCGTCTGGCCACGGCGCTCCGCGCTCGCTACGAGCTGCAGGTCAACCTGGAGGCCAACAGCGAGCGGGTCGCGCGCGTGGAGGCGGACCACCTGTACCGCGGGCTGCACCGGTCGCGGATCGCGGAGTGGGAGATCGGCAACGAGCCCGAGCTGTACAAGTCGATCCCGTGGTACTGGGAGACCGGCGGGCGGGCGCTGCCCTGGTACGCCGATCGGGGAACCCCCCTCTACGCCCGGGGCCCCGGCTACGGGCCCGCGCAGTTCCTGGCCCAGTGGAGGGCGTGGGAGGGGCTGCTGCCCGGCGGGATCCCGCTCGCCGGGCCGGACCTGGTGGGCACGTCCTGGCTGCCGAGCTTCGCCGCGATGCTCTCCCGCCACTCGCGGCTGCGGTCGATCGACGTGCACGCCTACCCGGTGGTGAAGTGCGTCACCAACCCCGCCTCGGCGAAGTACCCGTCGATCGCCCATCTGCTCACGCTGGGCGCTTCGCGCAACCTGCTCGTCGGCACCCGCTACATGATCGGGCGCGCGCACCGCGCCGGGGCGCGCTTCGTGCTCGACGAGGTCGGCCCCGACAGCTGCGGCGGCAACGCCGGGATCAGCGATTCGATGGCATCGGGTCTGTGGACGATCGACATGCTGTTCTCGATGGACCGTGAGGGCGTCGACGCGGTCGACCTCCACAGCCTCCCGGGCACGGTCAACGCACTCTTCGACCTCGCCCGGCACCACGGCCACTGGCGGGCCCGGGTGCTCCCGTTCTACCTCGGCTCCCTGCTCTTCGCCCACGGGGCTCCGGCGGGCTCGCGGCTGCTGGAAGCCTCGGACAGCGACCAGAGCGCACTGCGGTCATGGGCGACGATCGGGGCCGACCGCGCCGTCCGGGTCACGCTCGTCAACGATGGCGGAGCGCGCGTGGTCACCGTCCACCCGCCCGGCGGCGGCGCCAGGTCCGCGACGGCGCAGCTGGAGGTGCTGCGCGCGCCCGGCCTGGGGGCGACGCATGGCTTCGTGCTCGCCGGCCGGCGCGAGGGAACGACCGAGACGGGCGCCGTCGGACCGCTCCGCGACGAGCTCGTCGCCCGCCGCCGCGGGGCCTACCGGTTCGTGATGCGAGGGGGCAGCGCGGCCGTGCTCACGCTCACGGCGGCAGCGACGACCGCGCGCTGACCCGCTGAGCGGGTCCGCCCGGGATCCCACCAGCTCCGCGGCGCGGCGCCGAGCGGGCCTGGCCGGGGTCGCTCGATGCGCCTCGGGGGACGCGCTACCCTCTGGTCCGGCGCCCCGGCGCCGACCCCCGCCGCTATCGTCTAGGGGACTAGGACGCCGCCCTCTCACGGCGGTAACCCGGGTTCGAATCCCGGTAGCGGTACTTCAGAACCCCTGTGTTTTCGGGGGTTTCGTCGTTCTGGTGGTCCTGCGCCCACAGTGTGCGCCACAGTCGGGATCGGCTTAGGAGGGTTTAGGTAGGCGTCCAGCCGCTCGCGGGCTTGCTCTTCTCCGCCCGGGACGAGGTGCCCGTAGCGGTTCCGGGTCTGGCGAACATCACCGTGGCCGGCCCAGGTAGAGATCGCTTCCAGTCGAGGCCAGCGGCGATGAAGTACGAGATCGCGCAATGCCGTGCCTCGTGCGGGGTGATCGGTTCGAGGCCGGCTTCGAGCCATGCCTTGTTCGCTCGGGCGCGGATTGTGGAGGCGAAGTGAGCCAGGCCGGTTTCCGCGGAGGCTCCGAATCGAGGACGATCTGTCCCTCGGGACAGGAGACCCTCCAGCTATGCCACGACCGAGGAAGTATCCGCAGGAGTTGATCGATCGCGGGGTGCGTTTGGCGATCGAGTCCGGGCGTCCGGTCGCGCACGTCGCGGCGGATATCGGGCTGCCATCTGAGACCTTGCGCAAGGCGGTCCGCCGTGCGGAGGCCGACCAGGGGTCTGCGCCCGGATCTGCCCACCAGCCAGGAGCGCGAGGAGATCAAGTCCTTGCGAACGTGAGGTTTGAGCTGCGCCGAGCGAACGAGATCCTGAAGGCCGCCAGCGTGTTTTTCGCGACCGGCTCGATGCACACCGTCCGCAGTGAGCGCGTCCACGACGAGCATCGCGAGCGCTTCGGGGTCGAGCCGATCTGCCAGATCTTGGGCGTGTCGGCGTCCGCCTACTACCAGCGGGCCACCGGTGAGCGCTCGAACTCGAGTCGTGGCTGACGAGCGGCTGTTGGAGGTCATCAGGGTCACCCACAAGAAGAACTTCGAGGCCTACGGGTATCGCAAGATGTGGAAGACGCTTGTCAGGGCCGGTGAGAGCGCTCCGCGCTGTCAGGTGCAGCGGTTGATGCGTGCAGCACGGGATCCGGGGTGCGAAGCGGCGTGGCAAGCCGTGGCGGACCACGATCCCCGATCCGGCTGCCCAGCGGCGTCCTGACCTGGTTGACCGCGATTTCACCGCGCCGGCCCCGGACCGGTTGTGGGTCGGCGATTTCACGCATCTGCGGTGCTGGGAGGGCAAGGCCGACTCCAGCTTCGTCATCGACGTCTTCAGCCGCCGGGTCGTTGGCTGGCAGCTCGCGAGCCACATGCGGACCGATCTGGTGCTCGACGCGCTCAGGATGGCGCTCGGCACCCGGGGCCCGGGCGCGGACTTCCAGCTCATTGCCCACACCGATGCCGGGTCGCAATACACCTCATATGACTACGCGCAGGTCATCGACGACCACCACGTCCTCGCGTCGATCGGCTCGGTCGGCGACGCGTATGACAACGCCCTGGCCGAGAGTTTCGTGGACTCGTTCAAGACCGAGCTGATCAAAGATCGCGTGTGGCGCACCCGATCCCAGCTCGAGCTCGCCGTCGTGGAATACGTCAGCTGGTTCAACCACGACCGCCTCCACGAGTCGCTCGGCGACGTCCCGCCGGTCGAGTTCGAAGACGTCTACCACTCCCGATCAACTACGACCCCTTCGGGGTCGTCTCTGTCCTACGGTTCAGAGCCAGGCACATTGACCAAGATCAAGACCTACTAACCCAGTCTCCGTGGAACCCGGTCCGGCTCAAAGAACGCCTCGGTCTTGGTGCGGCCGAAGACGAGGTCCGGGCCTTCGCGTTGCGTGCGCTGCTTGTGGGTCATCAGCTCGCGGCGGACGACGAAGGCCATCGGGACGGCGCGACGGCCGGCGCCGGTCTTGACGTCGACCGGACCCTTGACCGGGTCCCATGATCGCTCGACGCGGATCACGCCGTTGTCGAAGTCGACGTTGGTCCACTGGAGGCCGCGGAGCTCGCCGCGTCTGCGCCCGCAGAACAGCGCGACAGCCCAGAACGCTTTCTCGGTGTCCGGGAGCGCCGCGAGCAGCTCGTGCGCCACCTCGGGCGGTTCGATCCGGTCGCGGCGGCCGCGGATCGCGGGCAGGTCGAGGTTCTCGGTCGGATCGAGAGCGACCTTGTCGCGGCGGATCGCCCGCCGGAAGATTACCGAGCGGATCGAGGATGTTCGCGATCGTGGAAGGGAGAGGCCCGGGCTTCGCAGCCCGTCGACGAAGTCCTGAACGTCGCGGCGCTGCAGCTCGGACAACCTCCATCCGCCGAGGGCGGGGATGACGTAGGCGTAGAGGAGTTGCTCATAGCCGCGGGCGGTTGGCGGCTTGTACGGCTTCCCGGCGCGGTCGAGGATCGTCCCGTCGTGGGCGCCTTTGATCAGGACCTCGGCCGCCTCGGCGATCGTCTTGGCGGTCGGCGGCCGCATCGTGCCGCGGCGCAGCGCAACCTGCGCGTCCTGACGCCACA
>CAVPBY010000077.1:0-24688 GCA_963702225.1 uncultured Solirubrobacteraceae bacterium | reverse complement strand
GCGCGATCGCCGCGCTCGGCGGCGCGATCGGGTCGGCGCTGCTGCTCGCCACTCCGAGCGGCGCGTTTCGCGGGATCGTGCCGTTCCTCGTCGCCGCGGGCGCGCTCGCGCTGCTGGCGACGCCGTGGCTGCGGCGCCTCACCGGCACCGGCTCCGACGACCCGCTGTGGATGGCGATCGCACTGCTGCCGATCTGCGTCTACAACGGCTACTTCGGCGCGGGCGCCGGGGTGATGACGCTCGCGCTGCTGCTGATCGCCTCCGACGACCGGCTGCCGGTCGCCAACGCGCTGAAGAACATGCTCGTCGGCGCCGGGAACCTCGTCGCCACGGTCGGGCTGGTCGCTGTTCGCCTCCGTCCGCTGGGACGCGGTCGTGCCGCTCGGGATCGGCGCGTTCGCGGGCGCGACGGTCGGCCCGCGGCTGTCGCCAGGCGGCTGCCCGAGCGGGCGCTGCGGATCGCGGTGGCAGCGATCGGGCTCGGGCTCGCCGTGCAGCTGTGGCTCACGCACGGCGGGTGAGCCCGCGGGACCCCGGCCGGGCGACGGCGCGGTGACCGGCAGCGGCGTCCCGGTGAGCGCGAGCAGCGCCTCGCCGGTGACCCACACCGGGCTCACCGTCTTCCCGCGCGCGTAGCGCACCGCGCCGTCGCGGGAGACCAGCGAGACGAGGTAGCTCGAGGGCGTGGCTCGCTCACGGCGCAGCGTCGACGGGTCCGACCCCCGCGGCGATCAGCCCCTGGATCGCCCACGCCGTCGACTGCGCATTGGAGCCCGGCGCCCGGAGCGCGCCGGAAAACCCCCGTCGCGATCCTGGTCGCGCCGCAGGTAGGCCACTGCGCGGCGGCGCGCGCGCAATGGCCCGACCGGCGGCGCCGGACCCGGACCCCGCCCCCCCCGCGCAGTGCAGCGCCTCGAGCATCGCGCCCGTGTCATCGGCGTCGCTCTGCGATCCGCGTCCGGCGAACCCGTATCCGCCGTCGCGGTTGGACTCCCGGGCCAGCCAGCCGGCGGCCCGGCGCTGCAGCGCGGTGGTCGACGCGCTCGCCGGCTGGCGCACAGCGCGAGCACGCCGAACGCGGTGAGGTTGACGAGCCCGGCGACCGCCCCCCGCCGCGAGAAGCGACCGAGAGCTCGTCGGACGAGGTCGCGGCCACCGCGTCGGTCACCGAGGCGCCGCCGGCGCGCAGCGCCAGGATCGTGCGCTCCGACGAGCCGCTGTCGGTGGCGCCCGCGCCGCGTTCACGTACTGCAGCAGCGTGCGGATCGGTGCCGGCACGGCGCGCCCGGACGATGTCGACGCCGTCGGCGGCCAGCCCGAGCGCGGCCCAGCCCGAGTACAGCGCCGACGAGCTCGCCCCGGGCGCCGCCCGAGGCCACCGTCGCGTTCTGGGCACGCCGCAGGTAGCCGCGGCACGCCGAGCCGCCGCTGCATCACCGAGTGCCCTGCCAGGTCCGCCGGTCATGGCGAGCGCCGCGGCGGCAGCGATCAGCGGAGCGCCGTCCCGAGCGCGCGCGACCACCGCGCCGGGTGCCGCCGGCTCACGACGAGCCCCCGGGCAGCGGCAGCGGATAGCGGGTCGCCTGCACCGCGAGCGCGAAATGCCGGCGAGCGACCGTGTGGTGAGCGCGCGCATGGCAGCGCGGACGCCCGCCGGATCGGTCCCGGTGACGATCCAGGTCGGCGCCGGATCGTTGGAGTTGGCCGTCGCCGCGATCAGACCCGAGTCCGGACCGAGCGTCCCGGACCACCTTGCCGGCCGCGTTCTCAAGCGCGAGCTGCCGGCCGCCGTCGATGACCCGGGCGTAGACGCCGCTTGCTCCCGGCCCGTACCTGATCAGCTGGGCGCGACCTCGCCGTCGACCTGCTGCCAGGCGCCATGTTGATCGACAACGTGTCGGGACCTGACCCGTAGCCGGGCGGTTCGGGGAGGCGACGACGCCGTAGCGGCGCAGCTTGCGGATGACCGACGTGCACTCGGCCTTGAACCCGCTGACTGAATTCGAGCGTCGTCGGATAGCGCTGCCCGTTGATCCCGTTGGTGAACGGCTCCGGGAAGGACGCCGACGACCGCGGGGATGTCCAGGCCGCACTTTGGTCGTGCAGGTCGAGCCACACCTGGTCGCCCTTGTGGAGCTTCATCGCCGCGGCCGCCTTGGTCGCGTGGACGCCGTTGACGAACAGCGTCCACCGCATCGCCCCCGGCGGCCGACTCCCGCCGACCGACGTGATGCCGCTGCTCGTGCTTCCCAGCGGCACCGCCGGTCGTCTCACGGGGAGCAGGCGTTTGACGAGCGCGAGGTCGGTCTCCCCGGGCCCCGGCTCCGACAGCGACGTCGACCGGATCTGCCGCACCCCGAAATCCCGCGTGACCCTCAGCCGGACGGCACCGGGCTTGAGCCCCAGGCCGCAACCGGTGCACGCCACCGAGCTGACGCCCGCGATCAGGACTGCGGCCAGGGCCCGGGACCTGCTCATCGCGCTACTTGACGACCTTGATCGCGATCGGGGCCGAGCGGATCTCGCCCTTGGCCGAGACGACGAGCGTGAGGTGCGCCGAGCTCGCGCCCGAGAACGTGAACCGCATCTCATCCCTGCGACGGGTCCTGGACTCGGTCAGCTTCGGCCCCGCGCCCTGCCTGACCGCGCTCCAGCTCCAGACGGCGCGAGCGCGGTTCAGCGGCTTGGTCGCGTTGCCCTTGCCCGTGTAGACGAACGCCCTGACGTCGAACGGCTTGCCGGCGGTGACGGTCTTCGGCGCGCGGACCACGATCGGCGCCTCGGCCTTGCCCTTGGAGGGCACCGGGGCGAACAGCAGCGATTCGCCGCGCCTGAGCTTGGTCTCGCAGATCCCCTTGGACGCGGCCCGGTCGTTGACGAAGAACTCCCAGTAGGCACGCTTCGGGTCCAGCGTCCGGCCGAGGATCGTCGTCACCTCGATCCCGAGGCCCTTGTAGTACGTCCCGTTCCAATGCCCATGGGTGGCGGCGCTGAGCGCGCCGGCCGCCGAGTCGGCGGGGCAGGCGCCCCGAGGGGTTCCACCCTTCGTGATCGAGCCGCTCGTCGGGACGGCGACGGTCCTCGTCGAGAGCAGCGTCCTGGTCGCGCCCTCGGCGCGCACCGTCACCGGCGGCGCCGAGCCGGCGGCCAGGACGGTCGTCGCGAGTGCGAGTCCGGCGGTCACGGGCGCACCGGTCATCAGGAGGGAACGTGCGAGCTTCATCTGGAGAGCCACCCCTTTCCACGAGGGCTTCGGCGGATGGTCGGCGGCTGGTCTCCTGGCTTCCGGGCCTATCGACCGCGCCTTCCCGGTCGGCCCGATGCCTGACCAGTGGCCGTGTGCGACCGACGTCCCCGGTCACAGTGGCGGGTCCGCGCCGGATTCGCACCGGCTTCCCATGACCACCGACCTGAACGGCCACGATCGTAGCCGTTCGCCTCGCGCCGCCGAGCCGATCGCGCCCGGGTTGTCGTCTGCGAGACTGATCGGGGATGGCGGTCAACCTCACGCGCATCTACACGCGCCACGGCGACGGCGGCGAGACGCACCTCGGCGACATGAGCCGGGTGCCCAAGACCCATCACCGGATCGAGGCCTACGGCACCGTCGACGAGCTCAACGCCCAGGTCGGGTGGGCCCGCACCGTGGCGGGGATGGAGAGCGCGTACGAGCGGTGGCTCGCGCGGATCCAGAACGACCTGTTCGACGTCGGCGCGGACATCGCCGCGCCCGACGACCCGTCGCGCGAGCGCCTGCGGGTCATCCCCGAGCAGACCGCCTGGCTCGAGGCCCGCTGCGACGAGGTCAACGCGACGCTCGAGCCGCTGCGCTCGTTCGTGCTGCCGGGCGGGACGGCGGCCTCCGCCGCGCTGCACGTCTGCCGGACCGTCTGCCGGCGCGCCGAGCGCGCCGCGATCGCTTGCGGGGAGGACTGCTCGCCCGAGGTCGTGCGCTACCTCAACCGGCTCTCGGACCTGCTGTTCATCCTCAGCCGAGGCGCGAACGCGGCGGCCGGGCGCGCGGAGCCGCTGTGGGAGCCGGGGCGCTACCGGGCCCCGGAGCCGCCGAGCGGCGCAGCAGCAGACTGAAGCCCGACGCGCACGCGACGCTCAGCAGCGCGATCGCGACCGCGCCGGTCATGAACGCCGGATGCGCCGTCGCGAAGCCGATCACCTGCGCCGGTCGCGCGGCGGTGAGCGCGGCCGCGACGCCGAGCGCGCACACGAGCATCACCGCCGCGGGGCGCAGCGTCTCGGTGAGCGAGAGCGCGCGCGGGCGAGTCACCTGCGAGGCGAGGGCCGGGCGCCGGGCCTCGCGGGCGCGGACCGCGCCGACGACGAACAGGGCCCAGCAGATCGCCACCTCGAACCCGCCGAGCACGTCGGAGGGGAAGTGCCAGCCGAGCGTGAGCAGCGAGTACACGACTCCGATCACGAGCGCCGCCATCAGCGAGGCGACGAGTGGACGCAGGCGCTGGGGAGCGCTGATGACCATCGCGAGGGCGAGTGACATCGACGCGGTCGAATGCCCGCTCGGCCAGGTCGCGTGGCTGAGATAGATGCCCGGGAGCGCGACCCAGTCCCGCGGGCCCACGGCGAGCGGCTTCAGGAACTCGGTCGTCGCGTTGGCGCCGAACAGCAGCACGAGGATCCCGAGCGCGACATCGCGCCGTCCGCGGCGGAGCGCCACACCCACCGGGACCGCGCAGAGGACCACGTAGGGGAACGGGTTGAACAGCGAGGTGAGCAGGTTCGCCGGTCCATCGAGGATCGGACGCCGCAGCTCCAGGAATCCCCGGAGGATCGAGACGTCGAGGAGGCGCAGCACGGCGACCTCATGGGAGAGGTACCAGGTGAGCGCCATCGCGACGACCGCGCACGCCGACCCGATGAACCATGGACGTCCCGACCGCCGCATGGGGCCGAGGCTAGTGCGGCGAGTGAAGAGATCTATGAGTCGCCGGGGTGCGGCAGCGGCGAGCCGGCCTCGACGCCGTTGCCGCGCGTGATCCGGAACTCCGGGGCGTGCCCGGTGCGCCGCATGTGCGAGTAGAGCTCGATGTCCTCGGGCGACGCGACCTCGACGGTCACGCCCTCGGCGACGCGGATGCGCGCGGCCTCGTAGAGCAGCTCCTGGTAGCGCGCGCCGTCGCCGGCGGGCGCCGCGGGCTCGCGGGCGCCGTGGACGGGCGGCGTGAGCTTGGAGCTCTCGACGTCGAGGTCGTGGCCGGAGAAGTGCAGCAGCCAGCGCCGGCCGCGGGCGAGCTTGTCGGCGTCGAGGCGCAGCTCGGCGCGCGGGTCGGCGCCGCGGACCCCGCGCTCGGAGCGCAGCGTCGCGCCCTGGGCGGTGAGCGCCGCGGCGAGCCGCTCGTAGTTGCGCAGGTAGGGAGCGGGCACGATCCCGACACAGCCGCGACCCGACGTCTCCCCGCGGATCGCGTTGGCGACCGGGCCGATGAGGATGTAGTCGATCCGTGAGTCGTTGAGCCAGCGCAGGACCGTGATCCACCTCTGCTCGAGGTGCTCGAGTCCGGCTGCGGGTGTGACCGGAGCGGTGTCGATCTCCGGAGAGCGATGGCGCAGGAGCATGGGGTGGGGTTTCGCGCCCCGGGGCGCGGTTCCTGCCTGTGCGCCGAACGGGGTGCCTGTGTCGCGAACCGGGGGCGCCCGGCCCAGCCTGTAGGCTCGCTCAGCGATCGCAGCCATGGATCCAGAGGCCCTCACGCGGCGGCGCGCCGAGCGCGCACGGGCACGCCGTCGCCGGCGGCGGCGCCGCCGGCTCGCGGCCTCCGGGTCGCTCGCGCTGATCATCGCCGTCGCGGTCGTCGTGGTGGTGCTCGCGCTCGGAGGCCACTCGCGTCCCCGGGGCTCGGCCGCCGGGCGCACCGCCGGCGCCGGGTCGCCGCCGGCGAGACGCCACGCGCGCGGCCGCGCCCGGTCGCACGCCCACGCAGTGCGCACCGGAGCGCGCATCGGCCCGGCGACCGGCCGGCCCGGGCACACGGTGGCGCCGATCCTCATGTACCACGTGATCAACCCGCCGCCACCCGGCGCCCCCTACCCGCTGCTCTACGTCCCGCGCGCCGAGTTCCTGGCGCAGATGCTCGCGCTGCGGCACGCCGGCTACCACCCGGTGACGCTCGACGACCTGTGGGCGAACTGGCGCCACGGCAACCGGCTGCCGAGCAAGCCGATCGTGATCACGTTCGACAACGGCTACCGCTCGCAGTACACGAACGCGATGCCGATCCTCCGCCGCCTGGACTGGACCGCGGTGCTCAACACCCAGCTGAGCGGCCTGCCCCCGTCGCAGGGCGGCCTGACGGCCGCGCAGTTCCGGGGGCTGCTCGCGGCCGGGTGGGAGCTCGACACGCAGGGGATCAGCCACGCCGACCTCGTCACCCAGGACGCCGCCGGCCTGCGCTACCAGATCGACCACGCCCGGCGGGTCCTGCAGCGCCGCTTCCACGTGCCGGTGCGCTGGTTCTGCTACCCGTCGGGCCAGTACGACTCGACGGTGATCGACGCCGTCCGCGCCGCCGGCTTCGTCGGCTCCACGACGGTCGTGCCGGGCTGGGCGAGCCGCGGCGACGACCCGTTCGCGCTGCCGCGGCTGCGGGTCGTCGGCGGCACGAGCGGCTCCGGGCTGCTCGCCCAGATCGCGGCGGCCCGGTCGCAGTCGGCGCCGCCCGGCTCCTACGAGACGAGCTAGTGGAGGTGGCGAGCGCCTCGCAGCCGCCGGAGCGACCGTCGTCGCGGACGCACGCCTTCGGCGAGCGGGCGCTGCTCGTGCGCCGCCCCAACCCGGTGGCGGGCATCCTCGCCTCGCTGCTCGCCGTCGCGGTCGCGACCGCCGCGATCTCGGCGCTCAAGCAGGTCGCGCCCGTCGTCTCGCTGAGCGTCGTCTACCTGCCGGCGGTGCTGCTCGTCTCCACCTACTGGGGGATCGCGCTCGGGCTGCTGTGCTCGCTGCTGAGCGCGGCCGCGTTCAACTACTTCCACGTCCCCCCCACCGGACGCTTCACGATCGCCCAGACCGACAACTGGGTGGCGCTCGTCGCGTTCGCCGTCGTCGCGGTCGCGGTGTCGGCGGTCGCCGAGCTCGCGCGCTCGCGCGCGCAGCAGGCCGAGCGGCGCCGGCGCGAGGCCGATCTCGCCGCCGCGATGGCCCGCGAGCTGCTGCTGGGCGAGGACACCGAGCGCGCGCTCGGCTCGACCGCGCGGCGGGTCGCCGAGGCGCTCGGGCTGAGCGCCGCCGCGATCGTCACCGGACCGCTCGCCGACGTCGACCCCGCCGAGCTCGCGCGGCGGCTGGTGATCCCGCTGACGCTCGCCGACGGCGAGACCGTGGGCGCGCTGCTCGTCGCGCTCGACGTCACGCCCGACACCGTCGCCCGGCTCACCGACCAGGTCGCCCCGACGCTCGCGGCGCTCGTCGGGATCGCCCGCCGGCGCGACGCGATGCAGGCCCAGCGGGTCCAGACCGAGGCGCTGCGGCGCTCGGACGACATCAAGACGGCGCTGTTGCGCGCCGTCTCCCACGACCTGCGGACGCCGCTCACCGCGGTGGTCGCCGCCGGGCATGCGCTCGGCTCCGCCTCGCTGCAGGCCGGCGAGCGCGCCGAGCTGTCGGAGTCGGTCGTGTCCGAGGCGACTCGGCTCGCCGACCTCGTCGACAAGCTGCTCGACCTGTCGCGCCTGCAGGCGGGGGCGGCGCCGCCGCGAACCGACTGGGTGTCGGTCGAGGAGCTCGTCACCGCGGCCGCCGAATCCGGCCTGCGTGAGCCGCTGGACTACACGCTCACCGTCGATCCGGGCGTCCCGGAGATCCGTGCCGACGCGGCGCAGCTCGAGCGGGCGGTCGCGAACCTGCTGCAGAACGCCGGCCGTTACAGCGGCGGGCACCCCGTCCACGTCCAGGTCCGCACCGCTCGCGGCGGCGACGGTCACGGCGAGCAGGTGCTCATCTCGATCGTCGACCAGGGGCCCGGGATCCCGCTCGCCGAGCAGCCGCGGATCTTCGAGCCGTTCTACCGGATCCCGCACACCACCCGCGGCGGCGGGGCGGCGCCCGGCCCGGGCGTCGGCGCCGGGCTCGGGCTGGCGATCGTCAAGGGGTTCGTCGAGGCCAACGGGGGCACGATCTCGGTGGCCTCGCTGCCCGGCCAGGGGACGAGCTTCACGATCGCGCTGCCGGTCGCCGAGAGCGGGGCCGGCGATCGTGCCGGCGCGGGAGCGGCCCGAGCCGGAGGACTCACGCCGCCGCCTTTCAGGCGAGGCCGGATGCCGAGCGGCGGCGATTAGCGTGAGCGTCCCGCATCCGACCGACCGGCAGGGCCCCCCACACCGCGCCCGGATCCTCGTCTGCGACGACGAGACCCAGATCCTGCGCGCGCTGCGCGTGATCCTGCGCGACGCCGGCTTCGAGGCGGTGCCGGCCTCGACCGGCGAGGAGGCGCTCGACCTCGCCGCCATCTCCCGGCCCGAGGCGGGCATCATCGACCTCGTCCTGCCCGACATGGACGGCATCGAGCTCTGCCGCCGGCTGCGCGAGTGGACGACGATGCCGCTGCTCGTGCTCTCCGCCGTCGACGAGGAGGACGCGAAGGTCCGCGCGCTCGCCGTCGGCGCCGACGACTACGTCACCAAGCCGTTCGGGCCGCGCGAGCTGATCGCGCGGCTGCAGGCGAACCTGCGGCGGATCGAGCCCGAGCCCGACACGCCCGTGATCGCCACCGGCGCGCTGTCGATCGATCTCGCCTCGCGCACGGTGACCGTCGCCGGCGAGGAGGTGCATCTCACCCCGACCGAGTTCAGCCTGCTCGCGCTGCTGGCGCGCAACCGGGGGCGCCTGATGACCCATCGGGATCTGCTCGTCTCGGTGTGGGGCGCCGGCTACGGCGATGACACCCAGGTGCTGCGCGCCCACATCGCCAACCTGCGGCGCAAGCTCGCCCGCGCCGGCGGGGAGGCGGTGGGCGGGGATCGGGTGGGCGGAGTGGCCGGCGGTGGGTTGGGCCCGAACGTGTCGGGCGGCTACATCCGTACCGACGCGGGCGTCGGCTACCGGTTCGCCGCGTGACCGGTCGCGGCCGGATCCGTCGGCGGCTTCACGTGACGGACGGAGTATCGTCGCGCTCGAAGATCGTGAAGCCGCAACCGCCGATCGACCCCGGGGCCGCGCAGTCGGGCAAACGCAGCTTCAACGAGGGTGCCCACAAGCTCAGCCACTGGCCCGTGGGACCAGCCCCGCACCGGGAGGAGGAGGGCCCGTCCGACGCGTTCCGCGCCGCCACCGACGACGACCGCGACGTCGTCGCCCACGCCTCCAAGGCGGTGCTCGCGCTCGGCGCGCTCGGCGTCGTCTACGGCGACCTCGGCACCAGCCCGCTGTACACGGTGCAGACGCTGTTCAGCCACCAGTACCGCGACACCGTTCACGCGACGCCGGTCGGGGTCTACGGCGTCACCTCGCTCATCTTCTGGGCGCTGATCGTGATCGCCTCGATCAAGTACGCCGGCGTGATCATGCGCGCGCACAACCGCGGCGACGGCGGCATCATGGCGCTCGCCGCGCTCATCCGGCGCAAGCGCGTGCCGCGCGCCGCGCTGCTCGTCGCGCTCGGGCTGCTCGGCGCGGGGCTGTTCCTCGGCGACGGGATGATCACGCCCGCGATCACCGTCACCTCGGCGGTCGAGGGCCTCAAGGTCGCGACCCCCGGAATCGCGCCGCTCGTCGTCCCGATCGCGCTCGCCATCCTGATCGCGCTGTTCCTCGTGCAGCGCTTCGGCACCGGCGCCGTCGGTTGGCTGTTCGGCCCCGTGGTGCTGTTGTGGTTCGTCGTCATCGGCGTGCTCGGCGCCGGGCAGGTCGTCGCGCATCTGGGCGTGCTCCAGGCGCTGTCGCCGACGTGGGGCGCCAAGTTCATCCTCGACCACGGGGTGCATGCCTGGCTCACGCTCGGCGCCGTCGTCCTCTGCGTCACCGGCGCCGAGGCGCTGTACGCCGACCGCGGGCACTTCGGCGCGGCGCCGATCCGCGTGGCCTGGTTCGCCGTCGTGCTCCCCGCGGTGATGCTCAACTACCTCGGTCAGGGCGCGCTCATCCTCGGCCACCACGGCGACGCCCGCAACCCGTTCTTCCTGCTCGCGCCCACCTGGGCCCAGCTGCCGCTCGTCGTCCTCGCCACGCTCACCTCGGTGATCGCGTCCCAGGCGGTGATCAGCGGCGCGTTCTCGGTCGTGCGCCAGGCGGTCCAGCTCGGCTTCCTGCCGCGCGTTCGGGTCGTGCACACGTCCGAGACCGAGGGACAGATCTTCGTCCCGATGGTCAACTGGGCGTTGATGGTCGGCGTGATCGTGCTGGTGCTCGTGTTCCGCTCCTCGACCCGGTTGACCGACCTGTACGGCATGGCGGTGACCGGGACGTTCGTGCTCGACACCACCCTGTTCGTCGCCGTCGCGCACGCGCTCTGGAAGACCCGCCCGTGGAAGCTCGCGCTGCTCGCCGCGCTGTTCTGGATCGTCGAGCTGTCGTTCTTCACCTCCAACCTCACGAAGATCCCCGCACGGCGCGTGGATCCCGCTCGTCGTCGGCCTCGTCGTCGCCCAGGTGATGTACACCTGGCAGATGGGCCGCGAGCTCATCACCCGCCGGCGGACGCAGGCGGAGGGCTCGCTGGAGGAGTTCCTGGAGGGCCTCTGCGATGCCGAGCCGCCCGGCATCGTGCGCCTGCCCGGCACCGCGATCTTCCTCGCCCCGAGCAAGACCACGACGCCGCTCGCACTCCGCGCCCAGGTCGAGCACTACCACGTCTTCCAGGAGAAGGTGGTGATCGTCTCGCTCGACACGGTCGCGATCCCCCACGTCGACCCGCACGACCGCTTCACCGTCGAGCGGGTCGGCAAGGGGCTGTTCAAGATCCCCCACCTCACGATCCACGTCGGCTACCGCGACCGCCAGAACATCCCCGACCAGCTCGCGCTCGCCCGCAAGCGCGGCAAGCTGGAGCGCAACCTCGACCTCGAGCACGCCTCCTACTTCATCTCCCGGATGACGATCAAGCCCCAGAACGACCCGGGGATGCCCCGCTGGCGCAAGCGCCTGTTCGTGATCATGGCGCGCAACTCCTCCAGCCCGATCGACCACTTCGGGCTGCCCGGCAACCGCACCGTGCTGAGCGGGTCCCAGATCGCGCTGTAGCCCGGGGCCGGGTTTGTCGCCGGCGTCGCGGTGAGCGCGACGCCACCCCTCGACACCCAACCCCAGGCCCGCGACAATGGGGTCCAAGCGGACCGGCAGGCAACCGACGAGGAGGCACCCGGACATGAGCGAGGACTACACCCTCTCCTACGGCACGCACGCGACGCCCGAGGAGGGCCGGTGCGCGATGGAATGGGTCAGCTATCTCGCCGGTGAGCCGCACTCGGATTCGCCGACGTGCGTGAGCCCGGTGCTGCGGGCGCTGTGCATCTCGCTCAACGACGGGCTGCCGGAGGGACCGCGGCAGCGGCTGCGCCCGTATCTGGCGCGCACGATCGGGACCGCCGGCGACGGGCTCGACGAACGGCGCGCGTGGCTGGCGATGGACTGGCTGATCCGCACCTACGCGCCGCGCTGGCTCGCGCTCGTGTCGCTGCACTCCGAGGCCGCGCGACTGGCGGACGGGCCGGAGATCTCGGGCCCCCGTCCGCTGCGGGCGGCGCTTGAGCCGCTCGAGCGGGCGCGGTCGGCGGCCCGCCGGTCCCGCGCCACCGCGTTCTCCGCCGGGACCAACCCGATCACCAGCTGGGCGGCGCAGGTGAGCCACGGTCGCACCGGGCGCGAGGCCGCGTGGGCGTGCGCGGGCGCGGCGGTGTGGGCGGCGGCGCGGCTCGGCATCGGCGAACAGGACGGCGACCGCGCCCGGGCGAGCGCGCGGGCGCTCGCCGGCGACGCGGCGGCGATCGCGGTCCGGCGGCTGCGCGACGACGACGTGTGCGGCCGGCCCACCGGGAGCGACGCGCTGCGGACCGCACTCGGGCCGACGCTGCACGGCCTCGCGGACTCCTCGATCGCGCTGCTGGACCGGATGCTGCCCACCGAGCCGCTCGTGCTCCCCGAGCCGGCGGTCGCGGCCGCCGCGTTCAGCGCCGCCGGCGTCTGACCGCGACCGAGCCGGGCGTGGCCGACGCGGAGCGCATCGCCGGCCGTCTGGAGGAGCTCTGGCAGATCGCCCGCGGCCCCGGCGGCGGAGCCGACCGGCCGGCCTACTCCGAGGCGGAGGCGCGGGCGATGCGGCTCGTCGCCGGCTGGGCCGCCGAGCTCGGCCTGAGTCCCGCGATCGACCCCCACGGGAACCTGTGGGCGCTGCCGGGCGGCGCCGGCGGCCCGGGCCGGGACCTGCTCACCTCCGGCTCGCACGTCGACACCGTCCCCGACGGCGGGCGCTACGACGGCGCGCTGGGGACCGTGCTCGGGCTCGAGCTCGCCGCGGAGCTGATCGCCGCCCCCCACCGGAGCGGCTCCGGCGCGAAGCCGGCACTGCTCGTGTGCGCGGCCGAGGAGGCGCCGCGCTTCGGCGCGGGCACCGTCGGCTCACGGCTGCTCGCGGGCACGCTCCCGGAGTCCGCGCTGGCCGCCCTGCACGACGCCCGCGGCGTGAGCGCCGCCCGGGCGCGCGACGACTACCTCGCCGCGCTCGACGACCTGCCCCGCATCGACGAGCCGCCGCTGCGGCGGATCCGCGCCCATGCCGAGGTCCACGTCGCGCTGCGCGCCGGGCCCGACGAGCTCGGGATCGTCACCCGGGTCGCCTCGCCGCGCCGCCTGGAGGTCGTGATCGGCGGCGAGGCGGGCCACGCCGGCGAGATCGGGATGGACGAGCGGCGCGATGCGCTCACCGCCGCCGCGGAGGTCGTGCTCGCGGTCGAGCGCGCCGCCCGCGCCGAGCCGCGGCCGACCGTGGCGACCGTCGGGACGCTCGCGGTCTTTCCCGGGGCGGTGAGCGTGATCCCCGCCGAGGCGCGGCTCGGGATCGACATGCGGGCGGTCGAGGCGGCCCCGCTGCAGCGGCTGGAGGCGGCGATCAGGGAGGCCGTGGAGGCGGTCGGCGCGCGGCGCGGGGTCGGCGCCCGCACGACGCTCCTGCGCGGCGGCGACCCGGTCGCGCTGGACCGCGGTCTCGCCGAGCGGGCGCTCGCCGCCGCGGCGGCCCGGGGGGTCGCGGCGGGCGAGACGTGGTCGGGCGCCGGGCACGACGTCCAGCACGTCGCGGCGTTCGCGCCGGCGCTGCTCGTGTTCGTCCCGCTGCGCGGCGGGCAGAGCCATACGCCGCAGGAGGGCGCCGAGATGGCCGACATCCTCGCCGCCGCGGAGGTGATCGCCGACGTCATGCGAGCGCTCTGAATCGATTCAGAGGCCGGGAGCCTCCTCAAACGCCGCAGACCCTGTCATGATCAGCAGCTTGTTGTGTTCAGCGGTGAGCGAGGAGAGCCCCGCCATTCGACCATCGGCCCCGTCCGGGGAGTCGGGGACCAGATCACACGGGGGCCGGAGTAGGCCGCCAGCGGAGAGGTGAGCTTGAGGATGCGTTCCGATTCCAGTCGTCTCGACGCGGTCCGGGAGGGCCGGTCCGAGCTCGAGAACCACTACATCGACGAGCTCGTCGCCGGCCGGCTGGGCCGGCGTGAGTTCCTGCGCCGCGGCGCGGTGCTCGGCATGTCGGCCGGCGTGATGGGCGCCGTGCTCGCCGCGTGCGGCAGCGCGAACAAGACCGGCGCCGCCAACTCCTCGACCGCCGCGACGTCGAGCAGCGCCCCGGCGACGAAGGGCGGCACGCTGAAGCTCGCCAGCCAGGTCCCCTCGGGCGCGGTCAACCCGCTCACGGTGTCGGATGCCGGCGGCCTGTGCATGCTGGCCATGACCGGGGAGTTCCTCACCTACGACAACAACCAGGCGCTGCACCTGCAGCCGATGCTCGCGACGAGCTGGAAGGCGAGCTCCGGCGGGTCGGTGTGGACGTTCAAGATCCGCCCGAACGTCAAGTTCCACGACGGCAGTCCGCTCACCGCCGACGACGTCGTGTGGACGATCCAGCAGCTCGCCGACAAGAAGAACGCCTCCAACGCGCTCTCGACGTTCAGCGGCGTGCTCACCCCCTCCGGCGTGCGCAAGGTCGACAGCCACACGGTCGCGTTCCACCTCGAGGCGGCCAACGGCAACTTCCCCTACCTCGTCTCCTCCGACAACTACAACGCGATCATCGTGCCCAAGGGAACCGACTTCACGAAGTGGCAGAAGACGTTCCTCGGCACCGGGCCGTTCAAGCTCGGCAGCTACACGCAGAACCAGGGCGCGACGTTCAAGGCCAACCCCGGCTACTGGGGCGGCAAGCCGAACATCGACGCCGCCCAGTTCAGCTTCTACACCAGCCAGCAGCCGCAGATCACGGCGCTGTCGGGCGGCAACGTCGACGTGATCGTGCAGTTCGTCGCGCAGGGCGCGCAGGCGCTCACCAACAGCACGAGCTACGACATCATCAAGCTCAAGTCGTCCAACCACCGCGAGCTGTCGATGCGCTGCGACCAGGCGCCGTTCAACGACCCGCGGGTGCGCGAGGCCGTCGCGCTCAGCCTCGACCGCCCGGCGATGGTGCAGGCGCTCCTCCAGGGCCTCGGCCAGGTCGCCAACGACAGCCCGTTCGCGCCCAAGTTCCCGTCGACCGACACGAGCGTGCCCCAGCGCGCGATGGACATCGCCAAGGCCAAGCAGCTGCTGTCGGCGGCCGGCCATTCGCACATCTCGGCGACGCTGTTCACCGAGCAGTACGAGGAGATCCCGGCGCTGGCGACGGTCATCCAGCAGTCGGCCTCGAAGATCGGCGTCAGCATCAAGCTCAAGGTCGAGACGCAGTCGGCCTACTACGGCAAGGCGACGTTCGGCCAGTCCGACTGGCTCGACGGCACGATGAGCCTCGTCGACTACGGCGACCGCGGCGTCCCCAACGTGTTCCTGGAGGCTCCGCTCAGCACGGGCGGCCCGTGGAACGCGGCGCACTTCAAGAACTCGAAGTACGACGCGCTCGTCAAGCAGTACGTCGCCGCCGTCGACCTGTCCACGCAGAAGTCGATCGCGGGCAAGATCGAGCGGCTGCTGCTCGCCGAGACGCCGATGGTCATCCCGTACTTCATCGACGGGCTGTGCGCGACGACCAAGAAGGTGAGCGGGGTGCAGCCGACCTCGATCTCGCAGGTGTTCCTCCACAAGGCGTCGATCTCGGCCTAGGATCGACCGGCCCCGGAGCGACCAATGCTCGGCTTCGTCCTCAAGCGGCTGGTGCTCGCGATCATCACGCTGTTCATCCTCAGCCTGATCGTGTTCTCCGCCGCGCAGGTGCTCCCGGGCGACCCCGCCCGGGAGGTGCTGGGGCCGCTCGCCGCGCCCTCGGCGGTGAAGGCGCTCGACCACCAGCTCGGCACCGACCGGTCGGTGATCGCCCAGTACGGGACCTGGCTCGGGCACGTCGTGACCGGCAACTTCGGCACCTCGACCCAGTACCAGGCGCCGATCGGCCCGATCCTCGGCAAGGCGGTCGTCAACTCGCTCAAGCTCGCGGCGCTCGCGTTCGTGATCGTCGTGCCGCTCGGGATCCTCGGCGGCGTCGTCGCCGCGCTGCGCTACGGCACCCGCTCCGACCGCCTGATCAGCGTGTTCGGGCTGTCGGCGACGGTCATCCCCGAGGTCGTCTCGGGCATCATCCTGATCGCCGTGTTCGGCCTCTGGCTCAACATCCTGCCCGTGCAGGCGACCGGGGGGTCCGGGTTCGGCGGGACGATCTACCACCTCATCCTGCCCGCGATCCCGCTCGTCCTCATCCTGTTCGGCTACATCGAGCAGATGGCGCGCGCGGGCACGATCGAGGCGCTCAACTCCGACTACGCGCGGACGGCGACGCTCAAGGGGCTGCCCCGGCGGACGATCATCCGCCGCCACATCCTGCGCAACTCGCTGCTGCCGACGATCACCGTGATCGCCAGCCAGACCGGCTACCTGATCGGCGGGCTCGTGCTCGTCGAGTCGCTGTTCCGCTGGAACGGGGTGGGCCAGCTGCTGTTCAACGCCGCAAGCCACAAGGACTTCGCGATGCTCGAGGCGGGGGTGATCGTGATCGGCGCCGCCTACATGATCATGACCCTCCTCGCCGACCTCCTCTACTCCATGCTCAACCCCCGGATCCGCGTGGCGGGCGTCGAATGAGCATCGAATCGGTCCCCGTCGAGTCGGCTGCCGCGCTCGGAGCGGCCCACGGCGCACCCGATCTGCGGCGCGAGTTCATCCGCTCGCTCGTGCGCCAGCCGACGTTCATGATCGGCGCCGCGATCGTCCTGTTCTGGATCGTGTCCGCGATCTTCGGGCCGCTGTTCGCGGGCAGCCCCTTCTCGCAGAACCTGCTGTCGATCAACAAGGGCCCGACGGGCGCGCACTGGTTCGGCACCGACCAGCTCGGGCGCGACATGTTCGCCCGCGTGATCGCGGGCTCGCGCGACATCCTCATCGTCGCGCCGCTCGCGACGCTGCTCGGAACCGTGTGCGGCACGATCGTCGGCCTCATCATGGGGTACTTCCGGGGCGCCGTCGACGACGTGCTGGGGCGGATCGTCGAGGCGTTCCTCGCGCTGCCGCTCGTCGTCACCGGGATCCTGTTCGTGATCGCGCTCGGCGGCTCGAACCTCGCGCTGATCGTCGTCATCGCGATCGTGTTCACGCCGCTGATCGCGAGGACCGTCCGCGCCGCGGTGCTGGGCGAGCGCGACCTCGACTACATCGCGGCCGCAAAGCTGCGCGGCGAGAGCTCGCTCTACATCATGTTCGCCGAGATCCTGCCGAACGTGCTCGCGCCGATCATGGTCGAGTTCACCGTCCGCGTCGGCTACGCGGTGTTCACGATCGTGACGCTCTCGTTCCTCGGCTTCGGGCTGCAGCCGCCGTCTCCGAACTGGGGCGCCGATATCTCCAGCAACTACTCGCTGATCACGGCCGGCTACTGGTGGGAGTCGCTGTTCGACGCGCTCGCGATCGCCACGCTCGTGATCGGGATCAACATGTTCGCCACCTCGGTCGAGACCGCGCTCGACGCCTCATGAGCGACCCCGGTGACATGAGCCGCGAGAGCAGCGGCGCCGGGACCGCGCCGGCCGGCGAGGCGCCGGACGCGCTCACGCTCGAGCACCTCGAGATCGGCTACCGCGTCCGCGGCAAGATGCAGCGGATCGTCCGTGACGTCTCGCTGCACGTCGCCCGCGGCGAGTCATTCGGGCTCGTCGGCGAGTCCGGATGCGGCAAGTCGACGATCGCGCTGGCGATCGTCCGCTATCTCGCGCGCAACGGGCGGGTGACCGACGGCGGGGTCCAGATCGACGGCCGTGACGTGCTCTCGCTGCACGGCGAGGAGCTGCGCCGGCTGCGGGCCCGCTCGGTCTCGATGGTCTACCAGGAGCCCGGCCGGGCGCTCAACCCCTCGATCGTGGTCGGCCGCCAGGTCGCCGAGGTGTACGAGATCGCGGGCGCCGGCCGCGACGAGGCGAAGGCGCAGTCGCTGGAGATGCTCCAGCGGGTGCGGATCGCCGACGCCGCCTCGGTGATGGGACGCTACCCGCACCAGCTCTCGGGCGGGATGCTGCAGCGGGTGGTGATCGCGATGGCGATCGCCGCCGAGCCGTCGCTGCTCATCCTCGACGAGCCGACGACCGCGCTGGACGCGACGGTCGAGGCCGAGGTCCTCGACCTGATCGCCGCGCTGCGCTCCGAGACGGGCACCTCGCTGCTGTTCATCAGCCACAACCTCGGCGTGATCGCGCGCATGTGCGACCGCGTCGGCGTCCTGTACGCCGGCGAGCTCGTCGAGGAGGGCGACGCCAACGAGGTGTTCCACACGCCCCGCCACCCCTACACGGTCGGGCTGCTGCGCTCGATCCCACGGCGCGAGCCGGTCGACGCGGCGAGCGGCGGAGCCGGCGGGCGGCGGCCCGTCCTCGCGACCATCCCCGGCTCGCTGCCCGCGCCCGGCGCGACGATCGCGGGGTGCATCTTCGCCGACCGCTGCGGCCTGGCCGACGACCGCTGCCGCACCGAGGCGCCCCCGATGTACGAGATCGGCGGCGGCCGCGGCTCGCGCTGCCACTATCACGAGCGCGCCGACACCGTGCCCGCCGTGACCGCCGAGGCGGGCTCCGAGCAGGACGGCGCCGCGCTCGCCGACGTGACCGCGCCGACCGACGGCGACGGGCCGGTGATCCGCATCCGCGGCGCGTCCAAGACGTTCCGCCAGGACGGCGAGTCGATCCGCGGCCTCAAGGAGGTCGACCTCGACATCGCCACCGGGGAGACGGTCGGCCTGGTCGGCGAGTCGGGCAGCGGCAAGACGACGCTCGCCCGGGTGATCATGGGCCTCACCGGACCCGACGAGGGCGCCGAGATCACGCTCGACGGCCGGCCGCTCGCGCCGCTGGCGACCCAGCGCTCCTCGACCGATCAGAAGGCGCTGCAGCTCGTCTTCCAGAACCCCGACTCGGCGCTCAACCGCCGCCACTCGGTGCGTGGGCTGATCGCGCGCTCGCTGTCCAAGCTCGCCGGGCTCAGCGGCGAGCTCCTCGAGACCCGGCTGCGCGAGCTCGTCGCCGCCGTGCGGCTGCCGGAGCGCTACCTGCCGATGCGGCCCTCGCAGCTGTCGGGCGGCCTGAAGCAGCGCGTCGCGATCGCGCGGGCGTTCGCGGGCGAGCCCCGCGTCGTCGTCTGTGACGAGCCCACCTCGGCGCTCGACGTCTCGGTGCAGGCGGCGATCCTCAACCTGCTCACCGAGCTGCAGGGCTCGCAAGGGGTCGCCTACCTGTTCATCAGCCACGACCTCGGCGTCGTGCGCTACCTCGCCGACCGGATCGTCGTGCTCTACCTCGGGAGGGTGATGGAGGTCGGTCCGGCCGACAAGGTGTTCGCCGGACCCCACAACCCCTACACCGAGGCGCTGCTCTCAGCGGTGCCGAGCCTCGACGACCTCGACCGCCTTCGGATCCGGCTGGAGGGAGAGATCCCGAGCGCCGCCGAACCCGCCGTCGGGCTGCCCGTTCCAGACGCGGTGTCCGCGAAAGGTCGGGGAGATCTGCGAGACGACGGAGCCGGAGCTCGTCGAGGAGGAGCCCGGGCATGGGATCCGCTGCCACATCCCGCTCGAGGAGCTGCGCCGGCTGCAGACCGTCGAGGGCGCCGGTCCCGACGGCGCCACGCCCGCGCGGCAGGGACCCCCGTCGCCGGACTCCCCGTCGGCGCACTCGCACTAGCGCGGGGCGGCGCGGAAGGGCCGCGAGCAGCCCGGCGGTGATGAGGACCGAGGGCACGATCGCGGCCAGGTAGGCGACATGCGCGCCCGCGTGCTGGACGAGCGCGCCCGCGGCCAGCGGCGTGAGCACGTTCGCGCCCGACCACGCGCCGCCGAGCAGGCCGAACACCGCGCCGCCTCCCCCCTCTCCGTCGTCGGCGCCCGAGCCCGCCACGCTGTAGGCGACGACGCTGATCGCCCCACGGGGAGCCGCGGTGAGCAGCAGCGAGGCGATGAGCACGATCGGCGCCGAGCTCACGAGCGCCGGGACGAGCGCGATCGCCGCCAGGCCGGTGGCGATCACATTGACGGCGGCGGTGTGGCTGCGGGGGCCGACCGCGACGAACGCCGAGCTGACCACGATGTAGGCGACGGCGCAGGCAGAGAACGCGATGCCGATCGCGCCCTGGGACACGCCGTCGCCGTGCAGCCCGCCGGCGATCAGCAGCTGGGTGGCGCCGCTGAGCGCACCGGAGACGGCGAGCGAGCCGGCGCCCGCGATGATCCGGCGGTCGCGCAGGTGGCGGGCGACCCCGGACCCGGCCCTCCGCTCGCCGCCGCGGGACGGCCTCGGCGCCCCGGCGGCCCGGGGGGCCCCGGCGGCCCCGGGCGCCGCGGCGGCGGCCCTGGGCGCCGCGGCGGCGCCGGGGGCGAGCGCGAGCGCGGCGCTCACCAGCACCCCGGCGCCGGCGATCAGCGCGAACGGGAGCGCGCCCGACGCTCCGGTGGCGAGCAGCCCGCCGAGCGCGGGGCCGACCATCGTCCCGACCGAGGAGCAGACGATCGCCGGGCCGACGCGCCGACCCCCGCCGAGCTCGGCCAGCCAGGCCGCGCCGGCGGACCACAGCATCCCGAACGACACGCCGTAGACGGCGCGGCCGGCGATCAGCGCGGGGAGCGAGTGCCCGCAGCCGAGCGCGCAGCCGAGCACCAGCACCGCGCCCGAGGCGATCGTCACCCGGCGCGCGCCGAAGCGGTCGGCGAGCATCCCCGCGGGCATCGACACCGCGAGCGTGACGAGCGCCGGCAGCGACAGGACGAACGCCGATGCCGACGCGCCCAGCCCGAACGCGGCCGACATGCGCGGCAGCAGTGGGACGATCGCGGTCTGGTTCAGGCCCGAGACGAAGAACAGCGCGTCGAGCAGCAGCGCGACGGCCACGGCGGCCCCGAGCGATCGGCGGCGGAGACGAAACGGGTACAGCAGGGTGGACGCCATCGCCTGGACAAGATACGATGCGATCCGCGAGTTGTTCATGACGCTTTTGTGCTGTTATGATCGATTTAATGGATCAAAGTGCAATTGACCTGCGGAGCCTCCGCGCCCTGGTCGCGGTCGCCGACGGCGGGTCGTTCCGAGGCGCCGCGCGCACCCTCGGCTACACCCAGTCGGCGGTCTCCCACCAGATCGCCTCGCTCGAGCGCGGCCTCGACGCCGCGCTTTTCAGCCGCCCCGGCGGCCGGGGCGCGATCGCGCTCACCCCGGCGGGCGAGGTCGTCTACCGGCGGGCGCTGCGGGTACTCGGCGAGGTCGAGACGCTCGGCGCCGACGTCGCCGCGCTGCGCACCGGCGAGCGCCAGACGCTCCGGATCGGCACCTTCCAGACGGCGACCACCGAGCTGCTGCCCGCGGCGCTGCGCGACCTGCGCGATCACTGGCCCGACGTCGAGGTCAACCTCACCGAGAGCCAGAGCAACGTCCGCGCCTTCGACGAGATCGCGGCGGGCGAGCTCGACGTCGCCTTCCTCGTCAACCCCCGGCCCGACGAGCGGATCCGCTCGATCCCGCTGCTCGACGACCCGTGGGTCATCCTCACCCGGCGCGACTCCGAGCTGGCCGCCGCCGAGGACCCGACGTTCGACATGCTCGACGGCGTCGACATCGTCGCCTGGAACCGCCGCTGGCGCACCCAGATCGAGCTCGAGGAGGCGTGGCGGCGGCGCGCGATCCGTCCTCGCGTCGTCTACCGGACCGACGACAACCTCGCGCTGCAGCGGCTGGTCGCGGCCGGCTACGGCCACGCCTGCCTGGACCGCCTCGGCGCAATGGGCGCCGTCGAGCCGTCGCTCACCTGGCTGGAGCCGCGAGAGCTCCTGCTGCAGCGCACGATCGCGCTCTGCGTGCCGCGCCACCGCGACCTCAGCCTCGTCGCGGTCACGCTGATGGACTCCGTCCGCACCCAGTACGCCGCCTGACCGATGAGCGCGCTCGCCTCCCCGCCCGCCGACGAGACCGCACTCACCATGCGCGCGTGCGTCCTGCGCGAGCCGCGCCGGCTCGGGATCGAGACCGTCTCGCTCGCTCCGCCGCGCGCCGGCGAGGTCCGGGTGCGGATCGCCGCGGCGGGGGTCTGCCACTCCGACCTGCACCTCGTCGACGGCGCGCTCGGGGCCGGGCGCTGGCCGCTCGTCCCCGGCCATGAGGGGGCGGGGATCGTCGAGGCGGTCGGCGACGGGGTGAGAAATCTTGCCGCGGGCGACCACGTCGTGTTCAGCCTCGTCGCGCCCTGCGGCGCCTGTCCCGCCTGCCGTGCCGGGCGGCGGACGCTGTGCGAGCCGGCGGGCGCCCTCGGGGTGGCGGGGATGCTCGGCGACGGCACCTCGCGCCTGGCCGCGCAGGACGGCACGATCCTCCAGCACGGCTTCACCGTCGCCTGCTTCGCCGAGCACGCCGTCGTCAACGCCGCGGGCGCGATCCCGATCCCCCGCGACGTGCCGCTGTGGCAGGCGGCGCTGCTCGGCTGCGGCGTGCTCACCGGATTCGGCGCGGTCGCCCACGCCGCCCGGGTGCGGATCGGCGAGCGCGTCTGCGTCGTCGGCTGCGGCGGCGTCGGACTGCAGGTGATCGCCGCCGCGCGGCTCGCCGGCGCGGGCACGATCGTGGCTGTCGACCGGCGCGCCGACAAGCTCGAGCGGGCGCTCGCCCGCGGCGCGACGCATGCCGTCGACGCGAGCGCGGGCGACGCGGCACGGCAGATCACCGCGCTCACCGGCGGCGTCGAGCACGCGTTCGAGGTGGTCGGAGGCGCGGCGACGATCCGGCTCGCCTGGGACGTGCTCGCCCCGGGCGGCACCGCGGTCGTCGTCGGCATCGCGCCCGCGGGCGTCGAGGTGTCGCTGCCGGCGATCGAGCTGCTGTCGGAGAAGGCGCTGATCGGCAGCTACTACGGCTCCGCGGACCCGGCCGAGACGCTGCGGGGGCTCGTCGAGCTGGTGCGCAGCGGGCGGCTGGAGCTCGCCGGCGTCGTCTCACACCTGATCGAGCTCACCGACATCCCCGATGCCCTGGCGCGGCTGCGCACGGGCGACGGCGACCGCTCGGTCGCCGTGATCGACCCGGAGCTCGCCGGGACGACGGCGATCGGCGAGGTCCCCCGAGGGGTCGCGATGCGGCCCCGGCCACTGAACCGAGAGGAGTGACGATGGCGTTGGACGGACGAATCGGCGAGGGCTGGAGCGGGACCGACCCCGACGGCGCGCACGTCAACCTGGTGCTCGCCGAGCGCGGATCCCCGACGGCGGCCGCGCTGCTCGGCACGCTCACCACCCCCACGCCCGGCCACACCCCGATCCTCGTCGTCGTCGGCGAGGACAAGGACCACTACGAGCCGGTGTGGCCGCCGACGATCATGATCAACAAGGCGACCGCCGGAGAAGAGCGCCACCAGACGATCACCTGGGGCGCCGGCCAGCTCGGCATCGCCCAGGGCGTGCTCGACGCGGTCGCCGAGGACCTCGTCGCCCCCACCGACGAGATCCTCGTGTTCGTCGCGGTCTACATCGACCCCGCGGCCACCGACGAGACCGCGGTGCGCGCCGCCGCCCGCGCGGCGACGCTCAAGGCGCTGCGCGTCGCCCGCAACGGGCGCGACCCGGAGGCCGCGCGGGCGCTCGTGGAGCGTCGCGACGAGGTCACGAGCCCGTTCTACGGAGGCGAGCGGTGAAGATCACCGGGATCGAGGTGCAGCAGCTGAGCCTGGAGCTCGAGCCGCCGTTCCACGCGGCCTGGGACCCGGCCCCGCGCACCCGCTTCGACGCGGCGATCGTGCGCGTGCAGACCGACGAGGGGATCACCGGGATCGCCAGCGGCGACACCATGGCGGGCTTTTCCGCCTACGAGCACCTGTTCGTCCCATGGCAATCGTGGCTTGACTAGCGCAGTTCCATAACTTTTGACATAGAGCTTCGTACTGTCAAGAAGAAAACTAACATCTCCTATCGCAAAGAGACCAACAACCCCACTGTTACGAAGCTAACGCCTTACTACCGCTCAGTGTCGCGGCTGCTCCAGTCCCCCGACGCTCCAGTCCAGCGCTCCAGTCCGGCGCTCCGGTCCAGCGTCTCCAGTTCAGCGCTCCAGTCCAGCGCTCCAGTCCAGCGCTCCAGTCCAGCGCTCCAGTCCAGCGCTCCAGTCCAGCGCTCCAGTCCAGCGCTCCAGTCCAGCGACCGCTCCAGTCCAGGGCGCTCCAGTCCAGCGCTCCAGTCCAGCGAGGACTCCAGTCCAGCGCTCCAGGTGACGTGCTCTCCCGGACACGCCAGTGATGCTCGGCCTGTGATCTCCCTCGGCACTGACAGGAAATCAGAAGGACGTGGGTAAACGCCGAGAATCCAGTTCAGACCGGACTGTTCGGCGTGTCCGCGTGGCACCGAAGACACGAGGCTGGCCGAGCATATCGGCGGCTCGGGCGCGCTGATCGCAACCAGGACCGGTAACTGGGCGTGGCAGCCTTGGCTGAGCGCGCCGGGGAACTGACCTGCCTGCGGGAGCCGGGGCGGGCCTGCCGTCCTGCCGGCAAGGCGTCGTGGATGCGCAATGAGCGACAGTTGCTCCTCCGCCTTCCGACGCTCGGTAATGTCCTCGTGCGTGGCGACCCATCCGGCTTCTTTGATCGGCTGACGGCGGATGAGAATCATGCGTCCATCTCTGAGCGACCGCGTGATCGATAAATCGTTTTTCTGCAGATCGGCGCCGGTGTGCTCCGCCATGATGTCATCAAAGGTGAGATAGCGGCAGCCAAATGTATTTAACCGGTGCGCGACAATCTGTCGCCACTTGAGCGCCCGGCTGTGTCAATTCGCCTGACGCCCACGGCGTACATTTTGGCGTAACACTTGCCATTGCAGACGATCAGGCGGTCCTCGCCGTCGAACATGCAGAGGCCTTGCTGCATATTGTTGAGGGCGATCTCAAACCGTCTGGTCGCGCCGCTAGGCGCTTGCGGGCGGCAACCCGATAAAGGTTAAACTCAGCAAACATCTCTCGCAATCGCTCGAAGCCGGCGCCTGACGGCGCCAATCCCTCATCCGGCCCTTTGGGCCACCTGTCCCCCGCAAGG
>CAVPBY010000076.1:0-53931 GCA_963702225.1 uncultured Solirubrobacteraceae bacterium | reverse complement strand
AGCCTCTCCCCCCCCAACGACTTGTCCCGGCTGCAAACAGTTACTGAGCGTTTTAGCTGCTCGATCGCGAATCCCCAACAGGTATTTCAGCCAACGGAAGAGGACGCATAACTGTATGCCAACGCAGAGCAAAATCGCTGAAACCGAGCGGCTTAAGGCAGCCAACGCGGGCGCGGCCGGGTGGCGCCTCTGGGGCCTTTACCTCAGCGAGCGGCAGTGGGGCACGGTGCGCGAGGACTACAGCAGCAACGGAGACGCGTGGAGCTACTTTTCCCATGACCATGCCCGCTCTCGCGCATATCTATGGGGCGAGGATGGATTGACCGGGGCCACCGCCTGAGCGGGGTGCTCGCCGAGCCTGTCTCGTCGCCCGCCGCCACGATCTGCGCCGTGCTGCTCAACGCCGGCGCGGTCCGGCGCGTCGGCGCTCACCGGATGTGGGTCGAGACGGCTCGCCGGTGGGCGGCGCTGCGGCGTGCCGACGCTGCGATTCGACATGTCCGGCATCGGCGACTCCGACGGCGCGGAGCGCAGATACGAGCTCAACGTCGAGTTCCATCGCGACGGCTTCTCAAAACAGGTGCTCTCGGCGCTCGACGCGCTCGAGGGCGCCGGGATGCCGGACCGCTTCCTCCTCTGCGGCATCTGCTCGGGCGCCTACTGGAGCTTCCACGCGGCGCTGGCCGACGAGCGCGTGCGGGCGCTGATGCTGGTCAACCTGCTCGCGTTCTTCTGGAGCGACGAGCTCGGGGTGGTGCGCGACGCGCGCCGCACGCGGCGCTGCTGCGCGAGCACGCGGTCGGCGAGATCGTCAGGATCGTCGCGACCGACCGCTGGCGCATCGCGAGGTGGCTGCGCACCGGCCTTCGCCGCGCGCGTCACGCGCTCGGCCGGGGGGACACCGAGCCGCGCCAGGTGATGCGCGAGCGTCGCCTCGCCGGGCCGGGGCGGCGACGCGCCGCCCGCCGAGCCCGGCCGCCGAGATCGTGTGATGCGGCGCCCGGAACGGCCGCGTCGTCGATCAGACCCGCGAGCGTGGATCCCGGCGACGCTGTGGATGCGCGTCACCTCGATCGCCTCCTCGCGGACAGCGGCGGCAGGATCGACGGCAGCCGACGGGCGAGCATCGTCTTGCCGGTTCCCGGCGCGCCCTCCATCAGGAGGTTGTGGCCGCCCGCCGCCGCGATCTGCGAGCGCGAGCAGCGGGACCTCCTGGCCGCGCACGTCGGCGAGGTCGGGCGGCGCGCTCGGCCGTGCCCGCACCGGCTCGGCGCGCGGGATACGCGGGGGCGCCGGCGCCCGGCGAGCACGCCCGCCGCCTCGCGCCAGGGTGGCGACCGCGATCACCTCCAGGCCGCTCACCAGCGCCGCCTCGCGCGCACGCTCGCGCGGGACGATCAGCCGGGTGCAGCCCGCCCGGCTCGCGCCCTCGGCGACGGCGAGCGCGCCCGGCGAGTCGCGCAGCTCGCCGCCCAGCGAGAGCTCGCCGAACACCGCGCAGCCGTCGAGGCTCGCGGCCGGCAGCTGGTCCGAGGCCGCCAGCACGCCGAGCGCGAGGCCCGCGTCGAAGCCGGGACCGGCCTTGCGCAGCGACGCGGGCGCGAGGTTGGCGGTGATCCGCCGGTCGGGGAAGCGGAAGCGCGAGTTGAGGATCGCCGCGCGGATGCGGTCCCGCGACTCCCGGACGGCGGTGTCGCCCAGGCCGACGATCGTGAACCCGGGCAGCCCCGCGCGGATGTCGACCTCGAGCCACACCTGACGCGGCTGCACGCCGTCGATGGCGAACGTCGTGACCTGCGAGAGCATGGCCACAACGCTACGCCCGATCGTGTCGGGAGTGGGTGTCGCTTCGTCACAACATTGTGCCGATTTGCAGGGACGATTGACACACAATCGTTGCGTTTCGACACCCACGTGTGACGGGTTTCCGCGTAGCGTTCCCGGGGTCATGAGCGCCGCCTCCGAGCACCCCCGACCCGCCGGCCCAGACCAGCACCCAGGCCCCGCCGGTCCCGACCCCCGCCGCTCGCTCGGCGCGGCCGGTGAGCAGCTCGCCGCGGCCCACCTCCAGCGACTCGGCTACACGGTCGTCGACCGCAACCACCGCACCCGCTGGGGCGAGATCGACATCATCGCCCACGCCGGTGCCACGCTCGTGTTCGTCGAGGTCAAGACCCGCCGCGCGAGCGCGCGGGCCGGCTCGCCGTTCGACGCGGTCGACCGCCGCAAGCAGGCGCAGGTGCGGCGGATGGCGGCCGCGTGGCTGGCGCAGGTCGGCGACCGCCCGCGCGCCGACGACCTGCGCTTCGACGTGATCGGGGTGACGGTCGACGCGGCCGGGCGGCTGCTCGAGCTCGAGCACCGCGAGGGGGTGTTCTGAGATCAGCCCAGCGCGAGCTGTTGATACGCCGTCGACTGAAACGACATCCGATGCAGCGGCGAGACCCCGAGGCGCTCGATCGCCTCGCGGTGCTCGGGCGTGGAGTAGCCCACGTGCTGGGCGAACTGCCAGCCCGGATGGCAGGCGTCCGCGCGGCGCATGTAGCGGTCGCGGGTCTCCTTGGCAAGCACCGAAGCGGCCGCGATCGCCGCGCTCGGCGTCCCCGCCGATCACCGCTCGCTGCTCGTGGGGCAGCGCGGCGACCGGGAAGCCGTCGCTCAGGCAGATGCAGCCCTCGACCGCGACCTCCGCCAGCGCGTCGCGCAGCGCGGCGAGGTTCGTGCGGTGCAGGCCGCGGGCGTCGATCCCGGGCGCGCAGCGGCTGACGATGCACACCCGCGCGGCGAGGCCGAGGATGACCGGATAGAGCGCGGCGCGGCCCTCGGGCGTCTGCTGCTTGGAGTCGTTGAGCATCCCGAGCGCGCGGGCCTCCGCGCGCCCGATGCGGTCGAGGTCGAGCAGCACCGCGGCCGCGACGAGCGGGCCGGCCAGGCAGCCGCGGCCGGCCTCGTCGGCGCCGGCGACGTGGCGGAAGCCGAGCGAGCGGTCGAAGCCGAGCAGCTTGCGCCCCGGGCGTGGTCGGCGCGCGCGGCCGGGCGGCCGCCCTGCCTGAGCCGGCGCGCGGGGCCGCGCCGGTGGGTGGGTCTGAGCCGGTGGGCGGGTCACATCCGCGATCGGCGCGCCGGCGGCGCCCGGATCAGAGGGTGCCGATGCGATCCGGCGGCCAGTAGGTGAAGAACGCGACGCCGATGATCCACTTCTGCGGGACAGGGCCCCAGAATCGGCTGTCGTCGGACTCGCCACGGTTGTCCCCCATCATGTAGTACTCACCGGCCGGAACCGTGATCGTCTTGGAGAACGTGCACTGGCCGAACCCCTCGGTGCACGGCTGGATGAAGCGAGCCGCGCTCCTCGGTGCCGTTGCGGTACACGTGTCCGTCGGTGATCTTCAGTGTGTCACCGGGCAGCCCGACGACCCGCTTGACGAACGTCTGCGAGGATTGGCCGGCCGGTGGGGGTGTCGCAGGGCTGACCCTTGCCGTAGCCCTCCGCGGAGTTGCCGCAGATCGCCTGCACCCCGGGGTTGGGCGGCGTGGCGCCGGACGGCGGGTGGAAGACGACGACGTCGCCGATCTTCGGATGCGTCGATAGGCGGTTGACGAGGATCCGCTGGCCGACCTGGAGCGTCGGCACCATCGAGACGCTCGGGATCCGGTAGGGCTTGACGATGAACGCCTGGATGAGGAACGCCAAGCCGATGGCGATCGCCACGGTGACGACGAGCTCGACGAATCCACCGAACGCCGATCTGCGCTTCTTGGCCTTGGTCGCCATTGTCAGTGGGGCGGGCTCAACCGTTCAGCCGCCCCGGCTCGGGCGAGCCCGGACGACGGCCCGGACCCTCACGGCCACCGGCTACTCCTCGGTGGCCGCGGGCTCCTCGTCGGGCTCGGGAGCGACCGGCTCCTCGTCGGTGGCGGGGAACTCGCCGCCGGCGGCCTCCGCCGATCCCTGCTCCAGGGCGTCCTCGGTGAGCGGCTCGACCGCGCCCTCCTGGTCGACGGCCTCCTCGGCGGTCGTACCGGTGGCGTCGGTGGCCTCGGCCGGCTCCTCGGTGTAGAGCAGCTCACGCTCGACGGCGACCTCCGGACCGGTCGAGCGGCGCTCGCGGACGCGGGCGCGCTTGCCGATCCGACCGCGCAGATAGTAGAGCTTGGCGCGCCGCACGTCGCCGCGAGCGGCGACCTCGATCCGCTCGATCTTCGGCGAGTGCAGCGGGAACGTCCGCTCCACGCCGACGCCGAACGACTGCTTGCGCACGGTGAACGTCTCACGGGCGCCGTGGCCCTGGCGCTTGATGACGACGCCCTCGAACACCTGGGTGCGCCGACGGGTGCCCTCGATCACCTGGAAGTGGACGCGCAGACGATCTCCGGCGTCGAACTCCGGGACGCGGCGCAGCTGTGTGCGCTCGAGGCTTTCGATGACAGTGCTCATGATGAAAGAGTGTGGGTTGCGAGTGGCTGTCCGGCCCCACGGGACGTTCCGTGCGGACCGCTCGGGGGCGGCTCCGTCCGGGACGGCGGTCCATGCTAGCGGCTCGGTGGTGGACTTCATATTGGCGGCCGGTGAAGCGCTTCGGCGGCCATTGCGGGTGCTCGCCGGGCGGCGGGGCGGCTCAGCCGGGCCGCGGGAGGCTCAGCCGGGCCGCGGGTCGCCTCCGCGCTCGCGGTGGGCCCGCGAGCGGCTCTGCTCCAGGCGCCACTGCGCGATCCGGGCGTGATGGCCGGAGAGCAGGATCTCCGGCACCTCCCATCCGCGCCACGCCGCCGGGCGCGTGTAGTGCGGGTACTCCGGGCCGCCCTCCAGCGCGGCGCTGAACGACTCCTCGAGCGCCGAGTCGGCATGCCCGAGCGAGCCGGGGAGCTTGCGCAGCACGGCGTCGCAGACGACCATCGCCGCCAGTTCGCCGCCGGCGAGCACGTAGCGGCCGATCGACAGGCGGTCGGTGGCGAAGTGCTCGACGATCCGCTCGTCGAACCCCTCGTAGCGCCCGCAGAGCAGCGTCAGCTCCGGCTCGGCGGCGAGCTCGTCGACGAGCGCGTCGTCGAGCACCCGGCCACTCGGCTCCAGGGCGATCACCCGGCGCCGCTCGCGCACCGCGACCGGATCCTCGCGGTAGCGCGCGCGGAGCGCCGCCTCGACGACGTCGACGCGCAGCACCATGCCGGCTCCGCCCCCGAACGGCGTGTCGTCGACCTGGCCGGCGGAAAGCGGCGTGTGGGCCCGGTAGTCGACGAACCCGAGCTCGTGGCCGGCGGCGAGCGCGTTGACGACGTGGCGCTGCCCGCGGAACCAGCCGAACCAGTCCGGGAACAGCGTGAACACGTCGATGCGCACCGCGCGCGCCTACTCCTCGCCCAGGAACGACAGATCGACCTCGATCACGCGCGCCCCGGGGTCGACCCTCGCGCACGGCGTCGCGGATCAGCGGCACGAGCAGCGGCGGCCGGTCGGCCGCCGTCGGCGCGCCGCACCTCGAGCACTTCGCACGAGGGCAGCTCGAGCAGCGCGGTGACGACGCCCGACCGTCCGTCCGCCGCCGCGGACCGTGCAGCCCACGAGGTCCTCCGCCCACCACTCGTCCTCCTCGAGCGGCGGCGCCACGGAGCGCGGGACCTGCAGCTCCTGGCCGCGCAGCGCCTCGGCGTCCTCGCGGCGCTCGCAGCCCTCCAGCCGCACGATCGGCCGGCCCGCGTGGCCGGCGAGCCTGGCGATCCGTCGCGGACGGCCGCCGACGAGCAGTTCGGAGCCGACCTCGAGCAGCGCGATCACGCTCTCCACGCCCGCGCCGACGTGAAAGCTCCCGTCGAGGCCGTGGGCGCGGCCGACGGTGCCGGCCCGCAGCGCTCGCGGGACGGTCGTCCCTCCGCGAGGCGTCGCGACCCGGGTCGCCCATGGGGGCGCCTCAGTCGTCGACGATGTCGACGAACACGCGGCGGCCCTCGCGGGTCCCGGCGGCCTTGATGACTGTGCGCAGCGCCTGGGCGGTCCGCCCGCCGCGGCCGATCACGCTCCCGTAGTCGTCATCGCCGACCGACAGCTCGAGCACGAGCGAGCCGTCGTCCTCGTCGATCTCCGAGACGCGCACCTCGTCGGGATGCTCGACGAGTCCCTGGGCGAGGAACTCGAGCAGCTCCCGCGCGGCGGGCTGGTCGGTCATCGCGGGCCGCCCCTCAGGAGATGTTCTGGGTCCGCAGCAGCCGGCGGACCGTGTCCGAGGGCTGCGCCCCGCGCCCGAGCCAGTCCCGGATGCGCTCCTCGTTGAGCACGATCGTCGAGGGATCGGTCTGGGCGTTGTAGTGGCCAACGGTCTCGATCACGCGACCGTCGCGCTTGGAGCGCTGGTCGGCGACCACGACGCGCCAGATGGGGTTCTTGTGTCCGCCGATGCGGGTGAGTCGAAGTCTGACTGCCATGAGCGAGCGAGGAGGATAGCGCGCGAGCGCGCCACCGGCGACGCTCGGCGCTCGGGCTACCGTCCCCCGGCCTGTCGCATGAGCGCGCCCAGGTCGGGCATCCGGCCCGACGAGACCTGGCGCATCACCTTGCGCATCTGCTCGAACTGCTTGATCAGCGCCTTGACGGCCTGGACGTTGGTGCCCGAGCCCTTGGCGATCCGCAGCCGTTGCGAGCCCTTGATCAGCTCCGGGCGGCGGCGCTCCTCCGGGGTCATCGAGAGGATGATCGCCTGCAGGCGGTCGAACTCGCGCTCGTCGAGCTTGACCGCGCGCAGCTCCTTGCCGAGCCCCGGGATCATCCCGAGCAGGTTCTGCAGCGGCCCCATGCGGCGGATCTGGCGCATCTGGTCCAGGAAGTCGTCGAGGCCGAACTCCTGCTTGCGCAGCTTGCGCTCCAGCTCCGCCGCCTGGCGCTCGTCGAAGTTCGCCTCCGCGCGCTCGATCAGCGACATCACGTCGCCCATGCCGAGGATCCGCTGCGCCATGCGGTCGGGGTGGAAGCGCTCGAACTGGTCGAGCTTCTCCCCGGTCGAGGCGTAGAGGATCGGCTTGCCGGTGATCGCCTTCACCGACAGCGCGGCGCCGCCACGGGCGTCGCCGTCGAGCTTGGACATGACGACGCCGTCGAAGTCGACGGCGCGGCCGAACTCCTCGGCGACGTTGACCGCGTCCTGGCCGGTCATCGCGTCGACGACGAGCAGGATGTCGGTCGGGTCGATCGCCTGCTTGATGTCGACCAGCTCGGACATCAGCTCCTGGTCGACGTGCAGGCGCCCGGCGGTGTCGACGATCAGCACGTCCTTGCCCTCGGTGCGGGCGCGCTCGGCCGCCCACTTGGCGATCGCGACCGGCGCGGTCGGTCCCCTGCTCGTACGCGTCGACGCCGACCTGGGCGGCGACCTTGACGAGCTGGTCGACGGCGGCGGGACGCTAGACGTCGCAGGCGGCCACGGCGACCGCGGAGCCCTGCTCCTTGAGCAGCACGGGCGAGCTTGCCGGTGGCGGTGGTCTTGCCCGAGCCCTGCAGGCCGGCCATGAGGATGATCGTCGGCGGGCTCGGCGCGAACGCGAGCTCCTCGGCGGCGCCGCCCATCAGCTCGGTGAGCTCGTCGGAGACGATCTTGACGACCTGCTGGCCGGGGTTGAGCTGGCCGATGATGTCGGCGCCGAGCGCCTTCTCCTTGACGGTCTGGGTGAAGCTGCGCACCACCTTGAAGTTGACGTCGGCCTCCAGCAGCGCGAGCCGGATCTCCCGCATCGCGGCGTTGATGTCCTCCTCGGTCAGCGTCCCGCGGCCGCGCACGTCGGCGAGCGTCGCCTGCAGCTTCTCTCCGAGGTTGTCGAACACGACGCTCAGTCTACGTCCGCCGGCGGGCCGCGGCCACGCCTCGGCTCACGGCCGCGGTCAGCTCGCGCCGACGAGCGCCCGCGCGAACTCGTCGGCGTCGAACGGCCGCAGATCCTCCAGCTGCTCGCCGACCCCGATCAGCTTCACCGGGATCCCGAGCTCGTGAGGCGATCGCGAGCGCGATCCCGCCCTTGGCGGTCCCGTCGAGCTTGGTGAGCACGATCCCTGAGACGTCGACCGTCTCGGAGAACAGCTTGGCCTGGCGCAGCCCGTTCTGGCCCGTCGTGGCGTCGACGGTGAGCAGCGTCTCGTGCGGCGCGCTCGGGGATCTGCTTGGCGATCACCCGCCGGACCTTGGCCAGCTCGGCCATCAGGTTGTCCTGGGTGTGCAGCCGCCCGGCGGTGTCGATCAGCACGACGTCCGCCCGCTCGCGCCGCGCGGCGGCGACCGCCTCGAACGCGACCGCGGCCGAGTCGGCGCCGAGATCGCCCTTGACGAACCCGACCTCGGCGCGCTGGGCCCACACCTCGAGCTGCTCGACGGCAGCGGCGCGGAACGTGTCGCCGGCGGCGAGCATCACCCGCCGGTCCATCTCGCGCGACAGTGCCAGGCGAGCTTGCCGAGCGTCGTCGTCTTGCCGGTGCCGTTGACGCCGGCGACGAGAATCACCGTCGGCTCGGCGCGCAGGTCGATCGTGTCCTCCCCGGTCCGGGCGATCTGGGCGAGCAGCTCGACGAGCCGGTCCGACAGCTCCTGGCCGCCGGTGAGCTTGTTCTCGGCGGCCTCCTGCTCGAGCTGGGCGACGACCTCGCCGTCGTCGAGGCGCCGACGTCGGCGTAGATCAGCGCCTCCTCCAGCCGCTCCCAGGTCTCGTCGGAGAGATCCTCGAACAGCGTCGCCTGGATCTCGGTCTGGAGCGCCTGCCGGGTCTTGCGCAGGCTCTCGCGCAGCCGCCGGAACCGCCCGACGCGCCGCTCCGGGCCTCCGCCTCGGCCTCGGCGCCGGCCGGCGCCGTCGACGATGAAGATCTCTCGCCAGTCGCGGGCCATCTCGGCGCGAGGTTACCCGCGCCCGGCGCTTGGCGAGGCGTACGGCCGGGGGGGCGGGAGGAGCCGGGGCGGCAGGAGGAACAGCACCGCAGCCGCAGGGGGGGCGGCTGCCAGGACGGGAGCACGGGAATGTAGTTTCCGGGGGGGCGAGACGCGGGGGGGAGATTTGGGTGGCGGGCGCGGCGCGGACACCGGCCGTCCCCCCACGGCCGCCACACAGAATCGCTCGGCGGCGCCCGGGACCGCGGCGGGCAGGCGGCGCGAGATCACCTTGGAGATGCCGTCGGTGGCCATCGAGACGCCGTACAGCGAATCGGCGGCCTCCATCGTGCGCTTCTGGTGGGTGACGACGATGAACTGGGCGCGCGAGGAGTACTCGGCGAGCAGCGCCAGGAAGCGGCTGATGTTGAGATCGTCGAGCGCCGCCTCGACCTCGTCGAGGATGTAGAACGGGCACGGGCGCGCGAGGAAGACCGCGAACAGGAAGGCGAGCGCGGTCATCGACTTCTCGCCGCCGGACAGCAGCGACAGCCGCTTGGGATCCTTGCCGGCGGGGGTGATCTCGATCTCGACCCCGAGATGCTCCTCGCGGGCTTCCTCGTCCTCGGTCAGTGCGCCGTCGTCGTCGGCGTCCTCCGGCGCCCGGTCCTCGTCGTCCGCGTCCGCGCCGGTGTCGCCGTCCACGGACTGGCCCCCGATCACGCGCGCCGGTCCTTCGCGCTCGGAGACGAGCCGCAACCGGCCCCTTCCACCGGGGAACAGCTGCGCCGCCAGGTCCTCGAACGCGGCGGCGGTGGCCGCGAACGTCTGCTCGAACGTGGTCCGGATCTGCTTGTCGGTGTCCGCGATCAGCGTCGTGAGCTCGCGCATCGCGGTCTCCAGGTCGGTGCGCTGGCTCTCGAGCTCCTCGACATGCGCGAGCGCCTCCGCGTACTCCTCCTGGGCGAGCGGGTTGACCGGCCCGAGCTGCTCGCGGCGGCGGGCGACGCGCTCCAGCCGCGCCTTGAACGTCGCCCGGGTCTCCTCGTCGAGCCGCTCCTCGGCGGGCGCGACCTCCAGCTCGAGCCGCCCCGCGAGCGCGCCGAGCTCGGCCTCGGCCTCGGCGGCCCGGTCGCGGCTGCGCTGAAGCGTCACCTCGGCGGTGGTGAGGGCATCGCTCTCGCGCCCCATGCGCTGGTGCAGCTCGGCCTCGCGCTGGGCGCACTCGCGCAGCTGCGCGGCCGCGCTCTCGCCCGCCTCTCGATCGGCGGCGAGGGCCGCGTCGAAGGACGCGAGCTGCGCGGAGACGGTCTCGCCGGCCGCGCGGACGCGGTCGAGCACGGCCGCCACGACCGGGATGAGCTCCGTGTCGCGCACGACCGATGCGCGTGTGCGCTCCAGGCGCCGGGCACGCTGCTCGCGCTCGGCGGCGACCCGCTCGAGCGTCCCGCGCTCGGCCCGGATCTGCGCGGTGAGCTGCGCGCGGCGACCGGCGTTCTCCCCCTCGTCGGGCGCACAGCGGCGCCGGTCGATCTGCGCCGCCAGACGGCGCACCGCCTCGCGCGCCTCGTCGAGCGCGTGGGTGGCGGTGCGGTGCGCGGCGGTGAGCCGCTCGCGCTCGCCGTCAGCGCCCTGCGCGCCGGCGGCCGCCTCCTTGACCGCCCCCTGCGCGGCGAGCTCGGCCTGCACGGCACGCTCGCTCGCACCGACGAGCGCGTCGCGCCGGTTGCGCTCGGCGAGCACGCGCTCCTGTCCGACCGCGGGCGCCTGGCGCAGCTCGCGGGTCAGCGCCGACCACACGCGGCCGGCGCGGGTGACGGCGACACCGCCGAAGTCCTCCGGGCAGTCGCCGAGCTCGTCGACCACCCACGTGTCGCGCAACAGCGTCCCGATCAGCCGCGACGCGGCCGCGTCGCCACAGCGCACGTGCGCGCCGAGCGGCTCCGCGCGGCCCGCGCCGCTCCAACCGGCCCGGTTCTCCCCGGCGCCGCCCTCGGGGCGCGTGGCGCTCAGGTCCGAGACGAGCGCGCGGCCGCCGTCCGCGCCCGCGCGGTCGAGCAGGCCCGACGCCGCGTCGTGGCCGTCGACGACCGCGGCGGCGAGACGACCGTCGAGCGCGGCGGCGACCGCCAGCTCATAGCCCGGGTCGACCTCGAGCGCGTCCGAGAGCGCGCTCGCGCCATGCGGCGTGCGCGCGTGGCCCGACAGGAACTGGTTGACCGCGGCGATCTCGCCGCCGACGCGCGCGGCCTCGCGCCGCGCCGCGTCGGCCGCCCGCTCGGCCTCGCGGATCGCCTCGCGCGCGCCCTCGGCGGCGCGCTCCGCCTCCCGGCGAGCGGTGAGCGCCGCCTCGACCTCGAGCGTGCGCTCCTGCACGGTCGCGGTCGCCTGCTCGCGCTCACCCTCGAGCTCGGCGAGCTGCCGGCCGAGCTCGGCCTCACGGTCGCGCTCCAGCGCCGCCAGCTCGCGCTCCATCGACTCGATCCGCGCGGCCGCCTCGGGGTCGTCGTGGACGCCGGCGGCTCGGCCTCCAGGCCGGCGGTGATCTGCTGCGAGCGGGTCAGGCGCCCCTGGAGCGTGCTCAGCGAGGCGGCGATCGAGTCGGCGCGGTAGCCGATCCGCTCGCCGGCGCCGCGGGCGGCGTAGGCGCGGCGGGAGAGCTCCTCGCGGTGGGCGCTGCGCGCGGCGAGCGCCTCCTCGGCGGCCTCGCGGCGCGCCGCGGTCGCGGTGAGCTCGGCGCCGATGGCCCGGCGGCGCTCGCGGACCTCGCCCGCGGCCCGCTCGGCGTCGGCGAGCGCGGCGCGGCGGGCGCGGACGTCGTCGCGCACGAGCTCCCAGCGGATCTCCAGCGACTGGCGCTCCAGGCGCTCATGCAGCTCGGCCGCCTCGGCCTGGCGCTTGAGCGGCCGCAGCCGCGCGCGCGCCTCGCGCTCGACGTCGAGCGCGCGGTCGAGGTTGTCCTCGGTGCGCGCGAGCTTCAGCTGGGCTCGGCGGCGGCGCTTGCGGTGCTTGCCCAGGCCGGCCGCCTCCTCGATCAGCATGCGCCGCTCGCGCGGCTTGGAGGTGACCAGCGACTCCACGCGACCCTGGGAGATGACCGAGTGCATCTCCTTGCCCAGGCCCGTGTCCGACATCAGCTCGAGCACGTCGGCGAGCCGGCAGCGGGCGCCCGACAGCCGGTACTCGCCGTCTCCGTTGCGGTCCAGGCGGCGGTAGATCGAGATCTCCGGGACCCCGAGCCCGAGCGAGCCGTCGGAGTCGTCGAGCACGAGCTCGACCTCGGCGCTGGCGGCGGCCTTGCGCCCGGGCGCACCGCCGAAGATGACGTCCTGCATCGACTGGCCGCGCACGGCCATCGGGGACTGCTCACCGAGCGCCCACAGGACCGCGTCGGTGACGTTGGACTTGCCCGAGCCGTTGGGGCCGACGATCACGCTCGTCCCCGGCCCGAACTCCATGCGGGTGCGGTCCGGGAACGACTTGAACCCCTTGACGGTGATCGACTTCAGGTACACGTGGCGTTCCTCATGATCCGTGGTCGTCCCCCTCGCCGTCGATCGCCTCCAGCGCGAGCCGCGCGGCCTCCTGCTCGGCGTCCTTCTTGGAGCGCCCGGCGCCACGCGCGAGCTCGCGTCCGTGCACGGACGCGCTCACCGTGAAGGTCCGGTCGTGGGGCGGACCCTGCATGGCGACGACCGCGTAGCCGACGATCTCGCCGCGGCGCGCCAGCCGTTCCTGCAGCGCGGACTTGAAGTCGACCGGATGCTCGAGTGCCTCCTCGATCTGGGGCGCGAACGCCTCGACGACGGCCCCGGCGGTCGTCTCGTAGCCGAACCGCAGGTAGATCGCGCCGATCACCGCCTCGATCACCGAGGCGAGCACCCGCTCGGTGCCGATCAACGCCTCCACCCCGCCGGCCGCGCTCGGCGGCGCCGCCGCGCGCAGCCGCTCGGGCACCCCGAGTCGCTCGGCGACCACCCGGCAGGAGCGCCCCGAGACGGCCTGGGCGCGGACCTTCGTGAGCTGCCCGGGCCCGTAGCGCTCCGGATCCAGGCGCGGGAACAGGTGCGTGCTGACCGCGAGCGACAGCACGCTGTCGCCCAGGAAGGCGAGTCGCTCGTAGGAGTCCGAGCGCTTCGCCGTCCACGAGGAGTGACGGAACACCGGGGCCGCGACCTGGGGCTCCAACTGCTCCAGCAGCGCACGGAGCCGGGCCGCAGAGTCCGCGCGGGCCGGCTCGGCGATGGACGTCGGGACGGGAGGCTCGGTCACTCAGGGTCAGGGCCCGCGCTCGTGGTCGGCGCCACCGCGCCGCTGGCGAGCACGAAGTCGACCGCCTGACCGACCGTGAGGATGTCGGCGGCCTGCTCGTCGGAGATCGTCACGCCGTAGTTGTCCTCGAGTTCCTGCACGAGCGTGTAGAGGTCCAGGGAGTCGGCGTCGAGATCCTCCTTGAAACGGGTCGTCTCGCTCATCGCGTCGGGATCGACCTGGAGCTCATCGGCGAGATGGGCGCGGATCAGGGCGAGGACGTGCTCTCGATTCATCGGGCGGACACCGTAGACGTCGGGTCGGACACGCCCCTGACACTACCGGTCACTCGTCGTCCTTCGAGGGCCTGCTGCGGAGCGCCCCGGCCGCCGTGAGCGCGGCGCGTGTGGTGCTCACGACGTCCTCCTCGACGCCCCGGGCCGCCACCTGGATCGCCCGCGCGAAGCCGTTGCGGGAGAAGCGGCCGTGGGCGACGACTCCGAGCCGCCGCAGGCCGAGCAGGTAGGCGCCGCCGGGCGCCTCGGGGTCGATGTCGGCGCGCAGCCGACGCATCGCCGGCTCGACCATCCAGGCGCCGAGCCGCGCCGGGGCGAGCTCATCGAGGCGTCGTGCACGCCCCGCAGCATCCGCCCCGAGACGCCCTCGATCACCTTCAGCGTCACGTTGCCGATGAAGCCGTCCATGACGACGACGTCGGCGACGCCGTCGGTGATGTGGGTCCCCTCGATGTTGCCGATGAAGTTCAGGCCGGTCCCGCTCTCGCCGGCGAGGCGCTCGTGGACCTCGATCAGCTCCGGGGTGCCCTTGACCGCCTCCTCGCCGTTGGACAGCAGCGCCACCCGCGGGCGCTCGCGGCCGAGCACGGCGTGCGAGAACGCGGAGCCCATGTGCGCGAACTGGACGAGGTGCTCGGGCCGGCAGCTGACGTTGGCGCCGACGTCGAGCAGCAGCACCGGCGGCCCGGCGAGCATCGGCAGCGGCAGGGCGAGCGCGGGGCGGTAGATGCCCCGGTCGCGCTTGATGTTGAACAGGGCGGCGGCGAGCGCGGAGCCGGTCGAGCCGCCGGACACGAGCGCCTGCGCGCGTCCGTCCGCGACCGCGCGCGCGGCCTGGACGATCGAGGCGTCGGGCGTCGAGCGGACCGCGTAGGCCGGGTCCTTGGCCTTGGCGATCGAGATCGGGGCGTCGATCACGACGACGCCGTCACCGACCTCGCCGATCTCCCGAGCGGGGCCGTAGAGCAGCACCGAGACTCCCGCGCCCGCCGCCTCGGCGGCGCCGGCCGCGACCTCCGCGGGCCCGAGGTCGGCCCCGCCCGCGTCGACGGCCACCGTGACCATGCGCGGGGGCGGTCTAGACCGACTGCGAGCCGGGCTCGGCGATGATCGCGCGCCCCTTGTAGTACCCGCACTCGGGGCAGACCCGGTGGGGACGACGGGGGCTGTGGCACTGCGGACACTCGTTGAAGGTGGGCGCGGCGAGCTTGTGCTGCGCGCGACGCTGCGAGGTCCGGGCATGCGACTGCTTTTGCTTGGGGACGGCCATCGGTGCGTGCAGGCTAGCAGCCGGACGACGGCGAGCCGGGCCGATCAATCCAGTCCTTCGGACGGTCGAGTCCGGATGTCATTAGGGTCCCGCGGATGACGCCATCCGCACGCCGCTCCAGCGCCCCCGACGCGCCTCGTGCGCTCCGCGCGCAGCTCTCGCCGGCCGCCGCCGACACCGGGCTCGCGCAGGCGGTCCGGGCGGACGCCCTGCGGGTCGCGGTCCTCGGCTGGGTGCGCGGCGACGCGCCGCTTCAGGGGCCGGTCGAGGTCCACGCCGAGGGCGCGCCCGACGCCCTCGCCGCGTTCGTCGCGACGCTCGAGGGGCGGGGCGAGCTGCGCAGCGAGTCGGTCCGGGTGGAGGGCCACGAGCAGTTCGCCATCCGCGGGGTCCCGGCCGGCGTGTTCGTCGTCCAGGAGCACCGGGCGACCACCCTTCACTACGACCTGCGGCTCGAGGTCGGCGGGCGCATGCGCTCGTGGGCGGTGCCGAAGGGCCCCTCGCTCGACGCCTCCGCCAAGCGGCTGGCCGTCCAGGTGGAGGACCACGAGATGTCCCACAACGAGTTCGAGGGGCCCACGGACAGCGGCGGGGTGATCGTCTGGGACCGCGGGCCCTACGAGCAGGGCGGCCGGGTGGCGTGGCCGGAGGCGCTCGAGCGCGGCCACGCGGTGTTCGTGCTCCACGGTGAGAAGCTGCGCGGCGGGTTCGCGCTGCAGCGCACCCGCCCCACCGAGCCGCCGCAGTGGCTGCTCATCAAACGCCGCGACGGCGAGGCGCGGTCCGGCTCCGACGTCATCGCGGAGCGGCCCGAGTCGGTGGTGAGCGGGCGAACGCTCGACGAGGTGATCGCCGGCGACTGACCGCGCCGCCCCTACTCGAAGCGCAGCTCGGACAGCTTGGCCCAGCGCGGGTCGGGCGCGGACTCGTGGTGGTGGTCGGGGCCGGCGTCGTTGAGGTTGGCGCCGCACACCGGGCACAGTCCGGCGCAATCGGGCCGGCACAGGATCTGAGCCGGAACCGCGAGCGCGAGCGCGTCATGCGCCCAGCCGCGCAGATCGAGCACGGCGGCGTCGTCGACGTAGGGGGACTCGAGCTCCTCTCCCCCGCCGGGCTGTGAGATCTCCCGGGCGTCGACCGCGAACTCGGGCTCGGCGGCTGTGAGACAGCGCATGCACGGACCGTCGAGCCGGGCGACGAAGCGCAGCCGCAGCGAGTACCCGTCGCCGGTCGTGCGGGAGACGTCGAGCCGAGCCGGGACGGTCGAGGGCGCCGGCTCGTAGCGCTCGCCGCCGAGATCGAAGCCGTCCAGCCCGACCTCGAGGTCGAGGTGCCGGCCCTCGCCGGAGCTGAGCCGCAGGCCGCTGAGCTCGAAGCTGTCAGAACGCAGCGCCATCACCCCGAGAGGCTATCGTCGGGCGCTTGGAGCCCAGGCGATCGCGGCCGGGGCATGCCGCGATGTCGACCTGGTTTCGCACCTACGGATACGGCGAGGTTCATCCCGGACTGATCGTCGGGGCCTACCCGCTCGATTGGGACGATGTCGACCGCCTCGGGCTGCTGCGCGTCGAGCGCGTCCTCAACCTCGTCGAGGACAGCGAGTACCAGCCGGGCGACCGGGAGATGATCGAGGCCGCGTACGCCGAGCACGGGATCGAGGAGACGCGGATGGACCTCACCGACTTCGGGCGCCTGCCCAGCGACCGCCTCGAGCAGGCGGTCGCGACGCTCGTCGGCTGGCTCGATGACGACCACCGTGTGTACGTGCACTGCCGGGCGGGCTGGCAGCGCTCGGCGGCGGTCGCCTCCGGGGCGGTCGCCGTGCTGCGCCGCATCGGGATCGACGACGCGCTCGCTGCGGTCCGCGCCCACAAGCCGACCGCCGACCCACTCCCCCACCAGCGCGCCGACCTGCAGGCGTGGTGGGCGTCTCGCTCGGCGGCCGCCGACCGCTGAGCGGTCAGCGGCGCGCCGACCGCTGAACGTCAGCCGGCGGGGCGCAGGCGCCGGGGCGGCGCCGGGACGACCTCGTCGTCGTCGGTACGGCCGGTGCCGACGTCGAGGCGCAGATCGCCGGCCTGCACCGTGCGCGCCCGGCTGCCGACCTCCTCGAGCGATGCCAGCTCCGCCCCCTCGGCGACCGCGCCGTGGTCGGCGAAGCGCCGGGCGCTCGGCAGCACCCGGGACTCGTAGGAGCCGACCGCGTCGTTGTAGGCCTTCACCGTGCTGTTGAGCCGCGTCCCGACCGCCGACAGGTGGCTCGATAGCTTGGCGAGCCGCGCGTGCAGCTCCCGGCCGAGCTCGGAGATCGCCTGCGCGGACTCCGCGACCCGCTCCTGCTGCCAGCCGTAGGCGACGGAGTGCAGCAGCGCGAGCAGCGTCGTCGGAGTGGCGATCAGCACGCGCCGGGCCATCGCGTCGGCCAGCAGGTCGGGATCGGCGTCGAGCGCCGGGCCGAGCAGCGCCTCGCCGGGCAGGAACATCACGACCAGATCCGGCGTCGAGTCCAGGCTCGCGTAGTACGCCTTGTCCCCCAGCTGCTTGATGTGCGTGCGCAGCAGCCGCGCGTGATCGCGCAGCCGCGCCTCGCGCTCGGCCTCGTCGCGCGCCTCGTAGGCGTCGAGCAGCCCCTGCAGCGGCGCCTTGGAGTCGACGACGACCGTCTTGCCACCCGGCAGCTTGACCACCATGTCGGGCCGCAGCGTCCGCTCATCGCCCTGATAGGACACCTGCTCGACGAAGTCGCAGTGGCGGACCATGCCGGCCTGCTCGACGACGTTGCGCAGCTGCATCTGGCCCCACTGGCCGCGGGTGTTGGGCTTGCGCAGGGCGGTGACGAGTGCCGACGTCTCCACGCGCAGCCGCTCGCCGTGCTCGCCGAGCGCCTTCAGCTGGGCATCGAGCCGGCCCTGCGAGGAGCGGCGCTCCTGGTCGAGCTTCGTCAGCTGCGTGTCGACTCGCGTGAGCTGCTCGCGGATCGGCGTGACGAGCTGCTCGACCTGGTCGCGGCGCTTGTCCAGGTCGCCGCGCGCCTCGACCTGGGCGGTGCGCAGCTGCGCCCGGGCGAGCTCGGTGAGCTGGCTCATGCTCGACTGCAGCGCCTCGGCGCTCAGCGCCTTGAACGACGTCGACAGCCGCTCCTGGGCGTCGGTGATCGCCGCCAGCCGCTCGGCGGCGAGCTCCTTCTCACGCGTGATGTCGGACCGGGCCTGCACCAGCGCCCGGTCGAGCTCGCCGGCGCGGCTCGCCTCGGCGCCGAGCGAGCGCAGGCGGGCGCGCAGCGCGAACAGGACGATCGCCGCTCCGAGGAGGACTCCGATGGCAAGCCAGACTCCGGGCATCAGACCGTCCACCTTGGCGCGCGGCGCGGACGGAACAGGGGTGATGACTGCAAGAATCGGTGCATGTCACCTGAGGTCGTGCGGCGGCGGGTGATCCTGACGGGGCGCGTCCAGGGCGTCTTCTTGCGCGCCTCGGTCAGGCAGGCGGCCGAGACCGAGGGCGTCGCCGGCTGGGCGGCCCAACCGGGCCGACGGCTCGGTCGAGGTCGTGAATCGAGGTCCCGCCCACCCCGGAGGCGGCGGTCGAGTCGGTGGTCGGCTACTGCCGGACCGGGCCTGGTCGGCGCGCGCGTGGACGCCGCCGAGGTCAGCGAGGAGAGCCCGGAGGGGCTCAGCGGCTTTCAGACGCGCTGACCGCGGGGCCGGCGCGGTCCGGTCCGGACCGCGCGGCGGTCAGGAGATCTCGACGGGCTCGTCCTTGCCCGCCAGGCGATCGCGGCCGCGCTGCACGGCGGCGATGAACTTCGAGAGGTTGACCTCGAGCGTGCCGAGGATCTCGTCGGCGTAGTCCTCGGCGCCGAGGCGGATCTCCCGCTCCCGGGCCCGCGCGTCCTCGATGATGTCCTCGGCGGCGCGCTCGGCCTGCTTGGTGATCTCCTCCTCGGAGACGAGGCGCTCCTGGCGGTCGCGGGCCTCCTTGACGATCCGCTCGGCCTCGCGCTTGGCCTCGGCGAGCATCTCCTGGCGCTCCTTGACGATCCAGCGGGCCTGCTTGATCTCCTCGGGGATCGTCGCCCGCATCTGGTCGAGGATGTCGTAGATCTCCTCCTTGTCCACGCGGACCTGATCGGTCATCGGGACCGATTTGGCGTTATGGACGAGGTCGTCCAGCTTGTCGATCAGTACCAGGACATCCATCTCGCGCACCTCTGTTTCGTCATCGGCCGAGGCGTTCCTTCAACTGCTCGGCCACCTCGTCGGGAACCAGATCGCCGATCTCACCTCCGAAGGTGGCCAGCTCCTTGACGCCGCTTGAGCTGATGAAACTGTACTTGGGCGAGGACATCAGGTACACCGACTCGATCTCCGGCGCCTGCCGGCGGTTGAGCTGATGCATCTCCAGCTCGTACTCGAAGTCCGAGATCGCGCGCAGTCCCTTGACCACCGCGATCGCCCCCTGCTCCCGCGCGAACTCGACGAGCAGGTTGCTGAACGTCGCCACCCGCACGTTGGGCAGATCGCCGATCGCGTTGAGGAGGAAGGTGACGCGCTCCTCGGCGCTGAACAGCGTCTTGCCCTTGCGCCACGGCAGGTTGACGACCGACACGATCACCTCGTCGAACATCGCCGACGAGCGGCGGATGACGTCCAGATGGCCGTAGGTGACCGGGTCGAAGGTGCCCGGGCAGAGGGCGATGCGGTCAGTGTGTGACATGGATGCGGATCAGGGTGTCGCCGTAGCGGCGCTCGTCGAGCAGGGGAAGACGGAGGTCCAGCGGGGTCCGCCGATCGCTCTCGGTGACGGCCCGGCCACCCGGGCTGAGCAGCGGCGCAAGCGCCGTCGTCAGCTCGGTTCCGAGATCGTCCCCGTGGCGATATGGAGGGTCGAGGAAGATCAGATCGTATTGACGCGCGCAGCGAAAGGCGCGCACGCAGAAGTGCAGCGCGTCCTCGGCGGCCAGTTCCGCGTGAATCCCGAGCTCGCGCAGATTGCGGCGGATCGCCTCCTGCGCGGGCCGGCCGGAGTCGACCAGCGTCGCCGACGCCGCGCCGCGCGAGAGCGCCTCGATGGCGAGCGCCCCGGTACCGGCGTAGAGGTCGAGCACGCGCGCGCCGGTGATCTCGCCCAGGATCGAGAACAGCGCCTCTCGGACCCGGTCCGACGTCGGCCGCGTCCCCCGGCCGCGGGGCGCATGCAGCCTGCGGCCGCCGTAGGTGCCCGCGATCACGCGCATCGGCCGAGGGTGGCACGGAACGCGGTCGTGCGGTCGGGGGCTCAGGGGCGGGTTGGGACTGGGGCGTGCGCGAGGTAGCGCGTCGGGTCGTCGGCCGTCGATCGAAGCCGGATAAGTCGCCAGCGTCGCGCTCACCGCGACGCTGGCGACACACCCGGACCCACGCCTCCACGATCCACGCCCCCCGGCGCCGTCCCGCCCCCACAGCCCGTCCCGCCCGCACGGCCAACCAAACGCACAAGGCAGAGCCGCTCACGCCCCGATCGGCGCCAGCGCCTCCGCCCCGAACCGCTCGGCGAGCGCGTCGGCGAGCGGCACGTGCTCGGGGTCGGCCAGCTCCGGGTCGCTCCCGTCGATGGCCTCGGCCCGCATCCGGGCGCGCTCCTGCAGCTCCCGGTCGCGGGGCAGCTCGGCGACGCGGAACTGGGCCAGGCCGCTCTGGCGCACGCCGACGAGCTCGCCCTCGCCGCGCAGCTCCAGGTCGATCTCGGCGAGCCTGAAGCCGTCGGAGTGCGAGGCGAGCGCCTGCAGCCGGGCCGAGCCCTTGGGGCCGAACAGCAGGCACAGCGAGCGGTGCTCGCCGCGGCCGATCCGCCCGCGCAGCTGGTGCAGCTGGGAGATGCCGTAGCGCTCGGCGTCCTCGACGAGCATCACGGTCGCGTTGGGGACGTCGATGCCGACCTCGATCACGGTCGTGGCCACGACCACGTCGGCCTCGCCCGCCGCGAATCGCTGCATCACCGCGAGCTTCTCCGCGGAGGGGAGCTGGCCGTGCATCAGCACGACGCGAAAGGCGCGCAGCTCACCGGCCGACAGGCGCTCGTACTCGGCGGTCGCCGCCCGCGCGGCGAGCGCCTCGGACTCCGAGACGAGCGGGCAGACGACGAACGCCTGGCGACCGGCCCGGAGGTCCTCGCGGATGCGCTCGTAGGCCCGGGCACGCTCGGCGTCGGTCGCGCAGACGTGGGTGTCGATCGGCTCGCGCCCCCGCGGGAGCTCCGCGAGCACGGTGAAGTCGAGGTCGCCGTAGTGCGAGAGCGCGAGCGTGCGGGGGATCGGCGTCGCGGTCATGTGCAGCGCGTGCAGCCCGCCCGTGCCGCGGGCGGGCGGGACCGGCCTCGCCTTGGCCTCCAGCGCCGCGCGCTGACGCACCCCGAAGCGGTGCTGCTCGTCGATCACGGCGACCGCGAGCGAGTCGAAGCGGACCGGCTCCTCGATGAGCGCGTGGGTGCCGACCAGCAGCGAGAGCTCGCCGGTGGCGAGCTTGCCGAGCAGGTCGGCGCGCCGGCGCGCCGGCGTGGAGCCGGTGAGCAGCCCGAGCCGGACCGCCCCCGCCTCGCCGCCCATCAGCACCTGGATCGTCTGGAAGTGCTGCTCGGCGAGCGGCTCGGTCGGCGCCATCAGCGCGCCCTGGTGGCCGTGCTCGACGGCGCGCAGCAGCGCGTACAGCGCGACGACCGTCTTGCCCGACCCGACCTCGCCCATGAGCAGCCGCTGCATCGGCCGCGCGAGCGCCAGGTCGGCGTCGATCTCGGCCATCGCCCGGCGCTGGTCCCCGGTCGGCTCGAACGGCAGCATCTCGGAGAGCCAGCGCGCGCTCAGCGACGGCGGGTCGCCGAGCACAGCCGCGACCGCCCCGGCGCTGCGCAGGCGGCGGCGTCGCAGCAGCGCGAGCTGGACGAGCAGCAGCTCCTCGAACGCGAGCCGCCGCAGGGCGGCCCCGCCACTCCCCTCCGGCTCGCCGCCGAGGTGCATCGCCGCGAGCGCCTCCCCCCGCCCCGCCAGCCGCTCCAGCGCCCGCAGCCGCGCCGGCAGCGGCTCGCCGACGTCGGCGAACGCCGCCGCCCGGGCGCGCACGAGCGCGAGGATCTGCGTCGAGGACAGACCGTCGGTGGCGGGATAGTGCGCGACCGCCTCCTCGCCGGCGGACCCCGCCCCGCCCCCGGCCTCACCCGCGCCGCCCGCACCGGCGGCGCCGACGCCGGCGCTGCGGGTCACCGCGTGGCCCTGCACGCGAAAGCGGTTGCGGGCCTCGTACTTGCCGTGGAGCATCAGCCGCGTCCCCGGCACGTAGCGGTGCGCGAGCCACGGCTGGTTGAAGAACGTCGCCTTCATCGACCCGCTCGCGTCGGCGACCGTCGCCTCGACGAGCGGCCGCATCCCGCGGCGGCGCACCGGCCGCGACGCGATCGCCCGCACCTCGACCGCGACGGTCGCCACCTCGCCGATCACCAGCTGGGCGACCGCGCGCGCGTCGCGGCGGTCGCGCGGCAGGTGCTCGAGCAGATCGCCGACGGTCGCCAGGCCGAGCGTGGCCGCGGCGGCGGCCGCCTTGGCCCCGTCCACCTTCAGCTCCTGGGCGAGCACCGAGGGCCGCGGATACCGCACCGGCGCCCCCTGCAGCTCGCCGTCGTCCAGCGGGCGGCCGTCCGCGAACGCGGTCACGGCGTCCATCGAGCTCACCAGTTCGCTCATCTGGACGAGCTCGCGGGGTCGGCGGCGGCACCCACTCACTCATGATGACGGCGGCGGCGGTCGATGCGGGCCCGGATCGGGCCGCTCGCCGCTCAGCGCGCCGGCCATACCGGCGATCAGCGCCACGATCCCGTAGCCGCCGGCATCGACCACCCCGGCGGCGCGCAGCGCCTCCAACCGCTCCGGGTGCGAGCGACCGCGTCGCGGCCGGACTCCAGCGCGGAGCGGACCACGTCGGCGATGAGGAGGTCCTGCTCGAGCGCGGTCGCGTCCCGGGCGAGCCGGGGCTCGGGCCGGTGGGCGAGCTCGGAGGCCACGCGATGGGCCATCTCCCGCACGACCGTGAGCATCGTCCCCTCCGCGGGTTCGCGCACCGAGCCGTAGGCCTGGTCGACGGCGCGGGAGAGGGCAGCGCCGATCAGCACCGGGTCGACGAGCTCGCCCGGCCGGCTGGCGAGCTCCTCCGCGGCGCCGCGAACGAGCTGACTGAGGATGACCCCCGCCGCGCCACGCGCCCCGAGCAGCGCGGCCCGGGCGACCGAGGCGACGATCTCCTGACGGCCGATCTCGTCGATCGTGCGGCCCTCGGAGTCGCCCGCGAGACGGTCGAGCTCGTCGAGCACCGCGCGGAGCGTGGCCACCATGTTGTCGCCCGTGTCGCCGTCGGCCGCCCAGCCGACGTCGAGCGCGTTGACCTGCTCGCGCTGCGCCTCCAGCGACGCGAGCCCGGCCGCGAGGACCGCCCGGAACCGGACGATGCTGGGATCGGCGACGCCACGCTTGCGCGTGGCTCGCTCAGGCGCGCTCATCTCCCACCCGCCCGAGGCGGTCAGCGCGCCTTGATGACCTTGCCGGCCTTGAGGCAGCGCGTGCACACGTACACGCGCCGGGGCGTGCCCCCGTCGTCGATGCGAACGCGCTGAAGGTTCGGCTCGAAGCGGCGGCGGGTAGCCACCATCGAGTGGCTACGGCTGTTGCCGTACGCCGGTCCTTTCGCGCACACGTGACAGATCTTGGCCATCGCGGGCAGTATAGGAGCCTGCACGAGAGATCCACGAGTCCGGCAGTCGCAATAGGATGCCGGGTGGTCGTGGCGAGCGAGCACCTCACGCGGGTACGTCCCGGACACGATGAGACCTGACACCAACCAGTCCCTCGATCGCCCGCTCGGGCTGCCGGACCGCTATCGCGTCAAGCGCCATATCGCCAGCGGCGGGATGGCGTCGGTGTGGTGCGCCGAGGACCGGGTCCTCAGCCGCAACGTGGCCGTGAAGGTGCTCGCGGAGCGCTTCGCCCACGACCACGTCGCGGTGCTGCGCTTCAAGCGCGAGGCGAGGGCGGCGGCCCGGGTCTCCAACCATCCCCACGTCGTCACCGTCTACGATGTCGGCGAGCTCGAGCCGTCGGTCGGCGCGGACGCCACCCGGGAGACCGGGGGCGCGTTCATCGTCATGGAGTTCCTCGCCGGCGGCACGGTCGCGGACGCGATCCGTCACGACTCGGTGCGCCGCCAGGAGGCGATGCGCTGGCTCGCCGAGGCCGCCTCCGCGCTCGACCACGCCCACGCGAGGGGCATCGTCCACCGCGACATCAAGCCCGCCAACTTCCTGCTCGACCGCTCCCGGACGCTGCACGTCGCCGACTTCGGGATCGCGCACCTGTCGACGGAGGACACGCTCACCACCTCCGACCAGCTGTTCGGGACCGCCGCCTACCTGTCGCCCGAGCAGGCGCTCGGCCAGGAGGCGACCAGCGCCTCGGATCGGTACGCGCTCGCGGTCGCCGCGTTCGAACTGCTCGCCGGCGAGCGGCCGTTCTCGGCCGCGCACTTCTCCGCCCAGGCGCGCCAGCACATCGAGGAGCCGCCGCCCGCCGCCTCCGAGATCGACCACACCCTGCCTCCGGCGGTCGACGACGTCCTTCACACCGGGCTGGCCAAGGATCCGGCAGCCCGCCCCGAGAGCGCCGGCGCGCTCGTGGCGGCGCTCGAGGACGCGCTCCGCGGCGCCTGGCCCGCCGACCGGGCGGGCGGGACCGACTTCCGACGCGCCCGGCCGCTGATCCCCGATCCGGCCGCCCCCGCCGCCTCGACGGCCGCGGGTGGGCGGGGTCGACTCAGCGACCGGACGACCTCCACGCGCCCGCCGACGAGCCGGTTGTCGGCCGAGGCGCCGGCCGACCGGGGACGCCGCCGCGCGGTCGCGTTCGGCGCGCTCGTGCTCGCGGTGCTGCTCATCACCGGGATCGCGCTGGCAACGATGCAGGGCGGGCACCGCAAGGCGAGGGCCGGCTCGCCGGTCGCAGACCGGCCGGCCACGACGACTCACCATCACCATCGCCGTGCCCAGCCGGCGCAGACGCGCACCTCCCACACGACGACGACCACGATCGCGAGCACCACGACGACCCAGGCGCAGACCGCCCAGAACCTGGAGAACACCGGGCACGCGGACATCATCAACGGCAACCCGCAGGCTGCGATCCCGATCCTCAAGCAGGCGGTCGCCACCGCGTCGCACGAGAGCGTCACCTACGCGTACGCCCTCTACGACCTCGGCCACGCCGAGGTGCTCAGCGGCGACCCGCAGGCCGCGATCCCGGTGCTGCGCCAGCGGATGCAGATCAACAACCAGCGCGACGTGGTCCGCACGCTGCTGCAGACGGCGCTGCAGCAGACCGGCCAGGGTCAGAGCTCGAGCGGCTCGGGCGGGGCACCTGCCACGACGAGCACGACATCCACCACCCCCGGCACGACGGCCGGCCCGGGCGCCCCGAAGGGCCCCGGCTCGGGCGGAGCCGGCCTGCCGGGCGCCGGCGCGCCCAACGGCGGACCGCAGGCGACCAAGCCCGCCAAGGGCCCGCACGGCGGACCGCATGGTCACTCGGCGCGGTGGTGGCGCCATCACCACTCAGAGCACCACGGGGACGGCCTCTCGCTGCTCCTCGCCACGATCGGCTGACCGGCCCGAGCGCCGCGGTCACGCCCGGGCGGGCGGCGAGCCCACTGCGCGGTCTCGGTCAGGCGGCGCGCAGTGCGTCGCGCGCCGCCAGACAGGCGAGCACCGCCTCGACGGCGTGGCGGCCGGTGTCGCGCTTGTCGCCGCCGGCCACCCGCGCGAGCGCCTGCGCCATCGTGTCGACGGTGAGCACCCCGAACCCGCAGGGCACGCCCGTGTCCAGCGCGACGCGCAGGATGCCGTCGCTCGCCGCCGCGCAGACGTAGTCGTAGTGGTCGGTCTCGCCACGGATGACCGCGCCGAGGCAGACGACGCCGTCGAACCGACCCGACTCGGCCGCGAGCTTGGCGACGAGCGGCAGCTCGAACGCGCCGGGCACCTCGAACGACGCGGCCTCTGCGACCCCGGCCGCCGACAGCTCGTCGCGGGCGCCGCGCTCGAGCCGGTCGGCGAGCTCGGTGTAGAAGCGCGCCACGCAGAGCGCGACCCGCCAGTCAGTCATCGAGGCGTCCACGCTCGCGGTCGGATTCGACCTCGCGCTCGAGCATCTCCTCGTCGAGCGCGAGGCCCTGGTGGTGCAGGGCGTGGCCCATTTTCAGCGCCTTGGCCCGCAGGTAGCCCTCGTTGTGGGGGTTGGGCGCGTGCTCGATCGGCACCTGGTCGGTGACCGACAGCCCGTGTCCCGTCAGCCCGGAGATCTTCTTGGGGTTGTTGGTGAGGATCCGCATCGAGGAGAGCCCGAGGTCGGAGAGGATCTGGGCGCCGATCCCGTAGTCGCGCAGGTCGGCGGGCAGGCCGAGGCGGAGGTTCGCGTCGACGGTGTCCAGCCCCTCGTCCTGCTGCAGCTTGTAGGCCTTGAGCTTGTTGAGCAGGCCGATCCCGCGGCCCTCCTGGCTGAGGTACAGCAGCACGCCGGTGCCCTCGCGCTCGATCATCGCCAGCGCGGACTCGAGCTGCTCGCCGCAGTCGCAGCGCAGCGAGTGGAAGACGTCGCCGGTGAGGCACTCGGAGTGGACGCGCACCAGCACGTCGCGCTTGCCGGCGACCTCGCCCTTGACGAGCGCGACGTGGTGCTTGTTGTCGACCAGCGAGCGGTAGCCGACGGCGAGGAAGTCGCCGAACGCCGTCGGCAGCGCGGTATCGACGACGCGCTCGATCAGCTTGTCGTGCATCCGCCGGTACGCGATCAGGTCGGCGATCGAGATCATCTTCAGGTGATGCTTGAAGCAGTAGACGGCGAGGTCCTCGCCGCGCGCCATCGAGCCGTCCTCGTTCTGGATCTCGCAGATGACCCCCGCCGGGTTCAGGCCGGCCAGCCGCGCGAGGTCGACCGAGGCCTCGGTGTGCCCGGTCCGCTCGAGCACGCCGCCGGCCTTCGCCTTCAGCGGGCGGACGTGCCCGGGCTTGACGATGTCGGCGGCGCCCTTGGTGGGGTCGACCGCGACCTGCATGGTGTGCGCCTGGTCGTGGACGCTGATGCCCGTGTCGACGCCCTCGCGGGCCTCGATCAGGACCGTGAACGGCGTCTCATGCCTGCTCTCGTTCTTCTGCGTCATCAGCTCAAGCCCGAGCTCGTCGCATCGCTCGGGCGGTGAGCGCGAGGCAGATCCAGCCGCCCGCCTGCCGCGTCATGAAGTTGATCGCATCGGGGGTGATGAACTGCGCGGCCATCACGAGGTCGCCCTCGTTCTCGCGATCCTCGTCGTCGACGACGACGACCATCCGACCGGCGGCGAGCTCCTCGAGCGCCTCCTCGATGCTCGACATCGCGATCTTCGTCGTACTCGTCACGCTGATCGCCTCCGCTCGCCGTCTGGCCTCGCTTGTAAGTCGGCGGCGTGAATCGCCCGGCTATCGACCAGCCTCTCTATGTACTTGGCGAGCACATCGACCTCCAGGTTGACGACCGTGCCGACCTCGGCCACCCCGAGGTTGGTGCGCTGCAGCGTCTCGGGGATGAGGGATACCGTCAGCGACCCCGGACCGAGCTCGGCGACGGTGAGCGAGATCCCGTCGATCGTGATCGAGCCCTTCTGCACGACATAGCGCAGGATCTCGGCCGGCGCGCGCACCTCGACGCGCCGGGAGAACCCGTCGTCGGCGACCGCCGCGACCTCGCCGGTGGCGTCGACGTGACCCTGGACGACGTGGCCGCCGAGCCGGTCGGCGGGCCGCAGCGGGAGCTCGAGGTTGACCGGCGGCCCCCCCACCCTCACCTCGGCCAGCGAGCTTGAGCGCAGCGTCTCGTGCATCACGTCGGCGTCGAACACGCCGGTCTCTGCGTCGACTGCGGTCGCGGTGAGGCAGACGCCGTTGACGGCGATCGAGTCGCCCTCGGAGAGCTCGGGAGCGAGCCGGCTGGCGACGGTCAGCCGGACCCCGTCGGCGGATCGCTCGGCGCCGACGATCTCCCCCATGTCCGCGATCAGTCCCGTGAACACCGGCGCATCACCAGACCCTTGATCCGCGCCGAGACGAGGATGTCCTCGCCGACGCGCCCGCAGTGCAGTGACTGGGCGCGCAGCGCGTCGGCGATCTGCTCGACGCCCTCGCCCTCGAGCGGGTCGCGGGCGGTGCGCCCGCCGAGGATCACCGGAGCGAGGAACAGCCGCACCTCGTCGATCTCGCCCGCGTCCAGGAACGCCCCGGCCAGCCGGGGACCGCCCTCGAGCATGATCGAGGCGATCTCGGCGCCGCCGAGCAGGTCGAGCGCGGACACGACCCGCGCGGGCTCGTTCTCGCCTGGAGCGACGATCACCTCGGCTCCGTGCGCCTCCAGCGCGTCGGTGGCCGACCGAGGCGCGGCGCGGGAGACGACGACGGTGAGCGGGATCTCACGCGAGGCGCGGACGAGCCGCCCGTCGAGCGGCAGTCGCCCGAGCGCGTCGAACACCACCCGGCGGGGCTGGCGGGCGGCGTCGTCGACCCGCGCGGTCAGCTGTGGATCGTCGGCGAGTGCGGTGCCGATCCCGACGGCCACCGCGTCGCACTCCGCGCGCCAGCGGTGGGCGAGCTCACGGCTGTCGGTGCCTGAGATCCACTTCGAGTCGCCCGATCGGGTGGCGACCTTCCCATCGAGCGTCATCGCGGACTTGAACAGCACCCACGGCCGCCCGGTGCGCGCGCGCTTGCGGAACGGCTGGTTGATCATGCGGGCGCGGGCGGCGAGGTCCTCGGAGGCGAGCACGACCTCGACGCCGTCGTCGCGCAGGATGCCGAGGCCCCGCCCGCTCGCGTGCGAGGACGGATCATCGGAGCCGACCACGATCCGGCCGATCCCGGCGTCGCGGATCGCGTCGGTGCACGGCGGGGTCCGGCCGTGGTGGCAGCAGGGCTCCAGCGACACGTACAGGGTGGCCCGCTGCAGGTCGGCGCCGCCGGCGGCGGCGATCGCCGCGACCTCCGCATGCGGCCCGCCGAGCACGCCGTGGAATCCCTCGCCGATCACCCGGTCGCGGTCGGCGATGACCGCTCCGACCAGCGGGTTGGGCGACACGCGCCCACGTCCCTGTTCGGCGATCTCGATCGCGCGCGCGAGGTGGCGGCGATCGGTGTCGGCATCGAAGCTCATCGCTGCAAATGAGAATAGAGATGCGCCGCGCACCGCTACCGTCCCGGAGGATGAAGCTGATCATCCAGATCCCGTGCTTCAACGAGCAGGATCAACTCGCGCGCACGCTCGCGGATCTGCCCGCCGAGGTCGAGGGCTTCGACGCGGTCGAGCGGCTCGTCATCGACGACGGCTCCACCGACGCGACGCTGCGGATCGCCCGCGAGCAGGGCGTCGAGCACCTCGTGCGCCTCACCGGCCACCGCGGGCTCGCGGCCGCCTTCCAGGCCGGGCTGGACGCGGGCCTGAAGCTCGGCGCCGACGTGATCGTCAACACCGACGGCGATGGCCAGTACCGCGGCACCGACATCCCCCGGCTGGTCGCGCCGATCCTCGCCGGCACGGCCGACCTGGTGGTCGGCGACCGCCAGGTCCAGTCCAACCAGCACTTCTCCCACACCAAGCGCAGCCTGTCGCGGTTCGGCTCCTGGGTGGTGCGCCAGGCCTCCTCGACCGAGGTGCCCGACACCACCTCGGGCTTTCGCGCCTACAACCGCGAGGCGGCGCTGCAGGTCCACGTCGTCTCCAAGTTCACCTACACGCTGGAGACGATCATCCAGGCCGGCAAGCAGCTCGTCGCGGTGCAGACGATCCCGATCGCCACCAACCCGCCGGGCCGGCCGTCGCGGCTGTTCGATCCGTCCCCGCCTACGTCCGCCGCAATGTCCTGTCGATCTTCCGCATCTACTCCCAGTACGAGCCGCTGCGCGTGTTCTGGAGCGCGGCGATCCTCATGGGGGTGTGCGCGCTCGCGGTGTTCGTCCGCTTCCTCGTGTTCTTCGTCGAGAGCCCCTCGAGCGCGGGCCGCGGCCACATCCAGTCGCTGATCGCCGGAGCGGTGCTGTTCAACGCCGCGATGCTGCTCGGGGCGATCGGCGTGATCGGGGACCTGCTCGCCGCCCAGCGCACGCTCTCGCAGGAGACGTTCGAGCGGGTCCGCCGGATCGAGCTCGAGCTGGGGATCGAGCCCTCCCACTACGAGTCCGGGCGCGAGCCGGTCGAGCTGTGAGCGCGCCGGCCGGCCCGCCGGCCGGCAACACGTTCGACAAGTACGGCTCGGCGAACCCGGTCGTGCGTCGCCTGATGGCGGGCTTCGAGCGCGCGGCCGCGGAGCTGCTGGACCGCGCCGCGCCCCGTTCGCTGCTCGACGTCGGCTGCGGGGAGGGCGTGCTCACCGAGCGCTGGGCGGCGCGTCACGCGGACTGCGAGACGGTCGGCGTCGACCTCGAGGACCCCACGCTGAAGGCCCACTGGGCGGCCCGGGCGGCGCGGCCCAACCTGCGCTTCGCCCCGATGGGGGCGGAGTCGCTCGCGTTCGCGGACGGGTCGTTCGAGCTGGTCGCGGCGACCGAGGTGCTCGAGCACGTCGCCGACCCGCGGGCGGCGCTGGGCGAGATGGCCCGGGTGGCGGCGCGCTGGCTGCTCGTCTCGGTGCCGCGCGAGCCCCTGTGGCGGGCGCTCAACCTCGCGCGCGGCGCGTACGTGGCGCAGCTCGGCAACACCCCCGGCCACCTGCACCACTGGACTCCGGGCGCATTTCACCGGCTGCTCGCCGCCCACGGCGAGATCGCGTGTGCCCGCGCGCCGCTGCCGTGGACGATGGTCCTGGTGCGGGTCGGTTGATGTCAGCGCCCGCGCCCGGCGCGCCGGCCGCCGCGGCGCCCGGGCGGTCGCTGGCCGCCGGCACCCGGGTGCTGTCGATCGGGATCGCATCCACGGGGATCTTCACCTTCGCCTATCTGGCGAGCGCCAGCCACGTGCTCTCGCCGCGCGCCTACAGCCGCGTGTCGCTGTGCTGGGCGGTGATGTTCGTGATCCTGTCGGTGATCTACCGGCCGATCGAGCAGCTGCTCTCCCGCACGATCGCCGAGCGCCGCGCGCAGGGGATCTCCGGCCACCCGCTGCGCGTGCCCGCGGCGCTGCAGGCCGGCTTCGCGACCGCCTTCCTGATCGCGGCGCTCGCCGCGCGCGATCCGATCGAGCACGGCATGTTCGGCGGCTCGACGGTCCTGTACTGGGTGCTCGTGGTCGGCGTCATCGCCTACGCGGGCAGCTACTTCGCCCGCGGCTGGCTGGCCGGGCACGAGGCGTTCGCGCTCTACGGGGCACTCGTCCTGCTGGAGTCGGCGTCGCGGTTCTGCTTCGCGCTCGCCGTCGCGGTCGGGCTCGGCGGCGGCCTCGGCGTCGTCGCGCTCGGGATGGCGGTCGCGCCGTTCGCGTCGCTGTCGGTGATGCCGTTCGCGCTCTCCTGGATCCGCGGGCGGGTCGGCGGGGCGCGCACGGCCGCGGCGGCGGGCGTGCCGTCGCTCACGCTGCGCGGCGGCGGCTCGTTCGCGTCGGGCGTGGTCGCGATCATGCTGTCGGAGCAGACGCTGATGAACGGGGGCGTCCTCGTCGTCGCCGCGAGCGTCGGCTCGACCGATCTGGGCGGCGGGCTGGTCGGCTTCGTCTTCAACGTGATGCTGATCGTGCGCGCGCCGCTGCAGCTGTTCGGAGCGGTGCAGACCTCGATCCTCCCCCATCTCACGGGCCTGGAGACGCGGCGCGACGTCCGCGCGGTGCGCCGCGCGGTCGGGATCACCGTCGCGGCGACCGGCGGCTTCGGCCTGGCCGTGGCACTGGGCCTGCTCGCGGTCGGCCCGCCGGTGATGGGGGTCCTGCTCGGCCACAAGGGATTTCACTACGGGCGGCTCGGGCTGGCCGCCGTCGGCCTCGGGATGGGGCTGCACCTGATCGCCGGCACGTTCAACCAGGCGGCGCTCGCCCGCGGCCACGCCGCCCGGGCGGCGGCCTGTTGGGTGCTGTGCGCGGCGCTGTTCCTCGCCTTCCAGGTCGCGCCGCTGGTCGCGGCGCGGGTGACGCGCGTCGAGCTCGGCTACTGCGGCGCGACCGCGCTGCTGTCGCTGCTGCTGTGGGCGGTGTACGCGTCCGGCGCGGCCGGTCAGACGGCGCCCGCGGCCTCGGCGAGCGCGACGTAGGTGGCGGCCGGGTCGGCGGAGCCGAACACCGCCGAGCCGGCGACGAGCAGGTTGGCGCCCGCCCGGATGACCTGCGGCGAGGCCTGCTCGTTGATCCCCCCGTCGACCTCGACGCCGACCTGGTCGGGCAGCATCCGGCGCAGGCGGTGCAGCTTGTCGAGCGAGTTCTCGATGAAGGACTGGCCACCCCAGCCCGGGTTGACCGACATGCACAACGCGAGGTCGAGCGTCTCGCCCGCCACGTCGGCGAGCGTCTGCACCGGGGTCGCCGGGCACAGCGCGGCGCCCGCGGTGCAGCCCGCCTCGCGGATCGTCTGCAGGGCATAGTGGACGTGGGGCGTGGCCTCGACGTGGATCGTGATCGAGTTCGCGCCGGCGCTCACGATGTCGTCGAGGTGCCGCTCGGGGCGCTCGATCATGAGATGCACGTCGACGATCCCGCCGGCGTCGTGGACGCGGTCGGCGATCGCCTGCACCGCGACCGCGCCGAACGTGATCTGCGGGACGAAGTGGCCGTCCATCACGTCGACGTGGATGACCCGCGCGCCGGCGTCGAGCACCTCGCTCACCTGGGAGCGCAGCCGGCCGAAGTCGGCCGACAGGATCGAGGGGGCGACGCGTCGCTCGGTGAGCGCGACCGTCCGGTAGTCGTGGGGCGTCATCGCCCCGCAGGATATGAGCTCGGCCGGCTTGCCCGGCTCCCGGCCCGGTCGCGCTAGTGGGCCTCCCGTAAACGTTGCACCCGAAATGGCGGCCCCGGATGACCGCCAGGCTGTGTCCTCGGACCTCGATGTGGCAGGGCCACACCTTCGGTCCTGCGTCCTTGCCTGACGCCCCCCGGACCTCGCCCTTTCAGGCACAACGTTCCCGGGAAACCCACTAGACGGCGACGAGCATCGAGGCGCGACAGTGGTTGCACTCCACCAGCGCCGTGCTCGACATCCGCACGATCGTCGAGTGCTCGCCGCAGTTGGGGCAGACCGACACGAGCTCGTAGCGCTGCAGGCAGTACACGCAGCGATAGCGGCCGGGGACCGTCGTCGGACGCAGCCACGGCTCGTGGCAGTGGGGGCACTCGGGACCGAGGTTGACCGCGGAGTCGCTCATCGCGCTGCAACCAGCGTATAGCCTCGATCCGCGGCTCGAGCGGGAGCGGCCGGATCCCATGGTCGCTGCTGCCCCGACTGCCTTTTCCCCGGCGACGCGGCCGATCAGGGATCAAGCAGGCGGCCGAACCCCGCCGGGTCCAGTCCGCCGGCCACCTCGAGGCGCGGCATGCGGAGCAGCGGATCGTCGAAGGTAGCGTGCGCGTACCGGCAGGTGACGGCGAGCTCGAAGCCGCACGCGCCGATCAACCCGTCGATGCCCGGGTCCCGCAGACCGTAGGGCGCGGCGAACACGACAGGGGACCGTCCCAGACGTTCGGCCAGCGTCTGACGAGAGCGCGCTACCTCTCGCACCACCTGAGCATCGTCGAGCGCGGTGAGCGGCGGGTGAGTGGCAGTGTGCGCGCCAATCTCAAACCCGCGCGCGTCGAGCCGTCGAAGCGTCTTCCAATCCATCAGGCGGATCTCCTCGGTCTCGCTGTCCCACGCGTTGACAGCCCCGACCCGGTCGGTGACGACGAACAGGCTGGCGGTGAATCCGTGACGCTCCAGGAGGGGACGGGCATGGACATCGAAGTCGGCATACCCGTCGTCGAACGTCAAAACGACCGCCCGGCCCGGGAGGGGTCGCCGCCGGATGACGGCGTCGCGCCAGTTCTGGAGGCTGATCGACCGGTAGCCAGATGACCGCAGATAGCTGAGTTGCTCGTCGAGCTCGTCGGGGGTCACGCGCCAGCGACGCAGGGCCGACGATCCGTTGGGAGCCACCCGGTGATACATGAGGATCGGCACGGCGTTATGAGGGGAGGCCGGCACGTCCCATCTTGCGCTATCGGTCGGCTCGCGAGACGGCCGGCGGGCAGGCCTTGAGTCGCTGAGCAGGGTCGGGTCATACATGACTCCGACCGATCGTTGACGCAGCGGCGGCGTCGACGGTGTGGAGGCTGGGGCCACCGGCTCCCCCAGCCTCCGGGCGACGGCGATCAGCTCCTCGCCCGTCTCGCCGGGCAGCATCGCGGCCCGGAAGCCCGCCGTCCCCGGCGTCGCCGCCGGCCGCTGGCCGAGCCGAGGTTCCACGCCGGTGCCACCCTCAACCGCGGTGCCGCCGGAGGCGACGGTCCTGGCGGCGAGCAGCGCTTGGCGCAGGCCAACCGGCGCCCGGCCGGCGTGCGGCACAGCCCGGCGGACGACGGCGCGGCATAACTCAAAGCCGGCGTGGCCGTCGATGGCCGCCACCGCCGCGGCGCCGGTCACCTGTCCACGCCGGCTGGCGACGCGCACCCTCAGACACGGTTCACCGGCAACGCGCAGCTCGACCTCCAGACCGTCGTCGCCGTTGGGATCCAGCCGCCAGGCCTGCCGCGGCGGCCCGTGGCAGACGTCGAGCACCACGGCGTGCGTCTGGCCGGCCGCGCTCACCTCCTCCAGTGGCTGGGCCATCTCCCACTCGGGGTCGTAGAACGCGTCTTCCGGCCAGTCCCGGCATCCCCACGCTTCCTGCAGGAACGCCTCCCAGCCATCCCCCGCCAGAGCCGCCGGACGGTCCTCACGCGTCTCGCGCAGCAGCGCCTGGGCGAGCGGCCAGGCGTTGGCCGCACAGCACGCGTCGAGCACAACGCCCGCCGGAGCGTACCCGTCGCTGACCGCGAGGGTCACCGCCGTCAGCGGCTGCCCGCGCCACGCCGGGCGACACTGCAGCCGGTCGACGCCGGAGCCGACGCATATATCGCCGGCGGGCTCGGACAGCTCGACGGCCACCGACAGCGTCCGCCCGAGCCTCGCCGTCGACACCGCGCACGGATCCAGGGGCTGGGCGCCTGCCAACTCCTCCAGCGCGCGGGTCAGGCGTCGGCTGATGGCACCGTTTCCCAGCGCCTCCTCGAGCCCGGCCAGGAACTCCTCCAGCCGGGCGATCGGCCCTGGGGGCAGGCGCCACCACGCGGAGGCGCCAGCCCCCCGCGCGCGGGTCACCGCGTCATACAGCTCGTAGGAGATCGTCTCCACCGACGCGTCGGCCGCCGCCCTGCGGGTGGCGAGAACGGCGACCATCTCGCTGGCCGAGCGACCGGCTCCGATGGCCAGGCCGGCCGCATACCCAGCCCACGCCACCTCAACCTCCGCGCGCAGGTGCGCTGGGGCCCCGTCTCGGAAGGCGGGCACCGGCTCGGTCACCCGGGGGTCGGAGGAGAAAATCCGAGCGATCACCTTCAGCCCCCCGGTCAGCATGCGATGAGAGGTCGACATCGACCCCGGGGAGAGGTGGTAGTAGGCAAGCGGGTCGGGGTGCTGGGCGAACCGGATCCCGGCGCGGATCAGGCGCGACCACAGATCCCAGTCCTCGCACGCCTCCAGCCCGGGGTCGAACCCGCCGACCGCCCGCACCGCCGCCGTCCGGGTGATCGCGCAATGGACTGGGAACGGGCAGCGCAGGGCGACCGTCGCCATGTCCAGCGTGTCGCCGATGCGGGCGGCGCGAGCCTCGGAGGTTCCGTCGGCGCGGACGATGGTCCAGCCGCCAAAGATGCAGGCCGCGTCGGGCGACCGGCTCCCGAATGTTTGCAGTGACTGGATGGCGGACGGCGCCAGCCAGTCGTCGTGGTCGAGGAAGAGGACCCAGTCGGAGCCGACCGCCTGAAGGCCGGTGTTGCGGGCCGAGGACAGACCCCCGTTCTCACGCGTCACGACGGTGATGCGGGGATCGGTGCTCGCATACCGGGCGGCGACCTGGCGGGAGCCGTCGGTTGACCCGTCGTCGACGATGATCAGGCGCCAGCCCGCCGTCGTCTGCGCGCGAACCGAATCAATCGCCCGTCCCAGGAGCGCCTCCCCGTTGAAGACCGGCAGGACGACGGAGACGGTCGTCGGCGACGGAACGCTCATCGGCGTCACGGGTCGCCGCGGCTACGGGCGGAGCGGGCGGAAATGACCCCGTGGGCCAGCCCGGCCAACGCGGTCATCTGCCGACGGCGCGATCGGCTGCCCGACACGCCGAGCACCGCGATCGTGGCGACGGCGCGCAGGAGATGGATGGTGGCGAGGGGCAGCGGCTCGATCGCCAGCAGCGCGCCGTAAGCGCGCTGACGGCGCCACTCGTGGTTGCGCCACGGCCGCCGGACGTGCCGGCGCCGCCGGATCCCGGTCGCCGTTCCCTGACCGAGGACCTCGCCCTGGTGCAGCGCGCGGCGCAACAGCTCGAGCGCGGGAGCGGTCGGGCCTCCGACCGCCTCCAGCCAGGACCGTACGCCGCCCAGGCGCTCCAGGGCGTCGGCGCGGATCCCGACGATCGCCGGCGGTTCGGCGAGGAGCAGCCACTCGCTCGAGTCCAGCGCGCCGTCGAACAGATAGCGGACCGCGTTCTGGCCGGGCACCACCAGCGTGGCGGCCACGCGGTCGCCGTCCGACAGCGACCGCAGCTCGGCCGCGATGCATTCCTGCAACAGCGTGTTCTCCAGCGCGACCCAGATGACGTCGGCATGCCGGGCGCCGACCAGTCGCTCCACCTCCGCCCATGGCGACGCGCCGCCGGCCACGAGGCACAGCTGCACGTCGGCCGCCGCAGCGCCGCCTCGCACGGCGGGACCGACGTCCTCCTCACGGGCCACGAGGACGACGCGCAGGCCCGGCAACCGGACCGGCCTCGGGGCGGGACGGAGTTCGCCCGCCGCGGCGACCGTCCGCGCGGCCGCCCGGGCCTGGGTGATGGTCCACCGCCCCACGTCCGATGCGATCACCGTCTCGCTCCCGTTCGCGGCGACGAGCAGGTCCGGAGCCAGCGGGCCGTCGAAGGTACACGGTTGCCCGTCGGGGTCCAGCGCGAGGACTGGACGGCAAGGCGACCGATCACCGACGGCCAGCTGCGCCGCCCCCCGCCTCCGGCCGTGGAGATAGAACATCTGTTGCAGGTAGTTGAACAGCCCCAGCCACTGCGACCGCATTCGCAGGCTCTCCAGGCGGTCGAGCACGCCGACGGCCAACGCGCGCGGTCGCCGGCGGGCCAGGATTGATCCGAGGACCGTGATCCTCACCGCGGTACGGCCGGACGGTGCGGCGGGGAGCGCCGGCAGGAACGCCGGCTCCGCGCTGGCCAGCAGCGCATCCCCCCAACCCTCTTCGATGGCCGCCCGCATGCGCGCACCGGTCGACAGCGTGAACTCGTGGCGAGCCAGGGCCTGGGGCTCGTAGCGGACCGCCATCCCGGCGCGCAGCACCGCCGCCCCGAACAGCCAGTCCTCGCGCCGCAGCCGGCCCAGGCGCTCTGCGAAGCCGCCGAGGTCCAGGAATCGATCCCGGCGGATCGAGACGTTGCCGCTCAGCATGTCGGTCGCCGCCAGGCGCCGGCGCGACGCCAGCGTGCGGAAGTGGTCGTGCCACCACAGCGCCGCCGCCCGCGCCGCCCATCCCGCTCCCGGGGGGGCCGGCAGCGAATGGCCGATGACGAATACATCGCGCAGCTGGGCATGCACGGCCCGATGGCGATCGACGAGCCCCTCGCCGGCGATGAGGTCGTCATCGAGGAACAGCAGGACCTCCCCGCGGGCGGCGCGCGCACCGGCGTTGCGCGCCGCGGCGGCCCCCACGCCGCCTGACCGGATCATCTCCACGCCCGGCTGCGGATGGCCGAGCAGGGGCCCGGATGCACCAGCGGAGCGATCGTCGACGACGATGATCTGGTGAGCGGTCGACGCCGCAGGCAGCGCGGCCAGGCACCGCGCCAGCACGCCCGGGCGCCCGACGGTGGGGATGATCACCGATACGGTGGGGCCGGCGCTCGGAGACGAGGCACGGGGGGTCGCGCCGGGCAGGGGGGCGGTGGCCTGCGAGCTCTCGGGAGGAGGGTGGTCGGCGATCAGGGCCGGGTGGCGGCCGGCGACCTGGCGCTCGGCGGCGAGCGACCGCGGCCAGCTGAACATCCCGCCGATACCGCCGCGCAGGTACAGCGCGCTGACCCGCAGGCTGCGGGGATCGAGCTGCCCGGCCAGGCGCCACTTCAATGCCTCGCGGTACTGCTGCCATAGCCAGCGCAGGAGCAGGATCGCCTCGGGCTCGTGGCGCTCGACGAGCAGCTTGCTGACGGCGGCCACGATGCCCGTCCCGTAGCCCAGGAAGGTCCGCTCCAGCGCGTCGACGTCATGCCGATGGCGGTGAAAGACGTAGGACCCCGGGTCATAGACGACGCGCCCACCGCCATCCAGCACCCGGTACAGGACCCACAGATCGCCTCCGGTCTGGGCGATGGTGCCGGCGTCGAGCTCGGGCGGGAACGGCTCGCCCAGCTCCAGCAGCCGGTGGCGGCGGAACATCATGTTGGCCCCGGCGCCGACCGCACCGCTCAGGGGCGGGGCGATCGTCATCCAGTCGAACTGGCGCTCGGCCAATCCGCGGTTGAATCCGCCCGCCAGCTCGAAGCGCAGCTGGGCCGGGGACTCCAGCTCGAAGGCGAACGCAGGACCGGTCACGGCGTCGACCACCGGGTCGGCGAAGTTGCGCTCGACGCGGGCCAGCCAGCCCGTCGGCAGGACGCAGTCGTCGTCGGTGTAGGCCACGATCGAGCCGGTGACCGCCGCCAGGCCGGCCGAGCGGGCGTGGTTGAGCCCACGCCGGTCCTCGCGGACGTAGCGGGCGCCGTGTGATTCCACGAGCGCACGGCAGTCCTCGTCTCCGGGATCGTTGTCGACGATGACGACCTCGGCGGGCGCCGGCGACAGAGCCGCCAGCGAGGACAGCAAGCCCGGCAGGAAGTGCGACCGCCGGTGGGTGCAGACGACGACCGAGACAGTCTGCGGCGGGGGGGCCGGCGTCTCGATGCCGAGCTGGGCGGCGATGCGCTCACCCAGGGCCAACTCGGCCGCCCATTCGCGGGCATCGACCAGCGTCTGCTCCAGAAACGCCTCCGGGTCGAGCAGCCGACCGGGGCTGACCACCCACGCGGCCCCGCACGGCACCCCGTCGGTGGTGGCGATGATCCGCCACAGGGGGGCGGCCTCCCAGTCCACGGCCGGTGGCGGCGCGCCGAGATCGACGACGAGGCACCGCGCACGGGGCGAGGTCACCGGTCGCTCAGCGCCCATGAGTGACGGGGGGCGTAGAGGCCGTGGCCGCGGGCGAGCCCGGCAGGGTGAAGCGATACGCGCCGAGGTGGAGGTCGTAGGCGTAGCTCCACGTCCGCTCGTAGATCCCGACATCGATGACGTAGTCACCCGGCGCAAGGCGCACGTCGTCGAGGCGCAACGCGACCTCGGCCGCGCCGTCCAGGTCGGGAAGCGAGACGCCGCTGCCCTCGCTGGACAGGTCGACGCACACGATCCCGTCGTCGCTGCGGCGGACCGTGACCACGCCGATCGGCGCGACGACCCGGCGGGCTGCGGTGACGGCCAGGCTGACGGTGACGGTCGCCTCCCGATCCGGGCCAGACGCCGGCGTGACGTCGATCTTGACAGCGTCGATCGTCACCTCCTGCGAGCCCAGTCGGTTGCGCCCCAGCTCCAGATCACCGCCGCCTTCGCGCTGGACGCTCGGCGTCCGAGACAGCGTCTCCGACTCCATCGCCTCCCGGTAGGCGTCGACGACCTCGTCGGCGTCGGCGTGCAGCCGGACCACGCCGCCGTCGAGCCAGATCGCGCGGTCGCACTGGTCGACCACCTGGTCCAGGCCGTGGGAGGCGAACACGACGGTCGTCCCCTCCTCACGCATCTCGTCGATCCGGGCCAGGCACTTGGCCTGGAAGCGCAGATCCCCGACCGCCATGACCTCGTCCAGGAGCAGGGCGTCGGGGCGCAACTGGGCGATCACCCCGAAGGCAAGCCGCAGCCGCATACCGTCGCTATAGGTGCGCAACGGCGCTTCGGCGAACGACTCCAGCTCGGCGAACTCCAACACGGCCGGCTGGACGGCGCGCGCCTGGGCGGCGCTCATGCCGCCCATCAGGGCTGCGGTGAACCCGTTCTCGGCCCCGGTCAGGGTCGGGTCGAACACGTAGCCCAGGTTGAGCACCGATGCGGTGTTCTCCGGCAGCAGGATGCGTCCCCGGCTGGCCGCCCCGACCCCCGAGGCGAGCCGCAGCATCGTCGACTTGCCGGCGCCGTTCTGGCCGACGATGCCGGTGGCGATCCCGGACTCGAAGGTGCACGAGACGTCACGCAGGGCCCAGAGGCGCTCGCGCGGCACCGCCTGACCGGGAATCCGGCGCCGCAGGGCCTCGCGCAGGGTCCCGGATCCCTCGCCTCCCCAGCGCGGATAGGACTTCCACACCCCCTCGAAATGAATCGCCCCGGCATTCATAGGTAATCGACGAACCGGCGTTGCAGGCGCCCGAAGACGAAATAGCCGCTGACGCTGACCACCAGGCTGACGCCGAACAGGGCGGCGACGTGCTTCCAGTCCGGGGTGCCCGCATAGAGCAGCACCGCCCGGATGGCGTCGATGATGATCGTCATCGGGTCGAGCTCCAGCACCGCGCCGTACCGGGACGGAATGTTGTGGTGGCTGTAGAAGACCGGCGTCAGATAGAACAGCAGCAGGAGGAACACGCCCACGAGATTGGGGATGTCCCGGAAGAACACGGTGGCGGCGGCCAGCCACCAGGCCAGCCCCGCCATCATCACGAACTGGAGGGCGAGGAACACCGGCAGCTCCAGCGCGCTCCAGGTCAGGCCGGTGCCCAGAGCAAGCATTCCGAGCAGCACCGGTAGCGCGAACGCGACGTCGAGCAGAGGCACGAAGATGGCCACGATGGGCACGACCCGGGTCGGGAAGCGGGGCTGGAAGAGCAGGTGCCGGTTGTCGATCAGCGACGTGCTGGCCCGCAGGATGCCGCCCATGAACCAGTTCCAGGCGACGAGACCGCTGAACACGAACACCGGGAAGTCCTTGATCCCCAGGTGAAGGATCCGGGAGAACACGAACACGAGGATCGCCAGCTGGGCCAACTGGCGAAACAGCGGCCATAGCCAGCCCAGCGTGGTCATGCGATGGGTCGAGTCGAGCTCCGACCGCGCCAGGTGCCAGACCAGGTCGCGGAAATGGTGTGGGTGATGCGCCGTTCGGCGGCCGCATCGTGCAGATCGGTCCCCCGGTTACCTCGGCTGTCGACGTCACACGCGACGTAGCCACAGGCTGGATCCGGGAGAGGAGGCGGCGCCGGGCAGCAGCGCGGCGGACCGCTCGGGGGCAACCGCCCAGACGTAGGCGGCGAACAGATCGACGGTGAACGCCGAGTTGAAGGCCAAAAAGGCGCGCAGGGCGTAGACCTCGTTCCAGTTGCGGCCCTGGCGCACCCATTCCACGGGGTACTCGAACGGATACATGACGTCGTGGAAGTGGACGTGGACGCCGGCCGGCAGCCGGGGCAGGACGTCGCCGATCAGGAAATTGACGTCGCTGCCGAACTTCATCACGTGGCTGGAATCGATGAACAGGACGTCGCCCGCCTGCAGCGATCGAAACGGCTCCAGGCCGATGTCCTGGACGTCGCTTTCGATGACCCTCACGGTCTCGGATCCGACCAACTCGGGAACGATGGATGACGCATACGGGTCGACCGTCGTGATCGTCGGTGCCGCGTCGAGCACCAGCCGGGCGGCGTCGAGCAGCGCCCGGGTTGACCATCCGCATCCGATCTCGATCCAGCGCCGGGGTTGGATGTGATCCACCATGCCCAGCAGGACGAGCGCCTCTCCGGGGCCGAAGTTGGGGTTGTCGAAGCCGTATCGCCAGTCGGCGTAGGGCTGCTCTCGCCATGGGTGGTTCTCCGCGACGCGTCCGACCCGCTCGAGGGTCCGCAGCTGAGCGTCCAGGTCCAGCGCGATGCCGGGCGGGTCGCGATCGCCGGCCGCGGCGAATACTCGCCCGCGGTGGCGCTCGACCTCGGAGGCGGCGACGATTGGCGAATAGAAGTGGCCGGGCGGCCACCCCTGGGGTGCATCAGGCGCTGACGCGGAGTGGAGTCCGCGGAAGGGCTTCCACCGGGTCATGCGGAGAGATGAGTCGATATCGGTTGCTGTGTGGGCGTCATGGACTTCCACGGTTCGGTCGACGGCGACTGCCCGCAGTCAGGTCGTCAGAGTGCTCGGGTCGCACTGAGCCGTATCTTCAGGGCCCCGGCGTTGCATGGTCGTCCCGACCTACAACCGCCCGGTCAACGTGGTCCGGACGATTTGCGCCGTTCGCCGCCAGAGTGTGACGGATTGGGAGCTGATTGTCACCGACGACGGCCATGGCTGACGACGACCGGCACGACGGTGACCTCGCCCGGAGGATCATCGGTGGCGACCGGCGGCGTCGAGCCGTCGTCGACCACGATCACCTCGCAGCTGACCTGTGTCTGGGCGATCGCGCTGGCCACGGCACGGCCGAGCATCTCGGGTCGGTTGTGGGTGGGTATGACAACGGTCACCGCAGGCCGCTGCGCGCTGGTGTGCTCCATCACAGGTGGTCCTTCGCGTCAGTATCGCCGCACCGAGTGGCGGGGAGCTCCCCCACCGTGGCGGCGGCCCGTGCGGCGCAGCGCAGACGCGCGATGAAGAACCCGTCGGTGCCGTCGCGATGCGGGAGCAGGCGCTGGAACGGATCTGCGTCCGCGCCGGCAGCGATCGGCTCGAGCGCGTAGCCCGGCTCGGCGGCGAGGAACCGCTCGATCACCGCCTCGGACTCGGCGCGAGAGATCGTGCATACCGAGTAGACGAGCGTCCCGCCGGGCGTGAGCAGCGCCGCGCCGGCGCGCAGGATCCGCAGCCTGCATGTCGGCGAGCGCCGCCGATGCTCGGGGGTCACCCGCCAGCGGATGTCGGGCCGCGACTGCAGCGTGCCCAGGCCGCTGCACGGCGGGTCGACGAGCACGCGGTCAAAGCCTCCGCCGGTGCGCAGCGAGTCGGCGTCGGCGACCCGCACCTCGGCGCACCGGACCCGCATCCGGCCAGCGTGCGCTGCAGCGCGGCGGCCCGACCGGGATGGCGCTCCACGGCGAGCAGCCGCCCGTCGTCGGCCATCATGGCCGCCAGCTGGCCGGTCTTGGCGCCCGGGGCGGCGCACAGGTCGAGCACGCGCTCGCCCGGCCGGGCGCCGAGCGCGCGCGGCGGCGACATCGATCCGCGCGACTGGCCCATGATCGCCCCGCACGCCACAGCTCCGACCCCTCGAGGTCGAACGGCCCCTCGAGCACGAGCCCCTCGGGCGCTCCGGCGGCGGGCCGGCCGCGACCGGCAGCGCCGCGGCCACCTCGGCCGGCGAGGCGACCAGCGTGTTGACCCGCAGCGCCGATTCGGCGGGGTCGTTGATCCGGCCGCAGCAGGGCCCGCGCCGGCTCGGCGCCGAGCTCGGCCACCACAGCTCGGCCAGCCACTGCGGCACCGAGTGCAGCACCGCGGCGTGGGCGGGCGTGTCGTCGTCGAGCGCGGCCAGCACCTCTCGCGCCCTCGCGGGTGGCGCGGCGCAGCACGGCGTTGACGAGTCCCGCGGCGCCGCGGGACTCGCGTCCGGCGAGCTCGACCGACTCGTGGACGGCGGCATGGTCGGCGATCCCGTCGAGAACAGCAGCTGCGCAGCCCCAGCCGGAGCGCCGCGAGCATCGCCGGGTCGAGCGCGGACCAGCGGTCGGCTGGACAGCGCGCCGACCACGTGGTCGAGCGTGGCTCGCCGTTGCACCGTGCTGTAGGCGAGCGCGTGGCGAGCGCCCGGTCGCGTGGCTCCAGCCGTCCGCCTCGGCGGCGAGCGCGCGGTCGGCGTAGGCGCCCTGCTCGAACACCCGGCGCACGACCGTGAGCGCACAGGCCCGCGCCGGCGAGACCGCGCTCGCCGGGCGGCGTTCTCGGGCGGCGCGCGGGCCGGCCGGCGGCGGGCCCGCTCACCGTCGCACGTGGCCGCGCGCCCAGGCCGCGGCGTCCATCCGCCGTCCGCCGGCGGGCTGGACCTCGTCGAGCACCAGCGCCGAGCGGCCCGGCGCACCGCCGAGCACCGGGGGCGAGCTGTGAGAGATCGAGCTCGCCGCGGCGGCCGGATCGTCCGGCGCACCGGCGCGGGCTCGCGCCGCCCACACGCCGAGCCGCTCCCCGTCCGGCAAGCATGAACGCCGCGCCGATGTGGGGAGCGAGCGCGCGGACCCGCCGCTCGAGCGCCGCGGCCGTCCTCGGCGGCGTCGAGCAGCCGATCCTCGGCGGTGATCTTCTCGGCGTAGGTGGCGCCTTCCTCGGCCTGCTCCTCGAAGCGCAGGGCGCCCGGCCCGGCGTCGAGCGCCTCGATCAGCAACCGGCCGCCGAGCCCCTGCAGCCGCTCGGAGAGCGTGCCGAAAGTGTCATCGCGGCTCGATCGGCTCCTCCCCGCGCAGCGCGACCGGTCCGCTGTCCAGGCCCGCGGTGAGGCGCATGATCCACACCCCTGTGCGGGCGTCGCCGGCCATGATCGCCCGCTCGATCGGCGCCGCGCCGCGCCAGCGCGGCAGCAGCGAGGGATGGACGTTGAGCACCTCGTAGTCGGAGAGCAGCGGCTCCTTGATGAGCGCGCCGAACGCGCACACGACGACGCGTCGGGCGCCGTCGCGGCGATCCGGGCGCGCGCGTCCTCCTCGTTGACCGACTCGGGCTGGTCGAGCTCGAGCCCGAGCTCTCGGGCGGCGTCGGCGACCGGCGGCGAGGCGATCCGGCGGCCGCGTCCGCGGGGACGGTCGGGGCGGGTGACGACGAGCGCGGGGCGGTGCTGTGTGCCCGCCAGTGCGCGCAGCACGCCGGCGGCGAACGACGAGGTGCCGAGATAGACGGCCCGCATCGCGGATCGGACCCGCCGGCGCTAGCCGTCGCCGAGCGCATCGCGGAGGGCCCTCATCGCCTCCTTGCGCTCCGAGCGCGGGACCCGATCGAGCACGAGCACGCCGTCGAGGTGGTCCATCTCGTGCTGGATGACCCGCGCCTCCAGGCCGGAGGCCTCGATGACGACCGGCTCGCCGAGCTCGTCGCGCGCGCGGACGCGCACGTACACCGGCCGCTCGACCTCGACGTGGACGCCGGGCAGGCTCAGGCACCCCTCCTCGAGGCTCTCGGCGTCGCGTCCCGCCCATTCGAGCTCGGGGTTGACCAGCGCGGCCACGGGCGACTGCGGGTGGATGCGGTAGACGAGCACCCGGTGCAGGACGCCGAGCTGCGTGGCGGCGAGGCCGACGCCGATCGCATCGGTCATCAGCTGCCCCATGCGCTCCACCTCGCCGCCGAGCGCGCGTCGAAGCGGTCGACGGCGCGGGCGCGGGTGCGCAGCACCGGGTCGCCCAACTTGCGCACGTGCGCGAGCGCCGGTCCCGGCGCGCGCGCGTCTCGGGATCGAGCTCGTGCGCTCGTCCTCCTCGGGCTCGACCTCGACGTCGCGTCGAGCTCGGCGTCGGTGGCTGTGCTCGGCTGCATCCGCCTCAGTGTAGATCGGGCGTTCCGGGGCGGCGGCGCCCGGCCGCTACTGCGGGTCGACGTCGACGCTCACGTTCACCCCCGGCGCGGGCGGCCGCCGGGCCGAGCTGGTCGACGGCGGCGCCGACCGCGTCGATCGCCGCCTCTCGCTCCCGTGCCTTGACGACGATCTGAGTGCGGCGGCGCCCGCGCAGCCGGAACAGCGGCGCGGGCCCGAGCAGATCGCGGCGCCGTGCACGAGCCGCGCGTGGATCGCGTCCGCCGCCTCGCGCGCGGGCGGCTCCGCCTCGCGCCGAGCAGACGACCCGGATGAGCGACGCGAACGGCGGATAGGAGAGCGCCCGGCGGCGGGTGAGCTCGTCGGCGAGGAAGCCGTCGGCGTCGTGCCCGGCGGCGAAGCGCAGCGGCCGGGCATCGGGCGCGAGCGTCTGGACGAGCACGCGGCCGCGCCGCGGGCGCCGTCCCGCCGCCGCGCCCGTCCGGCCGGCGAGCTGGGTGACGAGTGCGAACGTGCGCTCCTCGGCGCGGAAGTCGGGGAAGCGCAGCGTCTGGTCGGCGTCGAGCACCACCCCCAGCGAGACGTCCGGGAAGTCGTGGCCCTTGGCGACCAGCTGGGTGCCGACGAGCACCCCCGCCGGCGTCGCTCGAACGCCTGCAGCGTCCGCGCACGGACGTCCAGGCCGCCCGCGTCGGCGTCGAGGCGGAACACGGGGAAGCGCTCGGCGCCGAGCGCGTCGCGCAGCTCGTGCTCGATCCGCTCGGTGCCCGCGCCGTGGCGGGCGACCGACACCGACGCCGCACTCGGGCAGCGCTCCGGGACGGGCTCGCGGTGGCCGCAGTGGTGACAGGCGACGTAGCCGCCGGCGCGGTGCAGGACGAGCGCGACGTCGCAGTTCGGGCACAGCCACACGTGGCCGCACGAGCGGCAGGAGAGGAAGTTCGACCAGCCGCGGCGGTTGAGCAGCAGGATCGCCTTGCCGCCGCCGTGGCGCAGGTCCGCGAGCGCCATCCGCGTCTCGGGGTGCAGCGGCTGGTGGCTCGCGCATGTCGAGCACCTCGACCGGCGGCATCGCGCGCCCGTCGACGCGCCGCGGCAGGGACAGCCGGCGCATCTCCGCACCGTCTCCGGTCGCGGCGTCGCGCGACCCGAACACGGGCACCGCGCCGTGGTGGCGCGCCCGCCGGCGGGCGACGCCGCGGGCGTCGTAGCGGGGTCCCCCTCGTGCTTGTACGAGCTCTCGTGCTCCTCGTCGACGACGATCAGCCCGATGTCGCGCAGCGGCGCGAACACGGCGGAGCGCGGCCCGACGCACACCCGGGCCTCGCCGAGCCGCAGGCGCATCCACTCGTCGTGGCGCTCGCCGTCGGACAGGGCGGAGTGCAGCACCGCGACGATGTCGCCGAAGCGGGCCTGGAAGCGCCCGAGCGCCTGCGGCGTGAGCGCGATCTCCGGGACGAGCACGATCGCGGTCCGGCCGGCGTCGAGCGCCGCCTGCACGGCGGCGAGGTAGACCTCGGTCTTGCCCGAGCCGGTGACGCCCTGCAAAAGGAACTCACGCTCGCGGTCGCCGGCGGTCTCGCTGCTCCCGGTGAGCGCGGCCAGCAGCGCGTCGGTGGCCGCGCGCTGGTCGGCGGTGAGCGGCGGGGCGGCCGCGTCGGCGCGCCCGACGGGGAGGTTGGCGGGCCGCCGCGGCACGATCCGGGCAGCGATCGTGACCAGGCCGCGGCGCTCGAGCCGGCGCAGCGCCTCGGTGCCGAGCTCGGCGGCGGTGGCGGTGCCACCGCGGGCCTCGAGCTCGCCGAGCAGCGCGCGCTGCGGGTCGGTGAGCGGCCGGCCGTCGGGGCGCTGGGCATCTAACGGCACTCCTGGTGCCGTGAGATGCCCAGCGCCCCCGTCCAGCCCGATCGCGGCCGTCCCCTCGGCGGTGAGCGTCGCCGCGAGCGTCCGCTTGGGCCCGCGGCCGGCGGCGGCGCCCGGCGGCAGCGTGAGCGACAGTGCGCGGGCGGTCGTCGAGCAGTACTCGCGCGCCATCCAGTCGGCGAGCGCGACGAGCTCCTCGGTGAGCCCGGCGCCGATCACACGCTCGGGCGCGGCCAGCCGCTCGGGGGCGAGCTCGGAGGTGTCGGCGAGCTCGACGACGACCCCGAGCGCCCGGCGGCGCGCGAACGGCACGCGCAGCAGCGTGCCGACCGCGACCTCGGCGGCCATCGCCTCCGGCACGGCGTAGTCGAACGGGCCGCGCACCGCACGCGTGCGGGTCAGCGGCTGCACGCGCGCGATCATGCGGCGCGGATCAGGCGGTCGTCCGGCGCCGCGAGCGGCGCTCTGCGGCGTTTCTCGTCGCACCCGCCCCGGTCGCCCGCTTTGCCCCTGCTCGCCGCGCTCGACGAAGTCGATGATCGCCGGCACGCCCTCCAGCCGGTAGCGCTCGCGCAGGCGGTTCTCCAGGAAGTAGGCGTAGTCGCGGGTGACGCGGGCGCGGGAGTTGACCTGGATCGAGAAGCGCGGCGGCCGCTCGGCGGTCTGGGTCATGAAGATGAGCCGCAGCCGGTGGCCCGAGCGCGCGCCCTTGCCGCTGTTGCCCACCGGCGGCTGGCGGGCGGCGACCGCCTCGGACAGGAAGCGGTTGAGCTGCGGGGTCGGGATTCGCGTGCGCGAGCGGTCGGCGAGCGCGACCGCCTCCACCAGCAGCCGCTCGACGTGGCGGCCGGTCTTCGCCGAGGCGGTGAGCACGCGGGGGCGCAGCCGCAGCTTCTGCAGCACGCGGGCGCGCTCGTGGTCGAGGTCGACGTTCTCGGCGATGTCCCACTTGTTGAGCGCGAGCGCGGTCGCGCAGCCGGACTTCATCGCCAGCTCGGCGATCCGCAGGTCCTGGGTGGTGACGCCCGCGGTCGCGTCGCAGACGACGAGCGCCACGTCGGCGCGCTGGGCGGCGCGCTCGGAGCGCAGCGACGTGTAGTACTCGACCGAGTCGCCGACCTTCGCCGCGCGCCGGATGCCGGCGGTGTCGACCAGCACGATCTCGCGCTCGCCGAAGCGGATCGGCAGGTCGATCGCGTCCCGGGTGGTGCCGGCGGCCTCGGAGACGATCACCCGCTCGGAGCCCGCGAAGCGGTTGAGCATCGAGGACTTGCCGACGTTCGGGCGGCCGATCAGGGCCAGGCGGATCGCGTCCTCGCCGTGCCCTCGTCGTCGGCGGCCTCGTGCGCGAGCGCCACGATCCGGTCGAGCAGGTCGCCGGTGCCCAGGCCCTGGGCGGCGGACACCGCGACCGGGTCGCCGAAGCCGAGCGGGTAGAAGTCGGCGGCGAGCGGCAGGTCCTTCACCGAGTCGATCTTGTTGGCGGCGAGGAGCACCGGCAGGGGCCCGCGGCGCAGCAGGTCTGCGAGCTCCTGGTCGCCGGGCCGCATCCCGGCGCGGGCGTCGACGACGAGCACCGCCACGTCGGCCTCGGCGAGCGCCGCGCGCGCCTGGGCCTGGATCTGGGCGGCCATCGCGTCCCCGTCCTCGAGGTCGACGCCGCCGGTGTCGATCAGCGTCAGCGGCCGGCCGTTCCACTCGGTGCGCAGCTCCTTGCGGTCACGGGTGATGCCCGCGCGCTCGTGCACGACCGCCTCCCGCGACTCGGTGAGGCGGTTGACGAGCGAGGACTTGCCCACGTTGGGATATCCGACGATTGCGACCTTCATGGCGCACTCAGTATGCCCGCGGCTCAGGCGCCGGCGGATACGACCAGCGCCGCGACCCGGTCGACGACCTCGTCGAGCGAGAGGCCGGTGGTGTCGAGCGTCACCGCGTCCCCTGCCGCCCGCAGCGGGCGAATGGGCGCGCGAGCTGTCCCGCTGGTCGCGCTCGATCACCTGGGCGAGCACCTGCGCAACCGGCAGCCCGAGCTCCGCGGCGCGCCGCTCGGCGCGCGCCTGCGGCGAGGCGGTGAGGAACACCTTCACCTCGGCCTGGGGCCAGACGACGGTGCCGATGTCACGCCCCTCCGCCACCCAGTCGCCGCCGGAGCCCAGCAGCGCGCGCTGCTGCTGCACCATCGCGGCCCGCACCGCCGGCACCGCCGCGGCCACCGAGGCGCCGTCGGAGACCGTCGGGCTCACGGATCAGCGCGGTCACCTCCTCGCCGTCGAGGATCACCGCGCCATCGCGCAGCAATTCGATCGAAATGATGGACGCAAGCTGGCCGGCCGCCCCCGGGTCGATGCCACGCCGCAGCGCCGCCAGCGCCACCGCCCGGTACATCGCGCCCGAGTCGAGGTAGACGCCGCCGATCCGCTCCGCGACCGCGCGGGCGACCGAGGATTTGCCGGCGCCCGCCGGCCCGTCGATCGCGACCACGGTCACCGGACCGCCTCCACCCTCACCGGACCGCCTCGACGACCGCGCCCGTCCGCGGCCACAGCGAGAAGAACGTCGGGCACGTCTTGGCCACGACGCCCGGATCCTCGAGCTCGATGGCGACGCGGGTGCCGATCACCGAGAACGCCATCGCGATCCGGTGGTCGTCGAACGTCGGCAGCCGCACCGCCCGCGGCGGGGAGACATGCCCGCCCGCCCCGGGCACCACCCGCAGCCAGTCCGCGCCCCTCCTCGACCTCCACCCCGAGCGCGCGCAGGTTCCGCGCGGTGGCATCGACCCGGTCGGACTCCTTGACCCGGGCGTGGCCGATCCCGGTGATCGTCGTCGGCCCGTCGGCGAACGGCGCGACGCAGGCGAGCGTCATGAACACGTCCGAGCTGTAGTTCATGTCGACGTGGACGCCGCGCAGCCGCGCCGGGCCGGTGAGCGACAGCGGCGCCCGGCCCGACACCGTGCAGCCCATCGCCTCCAGGTGCGAGACGAGCTCGATGTCTCCCTGTCCGGTCGCGTCGAGGTCGAGGCCGGGCAGCGTCACCGTGGTGCCGGTGACCGCGGCGCCGGCCAGGAAGTAGGAGGCGGTCGAGACGTCGGGCTCGATCTCGAACGACGGCGCTCCCGCGGTAGCCGCCCGCCCCGATCCGCAGCTCCCCCTCCCCGCGCTGCACCGAGGCCCCGAACGCGCGCATCGCGCCGAGCGTGAGCTCCAGGTACGGTGCGCTCACGAGCGTGGAGAAGCGCAGCGTGGTCGCCGCCCGCGCGAGCGGCGCGGCGATCGCCAGCCCCGACAGGAACTGGCTGGAGACCGACGCGTCGACGTCGACCACGCCGCCCGCCAGGCCGTCCGCGGTCACGGTGAGCGGCAGCGACTCGCCCTCGATCACCGCGCCCTGGGCGCGCAGCGCGGCGAGCACCGGGCCGAGCGGCCGGCGGCGCAGTTGCGGGTGACCGTCGACCGCGAAACGGCCGCGACCGGCGGCGAGCACCGGCACCAGGAACCGCCCGACGGTCCCGGCCATGCCGCAGTCGACCGCGACCACTCCCGGTGACGGCGACCGGGCGGGCCGCCGAGCCCCTCGACCACGACGTCCTCGCCATCGCCGCCCGCCACCCGGTCCACGGGCGCGCCGAGCACCCGCAGCGCGGCCATCATCACCTCGGTGTCGTCGGCGATCAGCGGCGCCACCAGCCGCGTCGTGCCCGCGGCCACACCCGCGAGCAGCAGCGCCCGGTTGGTGAGCGACTTCGACCCCGGGACGCGCACCGACCACTGCGCCGGTGGCCGGCCGGGGGCGACGCGCACGGCCGCGGCGCGCGCCATCGGCACCGCGCTCATGGCCGCGCCACCGGGAAGCCGAGCGCCTCGATCAGCGACGCGGCGCGGTCGGCCGCGGCGCGGCCCGCGATCCACAGCGCGATCACGCCCTCGCTCATGTCGGGCGCGGGAGACAGCGCCATGTCGGCGATGTTGACCCCGGCGCGGCCGAGCTCCAGCGCGATGCGCGCGACGACCCCCGGCTGGTTGGGGACCGAGGCGCGCAGCTGGAACACCTCCTCGCCCGCCAGGTGGGTCTCCAGCAGCGTCCGGCGATCCTCGGCGGCTGCGTCGTTCCAGGCGGTGATCGCGGCCGCGTCTGCCTGGGCGAGCGCGGCGCGCACCGCCCGCCAGCCGGGCGAGCGCGCCGTCGAGCTCGCGCAGCAGCGCGTCGCGGTTGGCGAGGTAGATGTCGGTCCAGATCGCGCTCGGGGCGCCGGCCACGCGCGTCGCGTCGCGGAAGCTCGGACCGGTCGCGCGCAGCCGCTCGCCGCCGGCGTGCAGCGTGGCCGCCGCCTGGGCGACGAGCACGTTGGCGAGCACGTGCGGCAGGTGCGAGACGGCGGCGAGCACGCGGTCGTGGGTGTCGGCGTCGATCGCGGCCGGCTGGGCGCCGATCCCGCGCAGCAGCCGGTGCAGCCGCTCGTAGAGCACGCCGGAGTCGTCTCGCGCGGGGTGAGGTACCAGACCGCCGCGTCGAACAGGTCGGCCCGCGCGTGGGCCACGCCGGCCGTCTCGGCGCCGGCCAGCGGGTGCCCGCCGACGAACCGCGGGTCGGCGAACGCCGCGGTGACCGCGCGCTTGGTCGAGCCGACGTCGGTGACGACGCACTCTCGCCCGCGGCCGCGAGCGCCTCGGCGACCAACGCCCGCAGGCCGGCGACCGGTGCCGCGCAGAAGACGGCGTCGGCGCCGGCGACCGCGTCGGGCACCGAGTCGGCCACGCGATGCAGCGCGCCGCGCTGCATGCCGGCCGCGAGCGCCTGCGGTGAGGGGTCCCAGCCGGCCACCTCGGCGCCGAGCCGCTCACCTGCGGCGAGCGCGACCGAGCCGCCGATCAGCCCGACGCCGAGCACCGCGATCACGCTCACCGGCCCGTGCTCACTGGCCAGCGCTCGGCTCTCAGCGTCGCGGCGGGCGCGGACGGCCTGCGCGAGCCCGTCGAGCACCTCGACGGTCTGCTCCCAGCCGATGCAGCCGTCGGTGATCGACTGGCCGTAGGTGAGCGGCTGCTGCGCGGGATCGTGATCCTGGCGGCCCTCGACGAGGAACGACTCGATCATCACGCCGACGATCCCGCCGTCGCCGGCGGCGATCTGCTCGCCGACGTCCGCGGCGATCACCGGCTGGCGCTCGGGCCGCTTGCCGGAGTTGTCGTGGGAGAGGTCGATCATCACCCGCTCGGGCAGCCCGACGGCGCGCAGCCGTCGCATCGGCCGGCGACCGCGCCGGCGTCGTAGTTGGGGGCGCCGCTTGCCGCCACGCAGGATCACGTGGCAGTCGGGGTTGCCGCTCGTGTACAGGATCGCGGGCGTGCCCTCGACGTCGATGCCGGCGAAGGCGTGGCCCGACGCCGGCGGCGCGCACCGCGTCGACCGCGACCTGTACGTCGCCGTCGGTGCGGTTCTTGAAGCCGACCGGCATCGACAGGCCCGAGCCGAGCTGGCGGTGGATCTGGCTCTCGATCGGTGCGCGCGCCGATCGCGCCCCAGCACACGGCGTCGGCGATGTACTGCGGGGTGATCGGGTCGAGGAACTCGCAGCCGACCGGCAGCCCCAGCGCCGAGCACCTCGAGCAGCAGCTGGCGCGCCATGCGCAGGCCGGTGTTGACGTCGCTCGAGCCGTCGAGGTGCGGGTCGTTGATCAGGCCCTTCCAGCCGATCGTGGTGCGCGGCTTCTCGAAGTAGACGCGCATCGCGATGCACAGGTCCTCGTCGTACTCGGCCGCCTCCTCGGACAGGCGCTCGGCGTACTCGCGGGTCGCGTCGACGTCGTGGACGCTGCAGGGCCCGACGACGACGAGCAGCCGATCGTCCTCGCCGCGAGCACGCCCTGCACGTCGGCGCGGCCGCGCAGCAGCACCTCGGCATGGACGTCGGAGAGCGGGATCTCCTCCATCAGCTCGCGCGGCGCGGACAGCGGGACGTGGCGCAGGATCCGCTGGTCGCGGATGCGGCCGCTGCGCGTCGAGGGATCGGACATCGTCAGCAATACCCCGTGATCATCGAGAGGTTCCTCTTGACCGGTCTGCGCCGTGGCGCGCATCGTGCGCATCTCACTCGGTTCCTTTCTACAACGCCTGAAGGTCGATCCGCCCGAGCCGCGAGCGGGAGCGGATCCGCGGGGGCTCCGCGTTCAGCGATGTCGGCGCCCGGCCTCCGGTGTGCCGCGCGGCTCGCGGCATCAGGGAGTGGGCCGAGCGCCTAGCTAAATCGCCAGGCGTAAAGCGCGCGTAGGTAGCACACGACCCGACGGAGGCTTCGCTGCAGTAGGGATGGGGGTCCAGTCGCTACATGCGCGCACCGAGTTTACCAGACGGCCGATCAGGAGATCGGGACGCTGACCGTCCATCGTGCGGTGCAGCGCGCGGCGAGCGACGCCGGCTGTTGTATGACCTAGCACCCAGCCATTGAGCCCGACCTGGTGAACAGCACCATGCGCTGATGGATCCGCTTCAGCAGCGGGCGGGTTGAACATCACCTGGTTTCCGTTGAGGCCCATCGTCCACGCCAGCTGGGTCTGGTACTGGTTGAGGGCCGCGGGCGGGCCGCAGGCGAGGATCGCCTGCGGGCCACCGGCGCGAGCCACGGCCTGAGAGAGATGGTGCTTGACGACGCCGTAGTTACGAACCCCC
>CAVPBY010000075.1:0-41861 GCA_963702225.1 uncultured Solirubrobacteraceae bacterium | reverse complement strand
TTTTTTTTTTTTTTTTTTTTTTTTTTTTTTTTTTTTTTTTTTTTTTTTTTTTTTTTTTTTTTTTTTTTTTTTTTTTTTAACTCGTTCAGTTATTACAGTATTGCTGGAAGATTCTGGTGAACACGAGTGGGTCGATCCTCTATGAGTTCACCGGCGATCACAAGAAGCGGGACACCTGTATCGGGATCAAAGGCTGCGCAAAGCGCTGGACGCCAATGCCGACCACCGGCAACGACTCCGCCGGTCCGGGTGTTCATGCCTCCCTGATCTCCAGCATCTCCCTCCCCGAACCCTACGGCTACCGTCAGATCACGTATGCCGGCCATCCGCTCTACATCTTCACGCCGGCTGCGACAAGCACCTCATACGTTGGCACGAACGAGTACGGCGGCCGCTGGGATGGGTTGACTGCCCGGGGAAAGGCCGTCAAGTAGAAGACGCGTTTGGCGCGCCGCCCTCGTGGGCGGCGCCTCCGCTAACGCCGGCGCGGCACCGACGGGCGCCGTTGAGATTGCGCGCAGCGTAGACACAACACAGCATCAGGCAAGGCCCGTAGTCGGCCTGACGGGATTGGGTCGCCGCAGACATCACACATCCCATAGCTGCCGTCATCGAGCTTGGCCACGGCACGCTCTGTCCGCGCCAGCACTCGCTCAAGCGAATCTCCAACGCCGATGTCGGTCAGCCGGCCCACCGCCTCGGTCCTTTCTTGTCGTCGATATACCCCGAAAAGCGCGCCTGCTCATGAGCCCGCGCAGCCGCCGCCAGAATCGCTGCCCGACGAGCGAGTGGCGCTCGGATGACGTGATCAACTTGCCGGTCACCGGCTGGCCGCTGGGACGATCAAACCTGCGGCCGCCGAGCATCCGGCGGGTGCGTGATCGATAACGGCCTGAGGGGCCGGGTCCCGCCCATCCCCGCCGCGGCGATCGCGGGAGTCCTAGCTCCGGACGCCTCGGCGCCGCAATCATCCAGCGAGCCGGTGACGAGGTTTGGGCACGCGTCCGCCCCCGGGCGATCACGGCGATCACGCGCCCGCCGAGGACCAGCCGCAGATCTCGGCGGGCCGCGCGCGACGCCGTGTTGATGTCGACCCGCCCGGGTAGATCTCGCTTCTGAGCCTCGTGTGCTGTGCCAGGGAGAGAAGGCTGATCGAGAAAGAGCGGGAGTCGTGGCCAGCGTAGGAACCATGCCGATGTCCGACGGCCGGCGCTCTGTGTACGAGCAGGTGCCGGAGTTATGCGGGGACAGCGAGGAACGTCTGGCCGGAGAGCTTTCAGAGCGAGCCCTTGAGGTCATCCGGGCCTCCGAGCCTGTGAACTGAGCCGAGACCCGGTTCTTCAAGCTTGACGTCGATCCGTGCGGGGAGATCACGCGCACGCGCGCGCCAGAGGAGCGCGAAGGAGGCAAGCCGTGAGCAGCCGGGCTCACGACGAGCCCGAGGCTCTCCGCGAGCGGCTGTTGGAGATGACGGCGCTCCGACGATGCGCCGCGAGGGCTACTACATCGCGGTGCTGGTGGTGCTCGCGCTCGCCGGTCAGCTGTTCGCCTCCTATGACTTCAACCTGCTCGTTCTGACGATTCCCAACATCACGAAGACCCTTCACATGAGCTCCACGCAGGTGGGAGCGCTGGTGTTCTTCATCTATGGCGGCGAGTTTCTGGTGACGGTGTTCGCCGGCTACGCGATGGACCGCTTTGGACGCAAGCTCATCTGGCAGGCCAACCTCGTGGGCACGGCGGTGTTCACCGGGTTGACGTATTTCGTGGCCAACTATGCCGAGCTCGTGATCATCCGGACGATCGCGGGCTCATTCGCGGTCGCGGAATTCGCGATGGCGGCGGTGCTGGTCTCCGAGCAGACGCCGGCGCGGGCTCGCGGCTTCCTCTACTCGGTGGTCAACGGTGGCTACGCCCTGGGGGTCCTGCTCGCCTCCGCCGTGTACTCACTAGTCATCGGGTTGGGCTGGAGGACGGTGTTCGCCTTCGGGGTCATTCCGCTCTTCGTCTTGATCTTCGCGCGGCGCAACCTGCGAGAGTCCAGGCGATGGGAGCATCTGCGGGAGATCAAGGAACTCAAGCAGGAGGGCGCGGAGGAGGTCGCGGAGGAGAAAGCCGAGGAGTACGGGATCGAGGTCGAGGAGATCGAGCAACCGACGGTCCGGCAGCTGCTCGGGGAGCGCGGATTGATCCGCCGCCAGCTCTTGCTGCTCACGGGGGTGTGGTTCTTCTATGCCTCGGCGTATGTAGCGACCAACGTCTACATCACCTACTGGTTGACTCACTACGCGGGTTGGAGCGGCGGCGAGGCGGCCACCCTGCTCCTCTTCGCCGGTGGAATCGGCTTCTTCTTCTACGTGATCGGTGGCGCGCTCGGCGAGCTGTTCGGCGGCGCAGATCATGATCTCGGCCGGGGTGTTGGTCGCCCCCCTGAATCTGGTCTTCTACTTCGTCTCATTCGGGAACAAGCACTTCAGCATCGCGGTCTTCATCATCTGGTTCTTCATCTTCCAGGCGACCAACGGCGTTTGGTCGGGAGCGGGGCAGGGCTACTGGCCGGAGAGCTTCCCGACCCGGGTGCGCGGCACGGCCGTGGGCTGGCTGGGAGCGATGTTCGCGGGGGGAAATCTGGTCGGGGCGGGGGCATCGACGGTGATGAGATCCGGCAGGCCCCGCGCCGGTCCGACCGCGACCTGTAGGTGGTGGGGTCGGATTGGCGTGCGGGCAGTACCTCACGTTCGCTCTGAAGCACATCCACCCAACCAGAGCGAGCGGTGGCGATGTGATCTCCTTCGCGGCGCTGGCCGTGGCGGGGAGCGCCCTGTCGACGGGTGGCCGTCGGACTGCACCGAGCCTCGGACTGCACCGAAGCCTCGCACTGCAGCCTCCGCCCGCCGGTTGGGGCTCCCGAGGACAAAGCGGTGACCCCGCCGTGACTGAGACTGTCGCGGTCCTCGGTCTGGGGGCGATGGGGCTGCCGATCGCCTTCCAGTTGAGTCACGGCTTCCGGGTCCGCGGATACGACGTCGATCTGCGACGCCGCGCCGCGCCCGAGCTTGCGGGAAGTGGCCCGTATCGTCAGCTGCCGAGGCGGTCCGATCTGCGTCGATCGTGGTTGTCGCCGTGCGGACGCTCGCGGCGCAGGTGGAGGACTCCTGCTCTGTTCGGCTCGGAAGGCGCGGTGCGCAGCTTGGTGGACGGCGCAGTCATCGTCTTCTCTCGACGAGCACCGTCGGCGCCGAAGGGGCAACCAGTCTCGAGACCCAGCTGGCGGAGCGCGGCGTTGAGCTCGTCGACGTCGGCGAGTGGCGGCACCAAGCGAGCTGCCGAGGGAACTCTGCTCGTCCTGGCGAGCGGGGCAGAGGCGGCGTTGGAGAACACGCGGTCGGTGCTCGATGCCATCGCCTCGAAGGTCATCGTGGTGGGATCGCGCGTCGGCGACGGGCAGTCGATGAAGATCGTCAATCAGCTTCTGTGCGGTGTGCACATTGCCGCCGCTGGCCGAGGCGCTCGTGCTCGCCCGCGCGCTCGGCATCGATCCGGACGCTGCGCTGGAGGCGCTCGCCAGCGGGCTGCCGGGTCGTTCATGCTCGGAGACCGCGGACCGCGGATCGCCGAGCAGCTCGCTGGACGCCAGCCTGAGGTTCACTCGCGCCTGGATATCTTCGTAAAGGATATGGGGCTGGTGACCCAGGCAGCCAATCGTGGCGAGGTCGCCCTGTCGGTTGCCGCCGCGGCGCAGAGGCTCTTTGACCTCGGGCAGGAGCAGGGACTGGCGGCCTACGACGACTCGGCGTGGCGCTGGTCATCGACCTCAGCTCGCCGTGAATGCCCAGCGCTTGTCGCGGCGCCCGAGGTCGACGCCGTGCTTGCGGCTCGGATGGAGAAACGTCAGTTGGGTTGGCTCAGTCGCCGGGGCTCGTGCGCGGCGCCGCGCCCAGCGACTGCAGGATCTCGGCCGCAGCGGTGGCGACGGCCTCGCGCCCAGCCGCGAGCAGCGCGGCGAGATCGACCTTCGGCATGGCGAGGGGCAGCGCGGTGGACGTGGCGGTCAGATAGGCGTTCCGCAGTTCGGTGTTGACATTCACCTTGGCGATCCCACGATCGAGGCACGCCCACGGTCCCCGCAACACCTGCTGGCGCCATGCAGAACCAGCGGGATCCCGGTCAGCTCGCGGATGCGCTCCAGGCGCTCGAGGTCGAGCGCCGGCTCGACAGGGGTGTAACCGTGCAGGTTTCCGACCGCAACTGCGAGGGCATCGATGCCGGTCGCTGAGACGAACCCGGCGGCGACCTCGGGATCCGTCATGCCCGAGCTCACCGCGTCCGTCGACGCATCCTCATCCCCGGCCGTACCGACGAGCTGCCGCCTCGACCCACGCACGATGGGAATGGGCCTCGCGGACGACGGTGCGCGTCAACTCCACGTTCTCCGCGTAGGTCAGGTGGGAGCCATCGATCATCACCGAGGTGTATCCGACTCCAGGCACGCCCGGACCTCGTCAGGCGACCGGCAGTGATCCAGATGGACACCCACGGGCCCCTCCGCATGGTGGCGAGGTCGAGCAGAGGACGCCGCTCCGTCGGCCGGCATGCGCGAAGGCACTTGACCCGGCCATTAGCAGGACCGGCAGGCCGCTGCGCTCGGCGGCGAGGACGATCCCTGGGCCGTTTCGAGGTTGTAAGCGACGAACCCCGGGACAGCACGATTCTCGGCGAGCGGCCGCGGTGATCGCGTCGAAGCCGGTGAGGAGCATCAGCGCTCGAGTTCCGTCGGCGCCGAGACAGCGCGTGCCGAGCCGAGGTGACGAACCCGCCGTCGCGGGTGCCCTCGGTGCCGAGGCCCTCTTCCCGGCGCCTTCCTCGTGCTGAAAACCGTGCTATCGCAACCCGACACCGGGGACCCTCATCGACGTGCGGCGGTCGACCCCAGCCTAACATGGCATCCCGCCTGTCCGGGGGCATGCGGGCAGCCGTCATCGAGGGACTCTGATGCTGCCCGCCGGTGCGGCGAGCCACATCGATCCCCGAGCCCCTGCGATGAGCCCCTGCCCCATCTGGTCCCATCGCATGTCGACGACTGCCGACTTGACGGGGAGCACCATGTCGAGAAACTGGAATGCTGCTGGCTCGGAACAGACCGAGAGGAGAGATGGATGCCGAGCGAGACAGAGAGAAGGGGGCCGCTCGCGGTCGTCCTCGACGACGACCCGACAGGCACCCAGAGCGCCTGTGATGTGACGGTGCTGCTGTCCTGGTCGGCCGCCGAGATCGCCGACGTGCTCCGGGCCGAGGGTGCGGTGTATCTGCAGACGAACTCACGAGCGGTGCCTGAGGACGAGGCAGTGGGCCTGGCACGGCGCACGCGCGCGGAACTGGACGCGCGCAGCACCAGCTCGGGCGGCCGATTCTCGTCGTGCTCCGGGGCGACTCGACGCTGCGCGGTCACGTCTTTGCCGAGTCCGCGTCTTCGTCCGCGACGCCGCTCCGATCCTCTTCGTCCCCGCCTTTCCCGACGGCGGCCGGACGACCATCGACTCGGTTCACCGCGTGCGCGTGCGCGGCGTCGACGCCCCGGCGGCTGAGACCGAGTTCGCCGATGATCCGGTGTTCGGCTTCCGATCCTCGAACCTCGTCGACTGGGTCCGGGAGAAGGGCGGTCGCCGTGCCGAGCCGGTGCCGCTCGACGAGCTCCCCGAAGCACCTCCGGCAGCGCGGTCGCCGAGCGGCTGCGCGCGGGATCGCCAGGCGAGGTCGTGGTGCCCGACGTGGCCGACAACGAAGCATCCGTCTCATCCATCGCGGGCTCCTCGAGGCATTCGCGGCCGAGGTCCCGGTCGTCGTCAGGACGGCCGCCCCGCTCGCCGCGCTCTGTGCGGGTCACCTCTCCGCGGGGCTGCTCGAGCGCCCGCTCACGCGGACGCCGCCGCGGGTCCTCCTCGTCTGCGGCTCGCACACCGACGCGGCGACCCGTCAGCTGTCACGGGTGACCTCCGTCACCGGCGTGGCCCCGGTGACGATCCCCACCCGCGAGGCCATCGCAGATCCCGAGGTCGCGGGGCGTGCCGCCGCGAGAGACCTCGAGGGAGAACTCGACCACGGTGTGCTGGCGATCATCGCGAGTGAGCGGGTCCGAGCCGCCGACCACGACTCCCTGCAGCACGGGGAACAGGTGATGGCCGGGCTCATCGCCGCCGCGCGCACAGTCGCGCCGTCCGCCGACGTCGTCGTGTCCAAGGGAGGCATCACGTCGGCCGAGGTTGCCCGTCGTCTGTTCGGGACCCAGCGCGCGCGGGTCGCGGGCCAGGTTGCCGTCGGCATCTCGGTCTGGAGGTTCGACCGGACCGACTCCGGCCCGACCCTTCAAGTCGTCGTCCCCGGCAATGTCGGCGAAGACGACGCACTGGTGGATGTGCTCGACGCGCTGTCAATCCAGGCGGAGGAGGGAGCATCATGAAACACGCTCGGATCGTCGTCACCGGCGCCGCCGGCTTCGTGGGCACCATGCTCGCCACTCGACTCATCGAGGCCGACCAGCTGGAGATCGTCGGCGGCAGACGGTCAAGCTCGGCGAGCTCCTGCTGCTCGACCTCGTCGCGCCCCGTGACGAACTGGCGAGCGATCCGCGGGTGACGGTGATGACCGGCGATGTGGCGGCCCAGGTGAGCGCCCTCGGCGAGGTCGATGCCCTGTTCCACCTCGCCGGGGTCGTCAGCTCCGCCGCCGAGGAGGGTTTCGACCTTGGATGCACACGAACATCGACGGCCTCCGCAGCGTGCTCGACGGATGCCGGGCGATGGCGACGGCGCCGGTCGTCATCTTCTCAAGCTCGTTGGCGGTCTACGGCGCCGACCCAGCGATCGGTCCGGTCGGGACGGTGGACGAGGACACCCTCCCGCGGCCGCAGTCGAGCTATGGCATACAGAAGTTCGTGGGCGAGCAGCTGGTTGCGGACTACACCCGCAAGGGCTTCCTGCGTGGTCGGAGCGTACGGCTGATGACCGTGACCGTCCGTCCCGGCCGTCCGAACGCGGCTGCGTCGAGTTTCATCTCCGGGATCATCCGGGAGCCGCTCGCCGGTGAGCGCACAAATTGCCCCGTCCTCGAAGAGACCGCCATCGCGGTGTCATCTCCGGCTCGCACCATCGAGGGGATCCTCCGTGCGTCGGAGGTGCCGGACGCGACATGGGGAAGCCGGACGGCGATGAACCTCCCCGCGCTCACGACCACGCCCGGGGAGATGCTCGACTCGCTCGAGCGCGTCGCGGGCGCGGACGCGCGCCGGCTCGTCGACTGGGAGGTCGACCGGTCGATCCTCTCGATCGTGGGAAGCTGGCCGTCCCGTCTTCATACGCCTCGAGCAGCCGCGCTCGGTCTCGCGGCAGAGGAGTCGTTCGACGCGATCGTCGATGAGTACGTGCGTACGACGTCTGCCCCGCCCGCGAGCTGATCCAGCTCGCGGGGCGCTATTCCAGCTCCCAGGCGACGGCCCGCGCCCACGCACCCCCGCATCCCTCGAGAAGGATCGGGAACGCAGTGAGAAAGCAACGGCGCCCCAGGAGCTCGGCGGGGATCCGCAGATCCTCGACGATCACCCTGCCGGCGCTCAGCAACGTGGTGTGACTGGGCTGACCCTTCTCGGGGCCGCCCCAGCCTCCGATGCTCAGGGCATCGATGCCCACACCGCTGACCTCGGCCCCCAACAGCAGCTCGGCGCCGTCGCCGTCGAGGTACGGCCAGCCCTTGAGGAACTCCTCGGAGACGGCACGTCGCTCACCCCAACCGGTGACCAGGACCGCGATGTCGCCCGCCTGGAGCAGCTCGGGCAGGGGCTCGAGCTGCTCAGGTCCGATCGCCTGGCCGGCCGTGAGCCGCTCGCGCAGGTCCAGGAAGACCGCTGGTGCGGCGAACGCTGCCAGCGGCATCTCCTCGATCGTCAGGCCCTCGTCGTCGAAGTGGAAGGGCACGTCGACATGAGTCCCGGTGTGAGTGTTGAGGGTCACGGTCTCGGCGTTGAAGCCCTCGGCGCTCCGGCGGTAGTTGCGGGTGATCACAGGGGGCTCGTACTCGGCCCATGCCGGACCGCCGTGGGCGACCGGTTGGCTGAGATCCCACATTCGTGCGGTGTCGATCCGCGGCATCACTCAGGTGCGACCCGTCGCCTGCGCGCCGGCACGGGGTCGATCGACCATTACGTCGCCACCTCCTCCAGCTCCTGACCGGAGCGTATGTGAGGGAGCAGGAAGGTTGCGGCGAGCTGCAGGATGGCAAAGCCGCCGCCGATGATCAGCATCGTCTCAGCGCCGGTGGCGCCGATCAGGATCGTCCAGATGCCCGAGCCGATGATCAGACCGCCGGTGAACATCGCCCCCAGCCAGCCCACGGCGGTGCCCCGCACTCGGGTGGGAAAGCTCTCGGCCCAGTAGGCGTAGCCGGTGCCCGACCAGGTTCCGTTGGTGACCTGGTAGAGCAATACGTAGAGCACCCAGATCGCCCAGTGCGCGTGAACGAAGTAGAAGGCGAGCGTCAGCACGACCGACCAGAGCGCGCTGATGAGCAGAATGCGCTGGCGTCCGAAGCGCTCCCCCATGGCCCCGCCCAGGATGTAGAAGAAGAAGCCCACCCCGGCGGCGACCAGGAGCAGAGCCTCCGCCTGATCGTTGGAGAAGGAGCGGTACTGGGTCAGCCAGTCAACGATGTAGGTGTTGGTGGCGACAAACGCGCTCGAGTACAACAGCCAGACCACCGACGTGCGGATCAGCTGCGTACGCACCCATCCCGGCTCGCCGAACAGCTGCCGGACGGTGATCTCCTCCACTTCCTCGACCGCCACATCGTGTTGCTCGAGCAGCTCCTGGACGCGTCGCGCGTCTCCTCTCGCCTTGGCGCGCTTGAGCGCGCGGATGTGCTCGAAGCGCTCTCCGGATCTGACCCAGCGTCGACCGACGATCACCATCAGCAGCGGGATCACCCCGAACAGAAACACGACGTGCCAGTCAAAGCCGGCGCCTCCGTTGAGGCCCAGGAAGACCGCGGCCGAAAGCAGCACGCCGATCGGCCATCCGCCCTGGACGATCGAATAGAGAAAACCGCGGCGGGCGGCGGGCATCTGCTCGTTGACGAGCGTGATCGAGATCGCGAGCTCGGCGTTGGCAAGCCCCGAGGCAAGCGCGCGCACGACGACCAGCGCCACGAAGCTCTGCACGAAGTAGGTCAGGCCGGTGAAGAGCGCCGCCCCCACCAGCGCGAACTGCCACATCACCTTGCGTCCGAAGCGATCCATGCTGTAGCCGACGGCGAGGCTGAGCGCGAACATCGCCCCGTAGACCAGGAAGGCCAGCAGCCCCACCTGTGTCTGGGACATGTTCAGGCTCTTCGAGATCGTCGGCAGCGCGACGACCAGCAGGTTGAAGTCATAGGACGCCAGAGCCCACCCGGCGACCGCGACCACGATTAGGTAGGCCACATAGTGCCGGTCGTAGTCCTCCTCGGGCGAGGTGCCGAACAGGCGGTCGAGCCGCGACGGTGTCTGGCTCATCCAGCGCTCCTCATGAGGACGCAGTGCCCGGGGTGGCCAGAGAACCACCCGTGCCCTCCGAGGAGCGGGTGCGTCAGCAGAAGCACACCGCCGAGCGGCCCGCTTTCTCGGCGAGAGGCAACATTGGTGCCTGATGGTCGGTCCCGTCTTCCACCGCTCCGCGCCGTCGGTGCCGTGGGCGCCTCCGGCGGCTCGACCGGCGCTTGATCAGCCCCTCACCGGCGAGGTCGAGGCCGAGCACGCTTCCCGTCGGACCAACCGCGAGCGCGGCCGGAAGCGCGGACGCGCCCCCGCCGCCACCCACGTCAAGCACGGCGTCGCCCGAGGAGAGCGGAAGGCGCGCCCCCGTAGCGGTTCCCCGGCGATCCCAACACCCCAGCGGGAGCAGATAATGATCTGCTGCGGCGGTGTGGGTGCCGCACCACGCTCAGCATGCTCGCGCTGGAGCTGACCCCCGACGACCGGCCCGTCGCCGAGTCACCCACCCCCGCTCGTCACCACGCCCTATCTTCTCGCATGCTCGAGGAGTTGCGGCAGCGTCGACTCGTCATGAGCGGATTGACGCGATACCACTGTCCGAGACGGCACAGCCGACAAGCGCTCGGTGGTCGCGATCCGGGTCGCTCCGGACCGAGCCTCTGTCTCGTGATCACAGATAGCCGAGCCACTGTTCGAGCGCCTCGGCCACCGCAACGGGCGCTTCGATAGGGGACATGTGCCCGCAGGACGGATGCTCATGAGTTTGCTCCCGGGAATTGCGGTTGCGAGCTCATCTTGCAGTGAGGGTGGGGAGATTTCGTCGTCGGCGCCGGACACAACGAGAACCGGGCAGGTGATTGTGCGCAGCGAGGGGCGACTGTCGGGCCGCGTCGCTTGTGCGGCGAGCTGACGCTCGAAGCCCGGTCGGCCAACTTCCCTCGACATGGTGACGGCCCGGTTGACGAGCTCGGCGTCGTCGCGGCGATGTCTCGGGAGGTTGGCAGACGCCAGCTCACCGGCTAACTTTGCGAATCCGCCGGCGTCTATCTGTGCCTTCTGGTCGGACCAGGCGGCGAGTTGCGCCGGTGACGGCGGGCGGGCGCTTGCGTTGAGAATGGCGAGCGCACGGACGCGGTGAGGCGCCCGGCGCACGACCTCCAGAGCGACGATGCCGCCGAGCGAATGGCCGGCGATGGCAAACCGCGGCGGCGCGGTGACCAACACGGTCTCGGCCATCTCTGCGATGGTGTCGTCGAGATCGATTCGTCCCGGTCTGACGGTATGTGCGTGTCGCCCGACGAGCGTTGCCGCGACCTTGTCCCATAGCGCCGGAGTGCAGAGCATCCCGGGAAGCAGCACGAGTGGCGCCGTACTTGGCGGCCGCGTCGCGACGCTCGGACCCTGGTTCGAATCCAGTGCGGTCGCGAAGGCAGCTCCGACGAGTTGGGTGGAGACGAAGACGGACAGGCGACCGCCCCGGGTCTGCCATGCGCGTGACGCGTCGGGGTCGGCGACCACGGTTCCGGCGATCGACTTGGTCTCGACGGCGGCCGCGACGATCGTGTCGATCGCGCGCTGTACCTCCGGGTGCTCCGGCGCGCCGGGGTGACCGAGCGAGATCGAGAGGTCGGTGGCGCCGATGAGGACTGCGTCGACCCCGTCGACGGCCAAGATCTCTCGGGCGCGCGGGATCGCGTGGCTGTCCTCGATCTGTACGACCACCACCGTGTCTCGCTCAGCCCGCTGGAGATGGTCCGCGAGGCGCGCCCGCCCGTAGCGACCGGCACGTGTGGTGAGCGCGAGGCCACGCTCGCCGAGCGGGGGGTAGTGCGCGGCGGCGACGATCGCCCGTGCGGTCGCCGCGGTGCTCACGTGGGGTACCACGACGCCGACGGCGCCGCCGTCCAGCGCGGCCAGGATCGCCTCCGCGTCAGCGCCCGGCACCCGGACGAGAGCCGAGATCCTGGCGGCATCGGCAGCGCGCAGGTGATGCTCGAGAGCCTCCCCGCTGTCCGGCCCGTGCTCGGTGTCGAGGATCACCGCGTCAAAGCCGGCGTGGCCGGCGAGCTCGACCTCGGCCGGCGCCGGCATCTTGACGAATAGCGCGCGCAGCGGCTCGCCGGCGCGGAGTCGCCCCGCGAGCGAGCGCGTCTGGAAGCTGGCTGGCTCGCTGGCGCTCACTGCCGCAGTTCGGGTGCCCAGCGGTCGATCCGCAGCGTCGCGGTCGCCTCGTGCGCCGGCATGAGGTCGGCCCGGGAGATCTCGGCGACGGCCGGCGCGATCGCCGCCACCCCGTCGTCGGATTCGATCCGCTGGTAGGTGAGCGTCTTGAGGAATTTGGCCACGGAGAGCCCGCCGGTGTACCGCGCCGCCTGCCCGGTGGGCAGCGTGTGATTGGTGCCGATCGCCTTATCGGAGAAAGCGACGGTCGCCCGCTGCCCGAGGAACACCGAGCCGTAGTTGCGCAGCCGGGCGAAATACCAGTCGTCGCGGTCGGTCTGGATCTCCAGATGCTCGGGAGCGATCCCGTCGACGGCGCGCACCGCGTCCTCGGGCGAGCGGACGACGACGGCCGCGCCGTGGTCGCGCCAGGCTGCTCGGGGATCTCGTCGCCACCGGCCTGCGCGAGGACATCGAGGCGGCGCTCGACCCATCGGCACACCTCCTGGGCGAACGCTTCGTCGGTGGTGACGAGCACCGCCGGTGAGGTCGGTCCGTGCTCGGCCTGGGCGAGTAGGTCGGCGGCGACAAGCTCGGGGTCGGCGGTAGCGTCGGCGAGCACGGTCACCTCGGAAGGGCCGGCGAGCAGGTCGATGCCCACCCGGCCGAAGAGCTGGCGCTTGGCCTCGGTGACGAACGCGTTGCCGGGGCCGACGATCATGTCGACGGGTTCAAGATCCTCGATGCCGAAAGCCATCGCCGCCAGTGCTTGGACGCCGCCGAGCGCGAATATGCGATCCGCTCCGGAGGTCGCGATGGCATGCAGGACCGGCGGATGGATACCCCGGCCGGCGCGGGGCGGTGAGCAGGCGACGACATGCTCGACGCCCGCCGCCTTGGCCACCAGAACGGTCATGAATGGCGTGGCGAGCATCGGCACCCGCCCGGCGGGGACGTAGGCGCCGACCCGACGCACCGGCACCTGCTTCTGTCCGAGCCAGACCCCCGGGAGGGTTTCGGCCTCGAAGTCGGTGAGCGTGGCGCGCTGGCGGCGGGCGAAGCCGCCGATTTGCTCTTGTGCCAGCGCGATCGCGGCCCGCAGCTCAGGCGAGCAAGCGTCGGCGGCATCACGGATCTCCGCCTCGGTGATCTCGAACGAGTCCGGCGCCCAGCCGTCGAGCTCTTGCGAGAGGGCGCGCACGGCGTCCATCCCGTCGCGCTCGATCGCCATCAGCATCTCGGAAACGCGAGCGACGATCGCGGAATCGCGGGTCGGCGCCGGCTCGATCTCCGGTGCCTTGACGAGGGTGAGGTCAAGCCCGGGCAGACCGGCGGGACGCAGGGTGGTGTCAGTCGAGTTCATGGGCGGGTCGGCTCCAAGGGGATTGGTTCGTCGCACAGCAGCTGAGCGAGCACGTCGAATTCGTTGAACAGCGCGTACTCCTCAACGACCTGCCCGCCGCGCAGGTAGACCTGGGAGATCCCCCACAGATGGACGCGCCGGTCGGTCGGCGGCCCATAGAGACCGTAGCCGCGATGCGTGCCGGCGCCAGTCCAGCGCACCGACGCCGCGTACCCCTCGGGTTCCGAGCCCATCCAGTAGACCTCGTCGACATTCACGCCGAGGTCGGGGAAGGTGGCGAGCAGCCCGCGGGCCATCGCCCGGACCTCGTTGCGGCCGTATCCCTCACGGTCCGTGGCTCCGTGCCAGCGCACGCCCGACGAGTAGAGCCGGTCGACCGCTGAGAGGTCGCGGACGTTGTAGAGGTTGTGGTAGTAGGCGCGCAGCAGTCCGTCGATGTCGGCGGTCGTGGATGGGGGCTCGCTCGCCCGCCGAGGGACCCGGCCGCCTTGCAGGCGCTGGACCTCGGTGAGCTCACGCTCGCCGATGAATGCGCGGAGGGTCTCGTTGCCGAAGCGCCGCGCCGCGGCCCTGACGTCGACGCCGCACTGCAGCAGCCGCTGGCAGGCGTTGTCCTGGATCCATTCCTCGAAGATCTCGTTCTCCTCCGAGACGCAGTTGGCGATCACCCAGGTCTGGATCTTGCGGCCGCTCGGCGGACCCCAGGCCCAGGGGCCGGTGTGGTGGCCGATGTTGAGCGCGCGGTGAGAGGTGGCAAAGCCCTCATCTTCGTTGCCCGCCCAGATCACGTCGTCGGCGACGTGGCGGGCGTCGGGGAAGGCATGCAGGCCCTCGATCGTGTGCCCGAGGACCGGCTCGATCCCGACGTGCATTCCGTGGTTGTAGACGTGGCACTCGTTGCGATACGTGTCGTAGATGTAGCCGACGTCTTGGTCCTCCCAGATCCGGTCGGTGATGCGGACGATGTAGTCAACGATGTCGACGTAGCTGTCCTCGAAGCCGCGCATCGGCTGCGTACGGTCACCTTGGTCGTCGGCGCGCTGGTCGCGCGAGCGACGAGCGGTGACGGAGATCGACATGTCCGGCGCGGGGGTGAAGCGCAGGGTCGAGGACTCAGGAGGACGCGTCGCCGCGCCCCCCGTTCCGTCCCGGTCGGACGTGGGCTGTATCTCCGTCACGACGAGCAACTCGTCTTGTAGATGAACTTCTGCACCTTCGCCGAGTTGATGTTCGCCTTCGTGGCCACGACGAACGGCTGAGACTGCTCGCGGGAGACCGACTGGCCCTTGACAGCCATCACCGCCGTCTTGAGCCCGAGCATTCCCTCGCCGTAGGGGTACTGCACGATGTCCGCCGAAACCGCGCCGGAGTGAATCGCGGCGACGATCGGGGCCGAGGTGTCGTAACCGATGAGCTTGACCTTGTCGGTGAGATTGGCCTCGCGGATTCCCGTGATCGCGCCTTCGGTGTTGTTGGTCTCCACGGTGTAGACGCCGACGAGGTTCTTGTGCCCGGCCGCGGTGGCGCGCACGTCGGAGGCGGCGGTCGCCGTCTCGTTGTTCGTGTATTGGATCGGGAGCACGGTGAGCTTGGGGTACTGCTTATGCAGCACCGCGATCAATCCGTTGCGACGATCCTCGGAGACGACATAGCCGGGCGAGTTGTCGAGGATCAGGATGTCACCGCCCTTCTGGCCCACCAGCTTGCCCATGGCCTTGCCGGCGAGCTCTCCGCCGACGGTGTCGTTGGACTGGATGTTGGTCACGCCGATGCTCTTCTCGGCGAGGTCGCCATCGATGTTGACGATCTTGATCCCCGCCTTCTGCGCCTGCAGCAGTGGCGGGATCATCGCTTTCGGATCATCGTTGGAGATCATGATCGCGCTTGGCTTCTTGGCGGTGACCGCCTCCACGACCGGCGTCTGGGCGTTGACCGCGAACGTCGGGGCGCCCTGCACCGAGAATTCGGCGCCGAGCTTCTTGGCCTCAGCCGCCGCGCCGCAGGCGACGGTCGAGTAGAAGGGGTTGCCGGTGAGCCCGGGGATGTAGACCACCTTCACGCCCTTGCCCGACAACGCCTTCCCTGACGACGTCGATGAACCGGACGAACCGCCGGATGATGAGCCGCCCTTGGACGAGCCGCCGCAGGCGGCGACGGTCAGTGCGAGCGCCGCCGCGCACGCGGCCGCACCCAGTCGGGATAGTTGATGCACTTGCTTCCTCTCCTCCGGGATTTCACACACGCTCACGCGAGCGGCGCTTGAGCTGGTCGAGATATACGGCGCCGATCAGGATCAGACCGGTCGCCACCTGCTGCCAGAACGGCTGGACGTTGGCGATGACAAAGCCGTTGTCGAGCGTCGCCGGAATGAGGATCCCGATCAGGGTGCCGACCATCCAGCCGACTCCGCCGAAGAGGCTCGTCCCGCCCAGCACCACCCCGGTGATAACCGCGATCACGTCCTGGCTGTGGCCGGAGATCGTCGTCGTCGCGAACTGCGCGAGCGACAGGAAGCCGGCCAGCCCCGCCGCGGCACCGGCTACCGCGTAGAGCGAGAGCAGGTGGCGGTCGACGTTGATGCCGGCTCGCCGCGCCGCCTCGATGTTGGAGCCGATCACGTAGGTGTGCCGCCCGTAGCGGGTGAGGTGAAGGACCAGGCCACCAAAGACGGTCACCGCGAGCGCGGCCCAGATGATGTAACTCAGGCCGAGGAATGTGTCGCTGCCGAAGTTGATGAGTGTCAGCGGTACCGAGCGCACGTCGTTGCCGTCGGTGAGCAGGTCGGCCGCGCCGAGCGCTGCGCCCAGCGTGCCCAGCGTGGTGATGAGCGCCGGTACCCGCAGCTTGGTGATGCAGATCCCGTTGAACAGGCCCCAGCCGGCGCCGACTGCGACGCCCGCGATCAGGCCGACGATCACGGTCAGGACGCTGTCGCCGCCGACCGCGATCATCGCCTTGGCGGCGATCACGTTGCCGAACACGAGCACCGAGCCGACCGACAGGTCGATGCCGGCGGCGATCATGACGTAGGTCATGGCGACCGCCATCGTCATGAACACCGCGGCGTCGAGCAGGATGTTGTGGATGTTGGTCGAGGACGGAAACGCGTTCGGGCTCACGATCGTGAACACCACGAAGATCGCGATCAGCACGGCGAACATGTAGGTGGGCGAGGCGCCGAGGTTGCGTTGCAGTGCCCGCCTGCGGGCGGCGCTGAGATCCTCGGACTGGATCATCGGTCCCATGTCGCTGCCCGGGCCCGCGGGAGACGGGGCGGGCTGACCCTCAGAGACGCTCATCGCTCCCCCTGCAGGTTGAAGTCAAGCGCGCCGGTCATCGCGCCGACGAGCTCCTCGACGGTCGTGTCTTTAGCGCGGTACCGGGCGACCCGCTTCCCGAGGCGCAGAACCTCGATGCGATCAGAGACGTCGATGACCTCGGTCATGTTGTGGCTGATCAGCACGACGGCGACGCCTCGTTGCGCCACTCGCCGCACGAGCTCCAGCACGTTGCGCGTCTGGCGCACCCCGAGTGCCGCCGTGGGTTCGTCGAGGAACAGGACCTTGTTGGCCCACATCACCGAGCGGCATATGGCCACGCTCTGGCGCTGCCCACCGGACAGGGCGGCGACCGACGCGTACATGTCCTTCACGTCGGTCCCCATCGACACGAACGACTGAAGCGCCTGACGCCTCATCTCCGCCTTGTCGAGGATCCGCAGCCTGCCCTGCCAGCCGGGCTTGAACAACTCGCGACCGACGAACACGTTCTCGGCCGGACCGAGCTCGGGCGCCAGCGAGAGGTCCTGAAAGACCGTTTCGATCCCGAGCTGCTTGGCGTGCTGGGGGGAGTCAAGCGCCGTGGGCGCGCCGGCCAGCTCGAATCGTGCCGCCGTCCGGCGCGAGCACCCCTGAGAGGACCTTGACGAGCGTCGACTTGCCGGCGCCGTTGTCCCCGATCAGCGCGGTGACCTCGCCTTCGTAGGCCTCGAAACTGGCCTTGTCCAACGACGTCACATGTCCGAAGCGCTTGACGATGTCCTTGGCTTCCAGCACCACGGTCATGACGCCGCCCCGATCAATCGCTCTGGGAAGTCTTGGCGCGCATACGTATGCAGCATCTCCTCACCTCGTACTGTTGTGATCTCGCATCGGAGTCTCGTCCGTCTTACCGCGTGAGCTCCCGGTTGCCTTGATCTGGTCAGTCACCTGCGCCTCGAGTTCCGCGAAGTTCTCTGGGAGCACGAGCCTGCCGCTGGCGTCGGTCTCCAGGCCCTGCGCCCGTGCGGCGTCGATCATGAAGTCCGGCCACCGCGGGTCGGGCCCGGCGAACTTTTCATGGGGGTCGAGCACGGCAAACCCCCAGGCATTCACCTCGGAGACGTTCTCAAAACGCCGCATCACGTCGGACGGGAAGGAGATGACATCCCACGGTCCGAGAATCTCCTGCCTGGCCGATCGGCTCCGGATCATCAGCATCCATCGACCAAAGGAAGCGCCAGTTGCCGCTCAGCGGCATGAACAGCTCGACGTAGTCGTGGGTATGCCAACCCGGGCCGTTGCCCGGAGGCGCCTCGAACATGCCGATCTGAAACTTGTGCGACGCGGTCATCATCGGCTTGAAGTCCGGGTTCTCCGAGGCGGTATCCCCGATCACCGAGAAGTTCATCCGCAGATGCCCGGGCAGGATGCTGTCGATAAACATGATCGCCGTGCCCTGACGCCTGAGGTCGTCGAACCGGGCGATGCGCCCCTCCATCGGATCGGCCTGCGTTGCCATCTCGGTCATGGATCTCCTTCGCATGTGGCTGGGTCGAGAACCGTTGTTGCGACCCGCGGTCGATCATGGCATAGTTGTGCATACGTAGTCAAGCATCAATTGTCCAAGCGGGCTTGCGACCCACTCCGCAGCCCAAGAGGAGACACAAGTGAGCGTCAAAGCATCCGAAGCCTCAACCGTGGGGCCGACCGTCTTCGACACAGTCGCGACCATCATCCGAGAGGTCCGTGAGCGCGGAGACGAGGCGGTCCGCGAGTACGCGGAGAAGTTCGACCACCACGCTCCGGCGAGCTTCCGGCTCTCCGCCGCGGAGACCGAGGAAATTGTCGCCGGCGTCGACCCGCACGTGATCGAGGACATCCGCTTCTGCCAGGCCCAGGTCCGTCGCTTCGCCGAGGCGCAGCGCGCCTCAATGACCGACATCGAGATCGAGACCGAGCCCGGCGTCATCCTCGGGCACCGCAACGTCCCGGTGAGCGCGGTCGGCGCCTATGTGCCGGGCGGCCGCTATCCGATGGTCGCGTCCGCGCACATGTCGGTCCTGACCGCCAAGGTGGCCGGCGTCGAGCGCGTCGTCGCCTGCACGCCTCCGATGCGGGGTCGCCCGCCGGCGGAGACGATCGCGGCCATGCACATGGCCGGCGCCGACGAGATCCTTTTGCTCGGCGGGGTGCAGGCGATCGCCGCGCTCGCCCTCGGGACCTCAGAGATCGATCCAGTCGACATCATCGTCGGACCCGGGAACGCCTACGTCGCCGAAGCCAAGCGCCAACTGTTCGGCGTGGTCGGCATCGACCTGCCCGCCGGCCCGACCGAGATCCTCATCATCGCCGACGACACCGCCGACGCGGAGATCGTCGCCGCCGACCTGCTCGGCCAGGCCGAGCATGGGCCGACATCGAAGGCAACGCTCATCTCCCTTTCCCCGACACTCTCGCAGGCGGTGCGGGGGGAGATCGCGCGCCAGCTCACCACTCTGGCCACCGCGGACGTCGCCACCGTGTCCTGGCGCGACTATGGGGAGATCATCACCGCCGCCGATGAGTCCGAGGCACTGCGCGTCGCCGACGCCCTCGCCGCCGAACACGTCGAGATCCAGACTGCCCACCCCGAGCGATACCACGAGCGCCTGCGCAACTACGGTTCGCTGTTCCTAGGACCCGAGACAACGGTCGCCTACGGCGACAAGACGATCGGCACCAACCACATCCTGCCTACGGCGAAGGCGGCCCGCTTCACCGGCGGGCTCTGGGTCGGCAAGTTCCTCAAGACGGTCACCTACCAGCAGTGCACCCCGGAGGCGAGCCGCCGGATCGGGCAGGTGTGCGCCCGCCAGTGCCGGATCGAGAACTTTGAGGGACACGCAATCACGTGTGATCTGAGGGTCGCCCGCTACGGAGGCGAGGACTGAGCGAGCTCTCCTCGTCGATCCGTCAGGGCCTCCAGCCCGCTTTACTCTCCCCGGGACCATGAGCTCGTCGTCCATCTCGGCACGGAGATCCCGGGTCGGCGCGGGGAACGTCACCTCACATGATGTCGCCCGCGTGGCCGGAGTCTCCCAATCAACCGTCTCACGCGCGTTCCGGCGCGAGAGTCGCATCTCGTTGGCAACGCGCGAGCGTGTGCTCGCCGCGGCCGCGGAGCTCGGCTACGTCCCGAGCGACGTCGGGCGCAGCCTCGTCACCCGCAGCACGCGGACAGTCGGCATCGTGGTCACGGACCTGACCAGCGTCTTCTATCCATACATCGCCGCGCCTTTGCATGACGCCGTCAGCAGCCGGGAATACCGCATGGTCCTCTTCACCGAGGAGGTCGAGTCCGAACAGCCGGCCTCAGCGGAGACGATCCGGCCTCTGCTTGACCGACTGCTCGACCGGTCCATCGACGGGGTGGTACTGAGCACAAGTCGCATGGATGGGGTGGTGCCCGGAGAGCTGCTGCGACGAGGCTTTCCGTTCGTCTTTCTGACCCGCTACGTCGAAGGCATCGCGGCGGACAGCGCCATCGTCGACAACTCCCTCGGCGCTTCCCTCGCCGCTGGGGAGGCGATTCGACTCGGACACCATTGTCTCGGCACGATTTTCGGGCCCGAGGATACGAGTACCGGTCGCGACCGCGAGCGTGGGGTGCGAGCCGCCTTACGCGCGGCGGGTCTCGAGCTCCCCGACAGGCGCGTGCGCCGCGGACCCTTCAACTACGAAGTCGGTCACCAAGCGATGATCGAACTGCTCGCCCAAGACGACCCTCCGACGGTGGTGCTCTGCTCGAACGACTCGGTGGCGATCGGCGCCTACAACGCCGCCCGCGGGCTCGGTGTCCGCGTGCCTGAAGACGTCTCGCTGGTGGGCTTCGATGACCTGCCAATGGCGGCCTGGGAGACCTTCGAACTCACCACCGTCCGCCAGCCCATGGAAGAGATGGCTCACACCGCGGTTGAGCTGCTGCTCGAACGCATCGAAGGGATCGTTGAGCCCGGCGTCGTGCGCCAACGGGTTTTCGAGCCTCAGCTCGTGCTGCGACGGTCACTTGGCGTCCCGAAGCCCCGAACGAAGGGGTGGTCTTGACACCGCCCGCGCTACGGGGCAACGGCGGGCGCAGGTGGCCGGCGGGACACCGGGCCCTCGTCGCGGGAGCCGGACGGGGCATCGGTCGTGGCGTGACCCTTGCACTCGCCGCGGCCGGCGTGGAGGTGACCGCCGTCGCACGTACATCTCGGGATCTCGACGAGCTCAGCGCCGCCGCGAAGAACCTTCCCGGGACGGTCCTCGCGGCCGTGGGCGATGTTACCGATGAGGCCTGCATCGAGGAGATCGTCGAGCTTGCGCAGCCGCACCTACTCGTCTGTGCGGCGGGCATCAACCGACCGGGACCGCTCGTGGACACCTCGCTTCGCGACGTACGAGAGATCCTCGAGGTCAACGTGATAGGCACCCTCGTCCCTTGCCGCGCGTTCGGCCACGCGGCGATGAAGACGAGGCGCAGCGGCGCGGTCGTCACCCTCTCTTCGCAAATGGGGAGTGTCGGCTACCCAGGGCGGGTCCCCTACTGCGCAAGCAAACACGCCGTCGACGGGCTCACGCGCGCGCTCGCTCTCGAATGGGCGCCGCTCGGCATCCGGGTCAACGCCGTCGCGCCCACCTTCGTGCGCACCCCCCTGACCGCGCCGATGCTGGCTCGCCCCGAGTTCGAGGACGAAGTCCTCAGCCGCATCCCGCTCGGGCGCATCGGAGAGGTGGACGAGGTCGTCGGCGCAGTGAGCTTCCTGCTCTCCGAGGAGGCCGCGCTCATCACCGGCCACGTGCTCGCGGTAGACGGCGGCTGGACCGCCCAGTGAACAACGCACGCATCCGCGCGCCCTTCTGCAACCTGGGCGCCGCGATCACCCTCAACCATCAACTCGACCGCCCCACCACAGCCTTCGCCAACCTCACCCGCTGGCCAAACCGCGGAATCAACCATCTAGGAGCACGATGCCATGCCCGACCAGACGACACCCAACGACGCCGCGGAGCAGACCGCGGCAACCGCCACGCAAAACGACAATGGGCACACCCCCGCGATCGCTCCGCGGCGCACCAATCCTGCCGATTTTGAGATCTCGATCGCGGAGAAGGGCGGCACCGGCCGCCTTTTGGCCGCCGACCAGGGACCGCCGCGCCAGAAGCTTCCCGGGTTTGATCCCGCCTACGTCGACATCGTCGACTACATCGTGCGGATCACGCATCGCATATGGGAGCAGAAAGACATCGGCTACATCTACGACTGCTACCGCCACAACAGCCGCGTAACCGACGATGCCGGGCTGCAGTACGGGCGCGACAAGATCATCGCTGACACGATCCACACGATCAACGCGTTCCCGGACGCGCGGCTGTTTCCTGACGAGGTGATCTGGGCGTCGGACTCGGCAGGTAACTTCCACACCTCCCACCGCACGGTGATCATCGGGCACAACACCGGCTACAGCCGCTGGAGTGCCCCGACCAATCGCAAGGTCGTGGTGTGGTGCACCGCCAACTGCGTCGCGCACCAGAACGAGATCTTCGAAGAGTGGGTGATCTACAACACTGCGCATCTGCTCGCCCAGCTGGGCTTCGATGTGCCCGATTTGGCGCGCTCGCTTGCCAACGAGAGCCCAACCCTTGACGCGCTGATCGGCGCTCGTAGTGGCGAGATCGAACGGCTGCTCGGCCAGGCCCCCCCACCCCGGCTGTCCGCCCCTGAGCGCGAGAGCTTCGATGTCGGGGAACTGCTGCGCCGAACGCTGCACAACGCCTGGAACCGGCGGGATCTCAGTGCCCTGGACGGCGCTTACGCGTCTACCGCTCGCTTTCACGGCGCGACCGGCCGCGAGCTCTACGGCCGCGGGGCGGTGAAGGCCTACATCCTCTCGTTCTTGGCGATGTTCCCAGACCTCGGCTTCCAGATCGACGATGCGTACTGGATGGGCAACGACATCAGCGGGTACTCGGTCTCGCTGCGCTGGACCGCGCTGGGCACCCATCTGGGGAACGGCATCTACGGACCGCCGACGGGTCGGCGTGCGCTGCTGTGGGGCATCTCGCAATACCACCTCCGTGACCGGCAGATCCAGGAGGAGTGGACGGTGTTCAACGAGTTCGAGGTGATGCAGCAGCTCTCGCGCGACGAACCGTCCGAGCTGCTCGGCTAGATCTAATGAGTAGCGGCGACAGCAATTGTCGCGGCGATGCTCGCCAACCCGATCACAGCGACCACAACTGTCAACGCGAGTAGCGACTTCGCGTATCGCTGGACGTCTTCTTGCAACGCGACGAAGTGACAGCCAGGTCTCCGCGCCTCGCGTGATCGCTTCGCCGGGATAGAGATCGCGGCCGTCCCCTCCCGGGGCCCGCCATCAGCGAGATCGGCACCCGACTGAGGCTTCTTCCCGTGAGACGCGTCGCGTCGCGACGGCCGGCGGACGACGATCGAGCCGAGTCATCATCCGGCCGGGCTCGATGTGCGGCCACGGCGAGTCCTCCACATCGTCGGATACGCCCCGGTCTCCGCGTCATTCGGTAACCCGCAAGCTGAGCAGGCACGGCCCAAACGGCCTCCTCCGATCCATCGGAGGCTCGACGTCGTACTCGATCATGCCGACGCCCTTGAGCAGATTCGCCCGACGAACGTCAGCGGCCGGCTACCGGTCTGGACTTCGACCGTCCGACTGCGGTGATCTGCCATATACCGTGTGCCATAGTATCGACAAGATGGTTGGTAGTGAGGGCCGCACCGCACGACGACGGAGGTAACTGCTTGCAAATGCGAGCCGAGGGCCGTTCGCCCCCGGGCGGCCTATGCGTTATCACTGGAGATGACGTCTATACGTTGCTCTCGGCTGCGCAGGCGGCGGACGCGCTGGAGCAGGGTCTCCTCGCGCGAACCCCCGAAGAACTCGAAGGGATCCCACGCTCGGTGCTGGATGTCCCGGACCGCACCGACCCTGCGGAGATGCTGTTGATGCCCGCCTTCGGTCAGGAGGGCGCCGGCCTCAAGCTGGTGTCGATCGTGCGAGGCAACCCGGCCCGTGGTCTGCCAATGATTCAGGGCTTGTACCTTCTGCTCAGCCGCGACGGAATGACACCCGAGCTGGTGATCGACGGTGCCGCGCTGACAGGGCTGCGCACCGCGGGGGTCTCGACGCTCGCGACCCGCAACCTGGCGCGGCCTGACAGCAGCCGGATGGTCGTGTTCGGAGCGGGTCCCCAGGCCGAGGCGCACATCAGCGCGATGCGCTCGATCCTGCCGATCGAGCAGGTGACGATCGTCGGCTCGACGCCGGACAGCCCACGGGCGAAGGCGCTGTGCGAGCGCCTGCGCGCTGACGGCCTCGACGCAGCGACCCGCACCCCGGAGGCCGTCGCCGGCGCCGATCTGATCTGCGCGTGTACGACCAGCACCGTGCCGCTGTTCGACGACCGCGACCTGACGCCTGGCGTGCACATCAATGGGATCGGCGCCTACCGGCTCGACATGGCCGAGATCCCCGCCGAAACGCTGGCGCGTGCCGTGGTCGTCGTCGAGTCGCTCGAGGCGACGCTGAGCGAGGCCGGGGACATCGTCGGCGCGATCCGCGCGGGCGCACTGCCCGCGGAGGGCTTCGCTTCTACGTTGGTCGAACTGCTCAGCGGCGCGGCGTCGCGCACGAGCGAGGATCAGGTTACGGTGTTCAAGTCGGTCGGCCTGCCGGCCGAGGACCTGATCGTCGCGCGGGCGCTGGCCGACGCGCTGCAGACCGTGCCGATGTAGCCGCCACAGCGCAACGGACGTGGTCTGTGCGCGCGTCGCTCAGCGTCACGTGAGGGCGCGTCGCTCAGCTGTAGGACTTCGCCGGCGGCTCCTCGCGACCGGCCCAAGCGCCGCGGGTGTGCTCGAGGTGCCGGACCATCTGCCGCTCGGCACCCTTCTTGTCGCGCTTGCGAATCGCGTCGAGAATCGGGCGATGCTCGGCCGCAGAAGACTCCAGCACTCCCGCGACGGCCAACGAGTGAAGGCCGATGATCCGCGTCTGGTCACGCAGACCGGCGATGATCCCGACCAGGCGCTGGTTGCCGGTCAGCGCCAGCAGCTGTAGGTGAAACTCGCGGTCGGCCAGCAGGAAGGCCGGAACGTCGTTGCGGTCGGCGGCGTCCTCGAGCGCCTTCAGCGGCCCCTCGAGCGCGGTGATCTCCTCGTCGCTGGCCCGCTCAATCAGCTGGCGCATCGCCGGCACCTCGAGCATCAGTCGAAGCTCCGCGACTTCATCGAGGTCGCGATCGTCAATCACCGTGACCCGAAAGCCCCGGTTCGGCAGCACTTCCACCAATCCCGAGCGGGCCAGTTCGATCATCGCCTCCCTGACCGGCGTCGGCGACACGCCCAGATGCTCGGCAATGCTCACGGCGGAATGGATCGAGCCGGGCGCGAGATCTCCACCGAGGATCGCGGCTCGCAGCACTTCAACCGCCTCCTCCCGAAGATTCCGGCGGCGGATCGACCTCAAGGCGAGATTCGATGACTCCATCGGACGGCCATCCTAGTTCGCGGCGGCCCGCGCGCACCGCCCAGCACACGCGGATCAGAGGCGATCCCGCGATGGCCAGGGCTCCGTGAGCACGGGTCCGTTTTGACATTCAAGTGCGTCAATTCTATGGTACGCCTTACATAGGGTATTTCGGAGTGGCCATTGCACAGCATCTCGCTGGTGTTCCGGCGAAACCGACTTCGAGGGTGGAATTGGCGTGATTGACGTGCGTACGCGCGCTCACCGGATCGATTCGCTGCGGCGCCAAATGGCCGCATCGGGAATCGAGACGACGGCGGTCGCGCCGACCGACAATTTGAAGTACCTCCTGGGCTTCTCGCCGAAGGGCGACGAGCGAGCCTCCATGCTGCTGATCTCCGCCGACAGCGCGGCCTTCGTGATGCCGAGCCTCAACGCCGAGCAGACCGCCAGCCAGGCTCCGGAGCTGGACCTGATCCGCTGGAACGACGACGCCGGCCCGTCGGCCGCGCTCGCAGCCGCGCTGCAGCGAACCGGCCCCGGCGCCTCGACGATCGCGGTCGATCCGGAGATGCGCGCGTCGCACCTGCTGCTGCTGCAGGACGCGTTGCCGGCGGCCGCCACGGTCGACGCGACCAGCGTGATCGCGCCCCTGCGCGAGGCGAAGGACGCGGACGAGATCGAGCTTCTTCAACTGGCAGCCAACGTCGCGGACTCCGCGATGCTCGCCGGGTTCGCCGCGCTGCGGCCCGGGGCGGAGGAGCATGAGATCGGCGAGGCGATCGCCCAGGCCTTCGGCGCCAACTCAAGCCCGGTCGAGTTCGCGATCGTAGGCGGGGGGCCCAACGCGGCTTTCCCCCACCACCACACGGGAACGCGCCGGCTGCACGAGGGCGACGCAGTCGTAATCGACATCGGCGGACGGAGCGGGGGCTACGTGTCCGACATCACGCGGATGGCGTTCATCGGCGAGCCCACCGAGCGCTACCGCGAGGTGCATTCGATCGTCGAGGCGGCGGCCGTCGCGGGCCTTGCCGCATCCAAGCCCGGCGCCACCTGCGCCGATGTCGACGCCGCCGCTCGCGGGGTGATCGACGACGCAGGCTACGGCGAGTACTTCGTGCACCGCACCGGCCACGGACTCGGTCTGTCCGTGCACGAGCCACCGTGGATCATGCGCGGCTACGACGTCGAGCTCCGACCCGGCGTCGTTCACAGCATCGAGCCCGGCATCTACCTGCCCGGTGAGTTCGGGGTACGTCTGGAGGAGATCGTCCACGTCACGGACAGCGCGTGCGAGCGGTTCAGCTCGCTACCCCGGGAAGTGCACATCGTTGGCTAGCCCGCCGAGCCGACCCACGTCATCGGCATAACGGAGGAGTGGAGGTAAATGAGGAGTTCGTCGCAGAGCACCGACCCCCGGCGGTTCAAGGTCGCCGGCCTGCCAGCGGTCGGGATCGCCGCCGTGGCAGCACTCGCGCTCGCCGGCTGCGGAGGATCGTCCTCCGGCGGCGGCAAAGGCGGCCCCAGCGGCGGGGGTTCACCGAGCAGCGGCACGGGGACCACCCTGGTGGTGGCCGTTCCGAACGACATCCAGAACCTCGATCCGACTGAGTCGAGCGGTGACACCGAGACGCAGGAGATGCTCACCAACGTCTACGGCTGGCTGAACAACTACAAGATCAAGAATGTCAACGGGCACAAGATCGGCGACGCCAACGGCTTCATCCCGTCGATCGCCCACAGCATGACCTGGAACGCGTCGCACACTGTGCTCACGTTCCAGATCCGCAAGGGGTTGAAGTTCGCCAACGGTTCTCCTCTGAACGCGGCGGCCGTCGACTACAGCTATCGACGCGTGTTCAAGCAGAACGGCGTCACCGCTGCGCTACTCGGGATGGCGGGCGTCACCAAGGGGTCGTCGGTGACGATGACCGGCCCGTACACGATCCAGATGCACCTGACCAAGGCCAACGACCTGCTGATGGGCAACATGGCCCAGTTCGGCAACTCGATCCTGGACCCAGCGATCATCAAGGCGAAGGCCACCAAGTCCGACCCGTATGCTCACAAGTATCTGGCGACGAACGTCGCAGGCAATGCCAACGGACCGTACGAGTTGCAAAGCTGGCAGCCGGGCGTGCAATGGACTCTGGTCGCCAACCCCAACTACAACTATGGGCCGAAGCCCAAGCTGAAGAAGATCATCTTCAAGATCATTCCGGACGCGTCGACCCGGTACGAGCTGCTGCAGTCAGGTTCCGTCGATATGGCCTACAACCTGCCGCTGAAGGACGTCGCGCCGGCCAAGGCCAACCCCGCTATCACCGTCTACAACAACCCGAGCCGGTACATCGTGTTCCTCGGGATGAACGCGAGCGACAAGCCGTTCAACAACGTCGACGTTCGCCGAGCGGTCGACTACGCGGTGCCGTACAACACGATCATTTCGCAGGTGCTCGACGGTTACGGCGAGAAGATGACAAGCCCAGTGCCGATCGGGACGCCGACCAACACCGGTCAGTTCGACGTCTACAACACCAACCTGACCAAGGCCAAGCAGCTGCTGACGGCAGGGGGCTACCCACACGGGTTCAGCACGACCCTGACCGTCTCCTCCGGCGACGCAGAGGCCCAGGAGACTGCGGTTTGGGTACAGCAGTCGCTGAAGAAGATCGGGATCAGCGTCACCATCGATCAGGTCCCCGGTGCGGCCTACAACGCCAAGCTGCAGGCGCACCAGTTGCCGTTCTTCTTCTTCGACAACTGGATCTCGATCAACAACGACCCCTTCTATCACCTGTACTGGATGTTCGACTCGACCTGCTGTGACTACACGAACTACAAGAACCCAGAGGTCGAGAAGCTGATCAACGCAAACCTCCTCACGCGGGCCTCGCCGGCGCGTGACGCGGCCTCCGTGAAGGTGCAGAAGCTGATCATGCAGGACGCCCCGTGGGCGTTCTTGTACCAGCCGAACTGGATCGTTGCGACGCGTTCCGACGTGAAGGGCTACATCTACTTCCCGGCGGACACGTTCACCCGGTTCCAGTACATGTACAAGACGAGCTGAGATCCGTCTGGGTTGCGGCCCGCCGAGCGGCGGGCCGCAACCCCGGTTTCGTCTCTCCTCGAATAGGCCCGCCACGCACCCCCCAACCGCTTCCAGATGCTTGTTGTCAGACGCATCGTCCTGCTGATCCCGGTCTTGCTCGGGGTCACGCTGGTGACCTTCTTCCTCACCCACGTGATTCCCGGCAACCCGATCGCTGAGCTGCTCAGTCCGCAGGCCACGGCTGCTCAGCGCCACGCGCTGTACGTGAAGGACGGGCTCAACAAGCCGATCATCGTCCAGTACGTCGACTACATCTGGCAGCTGCTGCACGGCAATCTCGGCACGGCGTTCTCAACGAGCCATCCCGTGCTCACGGACCTCACCTCACGATTCGGCGCCACCTTCGAGCTGACCTTCTACGCGATGCTCCTGGCGCTGATCGTCGGGGTTCCGCTCGGGATTGTTGCGGCGGTGCGCCGCGGACGGGTCATCGATCACGCCTCGCGGATCCTGTCGGTCGGCGGGATCGCGTTCCCGGTCTTCTGGACGAGCCTGATGCTGCTCTACCTGCTGTACCTCAAGGCCCATATCCTGCCGGCCCCATACGGGCGGATCAACCCGATCAACCAGCCGCCGAACGACATCATCGGCCTCTACACGATCGACTCGCTGCTGACCGGCAACTGGACCGACCTGAGCTCGTCGATCGATCAACTGATCCTGCCCGTGTGCGTGCTGGCGTTCGGCGTGATGGCGCCGATCGCCCGGATCACTCGATCGGGAATGATCGAGGCACTTGAGTCCGATTACGTCCGTGCCGCGCGTTCGCTCGGCCTGAGCGCGCGCAAGGTGATCCTCGGCCACGCCTTCCGCAATGCGCTGCTACCGCTCATCACGATGATCGCGGTGCTCTACGGGTACCTGCTCGGCGGCGTCGTGCTCGTCGAGAACATCTTCGCCTGGCCGGGCCTCGGCCAGTACGTGTACAACGCGATCACCTCCAGCGACTATCCGGCGGTCCAGGGCTTCATCCTCTACGCGACGACGATCTACGTGCTCCTGTTCCTTGCCGTCGATCTCCTGTATCTCGCGATCGATCCACGCGTGCGGGCGGCACGCAACCGCGTATGAGCGTCACCATCCCCCCCGTCGAGATCCCCACGCCGCCGCCGGCGGCGGGTCGCTTCGGCGGCCCCCACAAGCTGCGGCGCCTGCTGCGCTGGATCCGCCGCAATCCGGTGACCGCGCTCGGTTTCACGATCATCGTCGGGCTGATCCTGATCGCGATCCTGGCCGGCGTGATCGCCCCGTACGGACCGGAGCAGTACGGCAAAACGGCGATCCTCTCCGGACCCGGGGTCGGCAATCACCTGTTCGGCACCGGCCAGTACGGCGATGACATCTTCAGCCGCTGCCTATACGGCACCCGCTACGACCTGCTGATCGGCTTCGCCGCGGTCGCGGTCGGGCTAACGCTCGGCTGTGCCGTCGGCGCCGCCGCCGGATTCGTCGGAGGAGTGATCGACGAGGTGCTGATGCGGATCATGGACATGCTGTCCGCGTTCCCGACGTTCATCCTCGCGCTCGGGATCGCCGGCGCGCTCGGCCCCAGCCTGCGCAACCTGATCATCGCGATCTCACTGGTGAACGTTCCGATCTACGCCCGCCTGATGCGCGGGCAGCTGATCGTCGTCAAGCAGAGCTCGTACGCGACCGCCGCCGTCGGCGTCGGCGCCTCGCCGTTCCGAGTGCTGCGGTGGCATCTGCTGCCGAACACGTGGGGCCCGATCTTCGTCCAGGCGACTCTGCAGTTCGGATACGCGATCCTCGACGCCGCCGGCCTGTCGTTCATCGGCCTCGGGATCCATGTTCCCACTCCTGAGTGGGGCGTGATGGTCTCGATGGGAATCAATCAGATCGCGACCGGACAGTGGTGGGTGTCTTTCTTCCCCGGCATGATGATCGCGATAGCCGTGCTCGGTTTCAACCTGCTGGGCGACGGCCTGCGCGATCTGCTCGATCCGAGGCACCGCTAGCCCGGTGCCGCCGATCCTCGAGGTCCAGGGGCTGACCGCCTCCTTCTCATCGCACGACGGCCCCGCCGCCTGCGTGCTCAACGGCGTGGACTTCTCGATGCAGGAGGGCGAGATCCTGGGAATCGTCGGCGAGAGCGGCTCCGGCAAGACGATGACGGCGCTGTCCGTCTTGCAGTTGCTGCCGCCGACCTGCCGGATCGACGCCGGGGAGATCCTGTTCCGCGGCGACGGCCTGCTGGCGCTCGGCAACCGCGAGATGAACGAGATCCGCGGCCAGGAGATCTCGATGATCTTCCAGAATCCGCGGTCCTCGCTGAACCCGCTGTATCGGGTCGAGAAGACGCTCTCGCAGGTGCTGAGCACGCACCGCGGGCTGAAGGGAGCGGCCGCGAGGCAGCGTTCAATCGAGCTGCTGCGAGATGTCGGGCTCTCAGACCCCGAGCGGATCCTGCGCCGCTACCCCCATGAGCTCTCCGGTGGGATGGCGCAGCGTGTGATGATCGCGTTCGCGCTTGCCTCGGAGCCGAAACTGCTGATCGCCGACGAGCCTACGACGGCGCTCGATGTGACCGTGCAGCTTCAGGTGATCGAGCTGCTCGCCAGGCTGCGCCGAGAGCACGGCCTGACGCTGCTGCTGATCACTCACAACCTGTCGGTGATCGCGGAAGTCTGCGACCGCGTGATGGTCATGTACCTCGGGCGGATCGTCGAGCACGGGCCCGTGCTGGAGATCTTCGACAACCCACGGCACCCGTACACGGTCGGACTGCTGGGCTCACGGCCGACCGTCGATACCGACGGCGAGCTGGCCGCGATCCCAGGTTCCGTCCCGGATCTGCGCGAGCGCCCGACCGGCTGCTCGTTTCACCCCCGCTGCCCGCACGCGACCGAGGTCTGCCGGACGACGGCGCCGCCGCGGGCGGAGGTCGGCCCCGATCACTGGAGCGAGTGCCATCACTGGCAGGAGGTGAGCCCAGATGGCGCTGCTTGAGGTCAGCGCACTGCGCAAGGTGTACCGGCTGCGCACCGGCGCCCGCGGGCGGGCGGGGGTCCGCGCGCGCACTGATCTCGTCGCCGCCGACGATGTCAGCCTGACCATCGAGAAGGGCGAGACGCTCGCGCTCGTCGGCGAGAGCGGCTCCGGCAAGACAACGGTCGGACGCTGCCTGCTGCGCCTCGAGGAGCCGACCGGCGGCGTGGTGACGATCGCAGGCCAGGGCGTCACCGGCCTTGCGAAGCCCGAGCTACGCGCGCTGCGACGTGACATGCAAATGGTCTTCCAGGATCCGCTCGACTCGCTGAACCCGCGGCACACCGTCGGCGACCTCGTCTCCGAGCCGCTCCTCATTCACGGGATCGTGTCCGGCAAGCGGGAAATGCGTGCTGAACTCGAGCGGCTGTTCGGGATCGTCGGACTCGGTCCCCAGTACATCAACCGCTACCCGCACCAGCTCTCCGGCGGCCAGCAGCAGCGCGTCGGCATCGCCCGCGCGCTGGCGCCGCGACCCAAGCTGATGGTGCTCGACGAGCCAACCTCGGCGCTCGACGTCTCCGTGCAGGCGCAGATCATCAACCTGCTGCGGCGGATCCAGCACGAAACCGAGCTGGCCTTCCTGTTCATCTCCCACGACCTCGCCGTTGTCAGCCTGCTGGCGGATCGAGTCGCGGTGATGTACCTGGGACAGATCGTCGAGATCGCCGGCAAGGAGGTGGTGCTGAAGCGTCCCGCGCACCCCTACACGCGCTCGCTGATCACGGCGGTTCCGGTCGAGCATCCCTCGCAGGAACGCGAACGAATCGCGCTGCAGGGCGAGCCCCTGTCCCCCATCAACCCGCCTGCACACTGCCACCTCGTATCGCGCTGTCCGTTCGCCAAGTCGATCTGCTCGGAGGTCCCCGCCGAGCTCGTCGAAGTGACGCCAGGACACACGACCCGCTGCGTGCGCTTCCAACGAGAACACCAGAACGGGAGCTGGAACCCAGAGTCATGACCAGAAGCGTGATCACCTTCAATCTCAAGCCCGGCAAACGCGACGAGTTCGTCGCGACCTTCCGGCGCATCTCGGTGCTCGAGGTCTCGAGCTTCCAGGCCGGCTACCTGGGCGGTCGGCTGCTCGCCTCCGTCCAAGACCCGGACGTCGCGATGGTGATCGCCGACTGGGAGTCGCCGGCCGCCTACCAGGGTTGGCTCGACAATCCCGATCGTGAGGGTCTGGGCGAACAGCTCGACCCGTTCCTCGCCGAGGACCCCGAAGGTCAGTCATTCGTGGTCCTGCATGAGGTAGCCCCCGCGACCGCGGCCCAGGCATGACCGCCCGGGTTCCGGCACTCGACGAGGATCTCGCGGCAGCGCTCGCAGCGACGATCGCGGCTCGCCGCGATCGGATCATCGAGATCACCCGCGAGCTGGTCGCTGAGCGGAGCATCCTTGGCGACGAGGCGGGGGTACAGGCGATCGTCGAGCGGCGCCTGGTGGGGCTGGGTTTCGACGTCACGCGGGTGGCGCCCGATCCGGAGGCGGCCCTGGCCGATCCGCGGGCCGGCTATCCGTACCCCCATCTCAGCTACGGCAACGGTCGCTCGTCGGTCGTCGGCCACCTGGCGGGCCGCGGCCGCGGCAGCTCCATCCATCTCTCAGGTCACGTCGACGTGGTTCCGGTCGAGCGGCCCGACCTGTGGTCCTATGACCCATGGGCGGGCGAGGTCGCGGACGGCAAGATGTACGGCCGCGGCGCCGGCGACATGAAGGGGGGCGTCGCGTCCTACCTGGTCAGCGCCGAGGCGGTCGCGGAGCTCTGTCCCGAACGGCGCGGCGAACTGATCTTCTCGACGGTGATCGAGGAGGAATGCACCGGCAACGGCATGTGGTCGGTGCTCGGCGCCGGTCATGTCGGGGACGCCGTGCTCATCGGCGAGTGCACGGGCCTGACGTCGGTCCACGCCGCCACCGGCGTCGTCTGGTGCCGGCTGATCGCCAAAGGCGGCGCCGGGCACTCGATGCTCGCCACCGGCGCTGGGGCGTTCGACGCGCTCGCCCAGGCGGTCACCGGCCTGCGCACGGTCGAGGATGAGATCAACGCGAACGTCGGCGATCCAGACTTCGCCGCCGTCCGCGAGCGGCCGTACGGGATGACCGTCGGCAAGATCGAGGGCGGCGTCTGGACCGCCTCCACCCCGTACGAGTTGATCGCCTACGTGCGCTTCGGGTTCGGCCCGGAGACCTCGCCGCGGGAGATCCAGGACCGGATGCGCGCGGCCGTCGAACAGCACGCACCGACCGTCGAGGTCGCGTTCGAGGCCTTCCGCGCGCACGCTCACAACCATCCTGCGGGCGGCCCCCTGGCCGACGCACTGGGAGCCGCTCACCAGCGGGTGAGCGGTGACGCGCTTGTGCCGAAGGTCAACCCGGGCACGGTCGACACCCGTTACGTCGAGACCGTGCCCGGACTCTGCTACGGACCGACCTCCGGCAACCTGCACGGTACCGACGAGTGGGTCGATATCGACAGTCAGGTTCAGGTGGCGACGATTGTGGCGCTCACCGCCGCCAGCTGGACCGCATGAGGAGTGATCGATAGATGAGCAGCCCCAGGACCCGAGCCGCGACTGACGTCGGCGGCACCTTTACCGACCTCGTGTACTTCTCGACTGACCCCGATACCGGGCGCCAGTCGATCGTCACCGCGAAGTCCGACACGACCCCGCCCGAGTTCGAGCGCGGCGTCATGAACGTGCTCGCCAAGAGCGGCGCGACCCTGTCCGAGATCGAGTTCCTCGCACACGGAACGACGATCGTGATCAACGCGCTGACCGAGCGCAAGGGGGTGAAGACGGGCCTGATCACGACCGAGGGCTTCCGCGACTCGCTGGCGATCGCCCGCGGCAACCGGCCGGACTTCTTCAACCTCCATTACCAGAAGCCGGAGCCGTTCGTGCCGCGCTACCTGCGCAAGGAGATTCCGGGGCGGATCGGGCAGACCGGCGATGAGCGCACGCCGCTGGTGCTCGACGCGCTGCCGGACATCCTGGCCGGTTTCCTTGCCGAGGACGTCCAGGCGGTGGCGATCTGCCTGCTGCACTCCTACGCGAACCCGGCCCACGAGCTGGCGGTGCTCGAGCGCGTGCGGGAACTCGAGCCGAGCCTGGCGGTCGTCGCCTCGCACCAGATCAGCCGCGAGTGGCGTGAATACGAGCGGACGAGCACGGCCGTGCTGTCGGCGTACATCCAGCCGGTCGCCGAGCGGTACCTGGGCCGCCTCGCGGACCGGCTGGGCGACGAGGGATTCGGCGGGCAGCTGTACATCATGCAGTCCAACTGCGGTGTCGACTCGGTCGCGAAGACCAAGGAGATCCCGATCACGATGGTGGAGTCCGGGCCCTCCAGCGGGATCTGGGCGGCGGCCGAGCTCGGCCGGATCATCGGCGAGCCCAACGTGCTCGCGCTCGACATCGGCGGAACCACCGCGAAGTGCTCGCTGATCGAGGGCGGCACGGTGCGGATCGTCTCGGACTACTGGATCGAGCAGAGCCGCAAGTCAGCGGGCTATCCGATCCAGACGCCGGTCGTCGACCTCGTCGAGATCGGCAACGGCGGCGGCTCGATCGCCTGGGTCGACGACTTCGGCAAGCTGCACGTCGGCCCGCAGTCGGCCGGCGCGATTCCGGGCCCGGCCGCGTACGGCCGCGGGGGCACCGCCGCCACCGCGACCGACGCGAACCTCGCGCTCGGGCGGATCAACCCCGATTACTTCTGCGGCGGCGAGATCGAGGCCGACATGTCAGCGGTGCAGCGCTCGCTCGAAGAGGTCGCGCGCGGGCTCGGGGTCGAGCCGGTCGACGCGGCTCGCGGGGTCGTTCGGATCGCCAACAACAACATGATCAACGCGCTGAAGCTCGTGTCCGTCAACCGCGGCTACGACCCGCGTGACTTCGCGCTCGTCTGCTTCGGCGGCGGCGGTGGGATGCATGCGGTCGCGCTCGCGACCGAGCTCGGCATGCGCCGGGTCGTGATCCCGTTCGCTGCCGACGTGTTCTCCGCCTGGGGCATGCTGATGAGCGACCTGCGGCGCGATTACTTCGTCACGCGCCTGATGCGGCTGGCGCCGTCGAGCAGCGATGCGATCGAGGATCTGCTGAAGGAGGTCGTCGACGGCGCGCTGGCGCAGTTCGCTGCCGAGGGCATCAGCGCCGATCGGGTGCGCTTCCAGCGGTTCGGCAAGCTCCGCTACGAGAACCAGGAGCACAGCGTCGAGGTGCCGCTGCCCGTCGGGACATTGAGCGGGGGGCGATCGAGGAGTTCACCGCCAACTTCCACGCCTCCTACGAGCGCGAGTACACCTACCGGCTCGACGCCCCCGTCGAGTTCGTCGGCACCCACGTCGTCGCGGTCGCCGAGGTCGGCAAGCTCACTCGGCGAGACCGCCGGTGAGCGGATACTCGGTCGAGCAGGCGCGCAAGGGCACGCGCCAGGTCGACTTCGCCCCCGACGGCGCCTTCGAGTCCGACATCTACACCGGCGAGCTGCTGGAGCCGGGGATGCAGTTCAGCGGCCCTGCGATCATCGAGATGAAGGGGTCGACGACTGTCGTCCACCCCGGCAACGAAGTACGGATCGACGAGTTCGGCAACACGATCATCGAGGTGGCGTGATGACAGGCGTGCAAGAGCTCAACGCCGCCGATCAGATCACCCTGGAGATCATCCAGGAGGCGCTGCAGGCGACCAGCGACGAGATGTTCGCCGCCTATCGCAAGACGGCGATGAGCGCGATCATCTACGAGGTGCTCGACATGGGCACCGGGATCACCGACGCCGGCGGCGACCTCGCCGCCTCAGGCGCCGGCATACCCGCGTTCGTCGGCGTGCTCGACAAGGCGGTCAAGCGTGTGATCGAGGTCAACGGCTCAGACGCGATTCATCCGGGCGACTGCTTCGTCACCAACGACCCGTTCTACGGCGGCGTCACGCATCTGAACGACGTCGTCCTGTGCCTGCCGGTGTTCGCCGGCGAGACGCTGATCGCCTGGACCTCGACGATCGCCCACTTCAACGACGTCGGCGGGATGGTCCCCGGCTCGATCTCGGGCGAGGCGACCCAGATCTTCCAGGAGGGCCTGCGACTTCCGGCGGTGAAGCTGATCGACCGCGGCGTGCCGATCGTGTCGGTCATCGACATCATGCGTGTCAACAGCCGCCTGCCCGACTTCCTCGCAGGCGACCTGTGGGCGGGGATCGCGGCCGTGCGGCTCGGCGAGACGCGACTCGTCGAACTCGCGGACAAGTACGGCCTCGAGCTGTACCTGGCCGCCGTCGAGGCGTACATGAACCTCGGTGAGAGGACCGCGCTGCGGGCGCTGGCGGAGCTGCCGAAGGGCCGCTTCATCTGTCCGAGGAGCAGGACGACGGCCGCATCTTCAGCGCCACGATCGAGATCACCGACGACCGGTTCGTCGTCGATCTGCGCGACAACCCCCCGCAGGACACCGGACCCACAACGCCTGCCGCGACGGAATGCTGATCGGCGCGCAGATGGTGTTCATGAACGTCACCGGCGTCGACGTCGCCAACGCCGGCTCGTTCGGCCGCTGGAGGTGCTGACCACCCGGGAACGGTCTGCGACGCTCAGGAGCCGGCCGCGATGGCGATCTACTACGAGATCGAGATCCGCTTCTACGACGTGCTGCTGCGCTGCCTGGCACCACACATGGAGGACCGGCTGCCGGCCGGCAGCTTCCAGTCGGTCTGCGGCACGTTCATCGGCGGCAACCATCCGGACACGGGCCGGCACTTCACGATCGTCGAGCCGCAGGTCGGCGGCTGGGGCGGCTCGGCCTCGCGGGACGGCAACAGCGCGATGTTCTCCGGCTTCCACGGCGACACGTTCAACTGCCCGGCCGAGATCGCCGAGAGTCGCTACGGCCTGTTCGTCGATCAGCTGGCGCTGAACATGGAGGGCCGCGGCGAGGGTAGGTACCGTGGCGGGCAGGGGATCGTCGTGGACTACCGTGTCCGCACCGACGACTGCTTCCTGACCGTCTCCTACACCCGCTACGAACACCTTCCGTGGGCGCTCGCGGGCGGCAACGAGGGCTCGCCCAACTACGTCGAGGTGTTCCGTCGCGACGGCACGCACGAGAAGTTCGCGGTGGTGACGGCGATGACCGTCAACGAGGGCGACGTGATCCGGATCCACACCGGCAACGGCGCCGGCTACGGCAATCCGCGGTCGCGATCGCGAGAGCTGGTCCTCGCCGATCTGCGCGACGGACTGGTGCAGGAGAGCGTCGCGCGCGACGTCTACGGGCTCTCGTGAGCGCGGCCGCCGAAGGGGAGGCGGGGACCGATCCGATCACGATCGAGATCATCCAGGCGTCGCTGCAGGCGATCGGCGACGAGATGTTCGCCGCCCTGCGCAAGACCGCGATGAGCGCGATCATCTACGAGGTGCTCGACGCGGGGTCGGCGATCTGCGACCGGGACGGCAATCTCGCCTCCGCCGGAGCGGGAATTCCGACGTTCGTGGCAGTGCTTGACAAGGCCGTGAAGCGGATCATCGAGCTGCACGAGGCGGAAACGATCCACGCCGGCGACATCTATGTCACCAACGACCCGTTCTACGGCGGGGTGACGCATCTGAACGACGTCGTTCTGTGCCTGCCGGTGTTCGTGGACGATCAGCTGATCGCCTGGACGGCGACGATCGCGCACTTCAACGATGTCGGTGGGATGGTCGCCGGCTCGATCTCCGCGGAGGCGAGCGAGATCTTCCAGGAGGGGCTGCGACTGCCGGCCGTGAAGCTCGTCGACCGCGGCGAGCCGATCACCCCGGTGTTCGAGATCATGCGCGTCAACAGCCGCCTGCCGGATTTCATGCGCGGCGACCTATGGGCCGAGATCGCCTCCGTGCGGCTCGGCGAGCGGCGGCTGATCGAGATCGCCGGCAAGTACGGGGTCGACGTCTTCCTGACTGCGGTGCGGCAGCTGCTCCTGCACGGCGAGCGGGTGATGCTGCGGGCGCTGGCCCAGCTGCCGGCCGGGCGCTATGAGCACGCCGAGCAGCAGGACAACGGCACCATCTACCGAGTCGCAGTCGAGATCACCAGCACCGAGTTCATCGTCGACATACGCCACAACCCGCCTCAGGACAAGGGGTCGGCGAACGTCTCCCGCGACGGCGCCCTGATCGCCGCGCAGGTCGCGCTGATGAACATCGCCGGGATCGAGGGCTCGGCGAACGCCGGGCACTTCGCCCCTCTGCGGCTGATCACCGAGCCTGGGACCGTGTTCGATCCCGGGGAGACCGCGGCGTGCTCGATCTACTCGGAGGTACGGATCCGGATGTCCGATCTGATCCTCCAGTGCCTCGCCCCCTCCCTCGGCGAGCGGCTGCCGGCAGGCGGCTTCACCTCGGTCTGCGGCACGTTCATCTCCGGCCCGCACGCGGACAACGGGCGGCAGTTCACGATCGTGGAGCCGCAGGTCGGCGGCTGGGGCGGGTCGGCGTCGAAGGACGGGAACGACGCGATGTTCACGATGTTCCACGGCAACACGTTCAACTGTCCGGCGGAGATCGCGGAGGCGCGGTACGGTCTGCTCGTCGACCGGCTCGCGCTCGCGGAGGACGCCGGGGGCGAGGGGCGCTTCCGGGGTGGCTATGGGATCGTGCTCGAGTATCGGGTACGGGGCGCAGGGCTGATCTTCACCTGCGCCTACACCCGCAGCAAGCACCCACCGTGGCCGCTGCACGACGGCGTCGCCGGCACGCCCAACTACACCGAGGTCGTGCACAGCGACGGCTCCGTCGAGCGCTACTCGATCGTCACCGGCGTGCCGCTCTCACGCGGCGACGTGATCCGGATCCACACCGGCCATGGGGCCGGCTACGGTGACCCGCACGAGCGCGCGCGGGAACTGGTCAAGGCGGATCTGCGCGACGGGCTGCTCGAGCTCGATCGCGCCCGGCAGGTCTACGGGTACGACGGCTGAACCACCTGGGTCCGATTTGGCACCGGCCCGGTACACCAATGCGATCGTGCGAACCGCCGCGCGTCGAGACGCGGCTATCGCACCGTGCCCTACCCTCGGCGACGGGCGCGTCTTCGGGAAGGTCGCTCCGGACGATCGCATTCGCCACCGGCCGTCGCCCGAGCCGATGAGCCCTATGGCGATACAGGGATCGTGAGGTCCCCGCGGTCGCTGGTGATCGCGTTGCCGGTGATGGCGAGATCGGTCTTGCGCGAGCGGCGGCCGGAACTGGACGAGCTACTTCTGCGAAGCATCTCGCTGTTGGCGTAGCTGCGGTCGGCGCGGCCACGCTGCCAGGATCGACTTTGGTTGATGGAATCCTCGTCTTGGGTTGCAGACGAATCGACCTCTGGCCGTAGGCGGGGCCGGCGGCATCGTCGATGCTGCGGGCGATGATCGAGCCAGAGGACCTCGCACACCGCGACTGCGTCAACGCCCCTCCATCTGCGAGATCGGCGTCTGGCGGGCCTTCACACGCTGCCGACGACGACTACGGCATGACCACCCGCTTTCCACGTTCAGGACTCGACACGGGGGACACGGCACAGGACGGCCACGGGCGCGCCGGCCCAAGCGCGACCGTCCCGGCCTCGCCCGCATCGATCCACACGAACAGAGCAGGGCGCCGTTTTGGCGGCGAGCAGCCCGGACGGCTTGCGGTGTTGCTGGCGCTCTGGGCGGCCTGGTATGCGGCGTACCGCTTCTACTACGCGTTCGGCGGCCAGATCGGCATGGTCGGCCGGCCCGCGCCCGCTGCACACTTCCGTGACGACAACCTGGTCGCTGCCATCATCATCCTGACCGCCGGACTGCTCCCGTTGGCCGCCGCGTTCGGCTGGCGCCATCGCACCATCCCAGGGCTGGTCAAAACCGTCGGCTGGGTCGCCACCGTGGGCAGCTGCATGCATGCCCTGACGCTTGAGATCCTCCGCATCCTGAGCCTCTCCGGGCTGCATCCGACGCACTACCCACCCGGACTATGGGTGTCGATCAACCACCACCGGGCCGACCTGCAGGACGCGTTGTTCAACGAGCCATGGTTCTTGATCACGGGCCTGCTCTGCGCCCGATTCGCGCTGATCGCGGTCAAGCCGGCGTCCCGACCGCTCTGGAAACGATCGGCGGCCGTCGCGACCTTGCTCTCACTCCTCGTTGGCGTGCTGAGCGGGCTGGGTGCGGTCCCGACGCTCAGAGTCGGATGACCTGGGACGGCCCGACACCACACGGCGCACACGCCGTCAACGGTCAAGCGCAACGGTCAGCGCCAGGCTCGAAGGGTGCGAGTTGGCGCGGTTGATCGCGTCGGGCGTCATCGAGCAGGCCACGCGCGGATTCGCTCTTCGGCGCCACCGAGACCCTTCAGCGGCAAGCGGCGGCTCCTGGTTTTGCGCAGTCCAGGAACCACCTGCCACGAGCGCCCGACACCATCTTGCCTAGACCCACGCCGGTTGTGGTACCTGGACACGCAACTGCTACTGCTGCGTGGATCCGCTCGCGCGGGGCTGACCCTCTTCGCGGCCGACAGCGATCGCGTTTCGTCGTCGACTCGCTCGAGGCCCAGCGGCTCCCCCGCGAGCCGACCGACCGTCCGAACACCACGGCGTGGACGACTCCTCTGCCGGTCCAGCGAGCGCCGGAGGGCGCTGGCGCCGAGGACCGCGCGTCACGCGGGAGGTAGGGCTGGACCGCGCGTGTCGCCGCTGGCCTGACGGCGGGTAGTGGCTCATGGCCTCGTGAGGTCGTCACCGAATAGGGTCTCGAGGGTTGAGCGCACCTCGGCCCAGCGGTCGGCGCCGACCTGCGCGGCGTAGCCGCGCTCGAGCGCGAGCATCCGCTTGCGAGCGATCGCGACGCCGGCGCGTCCGCGGTCGGTGTATCTGACGATAACGCCGCGCCCGTCGTCCGGGTCTGGGTCGCGGCGCACGAGATCGAGCTGCTCGAGCTCGTCTACGAGCTTGGTGATGGCTTGGCGCGTGACGTCGGCGTGTGCGGCGAGCTCGCGGGGGCGAGACCCGTCGTCGCCGACGTTGCGCAAGAGGGCGGACTGCGCGGGCGTGACATCGCCAAAGCCGTTCTGTGCGAGATCGGCGCGGACGGCGGCCTCGATCGCGCTGCGGGCGTCGCGGAGAAGGAGTTGGAGGCTCTTCGGCATGTTCCCGCGATTGTAGTTCACCACGCTTGACAAACATGGCGCGCCGTGAGAAGCTCCTCCCAACTTGTCAACCAAGGTGAATGACTAGGAGATCTGAACGCTGATACCGCGCTCGCCCCTGCGCTGCATCACGTCAATCTCGCGGCAACCCGTCGCAAAAAGTTGCAACCAATCAAGAACCACACGACCCCAATGGAGCCCCTGTGAATACTGCTTCTCTTGACCCTGCAACCCGTCCTACCGTGGCTCGGCGCATCGACTTTCGCCCGGGCATGGATATGTGGTGGGAGATCGTGCGCAACGGCGAGGACACCGATGGTGAGGTTCTTGAGGCAAATAGCTGGCTCGGTCCCCACCAACCCAGCCCCCCGGTGCACGTGCACGACAATGCTGAAGACAGCTTTGAGATCGTCGAGGGCCGACTGGACGTAAAGCTCGACGGCACCTGGCGTACCTATGGTCCGGGAGAGCGCGCCGCAGCGGCTCCCGGTGTCCGGCACACCCTGCGAAACAGTCACGATGAGCCGGTTAGGTTCATCAATCGCCACCGCCCCGCTGCCGACTACGAGGGGTTCTTTCGCGACATGGCGTCGCTGACATCAACCGGGAAGATGGGCGCTGGAACGCCTCACAGTCCGCGTCAAGCGATCTACGCAGCGATGCTGTTCAAAGCCCACCCGACGGCGATTCGAACCTCGCGCCTGCAGCGATTTGCCTTCGCGTCGCTGTCGGGCTTGGGCCGGATGCTGGGGATGAGCCGATGACCGCGCAC